>CAXBMX010000033.1:0-54775 GCA_963977055.1 uncultured Verrucomicrobiales bacterium
AATACTTTGTCCACACCCGCGAGCGGGGTGTTTGCAGTTACGATTTCGCCGACGGCAAAAAGGAGTCATTCACCTGCAATGAGCCTGTTCTCACCCCGAACTACCTCTATACGTCCCACCACACCGGAAAAAAAGTAGTCCAGGTGTTCGATGCGAAAAGGAAGCAGGTATGGTCGATCGTAGCCGACGGTAGCGGCGATCTGATCAAAGCAGGAAACAAGCTCTATGCCGGCGGTGTGAACTCCCTTACCGCTATCGCTCTCTCCGACAGCGGGCATGAAGGAGCTCCCGCCTGGACTCTTAAGGTCGAAGGAAATATCCAACGCCTCCTCGCCGCCAATGGGAAACTTTTCGCCGTGACCCTTGATGGTCGGATTATGGCATTCGGCGCAGGTCCACATTCCGATCGAACGATCGTTCGGGTGATGCAGAAACCCATCGCCACCGCCGCAGCGCGCGCCGCAGATTTCTTAGCGCAAACAAAGGCCAGCGACGGCTACTGCCTTTGGTATGGCATCGACGATATCGAACTCCTTGAGTCAGTGATCACCGGCTCTGATCTGCGCATCATTGCGGTTGAATCTGACGCGGAGAAAGTCTCACAACTTCAGCGGCGATTCGATGCAGCCGGTCTTTACGGTAACCGCATCACCATTCATCAAGGCACCCCGGCCACTTTTAAAGCGCCTCCCTATATCGCCCATCTCGTGCATGTCAGTCCCTCCGTCGGGGAACTCACAAAAAGCGAACTCGAAACCCTCTACAACTCGGTGCGCCCCTATGGCGGAGCGCTCTCACTTGATCCCGCGATTCGAGGACTGGTCGACAAGGCCGATCTGAAACGCGGGAAGATCACAGAGAATGATTCCAGTCTGATCGTTTTCCGGGACGGTGCCCTCCCCGATTCCGCCGACTGGACCCACCAATATGGCGATATCGCCAATTCCGTTAAATCCGACGACAGCCGCTTAAAACTCCCACTCGGCGTCCTCTGGTTTGGCGGCAGTTCCAATGCGAACGTCCTCCCCCGTCACGGCCATGGCCCGCCCGAACAGGTCATCGGCGGACGCATGTTTATTGAGGGCATCAACAGTATCAGCGCCCGCGACGTCTACACCGGCCGAGTCCTCTGGATCCGCCACTTCGACGACCTCGGCACCTTCGGTATCTACTACAACGAAACCTATGCAGACACGCCGCTCGATCCGGCCTACAACCAAAAGCACATTCCCGGAGCGAACGGCCGGGGAGCCAACTACGTCGCCACCGAAGAAGCGATCTATTTGGCAATCGACGATGGCTGCCACGTCCTTGATCCACAGACAGGCGAAACCAAAAGGGTCATTCGTCTGACCAAGTCTCCCGGGCAGAGTGAAGCTCCGAAATGGGGATTTATTGGCATCTACGAAGACACCCTGATCGGCGGTAATGGTTTTGCCAATTTCAGCCAAAAATACGCTGCTGATGGCGAAGCGGTGGTCCCATCCATCGAAGACTATTCGGCCAGCGCCGGACTAGTCGGCTATGACCGCCACACCGGCGATAAGCTCTGGGAAATCGACGCTCATCACAGCTTTCTCCACAACGGGATCGTCGCCGGCAACGGTCGGATCCACTGCCTCGACAAACTACCCAAGAGCGCTGAAGACAAAATAAAGCGACGCGGAGTGGCCGTTCCTGACACCTACCGAATTATCACTGTCGACAGCCGCACTGGAAAACAACTATGGGCCCACCACAAGGATATTTTCGGATCCTGGCTCAGCTACTCAAAGAAACACGACATCCTCCTCCAGGCCGGTGCCAAGGCCAGCGACCGACTGAAAGATGAAGTGAATCAGGGCATGATCACCTATCGAGGCAAAAGTGGGGACATCGTCTGGCAGCGCAAAGACCTCAGTTATTCAGGGCCGTGCATCCTCCACAATGAATTGATTATTGCCAACGCCGATCAGCACTCAAATAAAAAAGACAAAGGCAACATCAGCACCGTGTTCAGCCTACTCGACGGTTCCGATCAAACGGTCCTCAATCCGATCACCGGGGCCGAAGAGCCGTGGCGGATCGTCCGCGGCAAAGGCTGCAACTCGATCATCGCCTCTGAAAACTTTCTGACCTTCCGCGACGGCGCAGCCAGTTACTACGACTTGGAGAACCCCACCGGCATCGGTAGCTTCGGTGGATTCAAATCCGGTTGCACCGCCAATCTCGTCGTCGCCAACGGAGTCCTCAACGCCCCCGACTACACCCGCACCTGTAGCTGCTCGTATCAGAACCAGACCTCGCTCGCCCTGATTCACATGCCCGATGTCGAACTGTGGACCTCCAGCCTGCTCGGCGGTTCCGATAGAAGCACCGATTCGATCAGCCGACTCGGCATCAATCTCGGAGCCCCCGGCGATCGACAGTCCAGTGCCGGTACGATGTGGATTGACTACCCTTCCGTCGGCGGCAATTCCCCCTTCGTTGATATTGAGGTAGCAGGCAAAGGTTTGGAATATTTCCGACAACATACCTCTGCCATCAGCGGAACCGATCTACCGTGGGTCATGGCCTCCGGAGCTCGCAACGTTCAGAGCATTATCATTCGCCCGGAAACACAGAGCGACTCAATCTCAACTTCATCGCAGCCCGGTATCATCGTCGCCGACCACAGCTCTGACACCGGCGAGGAATCTGCGACCGGCAAGGTGACAATTACCAGCAGCGATCTGGAATTGACTAGAGAAAAATCGACCCAAGTCGTTGGCGTCCGTTTTCGCGACATGAAGATCAAACGCGGACAGAAAATACCTCCGACCTTCATCCAATTCACCGTCGATGAGACCGGTTCGGATCCGACTCAACTGTCCATCCGCGCCGAAGCGACCGACAGCGCGGAGGAATTCAACCCGCAGGCCGAAAACATTTCCCGTCGAAAGCAAACTGAAGCCTCCGTTTCATGGTCTCCCGAGCCCTGGATCAATGAAGGCGAGGCCGGCCCCGGGCAAACCACACCCGATTTGGCATTGCTCGTCACCGAAGTCATCGCCCGTCCCGGCTGGAAGCCCGGCAACGCCATCGCCTTCATCATCACCGGCAAGGGAAAGCGGGTTGCCCAATCCAGAGCCAAGGGTGCCCCGAAGCTTACGATGCAGATGGACACCGAAATTGTGCAGAGCACGCCGGTGAAATCGGCCCCGGGAAAGAGTTATTCTGTCCTCCTGTATTTCGCAGAGCCCGATTTGCTGAAGCCCGGTGAGCGCGTTTTCGACGTAGCGATTCAGGATAAGACCGTTTTAAGAAACGTTGATCTGGCAAAAACAACAGGAGAAGATCAAGGGCTCGTCAAGCGATTCGAAGATATCCGCGTCGCCGATGTTCTGAAAATCACCCTGAAGAAATCTCCCTCCTCCACGCGACAGCCGATCTTATCTGGAGTGGAACTGATCGCCGAATAATTGTCAGGAAAAGGCAGAAGGGCTAAGGCAAGAGCGCCACAGACTTAAGCACCATTTTCGGGGATAATACGGCTCTTTTTTGCCGCCCGTAGAGCCGCATAGTTTATTCCTATTCCTGCGCCTCTGCTTGAGACCTTCCTACCCCGGTCTATTCTTCCTTCTTCCAGATTGGGCCGCCGCGATAGATCGTCCCTACCTCATATCGGGGATTCGGGGTGACGGCTTGATCCATGATTGCTGCGATTTTCCTGGTCATGTCAGGCCGCTCCGCCGCGAGGTCATTAATTTCGGCTATATCATTCGGGAGATCATAGAGTTCCATGATGCCGGTCTTGATCGGGCGAATCCCCTTCCAATCTCCCAAGCGAACAGCTTGGGCGTAGTTTTTGCCGCGGCAGTGTCCGTAGTCCCAATAGAGATAGTCTCGTTCCGCGTTCCATTGGCCACCTTTGAGAGCGGATACGACTGAGACGCCATCCTGATTTTCGGGAGCCGAGGCACCGGCCAACTCAGCGAAGGTCGAAAGCATGTCCTGAAAAGCGATCACTTCGTCGCTGATTTTTCCCGTCGGTATCGTGCCAGGCCATCGAGCGATGAAAGGGACACGAATGCCGCCTTCGGTAAGGTCCCGCTTGAACCCTCGCAGCGGACCGCTCGTCTTGAATCGCTCATGCACTGTGGAATGCCCTCCGTTGTCGCTCGTGAAAATGATCAGAGTCTTTTCGGCCAGGCCAAGATCGTCCACCAGCTTCACGATTCGGCCCACATCGCGATCGAGCAGATGAACCATGGCAGCATACTTTTTCGACTTCTCCTCCCATGCGTGATCCGTATAGGGATCAGTCGAGGGAACAGTCAATCCATCGGGATCTTCGTCCTTCGCCGAAAAATGAGGCAGAGCGTAGGCCGCGTAGAAAAAGAAGGGGCCGTCCTTTGATTCGCCAATGAACTTGAGGGCTTGCTCCGTCAGGAGATCGTGACTGTAATGTTCGCGATCTTCCGTATTGCCGGTCAACTCATGGCGAGATTCGTCGTCATCCAGATACTCAGGGTAGTAGTAATGCGCATGATCCTGGTTGAGATAGCCGAACCACGAATCGAATCCCTGCTTGGTGGCTCGTCCCTCGGTATCGGCATCTCCGAGAGACCACTTCCCCACCCCGCCGCAGCGATAGCCCACCGTTTTCAGGATTTCGGCCACCGTGATATCGGCCCCGACCAGGTAGGTGGAATAATGAGGCACGTTGTCGCGAGCCGCCGTATGACCATTGTGCAAACCGGTCATGAGCACACAGCGCGACGAGGTACAGACCGGACCGCCGGCATAAGCCTGAGTGAACCTCAATCCCCCGGAAGCCAGTCGGTCCAGATTCGGGGTCTTGAGATGTTCCTGGCCGTAACACCCCATGTCTCCATAGCCGAGGTCGTCGGCCATGATGAAAATGATATTGGGGCGATCTTCCGCCGAGCGAAGTGCGACGGGAGCAATTAACAGCAGCAGGAAAACAAGAACTGGAACGAACGGTTTCATAAAAGGATCAGACGGTCTGTTCAGGGATAAGACTTTGCCGATTGATCGACATCTGCTTCCCATCTCGACAATGCCTTGGTTAAGTCAGCCAGCACTTCGGGTTGAGAATTGGCGAGATTGCTCTGTTCGCTAAGATCACTTATCAGATTGAAGAGTTCCGGACCGCCCTTTGCCTGGACACAAAGTTTCCACGGCCCTCGCCGGACTGCTTTGCTCGAACCCATTCGCCAGAACAGTGATCGGGCAGCTAAAGCCTTTCCATCGAATAAGAGCGGATTCAGCTCGACGCCATCCAGTGGCGTAACGGCTTCAACGCCGCCTCCTGACAAAGCCGCAAAGGTCGGAAACAAATCGAAGGTCATCGCGGTTTCATCCGATACGGAAGGCTCAATCTTTCCAGGCCAGCAAAAAATTGCCGGAACCCGGTGTCCTCCCTCATAAATGGTGCCTTTCTCACCCCGCAGTGGCCCCATATCGGAAATGTTTTCGAAGCCACCGGCATAGTCGCGATAGCCTCCGTTGTCGGAAGTGAAGACCACCAGCGTATTTTCCGCGAGAGCCAACCGCGCCAGAGCCGCGACAATTTCTCCGACACTGTGATCGAGACGCTCGATCATCGCGGTGACATGGGGGCGGACATTATTCCGATCGGGAATCACTCCCCACTTCTCTTTGTGATAGCTCGTCCCCGATTCTCGATGCGGAGGATCGTCGGGACCTTGCCAGGGAAAGTGAATGGCGAGGTGTGGCACGTAGAGAAAAAAGGGCTCGTCGCGATGCCGCTCGATAAAGTCAATGCTATACCGTGTGATGAGATCCGTGGTGTAGCCTTCTTCCATGGCGATGTCCCCGTCCTTCCACCAATCTTCATCTCCCGAGCGATCGATCTGGGTGTGGAAATCGCCGTCTCCGGATACGAGCCCGCGAAACTCATCGAAGCCCTGATTAGTCGGCAAAAAAGGGGCGGCATATCCCAAATGCCATTTCCCAAACATCCCCGTCGCGTATCCAGCTCCCTTGAGCACCTCTGCGATCGTAACGGCATCAAGAGGCAAACCGGGATCGTGTCGAGCGCCGCTCAAGGCCGATTCAAACCTACGACCGAAACGGCTCTGATAGAGCCCGGTCAGAAACGCCGCCCGGGTCGGTGAACACATCGGGCCGTTGCTATGGAAATCGGTAAATCGTATTCCGCCAGCAGCTAGGCGATCGAGGTTCGGTGTCCGGTTCACCTGAGAGCCGTAACAGCCGATATCGCCATAGCCGAGGTCGTCAGCCATGATGAAAACAATGTTAGGTCGATCAGCAGGATCACTCCCAAGGGTATTTGGCGCCACCGCGAGGGTCGCAAAAGCGGCAAGCGCGTAAATGATGCATTTCATACCTGGTTTCAAAGCTTCTGCGGATCGACGACGGCGTGTTTCACCCCTTCACGATTCCAGGTGTAGGTGAGATGAACCATGCCATCGGCGGTTTGGATGATCGCGGGATAACTGTATTCCCCAAAGTGCCGGCGTCGCTCTTCGTCCTGAGGGTGCTCCCCGGTTTCGTGCTCCAAAGTCATCACTGGTTTCCAGTGTTCGCCATCGGAAGAGATCGCCAGGTTCAGCATGCGGCGAGGCTTCAGTATAGGGCCATCATCCTGCTTTATGATGCCCTCGGTGTGATTGTAGATCAGCAATTGTCGCCCATCTTTCAAGGTCACGGCATCGGTTCCTGAATTGGGATTAGGTAGCGAGGTTTCACTCAACCCGCTCCAGGTTTTACCCCCATCCTCCGACCAGCTTTGCACGATTCGTTTTTCCCGGCTGCGACAGAGCACCTGCATGCGCCCATCGGCATAGGTCAGGATACTGGGCTGGATCGCATGGAAAGTTTTGCCATTGTGAATCGGTCCAATCACCTCCCAGGATTTCCCTGAGTCACGGGAAACCTCGAAATGAACGCGCCAGGCGGACGTTCCATCGTCGTATTCGATTTCGGTGCTCGAAGGACAAATGATGGTGCCATCCTCAAGTTGAACCGGTTTGTTTTTCACCGGCCCAAGAAGGTGACCAACCGCATAAGCATCCCCCAGCTTGGTGGGCCACGACCAGGTTGCTCCGTCATCGTCAGATGTCGTGAGCATGCCCCACCAGGTTCGAGGATGGGGGCCGACTTTGTAAAAGAGCATCAAGGGGCCATCGGCTGGCTGGAAGAGCACCGGGTTCCAGGTGGGATACCGGAGAGTCGAAGACTGAACTCCGTTGACGACCTCGACAGGATCGCTCCACCTTTCGCCATCATGGCGAGACATCAGAATCCCCACGTCGAGATCTCTCTCTCGCGTGCCCGCAAACCAGGCCGCTACCAAGCCGGTTGGAGTTTCGACAATGGTCGAGGCGTGGCTCTCCTTGGTGGGCTTGTTCGTCACATCAAAGATGTGTTCAGATGAGACGAGTGCCCCCTTTCCCGGAACGGCGACGGGAGGAAGTTCAGGCTCTTGCGCTGAAACAGTGCAACTGACCGCAGCGATGCAAACCGTTGAGGTAACTTTTGATAGTCTGACGTAAAGGTTTTTCATTTTTTCAAGAGATCGTGTTTTAACACGATTTCATGAGATCAGGCAACAGTGACATTGACCGAAGCGCGGTTGCCTGGGACGAAACGGATCTGTGTTGGCCGCACGCAGAGCCGTAGAGTTTTATTCTCTTCCTCTGCGCCTCCGCGGCTCTGCGCGAGACATTTCTGTTGCTGGATCCCAGCGCCCGGGGTCTGCGATCTCGGGCTCCGGTTGAACTCGGAATATCTTTCCCGGCCTCAAGGAGACTGAGGGGGCCCCTGCCTAGCGGCTACAGGGTGACGCGCACCGTTGGTTTTTCGCATAAAACCGTGCCATTCTTGCCGGACCCCGCCACCTGTCAATCGGCTTTCCTCCAGTCCCTAACTGACTTTCATCGAACAAGGCCTTCACGGGGCCGCTGCCGCGCGATGATGCGCCGCGGCTTCGGGTTGAGGCATCTCCCAACCTCCCCCAAGCGCTTGAATCAACTGTACGGTTTCGAGCAACCTAGCCGATTTCGCCTGAACCAATTGTCGGGTCTCCGCGAGCGCAGTTCGCTCCGCATCCACCACCTCAAGAAAGCTAACCAGTCCGCCCTCGTATCGTTTCCACGAAAGGCGGGCTGCTCTTTCTGCCGAACCGGCAGCCGAACGATGTGCCTCAATCTCCCGGTCAAGAAATCGAATTCCGGAAAGCGCATCCTCCACTTCGCGAAAAGCCGCGAGCGCCGATTCCCGGTACAACGCAACCGCTTCGTCAGATTCGGCGAAAGCACGATCTTCGTCGAGACCGGACCGACCGGCGTTGTATAGGGGAATCTCGATCTGAGGGCCAATTTCCCCGAAGAGGCTGGAGGGATCAAAAAAGTCAGCCAAACTCAGGCTCGAAAGACCACCCGCCCCAACCAGATTAATGCGAGGCAGGTAGGTCGCCCGAACCGCTCCGATTCTGGCAGCGGCGGCGTCCATGCGTCGGTCTGCAGCAACAATGTCCGGGCGACGACTCAGTAATTCCGATGGAATGCCAGAAGGAATCCCGGGTGGCAATTTCACTTGGCCGTCCCTCAGCGAGAACGTCGCCGGCACTTCTCCCACGAGGGCGGCAAGTGCGTTAAAATAGGTAGCCCGAATTCGCTCCAATTGAAGCATTTCTGCGCGAGTCGCCTCCTGTTCAGTTTCGGCACGGGCCAAATCCAAATCCGTTGCTTCCCCCCCTTCGACCCGCGCCAAGACGAGCTTTCGATTTTCCTCGCGAAGGCGGAGGCTTTCCCGAACCACCGAAAGCTCGGAATCGTGAAATCGCAGTTGGAAATAGTTTCTCGCCAACTCCGCTCGAATCGAGAGCCGCGCAGCCGCCCAGTCTGCCTCCGCAGCATCCGACTCCGCTTCCGCCGCTGCCACGGTTTGACGAACGCGCCCCCAGAGATCAATCTCGTATTCCAAATTCAATGCCGACCTAAATTCGTTGTAGGTCAAATCAGTGGGAACAAAAACACCACTGGAAGAATCGCGTTTCCTTTGGGCCTGAACGTCGCCGCGGATCTTGGGAGCACCGTCCGCTTTTGCCAACCCCAGTTCGGCACGTGCCCGGTCGTAACGGGCAAGAGCCACCGCAAGCGACGGATTGTCCCGATCGAGCTTTTTCATGAGCCGGTTCAACTCGGCATCGTCAAAGCAACCCCACCAGCGTCCAACCGGAAGCATTGGCCGCTTCACCTCTCCATTTCGATACGCGCTCCCCGCTTGGATTGTAGAGTCACTCAATTCAGACGGATCAACAACACAGCCCGACGCAAGCATCGCAAAAACTGCGACGATCATTGCGACAAAAGTGCGTGTTTCAGTCTTCTGCATATAGAAAGAAGTGTGGGCCAAAGTGAAGTTCAAACCCTTAGGCAGGCGCATCTCCAGGGTGTTCCGTATCGCTCGTCCCCTCCCCTGACGCGACCACTATGGAGTCGTCGCGTCGAAAGGCAAACATCGCGCTTAGGACGGTGGGAACGAGAAAAAGCGTAAACACGGTCGAGACAACGAGGCCACCCACGACCACCGCTCCGAGCCCTCGATACAGCTCGGATCCCGCTCCAGGAAGAATCACCAGAGGAAGCATTCCACCGACACTGGTCAAAGTGCTCATCAGGATAGGACGGACACGGCTTTGAACCGATTGGTAAATCGCAGCCTGCGGGTCCAGTTTCGGATCATCCCGCATAAAGTTCAGCGTCTGGTGCACAATCAGAATCGCGTTATTGACCACGACGCCGGCGAGAATGACAAACCCAAGAATACTGAGCATATCCAAATTCTGCACTGGCGAGTAGGGATCTATCTCGCTCCAGGTGTGCACCAGGGCCAACCCGATAAAGCCACCGAAAGTCGCAAGAGGAACACTGATCATGATCACCATCGGATAGGTCCAGCTCTGGAACAGAATTACGAGCAGCAGGTAGATCACAAAGAAAGCCAGAAAGAGCGTGCTCGAAACCGTTCCTAACAAACTTCCATCACCGAGCAAGACGGTCTTTATTTCGTTCAGTTTTCCTGCGGATCCGGAGAGATTCATACTGACCGATGAGGGAATTGCTCCACCGGCACGAAGCCCGTTCACGGTTTCTTCCACTTGCTCAATGGCGTTCTCCAAAGGCATGCCGGCAGGCGGAGTCAATTCGATCGTAACAGCGCGCAGGCGATCCACGTGACGAATTTCATCCGGGCCCCGCACCCGCTGGAGAGTTGCGATGCTGCCAAAATCGACCACCGCTCCCTGAGGCGTCGCAACTGGAGCCTCGAGGAAATTTTCCATCGCAGCGTCACCGCGGGAATATCGGCTCAGGATCTTCATGTCCTTAAGCTCTCCATTTTGCTCGTAGTCACGGAAAAGTAGAATTCCGTCCCCGTTCGCCTGCACCGCCAAACCCAGATCAGCTCGAGTCATCCCCAACTGCCGAAGCCGTTTGTCCTGAGGAACGATCCGCAACTCGGAAAGCGGTAGCGAAAAATTCGGCGGCTCCGGCTTGAGAGTTCCGGGACCAAATTGTCCCATCAGGGTTCCGAACAGGGCACCCGCGGCACCACTGACTTCATCGAGATCATCTCCGGTCAGATCAATCTTGATCGCCGATCCGGTCGTTCCGCCAATCCGAAAAAGAGGCATTTGAAACGCAAACGCAATCGTGTCGGGCGCAGCGACTCCAGAGGTCGCATAATTCAGTAAATGCACCGCATCGACCGCCTTCTTTTTGTCCTGCGAAATTGCGCCGTGAAACATGCGCCCTTCGAAGCTGACGAGAAAGTAATGATCCAACGGAGGTGGCATCACAGTTGCTCCCGGAGGACCGCCCATGCTGTAGGGAACCGGTTCCCTCTCATCGTGAGGAGTGGTTAACTCCCCATTCTCTTCCTCGATGACCTTCTCGATACCGAACTTGTTTTCGGTCACTTCCCAGGAAGGTCGAATCCGTTCTTCAAGACGCTCTCCCATCTCCGAAAGTTGTTCGAGGTTGTATCCGGGGGGCGGGAAGAGAAGACCAAAAATGATGTTTCGATTTCCGGTCGGCAGATAGTCGAGCGGAGGAAGCAGGACGCGGGTTCCAAAAATCGTAACGGAGCCAAAGATGAAGATGATCGCAATCCGGCGGGGCCACGTTTTCGTTCCCACGGAAACAATCGCGGCGACCCAACGCGGCAATGATTCGACAAAGTGAATCAGGGGCGCCAGGAGCCGGGAAATGAATCGCCCAAGAGCAGTCTTTCCTCCGGAATCATTCACGTCGCTCCGGTGCAGAAAACGCGCTGATGCTGCTGGAATTACTGAAATCGAAACGAGCATGCTCAATCCGACAGCGGCCATGATTGCCAGGGCAATATCACGGAACAACTGGCCCGCCGTTTCCTGGATCAGAAGAATCGGGAAAAATACCGCCATCGTGGTGAGCGTCGAAGCAACCACCGCTCCGGCGACTTCCCGGGTTCCATCCAGCGCCGCCTGCGGTGCCGGCTTCCCCATTTCAAGGTGACGGTAGATATTCTCGATCACGACAATGGCATTGTCGACGACCATACCCACGGCAAAAGCGAGACCGGCGAGAGAGATGATATTAATCGACCGACCTAGTGCTACCAGAACGACAAACGAGGCAATCACGGAGACCGGAATCGCGATGGCAATGATGCCGACACTGCGAAAGCTCCGCAGAAAGAAAAGCAGGGTCATTGTCGCAAGAATTGAACCGAGAAGCAGATTGGACCGAACGAGCTGAACCGCATCCCGAACGTAGGTTGTCGAGTCGTAGGTCTTGATCAGCTCCAGAGTTCCATTGAGCCCTAACTCTGACGCCTTTTTCTCCAGCAATCCCCCAGGAGCATTCAGCGCTTCGACTTCTTCGGTGAGAGCTTCCATTGTTTGAAGCAAGTTGGCGCCCCGCTCCAACTGGAAATTGAAGAACGGCATTTGATACCCGCGTGCCCGCGCCCAACTCGAAGGCTCCTTGTAGGCCTCCTCCACCTCGGCGATATCGCCGAGATAGACCGGCCCCGACTCATTCCGGGTCAGGATCATTTTCTCGACCTCTCCCGGATTCTGAAACCGCCCTGTACTGCGGACACGAATATCGCGTTTTCCTTCGGCAATTCGACCCGCCGATACATCCACATTGGCACTCTCAATCGCAGACCTCAGCTGGGTGTATGTAATCCGACGATTTGCCATCGCGATCGGGTCGACAATGATGTGCAACTCCGATTGAACCGCTCCCCGAATTCCGACTTGCGAAACGCCGGGCAATCGATCAAAACGAGGCTGAAGCCTTCGCTCCATAAAGTCATAGAGGTGGGCCGGCTGAAAGTCAGGGTCGGTGGAGGCGAGCCCGATCCAGGATATGTAGTCAACCGATTCCGGATCGACCCCTTCCACGACTGGCTGCAAGACACCTTCCGGATAGCCGGGCACCTCGTCGAGTTTCTGCAACACTTCGGAAAGAGCCCCTTTGATTTCCGTTCCTGTTTCGAATTCCAGACGAACCGTCCCCTGACCCGCCGCGCTCGTCGAGGTCATTGCCTTGAGGCCGGTCACTTCACCGAGAACTTTTTCCTGCTCCTCGACGATATCACTTTCGATTTCTTCCGCTGAAGCGCTTTCCCAATTGGTCACGACTGAGACAACGACCGACTCGACCTCGGGAGTCATCCGGATCGGTACCCGCGTGACGGAGAGGAGACCTGCGAACACACTCAACAAGACCGCAACAGCAACGGTGATCGGTTGATCGATGGCATATTTGATCATCAGAGCCTTCGATCAGGGTTTGAGTTCTTCCACTACTTCCAGAGCAGCTTTTTTCGGTAAAACGCCGATGATCAATGGAGTCCCGGGAAACAAACGCTCATTCCCCTCAACGACCACCTTCTCGCCGGGTCGAAGCGCTCCGCGCTCCAAAAATACGAGTCCATCTTCCCGGAATCGAACTTCGACAGGAACCCGATCGGCAATGGGCAAATCGCTTCCTTCCGCCTCAGAAACACGAAAGACGGAAGCACCCTGAAAAGTCTCGATCACCGCATCAACTGGCACGGCAGACAGATCCTCTTCTTCTCCCAAGGGAAGATCAGTGTGAACAGAAAGTCCCGGGGCGAGCACACCATCCGGGTTGTCGATCTCCACTACCACTGGGAAAAGTCGCGTTACGGGATCAATGTCCGCGACGCGTTTAATCGCTTTGGCAGGAACCCGCATATCGTTACCATCAACTACGATTTCAAGAGATGAGGCAGGAGCGGAAATCTCCGCGACAAATCGCTCTGGCACGCTCATCCAAGCTTCGATCGTTCCTGAAGAAATCAGGGTAATGACAGGGTTACCCGGCGACAGCCACTCACCCGGATCGACGTGGCGATCGACAACCTGTCCATCAAAAGGAGCCGCAACGGCCAGGTCATCCGCACGGACCTGAAGGAAGTCTCTCGCGCTCTCTGTTGCATCACGCTCCTGTTCGGCGGAATTTTTCTGAGCGGTGGAAACCGCGGCTTCCCGTTGAGAATCCAGAAACTCCCTTTCCGAGACTGCTTTACTTCGGAACAAATCCTTCATCCGCTCCAGATCGATAAGAGCCCGATTTTCCTCCGCTACTCTCTCCTCGACGACTGAAGCCGCGGCAATGAGACGGGAATTTGCCTCGGCCAGAGAGGCCTTGAGCCGGCGATCGTCCAGTTCCACCAGCAAATCCCCTGCTTTGACAGAGTCCCCCACATCCACCAGGACGCGTTTCACGGCTCCTGACTCTTGCGCGGCAACCTCGGAGCGTTGCACCGCGCGAAGCGATCCCGTAATGCGACGACGCTCCTGAACGGGTTTCTGAACCACAGACGAAACGATTACGGTAGCAGGCGGAGGCCCTTGCTTGCCTCCCGCTGATCCACCACCACCCTCTACACCGGCGGGCTGAGCATTGCGAAGAGCCTGTGATCCGAACCAAAAAGCCGCCAGCAGAACGATCGCGAGCACGATCCAACCTCCGACGGACGGACCATTTTTCCGTCGTGGGGTATTCTCAGGGAACTTCGCTTTGGTCTCGTCACTCACTTCCCGCAACAATACCCCTGTGAGGAAAAGGGCAAACGAGCTTTTTGTAATTCTCGCTCAGCTGCAGGCGCAGTAGAAATATCGCCAATCTCGCCGGATACTACTTTCGTATGAGCCCGGAAAAAAACGGCCCCAGCGTGGAGTTTATCCCCTGACGTGATTCTATTGCCCCCCTTCCAACCCTGATCGATGGCGGCGTGGTTACATCGAACTTAAAGAAACAATTTCCCGGCAGTAGCAGGAAGCTGGACTTGAGTAGCCAAATCCGCCAACCTCGGATTCCGATGCAAACACGCCGCAAATTCCTCGCCACGGCCGGCTCGACGATTGCTGTAACCTCGACGGCCAAGGCCGCGGGCACGCCTCTGCTTTCGTTCGGGCTGATGGCCGACTGCCAATACGCCGACGCCGAAACACGAGGGTCGAGATTTTATCGGGAGAGCCCGCGAAAGCTGGCCGAAGCCGTCGACGAACTGAACCGGCGGGAGCTGGCGTTCACCTTTCATCTCGGTGATTTCATCGATCGCGATTTTGAAAGTTTCGACGACCTCGCGCCTATCATGGAAAAGCTGAAGTCGCCCCTTCGCCACGCCCTCGGGAACCACGACTTCGACGTCGCCGACGAGTTCAAAGCGCAGGTCCCCGGCAAGCTCGGCCTCGAGCGCGGCTACTACAGTTTTCGGCGGGCCGGCTTTCACTTTATCGTGATCGACACCACCGAAATCAGCCCCTATCGGAACCCTGCGAGCACGGCGCAGGACAAGGCTGCGGAGGCGGAACTGGGGAAGCTGAAATCGGCGGGTTCACTAGCCGCCAAGCCGTCGAACGGTCGTCCAGGAGACGACCAAATCGCATGGCTCGAAGGCGAATTGATCGCGGCGAAAGCGGCGAATCAGACTGCCCTCGTTTTTGGCCATCACCCGATTTTACCATTCGCGGGCCACTCAATTTGGAACGCGACAGCGCTTGACGAAATCCTGCAAAAACACCGCGCTGCCAAGCTCTACATCAACGGCCACAACCACGCCGGCGGCTACGCCAACGCCGACGGTTTTCACTACCTGACTCTCGACGGGATGCTCGAAACGAAGGACCAGAACGCCTTCGCTGTGGTCGACCTTTATTCCGACCGACTCGAGCTGACCGGCTTCGGACGTCAGGAGTCGCAGACGCTGGAATTCCGCACCCTGATTCAAGCGTAACGGCAAAAAAGGGACATGCCATTCGGGTCCTGCGACAGATCTTGAAATCCCCCGCCCTACCAAACTTCCCCTGACGTGGCGACTTCGACGAAGGCGTCGATCTCTTCCTGAAGTGCGTCCTTGTCGGAGAGGCCTTCACGCAGATGCTCCGGAAACGATTCGGTCGCGCCTCCAACGAGCAAGCCGAGAACGGCGTTGCGATGCACGTTGTCACCACCAGCGTTGACATTGGCGAGAAGGGCCGCCTCGGGATCGAACTGGTGATGGGCCGCAAAGTAGAGCACTAACGGAAGGCCGTGCTCGGGATAGCAGGCGGTGCCGAGCTGTTTCAGGACAAGGCCTTCGGGTGACTCCTGCGCGATGGCGGCGAGATCAAAACGGGTGGCGGAGAGCTGGGTATGCAGCTCCCACATTTTCCTCGACGGAATGTTGCCGGGGCCTTGATGGTCACGATACATCGCGAACATTTCCTCACCGGTGATCTTCGGGACGCGGAGGGACGCGGAACGTTTCGTCGCTGCCTGCATCGGATTCTCTCCGGCAATGAGATCCTGCAACAGGGGCACGGTAATGCCGAGGGCAGCGGCCACATTCTCGGACCTGTGCGTCAGATTCTGATGCTCCACCGCCATGCCAAGAGCGAGATAGTCAGTTTCGCCCAGGAGCGAAAGGACGAGTGGACGGATCATTCCTCCATGCGATCCGATCGACCAGACGCGGCGCTGGCGTTCGGCAGCGCTGTGGGCGGGACGGCCTTTGGAAAAATTCTCAAACCAGGTCCTCAGGTAAATTTCCTGATAGGGATCCTTGAGGTTTCCGGGCGTCGTCATGAAGTCGACGAATTCCCGGAGAAAGGCATCCTCATCATAGCGGCCCTCTTTGGCAACGGAGCGAAGCAGCACCCGTACGAGCTGCGCGGCGGTGGTATTTTCGCCTGCCTTCAAGCCATGGTGGTAGTGATAGCGGTCCTCGAGAGACGGCGTCGCATTGCCATGTTCGGACTCGCGTTCACCTGTCGCTATCTCGAGGTCGGAAAAAGAGGTATCGTAGAAGCGGGCGTGCTCGTGAAGCGTGTCATAGGGGCGTCCCAGTGATTGGGCTGTCTTGACGTCCGGGTGATAGCCCATGCCTACCATGAAACTCTCGGGATGGGGATGCGGAGCCGCTTCGTATTGGGAGATCCCCCCGTCGAAGGTGTCTTTGATATTCTGGATCTTGTAGAACCAGTGCGCCGGCATCGCGAGTGCATCACCGGCGAAAAGTCCCCAGAGGGCGTTTTTGATACGGGTCTGTCGAGAGTCTGTCATGGGGCAGAATGAGACGCAGTAGAGGCAGAATACTTACGTGTCAGCAGAAAAACCAGATCCAAAACAGCGCAAAACGTGAGAAGATAATCTGAGTGAATCGCTAGAAATGCGAGGACCCGTAAAGGGCGTGCATCTCGTTTCCGCCCCTGTTCATGGTCACTGCTCAGGAGCCGATTTCAATTTCCCAATCATCACCAACCTGAACCCAATATCAGGCATCCTCACATTGGGAGTGGCGCCATCCCTGCGATAAACAAGGGATTCATCTTCATCAAATTCGTAGCCGCCACCCCGCGTGATCTTCGCGACTGATGGAAAAGGTTTGTCAAAGCTTCCTACCAACGGATTAGTCTTTGCTCTGTCAGGATATGGACGCATGTCAGCATCGTCGTGACAAAACTCCCAAAGATTTCCCGTCATATCATGTAAACCCAATTCATTCGGCTTTTTGCCACCCGATGGATGGACGCGTCGTTCGGCATTGCCGGCATACCAGGCAACCTCGTCAATGGTATCCGATCCGCTGTATTGATATCCCTTCGACAGCTGGCCACCCTTCGCTGCGTATTCCCACTCCGCCTCGGTCGGCAGCCGGAAGTGCTTCCCTGTCATGCTATTGAGACGTTCAATGAACAACTGAATGTTCATCCAACTGATATTGTTTACCGGACGCCCCTTGCCGGGAAAGTAACTGTTGTTCCAACCCATCACCTCCTCAAACAACTCCTGGCTTACCTCGAATTTTCCCATCCGAAATCCGTCCACGGTCACCCTGTGCTCGGGTTTCTCGGCCGACGAAGCTTTCTCCGAATTTGACCCCATGGAAAAACTTCCGCCTTCCACCCAAATCATCTCATCCATCAACCGACTGATCGACTCGGCAGAAAGCGATCTAATTTCAGTTCGCTCATCCTCTGCCACCACAGAACCAATAACGATTAAACACAAAGATAGAGTGAGCGAGACTTTTGACATCAGCATCCAGTTATACACAAAATAGGTGACAGTATGGAACAGTATAAGGGAGGGCAGGCAAGAATAGAACGAACTTTGCGAATGCCATCGTGGAACCATTGGGCGGGCGTGACATCCGGGCGCGCCGCGCATTACTGACGGCATGCATCGAATATCGCGGATGATCCGCGGTCAGTCGAGGGCGCCTGACCCTACCTTCAGGCCAGATTGATCGCATCCAATTTTGCCTCGCGAAGATCCGTAAAGTTTTTTGCCCTTCCTCTGCGTTCTCCGCGGTTCTGCGCGAGGCTTCAAATCCCCGCAGTGAAGTGAGGCACGCCAAATACATCCAAGTGTCAGGACCACGTCTGGAAAGGCAAAACTCCAATCAGCTATCGAGCGTGCAGAAGCCAGTAGCGGCTCACCCCTACTTTAGCGTTCGGCGCGTACCTGACTGATCTACCTTAATCGCATAGGCGTCACCGTAGTGTAGCTGCACTTTTTTGACCTGCTTCTTGACCTTTTTTTCCTCCAAGTAATCGAAAGGGCCGACATAGGTCAGATAGAGCTTCGCTCCGCTCAGAGACGAATAGGCCGGGATCCAAAGGACATCTGCGGTAAATCCTCGAGCCCTCCAGCGTTGGGCCGCTGCATTAGCGTCTGATTGATTGCCCTCTGCCTCGCAAGCAATCACCCGCGAAGGGCGTCCCGGATGACCGGACAAAGACGGAGCGCTTTGGTTCTGAGCTTGAATCGGCGACAGTCCCGCGCAAAGAAACAGGATCGCTAGAATAGGAATTAAGGGCTTTGACATTTTTTAAGTTGGTTGGGTGAACCTGAACTAGAGCCTCGGCGGGTTTCAGCGCATAGCGAAAGATACCTCGATCTGCTGAAGCCCTCCGCCCTTGCCGTCAGCCCTTCTACCAAAACAGCGACATCCAATCACCACCCAGCAAAGAACTCAAACGCTTCCGGGATCCAGCTCGTGTCTCAGGCATGCTCGCAGTACGAATCCATAACATAACGGTGATGCACTCTATGCACCACCAGGAGGCGATCAATCCCAGCGCCTCACTTTTTCTTCAACCGTGTCACAAAAATATCGTTCACCTTGCGGCTCTTCAGTTCAACTTGTCCCATTTTTGTCTGGTTACGAAAGGCCCCCGAGATCACCACCGTCCCTTCTCGTCCCGCCCCGATGGCATAGCTCAGATCGTTTTCTACGCCGCCAAAGAGTTCGACAAAACACAGCTCACCGTCTTTGCCATAGCTGGCCACAAAAGCGTCCTTTTCACCTTTAACTTCAGTTCCACGCTTGCTGCCCTTGCCACGAATCGTAACCTTCTCCGAAAATTCCCCTGTCATCAGACAGCCCTCGCTGCCGTCTCCCGCAATTGTCATCCCCAGTCCATAGTCCGTTCCCGCGCCTCCACTTTGATGCAGCCAGACACCTTTCCCGTGTTCATCGATTCGCGCCACGTAGACATCGTGACCGCCCTCAGGCCTAACCGATTTTCCCGCGAAACTGATTTCGCCTTCGAACATGCCGCCAATATAACAACCACCGCTACCGTCCGGTGCCACTGACGTTGCCAGGCCATCCGCTTTTCCGCCCGTGCCGATCGCCCATTGAGCGTCTCCTCTGAGGTTGTAGCGCGCCACGTAAACGTCCTGAATCTTGGACCCGGGCAACGATATCGTCTCCGAAAATTCTGCACCGCCGCGCTGATACCCTGCCATAAACACATTGCCGTCGGCATCGCAGCTGACGTTGTGACCGCTCATTGTTCCCGCATCCATCGCGGCACCTGCCTCGCGCACCCAGTGAATATCTCCGCCCGCTGCGACATGGATCAAGAACGCCCGACGCCCCTTGGGATGTACGAAAGTAGTATTGCCAAATCGCCCCGTCGCCGCAAAGGCCCCCGACACCACACAACCGCCCTTGTGATCGGTATGAATTCCGTGCCCATAATCATAGCCTCCGCCTCCGCAGCCGAACGCCCACTGACATTCCCCCTGCGAGTCAAAGCACACCACGAACGCGTCGTATTCGCCCTGATTTTTCAGCACCTGCCCATTTCCGAAATCGATTTCGGCACTCTCGAAGTGTCCGGTGACAAAGCAGCCGCCATCGTCCGCCGGCGCGACGCCATACGCACGATCGATTTTGGCGCCACCAGCCGTCGCCACCCATAGCGGCAAACCGTCCGCATTCAGCTTGGCGACCACGAAATCGAGCAAGCCGGCACTCTCAATCTCTTCCCCAAATAGGTCAGCAGAAGGGTGACCAAATTCCCCCGCAACGAAAATCGCGCCATCGTCGGCCACGGCCAATCCACGGATCTTATCGGCTCCGCCACCGCCGGCCCGGATCGCCCAATCAACATCGAGAGGATCGGCTTTTGCTATCGTCCCAGGAAGCGTAAGCACTCCCAACGCGACGACTGCCAATCGAAGCGTCATTCGAGTTCCTTTTGAGCCATTCGTTTGCATCTATCAAAACTAGGCTGGACGAATTCATTCTCCAAGCCATTGCCGCTACGTAACTCCGCCACGCGAATTTACCTCACTTCATCACCGGCGGCTTACGCAGAGCCTTGTAGTCCGGCCACTCGATGCGCTCCGATTCGTAGCGCAGGTAGCCCCAGTCCGGCCAGATCGGAGCGTCGGACTGCACGTCCTTGTAGAGCCCGATCATTTTTGCCTTCATCGCTTCAAAGCGTTCGCCACCGTCGGCTGCAAGATCGTTGGTTTCTGAGGCGTCCTTGGTCAGATCATACATCTCAAATTGCTCCAGCCCAGCCGTCTTGAGAACCGCCATCCGCTCAGCGGTGATATTGGGCGTCATCGGAGGCTTCATGGTTAAGCGGGCGAGCATTTTCATGTCGCCATCACGAATGGCCACTTTGACCTCACTGCGAGCGCGATTGTATTGCCAGTACAAAGGCTTCGGTCGGTCGACTTTCGCGACCTCCCCCCGTAGCATCGACGCCAGACTAACCCCATCGAGCGTGCGATCTTTGGGCGCCTCGATCCCGGCCAGTTCGCAAAAGGTCGGCAAGATATCGATGCCTGATACCGGAAAGCGATTTTTGGAACCCGCTTCGACACGACCTGGCCAGCGCACGATGCCCGGCACCCGAATTCCTCCCTCATACAGATAGCCCTTCTTCGCCCGCATCTTGCCCGCCGATCCATAGGGATGAAAACTAGTCAACGCAGGCCCGTTGTCAGACGTAAAAACCACCAGCGTATCGTCGCGCAATTTCAGTTCATCGAGCTTCGCTAGGAGTCGCCCAAACGCGGTGTCCATCTGAGTGATATTTCCGTAATATGCTCGTTCCGCAGGATCCTCCAACTGCGCATAGATAGACTCATACTTAGGCGCAGTGGCGATCGGTTCGTGCGGCTCATGATAAGCGACGTAGAGGAAAAACGGCTTCTCTCTGTCGCGTTCGTTGGAAAGCCAGCGCATCGCCCGGTCGGTAACAATGTCAGCGGCATAACCTTCAATCGGCCCCTGCGGAATATCGTTCTCAACAAAGTTGTACGGATTGTGATGATTCGGCAGCGTATTATTCTGGGTCGAGAACCAGAACTCAAAGCCGTGGTCATCCGGCTGCGGTTGCGACGGTAAATTGAAGAGACCATTCATATGCCATTTTCCACACTGCGCCGTCGCGTAACCGGCATTGCGCAGCAAGGTGGCGATGGTGATCTCACTTTCCGGAACATGCATCGGCGAGAAGAAAGGAATCGCCGAGTAGACTCCAACCCGCTGCGGCGTTCGCCCAGTCATTAGCCCTGTCCGGGCCGGCGAACAAACCGCGGCGGCCGAGTAGCAGTCGGTCAGCTTGACGCCTTCCGCCGCCAGGCGATCAATGTTCGGCGTTTTGACATTGGCATCACCGAAGCAGGCCAAATCGCCGTAACCGAGGTCGTCAGCGACAACCAGAAGAATATTGGGAGGTGATTCCGCGAACACAGGCGCAGCAACTATCGCTGCCAACAGGACCACAAGCATATCGGTGATTTTCATAAGCTATCCACTACCCAAGTCAAAGTTCCCGATGCTGCTTAACAAAGTCATCGTCGGCAAGCTACAGATACTCCGCAATGACGCTCTACCTGGACCGAGCAAAGCGAGGCTGAGAAAAATCCGACGCCGATTGGCAGAGCCCGCTGAAGGCTCAGGCACTCAATAATCCACAATATCCGAAATAATGACAATACCGATGAACCCTTATAACCGGCGCAGCGAGTATCCCTATTTGCCTTCGCCGCTCTCTCTCCACAGCATCAGCTCCCGCGTTAACTTCGGTTCGATTTTCGTCCCCTCAGCCGTCCCCATCAGATTGGTGAGTTCGTATGGGTCGTTCTCCAAGTCGAAGAGTTCGCGCTCGTCGGTGAGTAGATGCTGGATCAATTTGTATCGCTTCGTGCGAACGGCACGGGTCACAACGGAACGTCGGGGATCATGATAGGAGAAAAACAGACGCTCTTTCCCCTTCCCTGTTCCTTCATAAATTCCGAGCAAACTTTCCCCTTCGACCGCTTCTGGAATTTCCACACCGGCGGCCTCGCAAATCGTCGGGAGAATATCCATTGTGCTGACAAGTTCCGAAGTTGCTTTCCCGTCCGACCGCAGCGTCGGATGCCGAACGATCAGCGAACTGCGTAGCCCTTCTTCGTACATAGTCTGTTTGCCGATGATGCCGTGCGAACCAAGAGAAAGCCCTTTCACACTCGCGAAAACAACCATGGTTTCCTTTGCCAAATCCTTTGCCTCCAGCGCAGTCAAAATCCTACCGACCTGCTCGTCGAGATGTTCGAACATGGCATAGTATTCGGCGGTCGCCCCTTGCACATCTGTTTCTTTGCGGGGAAAGGGCAAAACAGTTTCGTCACGAATCAGCGGATTGAATTGCTCGAATGGCGGCTTCGACAAAAAATTCGGCGGCACGGAAATTTCATCCTCCCTATACTTCCCCTCGTATCCCGGCGGAGCCAAAAACGCATCGTGCCCCACCGTGTAGGCAAGGACCAAAAGGAATGGCTTCGCGTGATCCTTTTCAAGATAAGCAACAGCATCGTCGGTGAAGACGGTCGAGGAATAAGCTTCCGCTACCTTCCGGGTTTCCGGACCTCCTCCGAAATCGGTCAGCGTCATTTCGAACTGATCGAATACTCCACCGGCCCAGCATCGACCTCCGCTGGAATACCCACGAGTCCATGGCTTGCCATCATTGTGCCACTTCCCGATGAAGCTCGTCTCATAACCTGCATCGGCGAGCAGATTAGGGAGCAGCGGGGATGATTCGTCGATCGGAATTCCGTTTCTGATCACCCCATTCGTCCAGCTGTCCTGCCCCGTGTATATAGAGGCCCGGGCCGGACCACAAATCGGATTTGGGTTGAAGCATCGACTGAAGAACATGCCCTCTTCAGCAAGTCGATCCAAATTTGGCGTCCTGATCGACTCATTTCCTGAACAGCCCAGGGCCCGGAAATTGTGATCATCGCTTAAGAGTAGGACAACGTTAGTCGATTCGGCGGCATGGGCGAAAGACGCGAAGATTGAAAACAGCCAAATCAACCGAAGCGGTCGTAAATTATTTAACTTCATAGCGGATTGCAATCCAGGCATTGCTGCAACACAACCGGATCGATAAGACGGAATTTGGTCACGGATTCTGATTAGCGTCAAGACCTCGGGCTGCGGAATCACGCAGAGCATGCCGCCCGATTGCCGCCCGATTGCCGCCCGAAGAATTTCATCACCTAAATAATGAGCCACAATGGTTTGACACTCAACCGGATTCAGCCTTTCTCCCTTTGCCTCAATCGGGTAGGCTTTCGCCATGCGAATGCTTTCGATGACAATTCTTTCCTTCGCGATTTTCGCTTTTTCGGCGACAGCCGGGGAGGAAGAGAAACCCAAACAAGTCTCGGGGAAAGCGGATGTCTTGCGACACGTAAAGAAAAAATTCGCGACTCTCGTAGGGACGAACGAGTCGGGGAAAATCCGGCTGCGCATTGAAGGGGAGAACGAAGTGTCCGAATGGTTTCCGCAGGCGGACGCCGAGTTCAAACTGGACGGGTGGTGGGGCCGCGCGCCAAGCTACCGCACCGGAGACCGTCTCTGGGTCTGGTTCGCGGTGGACCGGGGGAAAAATCCAGTCTCCATCCTGCTCATGGCCGACGAGATTTCCGAAATGGATATCCACGGCCAGCGATACACGGTAACGGAGGTCGACGGCGACACCGCGACCATCGCGATTCCAGGCGAGAAGAAGGTTAAGCCCCGCAAAGTGACGACGGACGACGTGAAATTAAAAGTGGGCGACAAGGGATTAATCCAAACTGCGGACGGCAAGGTTCGCCGATTCCTGACAGATGAACAATTCGAGGAGGCTCGCGCCCAGCAGCAAAAACGGTGGCGCAACCGATGGAGAAGTCAGGGGCTTCCCGGAATAATCGGCTTCATCCATCCGATGAGCGGCGAGATGGAAGTCTATCTCGACCACGAAGCGAAACGCTGGGCACGCTACCAGACGAAAGGCAGCAAAGTGACCCTCGTCGCCGACCGCGACATCGTGGCGCAGGTGAAAGTCGTCGAACCATGGCGGGAGAAAACACGCATCCGCCTTGTGACTATGAGCGGGATGGATCAGCTCGAACTGAAACCCGGCCAACAAATCCAGCTCAAGGTGACAGAACCGCCGAAGGCAGTGCAAGCCTCTCCCCTACCCACCGATCTCGATCATCCGCGAACCGGCCGGGACGAGCGAATCGAATGGTTTCTCGGTACCCTCTACTGTCCCTGCGGAATCGCTGGCGACCGCTGCACAGGCATGTATTACACCCTGTCTGCGTGCAACGTGAACACTTGCGGCGGCCCGGACGACATGCGCGGAATTCTCGCTGCGAAAATGGAAAAGGGACTGACCGACCGAGAGATCTTCGAACAACTAATGAAAGAAAAAGGCCGCGACGTTTGGTGGCCGCATTTGTTGCGTTAGCCAGCTACTCCGCCCGACGGAGGTTTCCACTGGAAGCGTTTGAAAAAAATCTTTCGTCGGGGCCTGTCTCTAAATCTTTCGACGAATCTTTCGACGGGGTCTGCCCCTAATTCTTGTGTCCCAAATTCTTCTAAGAAGCCCTGGTCGAATTTGAGTTGGTAGAGCGAACATTCGTTCACACTGGTCATTCTTATTCTCGCCCGCAAGTGCCAAGTTCAGGCCAAGACAAAGCCAGCCTAGTTGTTGGAACCCTCCTCTATCAACGGTTTAACCGATCAACCAACCCTCACTTCACCATGTATTTCAAATCCGAGGTGTAGGTCGGGTAGGCCCAGAGAAACTCGGCGAGGTCGGTTGCTTTGATACCATGCTTGATGGCGAGGGCGAAGATATTGATGACTTCAGCGGCGTTGTGGCGGGCGAGGTGGGCGCCAAGGATGGCGTTGTCCTTGTTGTCGATCAGAACTTTGTAGCCGGCGTGAGCTTCCCCAATTCGCTTTGATGAAGGCCAGCCGCTGGTGCTGCCCGTGTTGACTCTGAAGTCGTGGCCCTGCTTCTTCGCCTCTGCTTCGGAGAGGCCCACGGTGGCAATGCTGGGAATCGTAAAGGCGGCGCCGGGGACGACGGAGAGGTCGATCGCTTTGGTGGCACCGTTCAGGATATTGTGGGCGGCGATTTTGCCTTCTTCGTCGGCAACTGGAGCGAGCATGCGGGAGCCCGCGATGCAGTCGCCAATGGCATAGACGTTCGGATTGCTGACACTGCGCATGAACTCGTCTACGACGATCCCGCGGGGAGAGTGCTCGACCCCGGCGTGGTCGCCCGTGAGCACAGAGACGTTCGCGACGCGGCCGGTCGCTTCGATGATGAGATCGGCAGCGATGCTCAGGCCGGCTTTGGTGTGGACGATCAGGCCGTCCGGCCCACTTTCGAAGCGGGTGGGCTCGTCGTTGGTGACGATGTCGATCTTGGAGGCTTCGCTGGCTTCAACGACGATGTCGACCATGTCGGGATCGAAGTTCTTCAGCACGCGTTCGGAGCGGTGTAAGATGGTGACCTCTTTGGCCCCGGCGCGAGCGGCGACGTGAGCGAACTCGAAGGAGATGTAGCCGCCGCCGATGAACACGATGCGCTCAGGAAGTTCAGGGAGACGGAGAAAGTGCTCGCTGTCGTGCGCGTGCTCGGCACCGGGGAGGTCGGCGCGGCGCGGAGATGCACCCGTCGCGATGACGATGGTGTCAGCGGTGAGTTGCTGCTCATTGACGGTGACTTCGTTCGACCCGGTGAGTTGAGCACGGCCGCTGAAAGTCGCAATACCAGCGGACTCGAACTCCTCGACTTCGCCTTCCGAGATGCCGTCGAGAAACTGGTTGGTGTGTTTTTGCAAGGCCGGCCAATCAGTGCGCGCCGATTCGGCGATGCCCGCGCCCACCAGGTGATCGGACATGGCGACAGCTTCGGCATTGGCGACGAGGTATTTCTTCGGCTGGCAGCCTCGCAGCGCACAGGTGCCACCGAAGGGGCGCTCATCGATCACGGCGACCTTTTTGCCCGCCTGGTTGAGGGTGGTGATGGCGAAGTAGGCGGAGGAGCCGGAGCCGATGACAATGGTGTCGAAGTGTTGGTTGCTCATGATATTTTGAAAGGCTGGGTACTGGCTAGCGTGGATTGATGTTCATGGTGGCCTGGTGATTTTGCCGACCTTCGAAGGGGCGGACGACATCGTCGCCGATATCACCCACTTCATCGATAAGAATCTTATGATCCTCGCCGGAGAAGCACGGCGATGTGGACGTAGGTCTTGTGAATTGAACTGAATGTCTCATCAGTCGGTACGGCCGGAGACCAGAACGGTTCAGTGGCTTGCTTGATATCGAACAGCGGAGCTACGCAGGCAAATCGACTAAAGCCAGGCAGCCCGAATCGTAGAGCGATACATCAAAACCCAATCTACGTTCAACTACGGGCTGGCAGCAGGACTCTTCTGCTTCGACCAGTAGTTTTAGACGTAGCAGCGCCATTGGTGGCGGCTGAATTGCCAGTGGTCGTCGGTTTCTTTTCGCCGCCAGCCGGCATGGATGCCCCGCCTTTTGCCACAGTCGGCTTTTGTTGAGGCGGCTGTTTGATCGCACTGGTCATGAAATCGTTCTCGTAACTAATTTCAGCGAACTCTTGTCCATCGGTGATCTTTACCAGCGAATCTCGTGGGTCATTGACTTCGTTCGCTGACACCACGGTGTAGGGGTGAGTGTCACTTTTTTGTGAAGTGACAACAATGGGCTGATTGTTACTGAGGTCTCGCATGTAAGCGATGGCCCCAATTGAATCGTCATGCACAATTCCTTCGAGTACCAAATTATTCCCAAAGGTACTGGTGACCTGAGGAACGCTAGCCTTGACTACTTCACGGGAGAATGCCGAGTTCTCCCAAGTCGCCCGATAATGAGAAACAGGAGAAGTAATCGGAAGGATATCTTCCGCTGGGAGAGGCAACAAAATGAAGGCTGTTAGCAACCCGACTACTAGTGGCTTCCACATGAAAGGATTTCAGTAATATTGTTGTGTAGGGAAAGCATTAGAAAAACTTGAATTACCACATTGCCATAGCCCGAACAGGAAGGAAGCACCAACAATCAGGATCAATCAGGATCCACCAGAATGGAGAAGTCGAAGTTAGCAGCGTCGGCCCCGTTGTCAGAGTTCGGTCCGATCGCCACGTAAATGGTATCTCCAGACTCAAGGTAACCGAGGCCGCAGTCAAAATCGCTAGTTTGCCCCGCACCGTTGGTGACCTGTTTGACCAACTCATCATTTACGTAAATAAAGACTTCTGTTCCGTCACCACCGCTATTTCGTTGATCGATGATGGAATGAGCGATGACATAGTCTCCATCGACCCTGACGGAGTAGGCAGCGATAGCGCAGCGATCGTAAACAATGCTAGCATTGGCGCCGTCTCCCGGGCAGACGATTCCAGACTGGAGGCGACCCCAATCAAATTCCGTGGCGTCGGGCAAGCCCGCCACAGCATCAGAATCGTAGCGACTGTTTCCATCCCAGTTCGCTGAGACATAGCCCGACTCGTCTCCGATAGGTCCATTTTCATTCCACAGATACTGCCAGCCACGCTTCGGTGAAATGGCCTGGAAATCATCTTCGTAGTCAGCCGCCACGGTGAGGTCAGCGTGAGCGAGAGCATACTCCAGATTAAATTTGTCATTACCGCGACCTCCCTTCGCACCAACCGCAACATAGATCGTGTCACCCGGTTTGAGATACCCCAAATTGGAATCAAAAGAAACCTGGCCTCCGGCGGGGCTGTCAACATTAGCAATCACTGCGTCCCCTACCATGACAATAAGATCGGTCCCGTTTCCACCGCCCGAGTTGGTTTGCGTGAGCAACGAATTTGTCAGGTAATACTGCCCCTCTAACGAAACGTTAAACGCAGAGATGGAATAGCGATCTTCTATTTCCCCTTGATTGTATCCAAGCCCAGGTCGGCCGCCCGTGGAATAGCGCTCAGCCAGATTGGTGGCATGCACGTAGTTGTTGCTCGAACCGGAAGGGAGCGTGACATAGTTAGCCGCCGTGCCGATGGGCCCGTTGGCATTAGTCAGATAGCTCCAGCCAGTCGCCGGGGTGCCACTCTGGTAATCATTCCAGCTGTCTGCTTGAGTCGTGGCAACGAGATCCGCGACGGTGAAATTAATCGTCTTCGGTGTCCCCGCTGTGCCTCCCCCACTGGGTCCGGTGTAGGGGGTTGCGGTCAGGGTATGGATTCCATCCAAAAGTTCATTATCCAGGAGGCCTTCTCCCGCTGATCCGAAAAGAGCGTAAGGGGGCGCGGAGTCAGTTTGGTAGTTGGAGTTGCCAGCGAAATCGAATCTGACTGAACCCTGGGCACTGTTCACATTGGCCACAATATTGACCTTTGGGCTGCCCAATTTTCCGTAGTCGAGCACGGTGCCATCTTCAATTTCCATCAGCTGGTTGCCAGTGGTGGCATCAACCAAAGTGAATGTCGTTGTTTCAAGAGTGGTGTCGGCAAGGGCCGGAAGGATCCATTCATCGAAAAGGGTGCCGTTGAGACCAAGATCCGCCCCTGCTGGCGGGCTACCGTCGATCCAATTAGACGGAATAATTCCTCCAAGTTGGCTGGGCTGTTGTGACGGCTGCCGCCGCGGGTCCAGGGCAGCGATACTCGTATCGAGCGACAAGGCCGCCAGGGCGAGTCCGTCGAGACTGGTTCCAGTATGGCAAGTTAGACAGAATTTATTCTGAGTGGACTGAGGCCGGGGAGCGTCGTGAAAGAGTGGCCCCTCAGGGAAAAGAAAGCTGCCGCGCAAACTCACCACGTCTCCGGGAATATTGAGAAGGTGGGCCGCATCGTCATCGCTGTAGTCAGACCAGTTAACGTAATAATCGAAGGTGGGCTCACCCTGACTCGACAAGAAGGCACTTAGTTCCTCGTGAGCCCAATCAGGATAAAGATCAGACTCTGCGGTGAGAGGTCCAGTGTAGTCGGAATTGAAGCCCACAATCGTGCCTCCCGCGTGGTTGGCTGCGTTCTCAGGGTTCATCGCGCTAGCAAAGACCTTAAATTCATCGAGCCAGCCTCGAAAACCAGTTTCACTCCCTCCGTCAATCTTGGCAAGTGAGAGCTCACCGGGCTCCATCTGGAAAAGATTCTGAATCGGGTTGGTCCAACGGTGATAGAGCAGACCATTGAGGTAGAATTCGACTTCATAGCCGCCGTTAAGAACCTGCACGGCGAGGTGAGACCAAGCCGTATCAGGCAAAGTGGTTGGCAGGTTGATGATAGCCGCGTCGCCGCCAGCCGCATCCTTGTAAACCACATGAGAACGGCCTCGCAGTTGAACAGAAGTTTGATCCGGAAAAGCGAAAAGCAGGCGGTCGGTGCCATCGTCGTTGAAACGGCAGTCGGCGAACACACTGACATACCAATTGCTGTTTCCGATATTCTGAGGTTGGGCGGCGATGGTGTATTTGAGTCCGGAGTTGCCGTCGACCCACGCACCCTTCCCATGAATTCCTCCGAGCGCGACAGGTTCTACTCGCATATTCCCGAAGGCTTCACCGCTGGCAGGAAGGGTCCACCTATCATCAGTGGCGCAGGCTGCATTTTCGAACTTTATGGGATTGGAAAAAGTATCCGATCCTGAGTTCCATCCATCGTGGTAAGCCATGTTAACGTTGTTGGTGCTTGTCACACCATAGGTGAGCGCCGCGCTCATATGGCTCACGATAAAGCCATCCAAATGCGTGTAATCATCGAAGGAAAACTCTTCAGTGGCGCGGCCATTACTGATCCGCCAGACTACGTCAAAAGGAGTGCGAATCTTCAGTCCGGCATCGTAAGACACCAGGCTCTCCAGGGTGTCAAAAAAGGTGGTATTTGTTGAAACATTAGCGGGCCATCCACTACCGTTGGCCTGCCGACCTGACCCCACGCGAATGATTCCGGATTCATTACCTGCCGGGCCTGAATTCGGTTCATAGAGAGTGACGAGCCGTTGCTTTTCGTCACCAACCTGGAGGCCGAAGTCAGTTCCGTTGAGCACATTGTCCATCAATACCATTTTGCCTCGAGTCCAGAGACCCATGATAATCTGACCACGGGTTTTGCCCCCAGCTTCACCGGTGATGTCGTCAGGGAATCCCAAAAGAGGAGTATTCGGGTAACGTGGCACACCGCTGTCATGCAGGCGGGCGCCCACCGTGGTGAAGCCGATTAAGCTTCCGTCGCGAGACATCCAGGGGTAGGTGCCCTTAATGTCGTGATTGTCAGGAATGATGTTGCCCTCCGGATCTCTGAATAGATTCATGGCGAAGCCATACTGCTGATTGATGCGGGAATCGTAGGGAGCATGAGCAATCGGCATGACGGCGTCCCAACCAGATGCATCACCACTCACCGAGTAACTATAAACAACGTCGGCGTAGCGGGGTGTTTGAGCAATTCCACTGACAGGGTCGGTCCATTCGTGCTGTGAGTTGGCGATTCGTCCAACCACAAGTTTACCGTCACTGGAGATTTGAGGCTCGAACATGTTGGTGGCCTTGAACGGAGGACTTCCGGAGGTGGAGACCACCGTAATATCATCGATAGCTGCCAGATCTGTTTTCGGATTCGTGACCGTGACTAGGATAGGCGTTTTCCAGATCGTCATGTAATTGCTCCCGGGATCAGCCGCGTTATTGTAGCGGGCGGCGCAAATGACAACGAGGTCGTAGTAGTCTTTGCCATCACCCATGCTGTAGGGGTTGGGTCGCGCGCCCGGAACTTCGGAAGGATCCCAGAGACCGACATGCACCGCCCCGCTATTCGAGCCATGCAGATCGTTATTGGGGACGAGATAGGGATTGGCGAGATCTAGAATACTGACTCCGTCAGGTGATTCAGAAAAGTGAGTAGCGAGTCCTTCAGGTTTGAGCAGGTAGAACTGTCGGCTGCCTCCACCGAGGCCTTTCATTGACACCCCGATGCGACCGTCGGCGCTGGTCTTAAACGGCGGAATATGAGGGCGATCGTAACCCGACTCTTCGATCCCGGTGACACTGCGCGTGATGGCTGGGTGTTCCGGATTTTGTGCTGAAACAGATGATGCAAGCGCGGCGATGAGCAAGGCGAACAAGCTCAAAAGATAGTTCGCTCGCCCTTGTGACGATCGAATCAGTTGGGATGGTGAGAAGCGATTCATTGATGGGGGTTTTGGGGTGGTTGGATTGGGGTAAATCAGACGGGGGAAAGAGAGTCAGCAATTCAGAAATTTCTCATTCTAGTTGGAGTCGGGCGGGGACAGGATCAGAAAACCCATTCGATCTGGGCGTGACCAATCGTTACTAAATTTAGGCGTCCAGCTTAGCTGACTGCGCTCGTCGTCGCTTTCATCTGAGTCGTTGGAAGCCACATTAAATCCCAGCTGAAGGCCTGGTTCAGGTTGAACACCCAACGCGTCCCACGGCAAACGAACTTCGACCCGAAAGCCCTCAGCTGTGCGATGGGATTGGTGGGTCATGCCGGGCCTCAGTTCGAGGGCGCCATTCCCCGGGGTGATTGCTTCATCACCTGGTTGGAAGAATAGAAAATGATCGTTGATCCCATCGAACTGATCACCACGGCTATTATCGGCATCGATGAAAATTTCAGCAGAATCATTTGCCCAAGCTTTGGCATTACTCCGACCAACTTCGTCGTCGGCCACCTCGATCAGCACGTAGAGCGCGTCCTCGTCCCAGACTGCTCGCCACTGAGAAGAATGATCGCTTTCGGAATGGTGCACCGGGGTCTTGCTCTCTCCAAGGAATCGCGTTGGCCTTGCTGGCTGGGCATCCCAAATAGCATCATTACTTTGATCGATGGCCGGCGGGCGACGCGTGTGAGCGGCGCCGGCGACACTGAATCCTCGACCCTGGCCATTCTGCTTCCATCCGCTGCCGGCAGGAAGGCGAAGAGGCTCCTTGAGCGCCTTCGCATCCACTTCAACAATGCCTTCGGTAACCAAAACCTGAGAAGCTTCGTCCGAAACCAACACCTCAAAAGCAGTTCCTACCACTTCGACCGACAAGTGCGGCGTGTGAACTTTGAAGGGTGATTCCTGCGGTGAGACTTCCGCCCTTAGCCTTCCCAAATCCAGTTGGATACGTTTTCCTCCTTGAGGAGATTCTTCAAATTTCACTTCTGAATTCGGATCAAATTCCAACTTCGTATCTTCACCGGCGAACGCCATCTTGAGAGCCTGGCTCGAAACACGGACCCGCTTTCCCTCTCGTATTTCAGATACCAGTTCTCGTGTTGAGGCACCCCCTTCAGCCGCAAGCGGAGTGCCCGGAACCAGCGGCTGATTCGCAAATTTCCAACCGGCAAAGGTGACCACGATAGCCGCTAGTGCTGCACCAACCCCCTTCAAAAGAAGCAAACGCCTGCCACGCATGATATTCTGGCCCTCAATCTTGATGGCGTCCTCGCGAATGGCGCACTCAATCAACGCCAATTCAGCAAGTCGACGGGCGACCGCGGGATCGGTTCGGATCATCTCAGAGAACTCGCGTGAGGGCGGCTGCCCGCCCAGATATCGCCACAACTTTTCGTCATGATCTCGCGAGTTCATGACTTCGCCCTCCCGGATGCGAGTGAAGCCAAAACACAATCAGCCAGTCGTGACTTGGCCCGATTGATCGTAACTGATACGACGTTGGCGTGAGTATTTAGCTTTAGCGCAATAGCGTTGATTTTCTGACTCTCCCAATAGCGGAGATTAAGAATCTTCATCCACCGTCGAGGCAACTTCTTCATGCAGCACTGAAGGGCCTGCATCCGCGATTCATCCGGTTCGCTTCCGACCGTTTCAAAAGCAGCGTGTAGGCTATCCAGAGCTTCTTCACTCAGAGAAACCGGCTGGTTTTGAAGTTTGCGAATAGCGGTGAAAGCCTGGCGTCGGGCGACCTCTCTGGAAAATGCCCAGAAGTCCCTGATTTCTTCTACTTTCCAGCGATCGGCAACAACAGTGAACGTTTCCTGGAGGATGTCCTCAGCTAAGTGGTAATCCTGAACAATGGTGAGCAAATAAGCCCTGAGACCACGTCGATGCTCGAAAACAAGACTGTCGAAGTCTCGTGGGGCATCGGGGTTCGAAGGCAACTCTTTCATGGCGTGTGCATAGCCTGGCTGCCTCTAAGTAACGGACTTGTGCGAAATCTTAACGAAAAAAGTGAAAAAAGTGAAATTAGTTACCATCGCCTACACGGCGCGAAACAGAGGGCTGTCGATGATGGCCGCAATGGTGATTGAAAGGAGAAAGGGGTAACCGCCTGACAGGAGCCAGTCGAGAATGACACGGTTTGAAGCGGAATACCAAATGGTCGCGGTTTCCACTATCCATTCCTAGGCCATTTTCCGCGGGTCAATGCGACGACACCATTTCTCGACGCAGTGTCATTCGGATCAGTGCCGAATCACCCGGCAATAGCCCAACGAGGTTTGCGGGTTTGCTATTGCCAGCTGTAATCAGGATGCCCTACCATCTATTAATGAAGATTTTGACTGCCGCAATTTTCGTCTCAGCGCTCATCACCCTATCAGTGACCCCGATTCATGCTGACGAGGAGATCATCCCCCAACGACTCCAGGTCCTGCTCGACGGCTATGAACGTGAAAAAGAGCGTGTCCTCAATCCCGTCGAAAGGAAGCTTGATACCGCACTGGTTGCGCTTCGAAATCAGTATACCACCGCTGGCCGCCTTCAAGATGCGCTTGCGGTGAGAGATCTCATCGCGTCCCGTGAAGCGGAATCCGCCGAAAAGAAACCGACCCCTGATACACTCTGGCGCTGGGGAAGCGGAGGCGAACTCCAGCTCAACGGAGACGGAAAAGCAAAACACACCTCGTGGGATGAATGGGGTTCCTGGAAGCTTCAAAAAGACGGATCAATCCTGCTCACTTCTCAATATGGAGATTCGACCATTAAATTTACTGACGAAAACACTGGCGTTGTCAGCTCACATAAAGGAGGAGGTTCAACCGCTCTAACAAAACTCAAAAGCGAATAACAATTTACTCGGTCATCAGGGCCGGGGAAGACACTTGGGGTCTGTCGCTAAGGATTATACAACGCCGTTACCGAAGCGAAAAAAAGCGAGAGCGTCACACTTCCCGTCGACTGACCCGCTACGAGTATGCCAAAAAACGCTCGGGGTCTGTCCCTAAGCATTCACGAATGGCACGGTTTTAAGACAGTTGTTCGAGGGCGGCGCGTTCGACGGCCCTGCATGACCCCGCCCATCAAAAATTCACCCCAAAACCTCATCAACCCCTAAACGGGCCTGCCTCGTTCACGTATCTGTTTCCAACTCGCAATGACATCCACTTTATTGCTGTGAACTCATTGTCAAAAAAGGGGCTGATTCTTTTCCTCGTTCTTACGAACGGGAACCCGGAAGATGTCGCGGCGATTGATTTCGAAAAAGAAATCGAACCGGTTTTGGAACGGGTCTGCGGCGAATGCCATGGCCCGGAAAAACAGAAAGCCGATCTTCGATTCGACACTTTGAGCCCCGATTTCCTCAAGGGAGGAGACGCCGACACCTGGCATGATGCTCTCGACCAGATCAACCTGGGTGAGATGCCACCGACCAAAGCAAAACACCAACTGACCGCCGGCGAACGCCAAGCCCTCACTGAATGGCTTAACGATTCACTCAATGCCGTTGCCGCCGCGAAAAGAAACGTGGGCGGCAGAGTCAATTCCCGTCGACTGACCCGCTACGAGTATGCCAATACGATGCGCGACCTACTCGGAATCGAATACGATTTCAGCAGGGAACTGCCACCGGAACCCACCTCACCCGAAGGCTTCCTCAACAATGGTCGCACCCTGGAAATGTCTCCGACTCAGATCGAAACCTACCTCGCCGTGGCTCGGCAGGCACTGGACATTGCCATCGTCACCGGAGAAAAGCCGGAGGTGTTTTCCGTAAACGCCTCCGCTTCTGCGATCGGTCGTCTCCCGAAGAAGAAGGACGGCGGAGCGGTTCCGGTAAACCCCGAGTTCGTCCTCGACGTCCCTGACTTTCCAAGATCCGGGGAATTTGAGATCACGGTAACGGCCTCTTCAAAAGTTCCGGAGGGACATGGATACCCTAAGTTGGAAGTATGGCTTGGCTGTGTCCCGGGGATTATTCACGTTCCCCGAAAAATGGTGGGCGAAGTTTCGGTGAAGGCTCCTCAGGATAATCCTGAAACTTTCACCTTCCGTGGGCGGATGGAAGATTTTCCTCAGGCAGGTAGAACCCGATTTGGAAAGAACATTGATTTTCACGGCGTCATCGTGATGCTGGACTTTTTCGATGCCGAAGGAAATGAACTGCACTATCCGCACAAACGATACGTCAGCCCTCCTCCGAAACCAAAAAAGAAAGGGGATCCTGTTCCACCTCTCCCCTCCCCACCCACCAAGCCGTTTCCGGATATCGAGATTGAATCCGTTCATTTTGTGGCACCATCACTAACGAGCTGGCCGCCGCCCTCGCATCTCGCCCTATTGAATCCTGACAATACCAATTACAAGGAAACAAAACGAGCCCGGGCCGATCTTGAGGCATTCATGAGCCGGGCTTTTCGCCGTCCCGTTTCAGGGAAGGATATTGATCCGTATCTGCAACTGTTCGAAAAAATACGGCCGCTTTCAGAATCCTATCCTGAAGCGATGAAAGAAACCTTCGCCTCTGTCCTCGTATCGCCACGGTTCCTCCATCTCATCGATACCCGTGACAACTTCGCCCTGGCGGAACGGCTCTCCTACCTGCTGTGGAGCACGGCACCGGATCAGAGGCTACTCACCTTGGCGAAACAGAAGAAGCTGAGAAATCCTGACACGCTCGCAGATGAGACCAACCGTCTCATGAATGATCCCCGGTCCAGCGAGTTCATCAATCGTTTTTCGGACCAGTGGTTCGACCTCGATGCCCTGAATCGTGTCGCAGTAAATCCCGAGTTCTTCCCCGAATTTGATAATGAGCTCAAGACCGCGATGCAGACAGAAACCCGGGAGTATTTTGGCGAAATTTTGCGGGAAGATCTCAGTTGCCTGGAATTGATTGATTCGAACTGGACGATGGTCAATCGAGCACTGGCGACCCACTACGGACTCGGCCACCGCCCGCGAGGTCCCGACTTCGAACGGGTCAAGCTGGCGAAAGAGGATCGTCGCGGGGGAATCCTGGGCCAGGGCGCATTTCTGCTGAGTAATTCCAATGGTGAGGCATCGCACCCGATCAAACGCGCCGTTTGGATTCTGGATAGGCTCCTCGATTCGCCACCTGCTCCCCCGCCCCCTGATGTGCCCGAGCTTGATCCCGAACAGGCCGACCTCGCCGGCCTGACCTTGAAAGATCAGCTGGCTGCCCATAGAAAGAAAGAATCCTGTCGAAGCTGTCACGAAAATATCGATCCATGGGGAATTGCGCTGGAGAACTACGATGCGATCGGACTGTTTCGAACCGTGGCTCCCCTTCGATCCGGTGAAAAGACATCAAGGGACCACTCCCCTCCCAAACTGGACCCTGTTACGAAACTTCCTCATGGAGAGACGCTCAATGGAGCTGACGACCTGAAGGCATTTTTACTGAAGGAAAAGCGCCAACACTTGGCGCAATCCATTGTCAAACGTCTTGCTACCTATGCGCTAGGTCGCTCTTTGGATCTGAGTGACCGGGAGACAATCGAGGCCTTGACGGAACGCTTTCAATCCAATGATTTCCGCCTTCGCGGCCTCATTGTGGATCTTGTAAATAGTGATCTTTTCCAACATAGTTCGGCACGCTCATGAAGAAACCCTGGAACATCGATCGTCGCACTTTACTTCGCGGAGCGGGAGCTAGTCTCGCGCTCCCCTGGTTGGAGGGAATGACTTCCACAGCATCAGCTTCCCAAATCAGCACAGGCAGCCATCTTCCCAAGCGTTTGTGCTGCATCATGTTTCCCTTTGGTGTTGCAGTCCCTTCGGATACCGATCCCGCCCGACAGTGGGGCTGGTTTCCCACCGGCGAAGGAAAAGACTACCAGTTGACCAAGGTCCTCAAACCTCTCCAGCCTTTGATGGATGACGTTTCCATCTTCTCAGGCCTTTCCCATCCCCGTTGCCGGACGATGAATGGCCACGACACCGGGGATACCTTTCTCACCGCCAACAATCTGGCGCCGGGTACTTATCGCAATACGATTTCACTGGATCAATACGTGGCAAAAGAGCTTGGGGAGAAGACCCGCCTTTCCTCGCTGACTCTTTCCACCGACGGCGGGGTTGGGCCAAGGACCCGAACCACGACACTTTCCTACTCGGAGAAAGGCCAACCTGTTCCCGCGCTCGAGAGTCCGAAGCTGATCTTTCAACGTCTTTTCGGACAGGACGACGCCAGCAAGAACGACCGCGCCCGGCTCGAGAATTCCGGAAGCATTCTTGATCTTGTTCTCGACCAGTCAAAGTCATTGAAACGCAATCTCGGAAAAGCGGATCAGATGAAGATGGAGGAATTTGAAACCTCGGTTCGCGATGTTGAACAGCGAGTCGAACGCGCTCAAGAGTGGCTTAATATTCCACTTCCGAAAGTGGACGCATCCGCGATCTCCCTCGATGCCAATCCGGAGGCACCTGATGAGTATCTTACCGCAATGTATGATCTACTGTTCCTGGCCTATCAAACCGACATCACCCGGATCAGTTCATTCCAACTCGGAAGCTATGGCCCATCACGCGCCCGCACTTTCCCGGGAATTCTGGGACTGGATCCCGACTGGCACGGTCTCGCTCATAAAGCCGGTAAAAAAGGCGGCGCTGAAAACATCGGAAAATTCGACCAGTTTATGGCCGGACATCTCGCCCGGTTTTTGCAACGACTCAAAGACACGCCCGAAGGGGAAAGCGGTAGCAGTTTGCTCGATAATACACTGGTGCTTTATGGATCCAGTAATTCCAAAACGCACCAGAACGTGAACTACCCTCTACTTCTGGCCGGCGGAAAAGATCTGGGATTGAAACACAATCACTTTCTGAAGTTCGACAGCAAAACGCCCCTGTCGAACCTCTTTGTCTCTATGCTCCAGGCAATGGCTATCGAAACGGAAAGCTTTGTCGACAGCACAGGTCCGCTGAACGGGATTTCCTGAAGTCGGAGCAGTTCACAGCATTCAACAGAGTCAGGTCAGAATGGCACGGTTTTAAGAGGTGGCGTCGTAACATTGGCTTAAGGAAAAAGGCGTCGAAATGTATGGAGGTAAGGTCGCAATCTGGACCCGCAGTCCTGTAGCTGGGGCCCAGCGCCTGGGGTCTGCGACCCCGGGGGCCGGCCTCCCGGGCTTTGATTGAACGCGCAGTTATATCTGAATGCTCTCTCCCGGCCTCACAGAGACCGGGGGCCGGCCCACCGGCTACAGGATGCCACGACCATTTGATAATCCGCTTAAAACCGCGCCATTCGGGTCAGGTCACCGACGTAACCCTGTTCAGTCTAATCAATCTTCACACCGACAACCCACGACGGACTTTTCCCACACGGATACGTCTCCAGCTTTTCGAGCAGCCCTGAATCACTGTCCCGTCGATAGACAGTGAGATCATTCGACTGCTGTCCGGCTGCGACCAGAAATTTCTCTCCTCCCTCGATCAGATTGAAGGAACGCGGAATCTCTCCCGTTGGTTCCTGCCCGAGCGAAGTCAGTGCACCGGATTTTCCCTCAATCGAAAAGATCGCGATACTGTTGTGCCCGCGATTACTCGCGTAGACAAACCGACCGTCAGCGCTGATCTCGATATCGGCACAGGATCCTTCATTTGGATCCCAATCCTCCGGAATAGTTGAAACGGTTTCGCGCAGCGTCAGGGTTCCCGTTTCCGCATCATACTCACAATGCGAAACACTCTTTCCCTGCTCGTTGACCAGATAGGCCCACTTCCCATTCGGATGAAACTGAATGTGACGCGGTCCGGCCCCTTCCGCGCCCTTCATTAGAGAAGGTTTGTTCCATTTCAAGATACCTTTCTTCGCGTCGAACTTCAGCTGCGTGACTTGATTCAAATCGACTGGATGAGGAACCAAGGCGAAGCGATTCTCCGGATCGGTTTGGATACAGTGCGCCTTCGGTCCCGCGCCGAGGACACTCTGAGGATCGCCATCGACGACCCCGTCCGTAATCCGGGTGACACCGACGAGCCCATCACTGTAGCAGGCCGAAAGGAGCCACTGCTCGGTCGCATCGAGATAGATGTAGGCCGCACTCCCCTGCGCTTTCACCTCTGACAGCATCTCAAGACTACCGTCTTTAGAATCAATCGCGAGTGAAGCAAATGCCGGAACCGTGCGGACCGAGGCATGCAATCTGTCGCGATCACGATTGATCGCGAGACAACCCGGAGCACCGGAAAGAGCGATCGCACTCGTGCGGCTCAGTGCACCGGTCTCTTCGTCCAGAGAATAGACAGCAATGCACTTGTCGCCGCCCTCCGACACATAGACCACTGTTTCAGCAAAAAGATGGGGCGTGACGAACGTCGCGATAAGAAAGAAGAGGGTAAACTTGGAATAAATCATTGCGGGAGAGGCTGGCGATCAATCTGTCATCCGTCGAGATTGAAATAGTAAATCGAAAGACAGCTCCGTCGCATTCGTTTCTATTTTGCGGCAATCCTCCGCAGAATTCTGATACGCTTCAGTGATTCCCGATTATGAATTTTTTCTTCCGCCTCCTCGCCTGCACTTTTCTGCTCACCATCGGCAACACTTGGGGCGCAGAGAATTCCCAGGACACCCCCAACATCATCGTCATCATGGCCGACGACATCGGGGCGAGCGAACTTTCCTGCTACGGACATCCCGAACACCGCACCCCCGTGCTCGATCACTTAGCCGAGAACGGCGTCAAGTTCGAGACCTGCTTCGCCCCGCCCGTCTGCCACCCTACCCGGTTCCAGATCATGACCGGGCAATACGGCTGCCACAACGGCGTTCTCAATTTCGGTAGCAAACGCGGCGGGCTCCCGCGGGGCGACCCGCGCGATAAGATCAGCTATCACCGGACTTTCGGGCAGATTCTCAAAGAAGCCGGCTACGCCACCGCCGTCGCCGGGAAGTGGCAACTTTCCGGCAGCCAACCCGATTTCGTGCGCGACTGCGGCTTCGAGGAATACTGCCTATGGGGATATGCCGGCTACTACACCGAAGAAGACCGCGAGAAAGCCACCGCCGCCGGGATCAACTTCGCCTCGCGCTATTGGCACCCCAGCATCGTCCGCAACGGCGCGTGGGTGCCGACCACGCTCGACGACTACGGACCTGACATGTTCACCGACTTCATCGTCGATTTTATGGGCAGAAAGAAGGACCAGCCCTTCTTCGTCTACTACCCCATGGTCCTGACCCATTCCCCCTGGGTGACCACCCCCGAGGCCCCCGGTACCGGGGAGGAAAAGACCAAACACTCGAAGGACAACCTGCAGGCCAATGTTGAAACGATGGACCGCATCGTCGGGCGTATCCTCGACCAGCTCGACGAACTCGGGCTGCGGGAAAACACGATCCTCTTCTTTACGGGAGACAACGGCACCGGCAACAAGGGCAAATCCCTCCCCACCGAAATGGGCGCACGCGTCCCTCTGATTGTCGACGGTCCCGGCACCGTCAAGACACGCGGCAGCACCCTCGCGTTGACCGATCTGTCCGACATCCTTCCCACCATCGTCGAGTTTGCCAAGGCCGAGCTGCCGACCGACCGGCCCATCGACGGGCATTCGTTAGTGAATTTCCTGAAAGGCGAAAGCGACACCACCCGCGATTGGATCTTCGCCTACCAAGCCGACCGCCGCATCCTCCGGACCAAGCGCTGGCTCCTCGAAGATAACTCGCCCCTCCACTGGGGCCAGCTCTACGATTGCGGCGACAGCCGCGACGGGACCGGCTATGTCGAAAAGACCGACTCCGACGATCCCGAAGCCCGCGCCGCCGCCGCGTTCTTTGACGGACTGATAGCAACCCTGCCCGCTCCCCTCCTCGATCACGAGGGAGCGCCAAACGAGAACAAGCCGGAGGAGGCGAGGAAAAGGAGGCAATAGGCAATAGAGGTCAGCAATGAATGTTACTGTCTTAAAAAAATCTAGCCCGCAAATTTCGCTTCGTGAACGCCTTGTAGCGGAAGATGCCAAATCTTCCAACGAACGCTCCAATTGTTAGGATTAGCTTCCCACCTACAACGGAACGGAGAGAAACTGACCGAACCTATTCACAGAGTTCAGCTCAACACCTCTAGCAAAACTCATGAAATATTTCACTTTCACATCCTTGTGCGCCGCGCTCGTGCTATTCCTTGCAAGCGGCATTCCTCTCCACTCCGCTGAACCCAACTCGCTCACCATTGTCGCCGTCTTGCACGACGAAACGGCGCTCGCGGGCGCGCACGACATCGAGGTGCTCGATGGGCTGGCCTACGTCGCCGGCAAGGGCTTCACCTCGCGCGCCCTGCCCAGCAACGGGAAATACCCGTATGAGAAAAGCAAGGGTGGCTCGCTCGCCATCGTGGACTTGAGACAGCCCGCCGCTCCGAAGCTTCTCTGGTCCGCAAGCAATCCGCTGGACTACGAAGACGCGGAGACGGTCCTGCCGCTCGGTGGCCATCGCCTACTCGTCGGCACGCGCGACGCGCTCCTCTTTGATGTCGCGGAGCCTACACAACCTAAGCTCCTAACTAGCATCAAAGACCGCCCACAGGTGGACATCATCAACGGGGTTGTGCGCCTCGGTGAGGTCGTGTTCGGCGCGAACAAAACGGGCTACGTCTTCGCAGTGGACGTTTCCGCGCCAGACCAAATCAAATTGCTGGGCGCGCGAAACACACGGGAGCGCGACGATTTCGATAAACCGCACGACGTCGCCTTGAGCGGCGACCTGTTGATCGTCGTATCCCCTCAGGAATTTGGCAGCGAAGGTAATCCGGGCAGGCTGGGCGTGTATCGCGTCACCGATCCCAAGACGCGACGAGTGTTGCCAGCGGAGGAATGGACGCTCGTGGGCCGAATTGAAGACAAGCGCCTCGCCGGAGCCAACCGCGTGATGACGCGCGGCAACTTCGCTTACGTTGGCGCTTCGCAATCACCGATTCCTGCGCGCACGGATGGCCTCAGGCCAACTGTCTCCATCATTGATCTCAGCGATCCCGCCAAGCCGCGTCTTCGCAGCAGCGTTGAGTTTACAGACCCGCAGGCACAGGGACCGAATGGCCTCGAAATCGCGGGCACAGTCGTCTTCGCCGCCGGCGGTCAGACCGTGCAGGCCATTGATGTCTCGAACCCCGACGCCCCTCGCGAACTCGCGCATTTCACCTCGCCCGACGTGTTCCCCGGCGGCAAGGATGACGCGCACGACCTAGTCTATCACGACGGCCACCTTTTCATCACCGCGCAGAACTCGCACTCGCTGGTCGTTCTCAAAGTTAGCGCTGCCCTTGCCCGATCCATCCAACCTTGAAATCTACTGCCGCGCTCACTATCGCTTTCGGCTTTCAGCCCTCCCCTGCTGAAGTGAGGCGTCCCAACATTCTCTAGCTGATCGCCGAGAATTCTTAGGCTAATCCTTCGCTCTTAGCTCAGCGAGTTCCTCCGAAATTCGTTTTGCGGTCAAATAGAGTCCTTGTTTCTCCAGAGATGCCATCAACTGAACCTCGAGGCTTTTTGCTCTCTCAACGCATCGAGAATTAGTTTCCTGATCATCCGAATTCGAGTCTTCAATTAATCCGTGAATATCCTGCAGGAGTTGCTTCTCAAATGATTCAGTCTTCTGGTATTCGCCACTTTTTGATTTCCTCTTTTCTTCGGATTGATTCGTCGTGCTACGATCACGATTTTCCCATTCCTTAATTTTGGCTTCGGCAAGCAGGTCAAAAATACTCATGTTGGGATTAGCGCTTAGTTAGTCGTTCCTGGTAAAATCTATGACGGAGCGCCCCTTCTCTCGATGAGTCACCACTGCTCGCACAGATTCGGTTACGGCTTCGATTTCGAAAGGAATTATTTTTGGCACCGGCATCCGAATATCATATTTCAACAATTGCTCCATTGCGTCATGAATCACGAGGCGAGGGTATTTTTCACCAAATGTGTATTTTGGACCACCATTAAGGCGCGTAATCCCCATTCGCCAAATGATGTGCCACATCACCTTCAGGAAAGCTGGCCAGGATAGTTTTTCTTCACCGATATATCGGCGCGGGCCAACCACGGTCTCAAAGGTTCCGGATTTTTTCAGACACTTGAAAGCATTTATTTCGATGTCGCGTCCACCGACGCAATCAAAAACAGCGTCACAATAGTGGCCGTTGCCCGCGAGGACCTCTCCGAATTCATTTTTGGTGTAGTCGACGACCTCGTCAGCGCCATATTCCCGCACAAAGCTTTCGCTCGCTCCACTGCACACCGCTGTGACGTGACACTCAAGTGACTTTAAGAATTGTAAAATCATCACGCCGATAGCGCCTGACGCGCCAACAACGACGCAATGATCTCCCTGCTCAATCTTCGCAAATTTAATTGCGCCCCACGCCACGCATGCGGCCATCGTGACAGCGGCAGCCTGGACATGGGAAAGTTGATCCGGTTTTGGGATTAGCCATTTTTTACCGATACAGCGATAGCTTGCCCAGGAGGCAAATTGCATTTGTTCGTAGGGAATGGCGATCACTTCGTCACCAGCCTGAAAATTCGTGACAGCACTACCTACTGCGACAACCGTACCGGATACCGACGAGCCCAAAATATAAGGATTCTCCACCGAGACGTTCTTAGGGCCATAGAACCGTCCGAGTGCAGTTCCTTGCGCTGCGTATATTTCATCGACATGGATGGACGATGCGGCCAACTTGACGGCGACCTCATCTTTTTCGGGGCGCCGTGGTGCAACCTGAAGCATCCGTAATGATTCCGCTACCTCACCTATTTTCGGGGAGCTCGTAAATCCAATGGCATCCATGGTATCGGCAGCCATAAATTGCTTTTTGAGGTCAGTGCTGCTGTTAGCCATATTTTTCCGTTCGTTGGGTTTGTAAAAGTGGGCAGTCGAGGATGCCACGATTTTAAGGTAATGGTTCGCTGGTGGAGCGCTCGTCGAATTTTTTTGCAAATTCCGCTCCTTAGGATCGTCACTTCCAGCCGTGATTCCAGTTAATGTGCTTACCATCTTTCCCCATGGTATGAGCCAAGCGGAAACGGAATGTGAATCCCCTCCCACCTACAACGGAAGAAAGGAAACCCCACCATTCTCGATCACGATTGCCTCTCCGACCCGATAACAGAAGGTTCGCATTGACGACACCACTGCCAGCAACTCAGGATCCGGCTGGGTCGGTCACATATGAGAGGCGGGAGCTCCAGTTTCAGGTGAAGCAGAAATACTCATGATCAGGTGTGTTTATGTTACAAAAATTCTGCAGCCCTCACCGTGCCATTCAAGGTCATCCAATCCGCCAAAATCGACATAACTGAAAAAGTCGTTTTTTATGTCCAATTTTTTGAGGACCGGACCTTACCTTTCTAAAGATGCCTGATTTAGACACAGACTCCAACGTGGAGAACTACCTCGAGCTGCTAAATAGCAACGAGCGAGCCTTTTCCGCTTACGTTCATGCCCTTGTTCATGATCGCTCTGACGCGGAAGACATTCTGCAGGCAAGCCGGCTAACAATGTGGAAGAAATTTTCCGACTTCGAACCCAACACAAATTTTCTCGCATGGGCACGTAGAATCGCGCTTCATCAAATTCTCAACTACCGGAGGACCCAGAGTCGCAAGCCGGCCTTCTCAACAGACCCCGCCTTCATCGAAGCCGTCGCTGAGGAAATCGATCGTCAGTCCGACCAACTCTCTGCTAGATCGGAGGCCCTAAAGATCTGCTTAAAGAAATTGCCAGAAGCTCAGCGAAAAATGATTCTCTTTCGCTACTACGAAGGCTGCAGCATTGCAGAAGTAGCCAGCAAAACGGGCCGAACTGAAGGCGCTGCCTATCGGCTCCTCAGCCGCATTCGAAAAGCCCTGAACGAATGCGTCTCACAAAACACCAGCACTTCGAGATCATGATTGATAAGGATTCTATTGACCGCTTGTTTGATGATCAACTCAACGAGGTGGAATCGAAGCAACTAGAAGAGGCCATCATCGGAGACTCCAAATTGCGCCGCGCCTACGTGGAACAGCGCTGGCTGCACGCTGAACTGATTGCCATATGTGATGCGCTGCCCGATCTCTTCGAGAGCAAACCACGAACAGGCTTCCCCAAAGCGATCGGATGGCTCAGTGCCGCTGCGGCAATCGTATTTTTCGCCAGTACCGTTTATCTCATCAATTCAGGCAAAGGCGAGCCGACCGTGGCGACGCTCATCGAGGCAAAAAACTGTCGATGGTCCGGATCAGATCTTCCTACGGCCGAAGGAGCGAAACTCGGTCCAGGACGCCTTGCTCTTGCCGAAGGCATGGCCACGATCCGTTTTGACAGCGGAGCCACCGTAACTCTGGAAGCGCCGACAACGCTGGATATCGCCTCAGCAATGCGGGCAAGACTGATAGCTGGATCTGTCGTCGCTGATGTGCCCGAATCAGCTCATGGATTTATCATCGATACGGCCGACACCGAGGTGATCGATCTCGGCACTCGGTTCGGTGTCACGACGACCGACCTCGGCAGCGCTCACGTGTTTGTTTTCGAAGGCGAGGTCGAGGTCAATCAAGGAGAGAAGCCCGGGACAAAATTGATGACGGAAGGTCAGTCGATGAGGATCGGAGAAGAAGCCACTTCTTCGGCAAGTTCTCCAGACGGTGAAATCGCCCGCCACGCTTCCCTCATCGCCCCCGGAGATGACTGGGTCGCGATCACCACGAAGGAGGGACGTGGAAAAGATGCCTACTTTCGCAAAACACACGGTGAGTCATTCGGATCAGATCCGCTCATCATGGTGAAAGAAACGAACCTGGCCGACGCGAACAGAAGAAAAGCAGCTCTGACATTCGATCTAAAGCGCCAAGCCTTGACCCGGGTAACCGATGCCAAACTATCATTGAAGATAGAATCCAGTGGGCTGGGATTTTCCTCACTGGTTCCAGACTCCGAGTTTGTTCTCTACGGGGTACGCGATTCGGCAATGGATCAATGGAAAGAAAATGAAGCAAACTGGTCATCCGCAGAACCCTTTGCCCTTTCCGACGATCCCGATGCCTACGAATCCCTTGCCAGTTTCACTATTAAAAAAGGCTCACCCAACGGTGTTGTCGAAATGCAATCCGAGGCACTCACCCATTTCATCGCCAGCCATCCCGACGACCTTCTAACGCTTATTCTCATGCGCGTCACAGGTGAGAACGACAAGCAGGGCCTCGTTCATGCCTTCTCATCCAAGGAACACCCCAGCAGCCCCGCCCCCACCCTTTGGATTCAAACTTCACACGAATGATTCGCTTCAGTCATTTTCTATTTTTTATCGCCCACGGTGCTTCCATTGCATCCAGCAAAGATGCCGAATCGCTAAAATTTTTCGAGACCAGCGTGCGGCCTCTTCTCTCGGCGGAGTGTTATGAGTGCCATGGCCCTGACAAGGCCAAAAACAACCTCCGCCTCGACCACCTTGACTTTATTCTCGAAGGCGGCGACACGGGACCAGCCATTGTTCCCGGTGACGTTGAAAACTCTCTGCTGATTGAGGCGGTGCGACGCGATGATCCCGATTTTTCGATGCCTCCAAAAGAGGAGCTCACCGAAGCACAAGTCGCAGTTCTTGAGCGATGGATCGAGCAAGGAGCTATCTGGCCGGACGAGCAGCTCACCAAGTCTGATGTCGATGAGAACGGATTCACCGATGAAGATCGTAAATGGTGGGCCGTCCAGCCGGTTCGCGATGTGAAAGTGCCTGGACTCAACGGCAATACCGAATGGGCCAACAACGAGGTCGACCATTTCATTCTTCGAAAACTGAACGAGTTAGGGCTCGAACCCTCACCTGCCGCTGGCCCCAGTGAACTGGTTAGGCGCATCTACTTGGACCTTCACGGGCTCATACCCACTCCAGAACAGGCATCCCATTTCATGACCGCCTACAGGGAGAATCCAGACAAATCGACGGCAGAACTGATCGACGAACTACTCGCCAGCCCTCGCTATGGAGAGCGGTGGGGGCAGCACTGGCTCGACGTCGTTCGCTATGCAGAAAGCGACGGCTACCGTGCCGATGGATTTCGCTCCGACACGTGGCGTTACCGGGACTATGTGATTCGCTCGCTCAATGAAGACAAGCCTTACAATGATTTCGTAAAGGAACAGCTCGCCGCCGACGAATTCGCCGAGAACGATCCTGACAAGCTCATCGCGACCGCTTTTCTGAGGCTAGGCGTCTACGAGTGGAACCAGCGAAACGCCAAGATGCAGTGGGAACTCATCATGACGGAAATGACAAACGTCACCGGTGAAGCACTTCTTGGAATTGGAATCGGATGTGCCCAATGCCACGATCATAAATTTGATCCTATTCTTCAAAAAGATTACTTCGCGATGCAGGCATTTTTGAATGGAACGTGGTGGCCTGAAAACTTCGTTCTCGCGACCGATGAGAAAAAGGCAGCCCATGCAAAGCAACTAAAAGCGTGGGAAGTCGCAACCTCCGCCATTCGCACCCAACTGGACGCGATGAAAAAGGCCAAACGGGAGAGCTCTTTCAATGGTGTAGTGAAACAATTCCCCGAAGATGTCAAAGCCCTCTACAACATTCCCGCCGAAAAACGAACCACCTACGAAGAACAAGTATCTCAAATGGTTCAACGTCAGGTTGATCAGAGCCAGCGCAAAATCGATTGGAAAAAAGAGTTCGTCAAAGATAAGAAAAAAGCGGCGAAATACAAAAAACTAACAACAGAGCTCGCGAAGTTCGACAAGCAAAAACCTGCCGACCTGCCACTCGGGTTCGTAAGTGTCGATGTCGGAACTTCGCCCGCCGAAACAATTCTCAAGACACGTGACAACACTCGAGTGATTGGCCCCGCTTTTCTAACCCTTCTAGGGCAACCTGCTCCTGACATTACTCCCACCAAAGATTCCACGGGCCGACGCCTCGCCCTCGCCAACTGGATCGCCAGTGAAAAGAATCCCCTCTCAACCCGCGTCATCACCAATCGCATCTGGCAGCATCATTTTGGCAGCGGGCTGGTCCCGACACCAAACGATTTCGGAAGACTCGGAGAAGAGCCAAGCCACCCGGAACTTTTGGATTGGCTCACGAAACGTTTCCTCGCGGGAGGCTGGAAAATGAAGCAACTACATCAGCTGATCATGAACAGCGCAGCCTACCAACAAACCGCTCGGCGCGAACCAACCACGACCGAAAATCTTGCCGACACCGAGAATCGCCTTCTTTGGCGGTACTCACCTCGTCGCCTCGATGCAGGTCAGATCCGCGACGCGATGCTCGTTGCTTCCGGGGAAATGAGCCACCGTGACGGCGGCCCTTCCGTGGTTGGCACGACCCCAACTCGAAGCATCTATGTGAAGAAACTGAGGAACACCAGAGACCCCGTCATTGGCAACTTTGACGCACCCTCAGGATTTAGCTCCGCTCCGAATCGGCTTGCCACGACCACGGCGAACCAGTCCCTCCTACTAGTCAACGGGGAGTGGGTCATCCGCCGCTCCGAAGCGTTCGCAAAACAGTTACTCGCCAGCCGCGGGAAAGTCCGCGCTGAAGAAATCAAAAAAGCCTTTCAGATCGCTTACAATCGTGACGCAACTAAAGAGGAAGTCGGTGCCGCCCTCGCGTTCATCGAATCGCAACAAGGTACCGTCATGCCCCCCCCGAAGGCGCCTGAAAAATTCACCGGTGAAACAGGGCTGCGCCCTGTTGCCCAGAAATTCTCCAAAGCAACGGTAGTCGATCTCGGCAGCAGCGCCCTTTGGCTTCAGCCCGGGAGCCGCTTTGAAAAACTGCACGCAGCTGCCCTCGCATTGCCTCATGATCACTTCACCGTTGAAGCCGTCGCGACTCTCGACGCTATCCATGCCAACGCCTCCTTGAATACGCTGGTGGGTCAATGGTCAGGAAACCATAAAGAGACCGGTTGGATTCTGGGGGTCACCAGTGACAAATCTGCCTACCAGCCACGAAATCTGATTGTTCAAATCGTGGGCGATGATTTCCAGGGAAATCGCATCTACGAAGTCGTCGCGTCGGATCTTCGCGTTCCCAAAGACACGCCTGTTTACCTCGCCGCATCAATTTCCGCCGTTCCATCAAACGGTGACCCGACCAAAGGTAGCGTGACATTCTACCTGAAAGATCTTTCCGATCCCAAGGCAAGACTACAAACCGTGACCGTGCCTCATCAGGTAGTCGGCGGCCTTGATCCCAAAGCCTCAACCAAATTTCTTGTCGGAGGCCGAGACCAAAAAGGCCATCAATGGGACGGGCAACTCGCCCGCCTCACTCTTCGTCCCGGAACCTCGCAAAAGATCGTCACCCCCTTCGCCCATTCGAGCGAGGCAAAGCCTATCGTCGACTGGAAATTCAATTCACTAGTCAGCGGTCTGCCCATTCCAAAAACCGCCTGGATTGCAACCACCCTAGCTCCCGTGGAAACCAAATATCCGCCCAAGCTTTTTAACGCCCTCACCGACTTCTGCCACGCCCTTCTCAACTCCAACGAGTTTCTCTACCAACATTGACCGATTCCTCCCCCCTTTTTTTTGGCGAAATCCACGACCTCGCAAAGAGCGTCAGCTTGCCTAAAATCATCCACACCGAGCCCAGCGGACTCCGCTACAGAACCAGATAAGCCCCGATTTCACCTTCCCACTTTTCACGCCGCAAGGCGGCTCCCCTCATGTCCTGCAACCGTATCGATCGCCCCTCAAGCCGACGAGAATTCCTGAGCCGAGCCGGAGCCGGTTTTGGCTCGGTCGCCCTCTCTGCACTCACAGGAGAGAACCTGCTCGCCGGCAACGCCGCCCCGAACCCGGTCGCCGCGAAGATCCCCCATCGCCTCGGCCAGGCCAAACGCGTCATTTGGTTGTTCATGGAAGGCGGCCCCAGTCACCTCGATCTTTTCGACCCGAAACCACTCCTCAATAAGCTGGCCGGTCAACCGCTTCCGGACAGTTTTGAAAAGCCCGTCACCGCAATGGGCGAAGCCGGTTCGGCCCTGCTCGAAAGCAAACGCGAATGGGCGCAACACGGAGAAAGCGGCCTCTGGATCTCAGACTGGCTTCCGAATCATTCGAAAATCGCAGACGATCTCTGCGTGATTCGCTCTTGTCAGTCAGACGGCATTAACCACGCCGGTGGCGTCTGCCAAATGAACACGGGCTCTGTTTTTGGTGGTCGGCCTTCTCTCGGGTCGTGGGTCTCCTACGGCATCGGGACGGAGAATGAAAACCTTCCCGGCTTTGTCGTAATCAAAGACTCGAACGCCATGGTCGTGAACGGCGCTCGCGCGTGGGGGGCAGGATTCATTCCCGCAGTGCATCAGGGGAACCTCTTCGACACGGGTGATGAGCCGATCAAGAATCTTCACAACCCATCAGGGGTGACAGATCAAAGGCAGCGTCAAAAGCTCGATTTCCTCGGCAAGCTCAACCAGGATCACTATGAGTCGAGGGAGTCGAACAGTGATCTCGAAGCGCGAATCCGAAGCTACGAACTCGCCTTCAACATGCAGTCGGAAGCACCTGAAGCGATCGATCTCGAGAGCGAACCCGAACACATCAAGCAACTCTACGGAATCGATCAAAAGGAAACCCAAATTTACGGAAGGCAGTGTCTCATGGCCCGGCGTCTCGTCGAACGCGGCGTCAGATTCATCCAACTCTACCACGGCGCAGGCAGCAAATGGGATAGCCACTCGAAGATGGAGGAAAACCACAGTCGTCTCTGCAACAACGTGGACGTTCCGATTGTCGGTTTAATACAGGATCTCAAACAACGAGGCCTTCTCGACGAAACGCTCATCATCTGGGGTGGTGAATTTGGTCGCACTCCCATGAGTGAAAAAGGCGACGGGCGCGATCACAACCCGACCGGGTTCACGATGTGGATGGCAGGCGGCGGCGTCAAAGGCGGCCAAACCATCGGCGCGACGGATGATCTTGGACTCTATGCCGTCGAAGACAAAATGCATGTCCACGACATTCACGCTACGACAATGGGTCTCTTAGGACTCGACCATACCAAAGTCGTCTACATGCACAAAGGACGCCCCGAGCGGGTCGACCTGAACGAAGGCCACGTAAACCGGAAACTCTTTGCCGACTGATCTTTTCGCCCTCGCGCTTCCACGGCCCGGGCGAACACCTGATCGAACCTTCAGTATTCGATAAAATGATTGCGGCGAAGAGATCGATCTAGCTGGGGCAATGAGAAGGAGTTCGGTGAATTCATCCCCTCAATCTCGGCCTAACCGATACGCCGATAGGAATACCTTGAAAAAAAATACTATCGTTACCAGAATATAGAATATTTCTCGACTCGATCAGGGGAACTCAGTTGTTCGATGGACCAACAACCCATGACCATCCCGACAGCGACATCCCTGCTTTCTTTCCCGTGGGTCGTCAAACCCGAATTTTCGGGCGCCCCGCTTCGAAAATATTGCACCAGTAGTTGTCCTGGTGGTTCGCGCGCCGAAGGAATTCCCTGCCGTTTTTCTCCCGTTCCAGTCTGCCCGACAGCGGTTCCTCGGTAGCGTCATTCAATTTCTTTAATTGAGGTTTGTGACCTCGATTTATCGCCGCTCAACCCCGATTTATCGCCGCTCAACATCGGGATGCCCATCTCCGGCCTCACAGAGACTGGGGGCCGGCCTACCGGCTACAGGGTGACGCGGACAGTTGGTTTTTCGCTTAAAACAGTGCCATTCCTACCTACCTACTGAGACCAAGCTCTCATTCTTGTCCCTTGTGGCGCACCATAGGATGACCGAAGGATATCTACTCATGAATTCCTATTTTGAAAAGCTTGGGCGCACCGTCCTGGAACGATGGCAGCAGCAGAATTTCTCGCTCGAAGCGTTTCCCGAGATTGCCCGACTGGCCATCGATGAAGCGCCGCCGTCTCAGAACGTGGATCTCGAGGAGCTGGTTCACGAGTTCCTTGCCAACGATGAACAACCTTTTCAGAGTCAGTCCGGGTTCGGTCAGCCCGAGTTGGTGGCCTTTAATCATCAGCGTTTTTACATTCAGATCCTCTTCTGGATGGAGGGAACCACCGACATCCATCAGCATGAATTCTCCGGCGCGTTTCATGTCATGCGGGGATCCAGTATTCATGCCGAATTTGACTTCGTGGGTGCCCAGTCGGTCACTCCACATCTACGCATCGGCGACCTGCAGATGAAGGAGATCGAGCTACTGGAAACCGGACGCACCGTCCCCATCACCTCTGGCCGGGAATGCATTCACTCCCTCTTCCACCTCGATACGCCCTCCGTCACCGTGGTGGTCCGCACCCAACATGATCCCGGCACCGGACCGCAGTATAATTACCTGCCACCCCACATCGCGATCGACCCGGTTTACGCGGATGCCCTGACCTTGCGTCGCAAGCAACTCCTCGACGTGCTCGAAACACTCGACCATCCCAGTTATCCAAAATTCGTGGGAGAAATGGTGGAGAACCTGGATTTCGAGCGGGGCTTCAACATCCTACTTCACACCATGAGCCGCCTTCAGCTTCTCGACGAGTGGGAGCCCGTTCTGGCGACCTTTCAGAAAAGACACGGTGAACTAGCGAAAGGAGTTCCCGACACTCTGGCCGAATGCCTTCGCCGGGATTTCATCACCCAGATGCGATACCAGATCGAGGATCCGGACCATCGTTTTTTCCTCGCGCTGCTCATGACCGTCCCGACGCGCAAAGACATCCTCGCTCTCATCACCGAGCGATTTCCCGATCAATCACCGATCGAGACGATCCTCGGCTGGGCGAAAGAACTGATTGAACCCACCGATTTCGGCCTCACGCTTCTCGATGCCGCCTTTCCTGAAACCCTCGACGTGGCCATCGAGGCGCAGTTCGATTTACTCGTCGTCGCACTGAAACACGCGCTGGAGGAGGAGGACTCGGAAAGCAAAAGCTTAAGCGCAGAACAATCCGAGATCCACGCCGCCCTTACCGGTTCTTGTCTGCGGCCCCTGTTTTTGTAGAGGCAAACAGTCTACTTGTCGCCCGACTGCCGCATGGCTCCGGATCTACCGTCACGTGAGACGCTGGAAATTCCGCTGCCAGAACCACCGCCACCTTGGCGCTGGGCGCCTTCTTCAGAGATTTCAACGTCTCCTGCTTCCACCAACTTAACCACTGCAGGGCGTACGGATGCCTTCTGGGTGATCTGTCCAGACTTTCCCGGGCCCAGGAAGAGTTTCTTTCCGGCTGGAAGAGGAACACTGAGAGGCTTTTTGGTCTTGTTGGTGATTTCCATAATGTCGAAGGACTCCAGAAGATAGCATACGAGGAGGCCACAGGTGGCAATTTGTGACTTTTGCCAAAATTATGCCTAGAATAACTACCCAAAAAAAAGGCCATTGAGCAACGTAGCGGAGTTCGGCCCCGAAAAACGGGGGGTCGAGGGTCGATCTGACCTCTCATGGTCGATTGGCAGGCATCGACGGGGCGGGCGATCGAATGCCTACCCTCCTTAGGAGACTGCTCAACCGCTCACCCCTCGAGAAGGCCTTCCATTTGCAGTGCCTCCATGATCTTCAGGGCGGCAAACGCGTCGTTGGCGGCGTAGAGCAATTGCCCGGGGCGGAGTTCGAGAGACGCCCAGTTACTGGTGGTGGTGGATTTGGATTTCTTGAAGCCCAGTTTGAGCAGAGCTCCCATGGCTCCACGGACGCCGATTTGTCCCCCGTAGCCCTGCTTGCGGAAGACTTGATCGAGGTCGAGGGCGTGGTTGAGAGTGATCCCCAGTCGGCTCCGAATCTGTCCTCTATCGTTCTTCAACCCGAAGCCCACCTTAAGGACGTCTTTGGAGGCGATGAGGTCGGCAACGGCTTTCTCGCACTCACTCCGATGAAGCTGAAAGATGAAAGCTTTGTCGGTGAGGGCGAATTGCACAACATGGGGGCCGTCGCTTTGCTGTCCTGCCCGGAAGGTCGGCCTGGCTTCGGTATCAAACCCGCCAACACCTGCCGCGAAAATTTCGTCGGCAGCGCTCTGGCACTCGGCTCGGGTCCCGGGCACGTGGATCTGGTCAGGGGAAAGCCCCTCGAAGGCGGGCAAGAGTGCGGTCTCAGCTTTCGTCGGTGCCGCAAGCCTGGTCTGCCACCCGGTATTCTCTTGATGGCCAGCATTGAAGTTCGGTGACGACGATGCCCGTCGGCGGCGGTTGGGGCGAGATTCGGAATTATTCATTTCGTTGCAGTTGCTTGGCAGCTTGGTGGTATTTTGGTCCATCTGCAAACTCTCCATGGGTGGGTTCGGGGCTTTGAGTGAAATTTGGACCGGAGGTCGGTCCCGAAGAACGGAGGTTTAGTGATAGGACCTGACCCGCTCGCCCTCCAGTGGTCCAGATAATTAGCGCACCTCATACCCCCTCGGGAGAGAGCAAGGCCGCGCCGCATTTAGAAAAAGAAAAAGATAAGGATTAAGAAAAAGGCATTGGGCGCTACCTACCA
>CAXBMX010000034.1:0-50359 GCA_963977055.1 uncultured Verrucomicrobiales bacterium
TGTTTCGTTTTACTCAAGTTTTCTCTTATCTCGCCCAGGCGAGACGTCGGTAGTCTTGCTCCTTTTCTTTTTCTCTGTCAGCCCATTGGGAAAGAGCAGGGGCACGCCGGGGTTAGAAAAAGAAAAAGATAAGGATTAAGAAAAAGGCATTGGGCGCTACCTACCAACCCTGAACGATGACTGGCCCTAATGCAGCGCCATTCGGGACAGGCCCCGCGGATTTAAGAATCAGGAAAGTTCCCAAGAACGAATTGTCGGGATTGATCAAGATGTGGACCAAAGTCAATATTTTTTGACTGAGCTCGGATAACCCCGAATTTCTGCGGATATTATTTTCACTCTCGAGCCAAGAAAGAGCAAGCGCGCCTGCAAGATTGCCTGTAATATCACAGTCGATAAACATGGCTAATTTTGAAATGGATGGCGGCATCAAGATCTACCTTCGGGAGATTGGGAAGACCGCGCTACTGACACGCGAAGAAGAGGTGGAACTTGCTGATCGCATTAAAAATGGCGATAAGGAAGCTCGTGCTCACATGATTAAGGCGAACCTTCGTCTCGTCGTGAAGATCGCACAAGACTACGCGAACTACGGGTTACCTTTACTCGACCTCATTTCTGAGGGCAATATCGGCCTGATGAAAGCGGTCGAGCGCTTCGACCCCAACAAGGGGGGGAAGCTCTCCACCTATGCCGCGTGGTGGATCAAACAGTCCATCAAGCGAGCGTTGGCGAATCAGAGCAAAACCATCCGTCTTCCCGTCCACATGGTGGACAAAATTTCGAAGATGCGCCGTGTTGCCATGGTACTCAGCGAAGAGCTGGGCCGCGAACCTACCGATGAAGAATTGTCTGAAGAGATCGGAATCGACCGCGCCAAGCTTTCGCATCTTAAGGCTGCGGCTCAGCGCCCGGCATCTCTTGATGCCCCTATCGGCGACGACGACAGCACCCAATTCGGCGAGATCATCGGCGACGAGAAGGCGCTCACTCCTCTGGAGCTCCTCAGCCACAAGAATATGCATATGCAACTCGACGACCTCCTTGAGGTTCTCGACGAGCGTGAGCGAAAAATCGTCGATGCCCGATTTGGCCTGGCCGGTGAAAAGCCAAAAACGCTCGAAGAAGTGGGTCAGGAATTCGGCGTCACTCGCGAGCGAATCCGCCAGCTCCAGAACATTGCACTCAAGAAGCTGCGTCGCGCCCTTCAGAAAAAGGAGGATCCCGCACCACGCCCGCTCGGCAGGGCAGGTGAATCCGACGACGGCTTTTTCCGCGAACAATAAATAGAGACGGCCCGGGCAATCTGATTAAAGACCGGCAGGTCCTGTCCCCGAGAACTGTTTGGCGATTCTTGGGGCCTGTCCCTTGTGATTCATTTCACACGAAGACTGGACTTAATGCAGCGCCATTCGGGCCTGTCCCTGATTCTTCTGATTCTTGGGGCCTGTCCCTTGGATTCTTAAATGCAGACGGACTTTTGGTGCTCAAACGTAAGTCATCGGATCCTCGGGAGCGTCGTGCGAGCCCGACCCGGAAGAAGCGAACCGAGAACCGTCAAGCGAAGGCTAAAAGCCCACCAGTCTCTGACAAGTCCAGGAAGCGAGTTCCGAGAAATCTTCACCGTGAGCATTACAGAAAAGCAGCGCGATTCCTAGCTGCCCTCTTTCGTTCACACTTAGATATTGAGGTTGGCAGCTTCTTCCCGGGTATCAACATCTTCGGCAAGGCGCAGAATATCGACGACGGGATGGCGGACTCCCTGATCCGACTGCTTCGATTGGCAGTCATGATGCAAAAAGATCCCGCCGATTGCATCCTCCAGTTCAGGGATGGCGAGGTCGCCTTTCCTCAGGCCATTTGCAATCTTGAGGCCATTCGCTATCACTGAAACAGTAAGACGCGGCACGCGTAGCGAACCGAGGGTGCGCAGATCATCAAGAAGCAGTTTCCCGATCACGGAACGAATCATGACTTTCTTTCGGGTCGCCACAGGATGGTTTCTCGTCTGGTATGCCAGGTTCAGTAGTTCGTAGAGGATCGGCAATCGCATCGCGTCAGGCTGGAGAATAGCCAGATGCCCCGGCAGGATATTTACCGGCGCCTCTCCCTTCGCGGGAAGCAGGCCGTAGGTCGGCTTCCACCCGAAGGCCCCCAGTTCCTCGCTGTTTTCAGGCTTCCGGACAAAGGGCACCCAAACGGCACAGGGTTCGTCCTTCTCATAACAGCGGTGAAGCTCGTCCAAATCATCAGCATTCAGGAGCACGTCATAGGCGAGTAAGGCAATGGGCGTGCAGCCCTGACCCTTCCCGTGAGCATCCAGGGCTACTTTCAAATTCGTGGCAATACTGCCATTGGTGTCGAGAATTTTCGCATTCAGTTCGAGAGGTTGGTAGATGCTGGCAGGACCTGCAATCGTCACCGGACCGAAGCGCCCCGACTTTTCGATCTGCTCAATCAAGAGGGCGATCAAGGGCCGGTTCCCCACTTTCACCTCAGCACCCTTGTAAAACGCCGAGAGGGAGTGCAAGCCAGGGCTTGATTCCGGGAGGTGGCCGGGCGCGTGGTCGCTTCCGGCCATGATGGTGATCGGGATCCGTTCCATATTCGTTGCTCTGCCAAACTTACTTCGTTTTGTGACGGTTTTCCACTCTCTCAGGTGGGAATGTGGGGGGAGTGCGACCCAATCTTGTTTGTTTGGGAAGGAAGAGGAAGGCCTTGCGGAACTGGATGAGAGTTGTCGGAGAACTCTGTGTGACCCTGTGACCCTGTGACCTTGTGACCGAAAATCAACCTTCCGATGCCCGGAATAGCTCTCCTACCATGTCCTCCAGCATCGCGAAGCCGGTCGTGATTTTCTCGAGGAAAGATTCCTGGTGGGGGACGAGCCGGAAATTCGGATGCTGCGACCAGACCTCCCGTAACTCGGCATCGAGTTCCGCCGCTTTGCCAATCGATTCAAGGCGAGCCGGATTTCCTCCTTCGATCGACAAACCTCCCACGGCTGCACTCTCGAAGAAAATGACTCCATCGTAGCGCGCCAACTCCCGCTCGAGGGTGGTATCCATCGCATCGAAGAAACCTGTCGACGGTCCGGGCCAATAGGCGGATCCATCGATCGTACCTCGATCACACAACAGAATTCGGCCCGGATATTCGGCCGCCTGTACATCCTCCAGATTCTGCTGCACATGATAGATTGCTCGTTGAGCAGCGTGCACTGCGTACTCTTCCTCGTAGCGGGGAAAACCGCCCATAAACATCATTGTTGCCGCCTCCGGAACAATCACGACGCGATCTCCAATCTCGCGGCGAAACATGTCCACCGCCGTTGTTTTCCCTCCGCCCGGACCGCCCGTCAGGACGATTCGGCAACGATGATTGTTGTGATTTTGCGGAAGTGGCATTCTGAAAGAACTGTACCATTGATTTCCAGTAACGAAAATCCAAGGATCGCGGAATTGCTGCCAGTCTCGCTCTGGTCATTCGAAAGGATCAGGACAATGTTGGGTGGCCTGGTGTTTACGGGCTGACAGATGGCATGGGGTTGTCAGGCGGGGGTGAAATCCGCCAAACTAACAACCGATGAATGCCAAAACAAAATCCAATTCTACCGAAACCTGTGAATCAATCAAGCTCGGTATCGACGCCCACGCCAAGTGGTATTATGTCGGCCGGCAAGTCGACGGCGCTGCGCCTCAGCCCGTCCAGAAAATGACCTTCGAGGGGCTGCTGCACTTCGTTGCCAAGCAGAAGCGTCTGGCGGGCGAAGTGTACACCTGTCGTGTTTCTGGGGCCTGTCCCTTGGCCTCTTGGCCCTCAGGTCCCGGCGTGATGGGTTTTTCCACTGCCCGGTTCATACCAAGCCTTGAAACACGTCGATTGACCCCTTTCCACTGCTGACCCCTTTCCACTGGGGGCGGTCCACCCGGGGGCTGAACCGCAGCAGGGTAGGCGGTGGCGACCGGATCGTCGTAGGGAACCAGATACCGAAGTGAAATAGGGGTCATGAAATAGGGGTCAGGTGAGAACATTCCTCTTTTCCGCTCGCGAATCACCCACCAATCGATCGCAACACGGGCGGGTCGTCATCCTCTTCAATGATGGCCATGGCCGCTCTCACCTGTTCGACCACCGGCTCGAGGGCCTTGGCTTCGCTGTGAGCTTTGAGCTGCTCCTCAAGCTCAACCAGCTTCGGTAGCATTGGCTTGGCAGATCCTCCATACTGTTGCAAGGCAGCAAGGCATCTGGCAATTCGGTCTTTCTTGCCCCAGCGTTCAATTCCGAGCAGTTCGAAACAAAGCGGCATTCCTTCCTTAATGTGATTTGCAGCTAGCAGCTCCAGCCCGCTCAGGCGAATCCCGTCGGCGAACATGATCCCGCTCGGAGCCGGGGTAACGATAGCCTCATAGATGGCGGGCAACAGGGGCTCGATTTCTTCGTATGAAAGCTGCTTGTATACCGAAGCGATCGTACCACGAGCCCTTCCATCTTCATTGGTCAGGCCTGCCCGAACGGCTGCGAAGAGTTCTGCTCGATCGACCCCTTCCAGTGACCCTCTTAACATACCTGAACGACGATCAAAAAGAGCAAAACAAAGATACCGTTGCTGCATGTTTCTCGGATCCAACTCCGGGTTGCTACTCGCCAGCATTGCCAACAGATCGGGAATGGCGGGTTCCGCATCCTGACCGATTGCTGCCAGCGCTTCGGCAGCTTTAATACAGAGCCAAACATCATCGGAGTTGAGGACCTCTCTCAACGCCGGAACAGCCGATGCGGCTCTTACCTTTAAGAAAGCTAACCCCTGACACGCCCCGATTCGGGTATGGCTCTCTTCTGCCTCAAGCATCGCGATGAGGGCAATGGTAGGGTTGCCGTCGAGATTGCCCAGGGCGATGGCAGCCCGTTCCCGGACAATAGGGGACCAGCTTTTCAAGCCCTCCAGTAACTCGGCTTCATCACGATCAGCGTAGACTTCATTCTTGAAACGCGGACTCCAATCACGACCATCGTTTAAAAGACCTGCCGCCGTCGCTTTGTCGATCTGGGGCACGAGTCCCTGCTTCTTGCCTGTCAGGTATATCTGACGCAGAGGCTGGGCATAGGCCAGCAGGTAGGCTCCCGTGCTGTTCCAGTTCGCGTATTGATCCTTCCTCTCCTCGGGAGGACCCTGGTGACGATAGGTGCCATCCCAGCGACGAGCCAGATCGTAGTACCAGCCATATTCCTGCATCCAGGATCCGGTTGCCTTCGGGCCTGACAAAGCCACTGATGGCATCGCCCAGAGCAGGTTAAAGAAGTTGCCGGTATGGCCCATTTCGCGCTCAGCGCTGTGCGAGGCCGTACCCATGCGGGAGAAATATTCAGCCGCTTCAGCGTCATCGAGCAGATTAAACATCACTGCAGCAACCCCGTTCTTTCCATTGTCATCGTGGGTCTGAGTCCAGGGACGATGATCGCCGTAGGGAATACTGCCTTTGCCGACATAGAAGCGAAGCAGTCGGGTGCTCTTGTCGATGGCTTCATCCAGAGCCGGATCCTTGACTCCGGCGGCACGCGCCAGAACGAGGGAGGTGGTCAGCGGCAGGCCGGGCGCATTCATCATGCCGTAGCCACTGAGAATGCCGCTCCCCTGGACAAAACGATGGCCCCATGAACCGACGACGCTTTGCCCCTGCACGATCTCCGTGGTGAGGCGCTCCAGATCGGGCAGATACTCTTTATCTCCAGTAGCGAGAATGTATTCCGCCACAAGGATTGTGACTGGCCCATAGTACCAGGAATGGAGAGAGCTTCGCTCAGGATCCGAATAATCTTTTAGATCCTCCACTTGATCTCGCACCAATGGCAAATATTCGGAATTGCCGCTGGAAAGTAGCGCCAGAGCATTCAAGGAGCGGGTGATCGGATTGCCCTCGGTCGGGTTTTCCTTCAGGTGCGCCGCGAGTGCTTCACAGCCATGCTCAAAGATGCGTGTCGACTTGACGCATTCAAAGGGGGCCGTGGGAGAGTAGCTACCCAGCACCGCCAACGGCAGCACTGCTTGAGCAATCCCTCCTTCCCGCCATCGCATCAAGGAGAGGCAACCATCCGACGCCTCGGCCTGCACAATGGCTTTGCCCAGTTCGGTGCGGGGGTCATAGGCGAAGGGTTGATCTCCAATGCCGAGAATCACATCGCCCTCCTCAAGATTTCCATCAGCAGGCGAGCCCTTCTCCACCTCTGTGATCAGGATCTGCCGGGCTTCGCTTGTCTCCAGCTGGTTGCTGTAGATCCAGCCTCGCGCGCCGGTCGGGCCAAGATTCCAGTCATGAGTGGCTCCATCAGAGATTTTAGCTCCCTCAGTAAAGTCGGGTATACCCTCTCCTAAGGGGGGCAAGACGGGTGCCATAGAAGCAACCACCGCCTTTTGAGTAGTGGCTTTCTTGGTTCTCCAGGCAGCCACAAACTGCTGGTCCTCCGCGACGAGCATGGTGAGAGGAATCGAGATCATCCTGCCCGCCACCCGAATAGTGACTGTTTCCTGATCCGCCTCAACATCCACCTTCACCAGTACCCCTTCGATCTGCTTACCCGTGGAAGCCTGAGTCCAAGCACGGGTGTCACTATCACTTTTACCCCCGGCGGGGGCAACCGTTGGGACCGTCGCCGGCGCAGCAGCTGTTGATGTACCTAGCAAGGCCTCGGCAAAACCACGTCCTATCCCGGCCATGATCTTACCAGAGCCGAGGTAGTGATAGCCCTGGTTGGAGACTCCTTTGGTCAGAACTTCCAGTTCGCTTTCCGAAAATTCAGCGGCCCTCAATTCTTCCTGCAGCGCCTGGACTTCTTTTCCATCGAGTCCTTTGTCATTTTGAATCTTTTTGGCCTCCTGCTTGACCAGATCGTTCCGGTATGTCAGCGCCGTTAGTTCCGGATCCCAATAGTTTCCGGTCCTAACAGCGGTGACATTCCCCTGGAAATCCGGCAGCTTCGCCGGTGCCGCCATGGCATCGCGAAAGTTTGTGTGAACGCCCACGTAACGCTTCTGGTTCTCAGGAAAGTCAGCAATAAGCCCATTGACTCCTAACACTCCAATCACAAACGGCATCGCCGGAGCTGACAAGTCCTGACGCACATCGCGAATAAAGGATGCCATCGCCCTGCTGTAGGCATCGTAACCGCCCGGCTGATCGCGAGTCGGATAGGTGCCTGTATCGACCATGTCGTTCCATCCCTGGAACCAGACAAACCCTGCCAGTTCGTAACCGTCTTGTTCCCGGTAGTCCGGGTAGACCGCTTTGATATTTCCGAGGACTTTCTTCACGTGTTCCAGCATGAGCCGGTAGTAATGGCCTGTTGCTTCGGCCTTCTCCGCGCGGATCGTTTCGATGTCCTTACCCTGCTGCGAAAATTTCTCGAGCTGACTTTCACTGAACTCGTAGGGACCGGAACCCGGCGAACGGAAATCGGTGTGCAGGCTCTTGCCGCCCCAGGCAGTTTTGATGATCAGGATGGGCTCCTGAAGCGCCTTCTCCATCGTGATGCCGAAGGTGAACTCGGGCCCGATTTTTTCATCATCGGCACCAAAGCCAGTCGTGAGTTGGCCTGCCTTTTCCAGATCGGTGGAGAGGTAGGAAATCCAGACCTGTTCACAGATCGTCGGTTTCCCCTTGTCATCCTGCATCTCCGTCAGCAGCGGAGCGGTCTCCGGATTCATCCCGATATGCTCGAAGGTAAAGGTCTTCGCATGACCCTGCATATTGGACTGGCCCGAGAGAATAAAGACCTTGAGTGGTTTCGGTTCGGCTGCCTCAAGGCTGGCGAGTGATGCCAGAACACTGACAAGAGCCAAACCAAGTGGGAGCAGAGGAGCCGAACGGCGAAAGATAGATTTCATAAAAAAACGAAGATGAGAAAGGAAATTTCAATGGGCAGAAGCGATCCGCAGGGTGCCGCATTCAGGGGACAGCCGTCAAGGACTGACACAGTCTCTAAAATACAAAGCCAAGGTCGATTCCCCTGCACCTCCTCAATCCCGGCCTGCCCTTCGTAGCGTGCAGCGTGTAGAACGGGGCCGGATCGGCGCACTGATAAGAACTCCTCGAAAAAGCAAATCCCTGTCAGTTCTGGATGGCACGGTTTTAAGCGGAATACCAACCGTGCGTATCACCTTGTAGCCGGTAGGCCGGCCCCCGGTCTCTTTGAGGCCGGGAAAGAGCATTCGGCCATCATTGTGCGTTCAATCGGAGCCCGGGGTCACAGACCCCACGGGGGCTGGCCCCCCAGCTACATGGCAGGGCTTGATTAGGATCTCTGCCCCTGCCATCGTCCACATTCAGGCATTCTTGGCATTCACTAAATCCGCTTAAAACAGTGCCATTCCTGTCAGTCCTCGTTTCAGAGTCACTTGAGTCATTTTACAATACCCTTTATTTCTATTTCTTTTTTCACGGCCCCCGCCTCACCTTCGAGGGCGGCCCGGGTTGCCAGATCTTCTTCGACTCCGTCGCGCACGGGTCTAGCGACGCGTAAACCGTCACCGCTGGATCGACGCGATCGAGCCGAACATTTTTGTCCAAAATTTGTCCATACTGAGGACCAGTAGTAGAAGAACCCTTTTCTACCCATGCTCAAAATGGATTCCAACGACATTCAACAGGCCCGTCTGGACGGCCGGAAAGCCGCGATCGCGTGAACAAAATCTGGCAGAATCGCTCCCGTCGGGTGATTTATTGACACACACACCCAGGCTCTCAGAAGTCACCCTCTTCCACCTCGCTACCCATGAAACACATCCTATCCCCGGCCAGGTTCTTGTCTCTCCTCCTCGCGTCGTTCTCCGCCCATCTCAGCGCTGAGGAACCGGCCTTTGAATCGGAGCTGTTTTCGTCCGGGGCGCTGGTCTACACCGATGACTTTGACGGGGCGTTCAACCGCGAACACTGGGGCGCCCCGAAAAAGGACAAGGAGATCGTCGACGGCACCTTGATCGTGACGCCCCTGTTCACGTCTGAAGAAGAGGCCAAGGCTACCCTCTACCGCGATGATCACCTCGGTCTCGAACCGGTGGTGCATCTCAACCGCATCCCGGAACAGTTTGTGTGCCACCTGCGATACCAGTTTGAGAAGCCGGGCCTTACCCCCGGGCGTCCCAGTTTCCAGATCGGTCACCACATGATTGGCTTAGGCGTCCTCGAAGGCGGAGGTCACCGAGTCAATCTGCCGGATGGCCCGACCTTTACCGAACCCGATTCAGAGATGAAGCTCAATGAGTGGATCGATTTGGTGATCGAATACAAAAAGGGTACGATCAGGGTCAGCGTCAACGGGGACTCTAAGACCTACGAGGACGCTGCCGTTACCATGAACAACGAAAAGGATAAGCTTGGACCACGCTTCACCTTCAAAGGCGGCCCGGAATGCCGCATCCTCTTTGACTCCGTCAGGCTCTGGGACTGTGCAGAGTGAACTAACGCTGAACTATTGATCTCAGCTCCGAAATCCGTAAAAATCCATTTTCAATCCATGCGAAATTCGAAGCCCGAGCCTTTTTTGCATGGGATGCCCCGCATGAATTTGTACGGATTGAAAATGGATTACATGGATTTTTTGTTCCCACAGTCTACCTAATTTTTCTTCCCATCTCTTTCCTATGAAAACTCCCTTCAATCGTCGCCACTTCCTTCGCGGGACCGGAGCGCTCATCGCGTTGCCGGCCCTGGAATCGATCGGATTCCGCCGCTTTGCTTCCGCCGCTTCCACGGCACCGGCTGCGCCTCCCAAGCGCTCGGTCTTTCTCGGCACTGGATTCGGTGTGACCAAGGAGACCTGGTTTCCGGATCAGGCTCAGACCGGCACTGATTACGAACTCTCCGAAGGCCTCGCTCCACTGGCCCGTCACCAGTCCGACCTCACCGTGGTGCAGGGATGCTCAAATCAATACAGCAACGAAGCTCACTGGGGCAGCACCTTCTGGCTCACGGGAGCCAATCGCTATTCCGTTGCTGGCCAGAACATGGCCAACAGCGTCTCCGTCGATCAGGTCGTCGCACACCAACTGGGACAGGACACCCGCTTTTCCTCGATCCAGCTTAATAGCGCCGATCTTCAGGGACACGGCCCCGGCCTTTCACTGGCTTGGGATCAGCGAGGCAAACCCGTCGCCGGCCAGAACGACCCGGTCCAGGTTTTTCACAAGCTCTTCTCCGCTGAAGACCTTCCTTTGGAACAACGTCAGGCAGCGATTGCTGAAAACCGCAGCGTTCTCGACGCCGTGCTGACTGAGGCGAAACGCGTGCAACGCGGGCTCTCCAAAACCGACACCGACAAGCTCGACGAATACTTTCAAGGGGTCCGCGACATTGAAACGCGTCTCAACAAAGACGAAGACTGGCTCGATGTGCCCAAAGCCACGCCTCCGGTCGGCGAACCCGAGCCCGGACTGAAGGGCAAAGACGAGATCGCGATCATGTATGATCTCATCGTCGCTGCGATGCAGACCGACAGCACCCGGGCGCTGACCTACCGCCTTCCCGGCCAAACGCTCCTGCAGAGTCTCGAGCTCAAACACAGCGCCCACAACGTTAGCCACTACTCACCCGGTGAGCGCATGCTCGCGTCTCAGGCAAAAGACAAGGCCCATTCGGAACTGCTCGCCGGCCTCATCGACAAGCTCAAGGACACCAAGGAAGCCGATGGATCGAGCCTCTTTGATCACACTTCGCTTGCTTTCGGTTCGAACATCAGTTCCATCCACTACCTCACCAATTGCCCGACCATCCTCACCGGCGGCGGAGCGAATCTGAAACTGGGTCAGCATCTCGTTCTGCCGAAGGACACGCCGCTCTGTAACGTGTGGCTCACGATGCTTCACGGCATGGGCATCGACCTCGAACGTCACGGGGATAGCTCGGGCATCGTGAAGGAATTGCAGGGCTAGTGCATTTGAATAATTGAAAGGAAATACGTTTGGGATTGATATGGAACCAATTGGTAATGCTTATGCCGCAGACCTTCGGCCTGCCCTCTGTTGCAACTCCGTTCCCAGGGCGTTGCCCTGGGCCAGTATGAATTCAGCCCGTTGGGCTTGAGAATTGAATCGTTACTCCTCCAGTTCACTATGCGTCCGCCTATCCACCAGTTCATCTTTCCTTTGCCCACATTCCTCTGCCTAATCGTTTCACTAACGTTCGCCCCATTACTTTCCGCAGAAGAACCCACCCCCGAACTCCCCGAGAAACACTTCCCGTTTCTCGATAAGCATTGCCTCGAATGCCACGACACCCTCACCGAAAAGGGCAAGGTGAACCTCGAGGAAATTCCTTTCCAGGTCACCAACATCGAGGAAGCCGAGATCTGGCAAAAGGTGCTTAACTCGATGAACTCCGGCGAGATGCCTCCGGAGGACGAACCCCAGCCCGGGAACCAGGAGAAAGCCGACTTTCTCGACGCCCTCGCCCAGACCATGGTCGATGCTCGGCGTTCACTTTCCGATTCCGGCGGTGAAATCACGATGCGTCGTCTCAACCGACGCGAATACCAGAACAGCATCGACTATCTCACCGGCGTCCAGGTGGATGCCAACGCCCTGCCCGCTGATGGCGGCGCCGGCACTTTCGATACGGTGGGCTCATCACAATTCATCTCCAGCGATCAGATTGAACAGTACCTGAAACTCGGTCGCAGCGCGATTGACGAATTGTTCGAACGTCAGGCGGCGATGGGACAGGAAACGAAAGTCTTCCGGGTCGAGCCGGAAGACACCGTCAATGTAAAGAGCCGCGAGAACATGGCGAAGCAGGAGGAGGTGCAGAAACGCTACCTGCTCTGGAAGGCTGAAGTCGATAAAGCCGCGCTTCTTCCGGAAAACGAGAAAGTCCTCGCGCAGATTCGCGAGAAGTACAAGCTCGACGACCTGACCGACAGCATCCGACTCTATCAGAACACCAACCTGCTCAAAGGAGTTCCCGATGCCAAGAAGTTCGGCTTTGGCGACGCCAACGCCGCCTCCTTCTCTTTCCAGGGCGGTTACGGACGCACCCACGCCTACATGAAGCACTACGCCGAGCTTCCTCACAGTGATCGCGGCACCTACCTGAAGCTCGCCTGGTCCATCCAGCGCATCGACGTTCTACCCGATCCAAAGGATCTCCCGCCGGGTACCTACAAACTCAGGATTCGGTCCGGCACGGTGGAAGGTTCCGATCCTTCCCGTCACTTCATTGAAGTTGGTCATCCCCAGCGCGTGAACCAGGTCCCGGCCGGTTTCTCTAGCCTACCTATCAGCAGTCATCAGGTCACCGGGACCGTCGAGAATCCGGAGATCATTGAGACGACTGTCGAAATCGGGGTCAATACCCCACGCGAATTTGGCATCCAGGAGCGCCGCCCCACCGATGGCAAGAGCGTTCGCGATGCCTTCAACCGTTACAAAAGAGAGAACGGTTATGGAACCCCGCCCGCCATCTGGGTGGATTGGATCGAGCTCGAAGGGCCGATCAAGGAGATCGACGTGACCAAATCCAGAACCCATCGCATCGAACCGGAAAAAACCATCAACCCGGCGAACGATGAAGAAGTCGCGCAGATCGAAGAACGGTATAACCGTTTTACCCAATGGCAAAAGGGCGTCGACGAAGCCGCCAAGACACCCGCGAACCAGGCCAAGATCGCCGAGATTCGCAAGACAAATCGCCTGATCGACCACCCCGTCCGCTTCTACAGCTTTGCCGACCGGTTCGAGGGCACTCCCGATCCCCAGGACTTCGGCTTTATCGACTCAAACAAAGCCGCTAGCAGCAATCCCGAGGGAGATGGCAGCAACCTGGCCTATCATAAACACTACGCCGGCCTGCCGCATCGCGACCGTGGCACCTACCTGAAGGTCGCCCACGGTACCGGTCGCGTCATTGTGTCGCCCGAGGAACTTCCTCCGGGCAACTACGTCATGCGAGTCCGCGCCGCCAAGGTCGACGGCTCACCCGCCTCTCGCCATTTCATCGAAGTCGGTCATCCTCAGCGTCTAATCGCCGTGAGAGACATGGGGCTCGAAGGACAACCTATCAGCAGTCACCAAGTGACCGGCACGATCGCAAAACCCCAGGTGATAGAGATCCCGATCGAAGTTGGAGCAAATACGCCAAAGGAATTCGCCATCCAGGAAAAGCAGCCCAACAACGGCAACCTCAAAGCGCTTTGGGATGCGCACAACGCCCTCAAAAAGGAAAACGGCTACGGCCACCCGCCCGCCATCTGGATCGATTGGGTGGAGTTGGAAGGCCCGCACCCTGCCAAGCCCACTTCCTGGACGCAACGCCGCGAAGTCGAAGAGCATGCCAATGCCCAAGTCGGCGGCACCTACAATGGTTACCACGTGAGAGGCAACGAAAAGGCAAAGGCCTTCCTGAAAACCGGAAAGCCTCAAGAGGGCATCAGGGATGAGCAAGAGGCCAAATTCCGCATCCGGGCCTTTGAAGAAAACGGCCCTACCTTTCGCCGCTACCTCGAAGATCCTCTCACGCAGACCGGCTCCTACCTGACGATCTACAATCTGAATAAGGAAGAGCACATCGCGCTGCCTCCGGAACAACCGTCCGGCTGGCGGGAAACGGCGCACGTCGTCGAGACGCTTCCTCCCGGCGACTACCACTTGCGGTTCCGCATCGGTGCCGTCGAAGGCACTCCGGCAGAGCGACACTTTGTCGACCTGGGCGCCGTTCCTGAAAAGAATCAGTTCAACCACCTGGACACCTTTCAGATCACAGGAACGATCGATGCCCCCCAGACCATCGAGGCGCCCGTCACCTTAACCTCGGATGGCCCCCGAAACTTTGCGCTCCGCGAGAAGCGTGACCCGAAAGGCGACATCCGTCGCTACCGTGCCGCGCGGGCGAAAACCGGCGTGGGTCCGGATCCCGCCCTCTGGATCGACTGGGTCGAATGGGAAGGGCCGCTCAGCGCTTCGTCTGACGATTCGACTTTCACTGATTGGTGGGTCAGTCCCCAGGACACTCCCGACGAATCGGCCCGTGCCCGGCAGATCCTCGAGCAATTTGCGTCCAACTCCTACCGCGGAGTCTCGGCGGAAAGCGATTTCATCGACCGTTTATCAGGCATCTTCGAAACCCGGCGTGCCGCCGGCGATCCGTTTGATGTCGCGATCCGATTGCCGCTCAGCATCGTGCTCGCTTCGCCCGGCTTCCTCTACCTCAATGAGCCGAATGATGCCAACGAGCGCCGCGAGCTCAACGAACGCGAGCTGGCCGTTCGCCTTGCCTACTTCCTCTGGAGCGCTCCCCCTGACCGGGAACTGCTCGCCTTCGCCAGCCGCGGAGAACTCTCCAACCCGGACATTCTCCGGAGCCAGGTCGATCGACTGATCGCCGACTCCCGCTCCGATGAATTCGTCTCCGGCTTCGTGCATCAGTGGCTCGACATGGAGCGGCTCGATTTCTTCCAGTTCGATACCACGCTGCACCGCGAATTTGACGAAAGTACCCGCTCGGCCGCCCGACAGGAGGTCTACCATTCCTTCGCCCACCTGCTCCGTGAGCCCGAGGGAGGACGCCTCGGACAACTGCTCAAGAGCGACACCATTTTCATCAACGGCCTGCTCGCCACCTACTACGGTATCGACGGCGTCACCGGTGATGAATTCCAACAAGTCGCCCTGCCCGCCGATTCCCCACGTGGAGGTTTGTTAGGCATGGCCGCGATCCACGCGATGGGTAGCGACGGCATCGAGAGCAGCCCCGTTGAGCGCGGCGCCTGGGTCCTTCGTCACCTGCTCAACGATCCTCCACCGCCGGCGCCGCCCAACGTGCCGCAGCTCTCGCGACTCGCCGAGGAACCACTCAACACGCGCCAGAAGTTAGCCGCGCATATGGAAGAAGCCCAATGCGCCAGCTGCCACCGCAAGATCGATCCGATCGGCTTCGGACTCGAGAACTTCGACGCCGCCGGCAAGTGGCGCACCGAAGAACATCACAGCAAGAAGTTGAAGTGGGAGATCGATGCCTCCGGCGCCTTCTTCAACGGCCCCGAGTTCGCCGACTACTTTGCAATGCGCGACCTCATCGCCGACAGGGAAGGGGACTTCGCCCGCGGTTTTGTTGAGCATCTGGTTGGGTATGGGTTAGGACGTCCGTTTGGGTTCACCGATGAAGACCTGGCGGATGAGATTGTTAGTGCGGCGAAGGAAGAGGATTACAGCGTCAGCGAGTTCATTCAGGCGCTGGTGATGAGCAAGCCGTTTCAGGGAAAGTGAAGCCTTGGGTGTTTGCGGTGGCAATCAGGCAAAGGAATGAGGGCAAAGGAATGAGGGCAAAGGGCTGTTTCTAACAGCCCCTACCACCCCCCTTCAACAACAACATTTTGCCAACAATCCTGCTCGCACTCATTCGGACTCCCTCTAAACTAAACCGCAATGAAGCTGCCCTCATTCATCACCCTTCTCATCGCTCTATCCCTTCCCTCACTTGCCTTGGCCGAATCCTCTCTGCGATCCTGGACCAACGCCGAGGGCAAAACGATCACGGCGGAACTGCTCGAGTTGAATGACGGCGTGGCCACCCTGCGCCTGGAAAGCGGCCGGCGTTATGAGGTATCACTTGCGACCCTGAGCGAGGCCGACAACGAGTATGCGGCGGAATGGACGGCGGCGAAGGAGGCGGAAGCCCGCGCCGGAGAGATGGGACTCACCCTCGGGAGCATCGGCGACGTGATCGTCGAGACCGCCTTCGACGAAGACACCCCGGCGACCCGGAAAGGCGATGTCCTCGGGTGGACCGCCGGGATCGGTGAGTGGCGGGTCGAGGACGGAGCGCTCATTGGAGACGAAGTGGCCGAAGACAGTCACGCCTCTTCCCTGACCTATCGCTTCGAAGCGACCCATTTGATCATTCAAGCGCAGGTCCAGCTGGGAAGCGCCGAGCAGATTGCGTTCGCCTGCCGCGACAACGTCTCACCGGGCCTTCATCTGGGGCGCCTCTACATCACTCCCGACAAGTTGTGGATCCAGCACATGACAGGCATTTCTAGTACGACCACCGCCGAGAAACTCATCACCCTCGATGTCGAACTCGATCCTGAGGCCTGGTACGACGTCACCATCGAAATCGTCGGCGATACCTACCGGGCCACCGTCGGCGAAGAAGAACTGGAGGCGTCGCACCCCCGCTTCGCGGATGGCAAAGGAATCGTCGCGCTCACCAATAACGGCCAGGGAGCCAAGTTCCGCCAGGTCTCGCTCTGGCACGCCGAGCCGAAGTCGGGGGCAAAGGAGGATTAAGCAAAGGAATGGGGGCAGAGGAATGTTTCTTTTCGCTTCCTGCTAAGCGAATCCATGTAATCCATGCAAAAAGAAAGCTCATAGGCTTCGTCATTAGGCATGGGATGCCCCGCATGGATTGAACATAGCCGGAGCGAAGCGGAGACAGCCGGAGGCAAATTTTTACGGATTACATGGATTTCAGAAACCTTACGACTTAACCTCACACCCCGCGACCTGCCTGCCTGGTGTTTCCGCTGAACAAGCTATCCAAAATGAGATCCCTCCTTATCCTCACCGCATTGATCTGTCTGCTGGCGCCATCCTTCGTCAGGGCCGAATACCGCACCTGGACGGAGCAGGCCAGTGGACGAACTCTTCTCGCAGAACTGCGTGAAGTGAACGATGGCCAGGCGACCCTGCGTCTTCAATCAGGGCCTACTCATCAGGTCGATATCAAATCCCTCTCGGAAGCAGACCTGGTCTACCTCGGTGAGCTGGGACACTTCGATTTGAAGGCGCACCGCGCCGCGGCGACGCGGGAGCAACTTCAACAACAACTCGAAGGGGTGGTGCTCGGAGAACTGCTTCACCAAAACGCTTTCGAGGAAATGATTTCAGGTGACACGGGTTGGGTCCATGGCAATGGCCTCTGGTCCGTTGAAAACGGTGAACTGACAGGAAAAGAAGACCCGGCCCAGAATCATGTCGCGGCGGCGGTGTGGCGAGCCCCTCTCAAAGACGTGGTCGTCTTGGCTGAATGCAAATTTTCAGGATCCAGTTCGATACAGTATCGCTTTGATGCCGACCAAGGCCACCTCGGTGGGTTCTCGATTGAGCCGGAAAACAAGCGCATCGTTATCCCACGCCAGAATTACACCCGATCCGACGCGACGCCTCCCACCTGGTTAGGAAGCGCCCCGCACGAAATCGAGCAGGACAAATGGTATCCAGTCATCCTTCAATCCATCGGCGACACCTGGACGATTTACTTCGATGGCGAAGTGTATCGAGGCACCGATCCCTCCTGCGCCATGGAAAAGAGCAGCTTCGGGTTCATCGTTGCCGGAGAGAGCGCTTCGTTTCGCCATCTTTCAATCTGGGAAGCTTCGATGGCGGTAGAAGCCGGGAGTGAATAGGGATTGAATTCGATTTCGAGAAAGGTCTGTTCTCAATGAACAGCCAACCGGGGCCTTACCGTTGATCTCAACCCCGTGCCCCTTTGGTATCAGGGTGGTCATGTCAGCTCCGAGCGCCTTTCCTGAATTTGCCGGATATAGGTATCATTGATAGGAAAACCCTTGCAAGAACAGGGGCTGCCGGAGATCCTACTGATAATGGCGACTCCCGATTTCACTTTCGGAGGTCATACGAATAAATACTGTTAGCCGCCGTAAGGAGAAGATAGATACATGAAGAAGCGCATCAAAAAAGCTGGCTTGGCTGCACTATTTTTGTTGCTAGCCACCTCCCGGATATTTGCTCAAAGCGCAGGTGTTGAATGGGAAGGACTGGTCCAGGAAACCTCGGAACTTTATCGCTCGGGAAACTACGAGCGTTCCCTTGTCGTGGCAGAGAAGGCTCTGAAAGTAGCCGAGAAGAACACTGGCCCAGGCCATCCCTCCGTGGCCACGAGCCTGAACAACCTCGCGGGGCTGTATGTTGACCAACGTCAGTACACCGAGGCCGAGCTGCTCTACAAGCGTGCGCTATCGATCAATGAGAAGGCGCTAGGCTTGGATCATCCCTCCGTGGCCACTAACCTGAACAACCTCGCGGAGCTATACCACTCCCAGGGCCGGTTCGCTGAGGCCGAGCCTTTCTACAATCGCGCGCTGGCGATCTACGAGAAGGTCCTCGGACCGGAACATCCCAACATCGCCACGGTCTTGAACAATCTCGCGAATCTTTATCGAAACACAAACAGGGAGCAAGATGCTTTGGAGTTAGAAAAAGAGGCAAAGCGTATCGAGGCCGTTGGAAAGTGAATACGATGGCTAACAAGGCAGCGGTAAAAACCGGCTACCGCTGGCAAATCAAAATGCCCCTGTTTACTTCAACACTTGAAACTGCTTCGTAGTGGCGAATCCAATCGCCGGTTCCACGCATCGAACATTATACCAAGAATTCCGGTTCCATGATTATCCCCGATACGACGAAAATCGAGTCCTTCAAATCGCCAGACGATCTGAGTCATTGGCTAGAAGCGAATCATGCCTCCGAAAACGAACTCTGGGTGAAGATTTTTAAAAAGGGATCTGGAGTTCCGAGCGTGAGTTGGAACGATGTCGTGATAGAGATTCTGTGCTGGGGCTGGATCGACGGCGTGAAGAAGTCACTTGATGACCAAGCCTACCTTCAACGGATCACGCCACGAAAGGCGGGAAGTAATTGGTCAAAGAGGAATACAGAACATGTCGAGCGCTTGATCATCCAAGGGCGAATGGAAGAGCCCGGACTGGTGCCTGTTCGTGCCGCGAAAGCGGACGGTCGTTGGGAGAACGCCTATGCGGCTAGTGAGATGAAGGTTCCAGCGGACTTTCTTGCCGAGCTTGAGGCCAGGCCGAAGGCGAAACAGTTCTATGAAACACTCACCAAATCTAATCGCTATGCCATTGCCTACGGGCTAGAGCGTGCCAAGAAACCAGAAACCAGGCAGAGGAGGTTTCAGAAATTCATGGACATGCTAATCCAGGAAGAGAATCCTTAAATAGAAATAAATAGGGGTCAGGTGAGAATGGCACGGTTTTAAGCGGAATACCAACTGGGCACGTTATCCTGTAGCCGGTGGGCCGGCCCCCGGTCTCTGTGAGGCCGGGAGAGAGTATTAGGACATCACTACGCGTTCAACCAAAGCCCGGGGTCACAGACCCCAGGCGCTGGGCCCCAGCTACAAAGAAGCGGGTCCAGATAGCGACTTTACCACCATCCATTCCGCCGCCATTTTCCTTAGGCCAATGCTACGACACCACCCCTTAAAACAGTGCCATTCTTGCCTGACCCCAGTAATCCGCTTCGATTTTCCCGCAGACGTGGGACAGGTTGTTACCGCGCATCGCCGCGGGTTGGAGGGGGGGCAATGCCGAGCTTGATCGTTTCACCGGTTTCAGTAGGATTGGATTTCCGATCAGTGTTCATTGGTTGTCAGGTTGGCGGGGTCCACCCGTGACTGACAACAGCATGCCACCTAGCAGTAATCCCTGTAGTTTTCCTGAGATGAGTGATCCCGAAGAGAGTGGTAATGCGGATTCCGGCGATCCGGTGGCGGGTAGTCCCGGACTTCCGCGGAAGTGGCGGCGGATGGCCGGGGTGTGCGGGTTCTTGAACGTCCTCTTCGGTACCGGGGTGGGGATCTTGGCGATCGCGCTGTTCGGATTGTTTCTTCAGAGTGGTGGCAACCCGGGAAGCGCGGATTTTCTCTCGGGCAAGCGGGTGGGGATCTACGGGGTCCTTGTCCTCGTGAACGCCTGGGTTTCGGGTCTGGCGACGCAGCGGTTTTTAGCGGAGCGATCGTTCGTCGCGCGGCGATTGGCTGCGCTTTCCCTGGGGTGTTGCCTCGCCTTCGCGGGTGTCATTTTTCTGGATGCCTGCTTCACGATGATGCAGATGCCGGGTGGGGACTGGGCCGCGCTGAATGCCGTCTATCCGATCATGGCTGGAATCGCGATCGCGCCGCTGTGTGTGAGCGGGTTGCTGGGTTGGAGGGCGCTGTCGAAGTTGGGGGAATTTGCGAGGGCGGAGCCGGCGGGGCGGACGGGAGCGGGGAACGCGATCGGTCTCATCATCGTCGGGGCGAATGTGGCGGTGGGTCTTGGGGTCGTCGTGGTCTTTGCCGGGCTGACACGGGGCATCGAGGACAGGTTTGCGGCCCGAGCGGCCGAACTTTCGGAATACCGGAGAGTTCTCGATCTCATGGGATCGAGGGAGGCGACGGTCGAGGAGTTGGTCGGCGGACTCGGCAATGCGAACGCGAACATTCGCGAAGAGGCCCTTACGGGATTGGCGGCGAAGGGGACGGCGGCAGCCCCGGCGGTGCCGGCACTCGCGGATGTCGTGAGAGGAGGGGAGGAGGGGGACGCGGAGCGCGCCGCGGTTTTGTTGGGTGGCATCGGCGAGCCGGCTCTTCCGGCGCTGAGGGAATTGCTCGGGAACGAGGCGGCGGAAGTGCGCCGGAGAGCGGCGCGTGGCCTCGGTGAAATGGGGACGCTGGCGAGGCCGGCGGTGGAGGAGTTGTCGCGGGCGGCGGAGGACGGGGACGATGGAGTCCGCGCGGCGGCGCGGAGCGCCTTGGAGAGGATCGGGGGCGAGCCGGGAGTTGTCGGCGGGCGGCGCATTGAACGGGTTTCGGTCGACGCGGATGGAATGGGGAGCAACGGCGAGTCGCGCAACCCCGCGATCAGCGCGGATGGCCGGGTGGTGGCTTTTTATTCGGCGGCCACGAATCTCGATCTGGATGACCCGGGGTCGCGGCGGGATGTTTTTGTGCGCGACTTGGGCAGCGGTACCTTCGAGCGTATCCCGGCCTTCGATGCCACGCCGGAAGCTTATACCTACAGCCTCTACGAGCCGAGTCTTTCGAGCGACGGACGCTACGTGGCCTTTGCCTCAAGCGGCTTGAAGCTGATTCCGCAGAGGGCGTGGAAGGGGAGAAAGCCCACGCCGAGAGACCGGCGGGCGTGCTCGAGCATCTATGTCTACGACCGGGAATCGAAGAGGCGGGAATGGGTGCCGTATCCCAAAGAGGAAATTCCCTCCTCGGCGAGGTGGCGCGACCCAGCGATCTCGGGCGACGGGCGCTACGTGGCTTTCGTGGGATACGGGGGGGAGGGGAAGCTCTTTCCGGGTTACCGGAGCCATTCCTACGAAATCATTCTCTACGACCGGGAGGAGAAGTCTTTTGCCTGCGCGTCCAAGGGCATGGACGGCGACAGCGGTCAGGGGCTCTCGACCGAGCCGACGATTTCCGAGGACGGCCGTTTCGTCGCCTTTGCGTCCACGCAGATCGAACTCGTCGTCGGCGACGAAAATGGGATGACGGACATCTTCGTTTACGATCGAGAGAACGACGCGATCGAAGGGATCGCCATCGGCGGGGCGGCGAAGAACGAAGAGTACCTGCGCGCGAGCCCGGCGATTTCCTCGGATGGACGCTTCGTGGCCTTCGCGGCGAATGCGCCCACGGTGGTCGATGATTACCCGGAGATCCCGGGCGGGGTTTACACAGGGACGGACATCTTTGTCTACGACCGCGAGATCAAGTCGGTCGAAATGATCACCGCCGGGGGAAGGCGCACGGGCGGCCACGACCTGGCGATTTCCGCGGATGGTCGCTTCATCGCCTTTGTCTCAGGCGCGGATGACCTCGTGCCGCATGATGATAATGGGATCGAAGATGTTTTTCTTCACGATCGCGAGAGCGGATCGATCCAACTCGTCTCGGTGGCGGACCACGGAACTCAGGCGCGGGCGCGGGATAAGAAACTGAGGTGGCTGCGGCCGGCGATTTCAGGCGATGGCGGGGTGGTGGTCTTCGCCTCCCCGGCCGCCTCGCTCGTCGAGGGAGACGCGAACGGCTTCGCGGATGTCTTCGTGTCGCGGATGGTGTTGCCCGAGGCTGAGTAAAGGGATTTCGGCATCAGTCAAAAATTTTGATATTCCGTGCGCCGGGAACCAGCGGCAGTTCAGTTAGGGGTTTTTGCCTTGTTATCTCGCGGGGCCTGTCCCTAATTCGCCCTGGGCATCGCCCCGGGATTGGAGGGGATACAGAACACCCCTTGCTTGGCCTCGTAAGGCCCTCTATGATCGAAATAATATTCCTGCGGCCAACGCTGTAAAATTTCGTGGATTCCATCTAAAGATGCCCAACACATGAAGCCACACGTCCAACTTGCCGAGGCTACTTTGCCCAATGGCACCATCTTCTCCCTGCATCAACACGACGGGAAGTTCTACCTCAAATACAACGGGCTCGACCTCATGAGCACCGCCCTGACCCATTCCGAGCAACTCCTGGCCGAAATCGGATGTGCCACGATTCTAAAGGGACACCCCTCACGACCGGCCCATCCTCGCGTCCTCATCGGCGGCCTAGGCATGGGCTTTACCCTTAAACGCGCGCTGGAACTCGTCGGTCGCCCCGCCACCGTGGAAGTCGCAGAACTGATGCCGGAGCTCGTGGAGTGGAACCGCACTTTTCTCGTTGAACACAATGGTCCCCTCCTCGAAGACAAGCGCACCAAAATCTACCACGGTGATCTCTTCGACTGCGTTTCGAGTAGTAGTAAAGACACCTACGACGCACTCCTCCTCGACATCGACAATACCCCGGACGACCTCATCACAGCCGAGAATGCGCGCCTCTATACACCCAACTTTTTGGCGACGATTCGAAAATCCCTCACTCCCGGTGGCTGCGTGGCCTATTGGCTCTCGCAGCCTGCACCAAAATTCAAGAAGAGGCTGATCAAAGCGCAATTCGACGTCGAAGAATTCGCCGCCAAGCCACATGAAAAGTCAAAGCGCGCGCGCCACTGCATCTATATTGCCCGGCCTCGTTGAAGTGAGGCCCCCTGATTCTTCCCCGTCTTCGGCGAAGACTCCTCATCATGATAGGGTCGGTCAAAAATACCTTTTTCTTAATCCTTATCTTTTTCTCAACCCTGCGCGGGCCTTGCTCTTTCCCGAGGTGGCCCCAAAGGAGGGAAAACAGGGAAAAAGAAAACGAAAAAGAGCCTTCCCTGCCTTTGCTTAAAATCGTGTCGTTCGATTGACTGAACCCGTTCGAAAGGTCCACTTTGCCCGCGAATGCCTGGGCGTTTTGCGGCTGAATGGTGCGAGGACAACGAAAGTCTCACGACTTTCGCTACGCCAGATTCTACTTTCGTTACGGTAGATCCTTGTAGTGAAATCTTAACGGGTCTCGTGAGAGTTTCGGGGGCGTGCCAGTATGGGGACGATAAGGGACAAGAGGGACAGACCCCAAGACTCTGTCGAGAGGGACAGACCCCAAGACTCTGTCGATTGCCCCCATGAATAACGAACATTGACAAAGTTTGTTATTAAACCACCTTGAATTCATGAATATTTCATTAACTCCGGAGCTGGAAATGGCGGTGAAGAAGAAGGTGGAATCAGGTCTCTACAACAACGCCAGCGAAGTGATACGGGAGGCTCTGAGATTAACCCTCAAGCAAGAGCAAGAGAATGACTGGTTGAAAAAGGAGGCAGCCATCGGCTATGCCCAACTTGAAGCTGGCGAAGTCACCCGGGTCAGTTCAAAGGACGAGTTTAAGAATCTCGTGCGGCGCCAGAATCCGTAAAAAAGGGGGGATGAAACTGGACCTAACCGATGCTGCCCTGAGTGACCTGCGGGCCATTCGCGACTACACACGGCAAGAATGGGGAGAAGAGCAGGAGGATAAATATCTTGATGAGATGTGGTCGAAGTTTGAAGCAATTCTCAAGGATCCACAGCGCTGTCGATTCAGGGAAGATCTATTTCCAGCATGCCAGCTTGCTTCCCAGGGGAAACACGTTGTTCTGTTTCGCGTAGAAGGGGAGGTTCTTCAGGTGGTCCGGGTACTCCACAGTGCCATGGATTTCAGGCGTCATCTACCGGAGGGTTTGTAGGTAGGAAACGTAGGAGCCCGTCGAATACAAGGAGCTGTGAAATTGAACGACTCGTTTTTCAGGGCCATTCCTTTGCCAACATTCCTTTGCCAACTGTCATTAACACAAAGTCCTTAGAAGTCCTTAGGGACAGGCCCGAATGGCGCAGGCCCGAATGGCGCAGCTTTAAGCGGATTGCCAACCGTGCGCATCACCATGTAGCTGGGGTCTGTGACCCCGGGATGGAAGCGTTTGAGTCGATGTATGCGTTCCCCGGCCTCACAGAGACCGGCTACAATATTCCAATAGGCGCGCGTATCTATGACCGCGTGCACAGAGCTCCACCTTACTAATTCTACACGATAACGGCCCTTAAAACCGTGCCATTCGGGACAGGCCCCACGCAAGAGCTAGCCCATTGGGGAAAGAGCAGGGGTACGCCGGGTTTAGAAAAAGAAAAAGAAAAAGATAAGGATTAAGAAAAAGGCATTGGGTGCTACCTACCAACCCTGAACGATGACTGGCCCTGATGCAGCGCCATTCGGGACAGGCCCCGCGCAAGGGTTGGCCCACGCAAGAGTTTCAAAACCTTCGATGACACCCCAACGGAATCCTGTTCGATTCGGTCAGGTTGTGGAGCGCGGGTACGAGCATCTTCGCCCCGCAAACGTTCTCGACAAAAACAGAGAAACCGAAATAATCTTTCCGACATGAAAATCCCACAGGTCCTCCTCATTGCCGTATTCATCGGTTTTAATTTTCACGCAATCGGCGCGGAAGACAATGCTCCCCGACAGGGGCAGGGCTACAACCAAGCCAACAGCATGGGCGCCGGCGTTGCGTCGATTGCGGACTCCGGCAAGTTCCGCGTCTTCATTCTCGCGGGCCAGTCCAACATGACAGGTAGCGGCCAGGCCAACGAACTTGAGCCGCCGCACAACCAGACGCACGACCGCATTCGCATCTGGGCCAACGGTTGCTGGGAGTCGTTTGTTCCTCAGAAGAAATTTGGACCGGGCGTGGCCATGGCCCATCAACTGGCCGGGCAATGGCCCGATGACACCATCGGAATTATCAAGGTCGCCATCGGCGGCACCGGAATACTTTCCTTTCAACCCGACTGGACGAGCGAATCGGCCGACCGTACCGGGGATGGCCGGAAAGGAAATCTCTACCAGGACATCACGGACGCGGTCAAAGCCGCCCGCAAGGTTTCAGACTTCGAAATCACGGCCTTCGCCTGGAAGCAGGGCGGCAAAGACATGAGGTCGCTCGACCTCGGCAATGAATATCTGGCCAATTTCGAGAAGATGATCACCAGCCTGCGCACCGAACTCGAGGCGCCCGAGATGCCCGCGTTTATCGCTACGTATCTGACCCGAGAGGAATTTGACAACTACGATGGCACGACCAGCAAAAGCCGTCCGGGCGCCGCGGGCGTGATCAAGGCTCAACTCGACGCGCCTGACAAGATCCCCCACGTGGTCACCTTTTCGCAAGGCAAGCTCCCGTGTTGTCCTGACGGCATTCACTTCAATACGGAAGGCCAACTCAAGCTGGGCCGGATGTATGCTGATGCGGTGGAAAAATACTACGCGCCCTAACGCGCGCCGCGATATTTGCACCCGTGTCCGCACGCCATTGGTGCAGCAAATTCAAAAGCGCCTCGTTTTCTCCTGTCGTGATGGGATTTGTCAGGCCGAGGTATTGGTCGACTCTCTCCACGGTCCCGTGATGGCGAGGGTGATGCCAGGGGACTGGATATTAACGAAGAGCCAATTGCCGTCAGGGCTGAAGCAGGCGCCGCAGAATTCGGAGCCGTTCATGCCATTGCTAGCGATGGTGTAAAACTCACCTTCCGGGGTGACGCCGCGGATGGAATTGATGCCTTTGGCGTCTTCGCAAATGATGAGGTCGCCCGAAGGAGCGATGCAGATATTGTCACCCTTAGTCAGCAGGTCGGTGTCGTTTGGCTCCAGGAAAAGTTCGAACTCACCTGGCTGATTTTTTTCGCCTGGCTGACCTTCGAGAGGGCTGGGGAAGTACCGAAAAATCTGCCCTTGTTGAACCTTGCCGCCGTCAGTGCAGCACCAGTAGATGGCCTCGTCGCCGATCTGCTCGGGGCTGCCATACCACATGCCTTCGCCTCGAGAGAAACGCGCGGCACCGGCTTCGACTCCTCGCAAACGGAGATCGTCGAGGGGAGCCTCGATCTCATCAAGGTCGATCCATTCGACTTTGAAACGCTGGCGTTTGGGGAATTCAACTTCGTCGGCGGGCCAGTTGCGGGTATCGGCGGAATCGCGGTCGAGTATCTTCAATGCTTGAAGTTTCCCGCCTTCCTCCAGTTTGCCGGGGACGTTCGGGAGGAATCGATAGATCATGCCGTCGCCGCGATCTTCGGTCAGGTAAACGGTGCCAGAGTCGGGATGCACCGCCACGGCTTCGTGGCGAAAGCGCCCCATCGCTTTGAGTGGAACGGGTTTGGTGAGTCCCGTCTTGGTCGTGGCGGGAACTTCAAAACAGTAGCCATGCTTTTGGCCAATCTCGCTGACGGTGTCGGCGGGTTCTTCGCAGGTGATCCAGGTGCCCCAGGGGGTAGGGCCGCCGGCGCAGTTTCGATCCGTTCCGAGCAGACTCAGAAATTGAGTTTCGGTCTCTCCGGTGGTGGGATCGAAAACGAGATTCGAGGTTCCGCCGACAAATGGAGGCACTTCGCCGCCACCGGGATCGTAGCAAAGCGAAGGATCGAAATTTTTGGGCAATTTCGAGTTATCTTTGAATGGGCCGAGCTCCCCATAGGCGTGACCGATTTCGTGGTTTCTCACCAGCACCACCTTTCCATCTTCGGCGGGGAAAGCGGCCATGCCGTCAGGTTGTCCTGGTACCTGGTAACCATCTTTCATTCGATCGCCCGTGCGGGATAGGACTCTAAAACTGAACCCATCCGGTAGATCGGCGATACGGTGTGGATCTTTCAACAATGGTCCCCAAGGCTCGATCGTTGGGGCGGCGGCGGACAGGTATTGCTCGAGGCCGAAAAAGCCGACGGTGACGGCAGCGGAGTGACGGAGGAAATGACGACGGGGAGTGTTGATCATGGTAGAAGGGGAACGTGAGGTGGGGAAATCGAATCTAACATGCTTGGGTCTTGCCGTAAATTACCGCATTTTCGGCGCGGGTAGAGATCAGCTTGAACCAGTCAGGGCGATTGCCCCGATCGCGCAGGGTGTTTGTTACTGACGTTCAGGGATTTGAACGGTACAAGGGGAGATCTTGAACTGTAATCTCGATGCCTATGAAAGTGTTCCGATATCTATCGTGTGAGATTTTCGTTTGCCTGATTTCGATGGGGCCTTCCCTCGCTGCTGAACCCCTCGACACGGCGCTAGAAAGAATTGGGATGGACCGGGGAATTGTCTGCCTGATCGACCCCGATGTGAAAACTGTCCTGGACCTGTCCAAGGGGAGTGAGTTGATCGTCTACGTGCAAGTCGCTGATCGAGAGTTTGCCAATGTGATTCGGAAGAAAGTAGAAAGTGAAAAGCTTCTGGGAAATCGGATTTTTGTTGCCGAAGAAAAGAGCGGTCGGATTCATTTGGCGGACAATGTGGCCGACTGTATTCTCGTATTCGGGGAGCGGGATATCAATGATTCTGAGGTCCTGCGCGCGTTGCGGCCCCGGGCGAATGGTTATGTGGGAGATCGAATAGTTACCAAGCCCGTTCCGGACGGGTATGACGACTGGAGCCATCCTTTTCATGGTCCTGACAACAACCCCCAGTCGGAGGATCGATTTGTTCAGGGACGGTTTCGAACTCAGTTTATTGCGACTCCGAAGTTTTCCCCGATGCCGGAACAGACCGTGATCAGTGGAGGAAGGATCTACAAGGCAATGGGTCACATTGCTCACAAGGCCAATCAGAATAAAAACCTGAATACGCTTCTCTGTATCAATGCTTTCAATGGGACGATTCTCTGGAAGCGGCCACTTCCAGAGGGATTCATGATTCATCGAAATACGATGATTGCGACGGAAGATGCGCTCTATATGGGAGATCATGATTCCTGCAAAGTCTTTGATGGAAAGACAGGTGAGGTTCGGGAGGAAATTCTAGTTCCAGAAGAAATTACCGATGGACCAACTTGGAAGTGGATGGGGATCAATGGAGGAGTTCTGTATGGCCTGATCGGGAATCGTGAAGTGTTGGTGGATACCCAGAAGTCGCTGCGGCGTGGGATGGGGCATTGGCCGTGGGACATGTGGAAGGGGCATGAATACGAGGATCCAAATACGTCTTTCGGGTTCGGTCGAACCCTGGTCGCGATCGACTTGAAGACGAAAAAGCTTCTCTGGAATTTCAGGGAAAAAGATTTTCTGGATGCTCGCGCCCTCGTCATGAAAGGCGATCAGATCATCTGCTACGCGCCGGAGAAGTTTCTGGTTTCGATAGACTGCAAAACGGGAAAGGAACTTTGGAGGAACTCGGACGCTGATCTGCTTGCCGCGATTGGGCCGAATGGTAAGGCGCAGCATTACATTACCGGTTACGCGACTACCAGTTATCTGAAATGCAATCAGGATCGAATGTTCTTTGCCGGGCCTCAACGGGAGCGTCTTGTGACGGCCAGTGCCAAAGACGGCAGCCTGTTGTGGACTTACGAAGAAAGCGGGAATCTTCAGTTGGTGCTGCGTGATGACGCCGTTTATGCGGCAGGTCAGCAGAAAACGGTTGGAGTGAAACTTGATTACGAGTCAGGGAATGTTCTGGCAGAGTTTCCCGCTCGCCGGGCCTGCACTCGGGCGACGGGCTGTGCCGACAGCATCTTCTATCGGGCCAGTGGGGGCACGGTGAGGGTGTTGACGGAGACGAATACGGCTCAACACATTGCTCCGATGCGACCGCCTTGTCAGGATGGAGTGCTGATTTCGAACGGCCACCTCTATTGGGGGCCGTGGATGTGTGGATGCCAGCTTTCGCTCTATGGAAATATTGGCCTCGCCCCGCAGTCGCTGCCGGGGGAGGAGACTGTCGCACCGGATCCGGATTTAATGTATGCTGATGCGCTTTCCCGCTATGCTTCGAAGACGGATGAGGTCGATCCTCTGCGAGCGGATCCCAATGACTGGAAACGGTACCGGGGTGACGAAGCGCGTTCGAATCGAACCGTGGTGTCACTTCCTGACTCGGTAGAGAATAGGTGGATTTCTCAAGTGACGGAGAACGGAGAGTTACCAACGGCGCCGGTGGCGGCCGGAGGGCTCGTCTTTGTAGCGGATCGGTCGGGAGTGGTGCGTGCCCTGAACGCGGGCAGCGGTGACCTCGTCTGGAAGAACTACACGGCTGGTCCGGTCTATTATCCGCCTGCGATCAGTGACGATCGATTGTTTGTCGGATCGGCGGATGGCAAGGTCTACTCCTTTGAGGCAAAGACAGGACGGTTACTCTGGACATTCCGGGCGGGTCCACCTGAGCAGTTGATTCCAGTGTTCGGAAAACTGGTTTCATCGTGGCCTGTTGCGGGGGGAGTCGTTGTGAAAGGCGAGACCGTCTACGCGTCGGCTGGAATCACTGACTATGACGGAACGTATGTGGTGGCTCTCGATGCAAAGTCCGGTGCACTGAAGGCGCATAATACCGGATCCGGAGTGCTTTCGAGTGAGGTGCAAAGTGGTATTTCGATGCAGGGGAATCTTCGCATTGTCGATGGGGAACTACAGTTTCTTGGTGGCGGAGTGTATGAGACGGCGCGGTATGATTTGAAAACGCTCGCCTGTCTCAACCGGCCAAAGGTGCAGCTCACTTCGCAGTTTCGGACCGCCTTTTATCCCTACTACCCCGAATACAATCGATACGTTGGGATCGAGCATACCTGCGAAGATGGGCGGGTATTGAATCACGATGCGAACTACGAGGGGCTCTACTTTAATGACCTCGCTCTCCGGGAGGCCGCGGCGGCTGGAAGTCCCAAAATTACAAAAGACGCTGCCGGCGAGTTCATTCGAATGCAGAGTCGGCGACGGGAGGCAGCTCCACCATTACCCAAGAATATTTGGAAGGATTCCCGCAATCGCCGGTTCAACAGTTTGATCGTCTCGGGAGAGCGACTGCTGGCAGCAGGACATCCGGAAGAGAAGGAGGATCAAGCATTTCTCGCTGCGATTTCGATCGAAAATGGCGAGGATCTCTGGAGCGAGGCGCTTCCCGCACTGGCGGTGAAAGGTGGGGTAGCCATCGATTCGAAGGGACGCATTTTTGTGTCGCTCGAAAACGGTGAGTTGCGCTGTTACGCTCCGTAGACGGCGGTAAAGGTTTTGGTGAGTTGTGGATTTCAAAAAGTCACTCCCTGACTCGAATGGCACGGCTTTAAGCGGTGGTGTCGTAGCATTGGCCTACGGGAAATGGCGTAGAAATGCATGGCGATAAGGTCCCGATCTGGACCCGCAGTCCTGTAGCCGGGGTCTGTGACCCCGGGCTTTGGTTGAACGCGTAATGATGGCCGAATGCTTTCTCCCGGCCTCAGAGAGACCGGGGGCCGGACTCCGGGGGCCGGGCTCCGGGGCCGGCTACAAGGTGACGTGCCCAGTTAAAACCGTGTCATTCCTCCCTGACTCATTTCTTGCTCTTACTCAAGGTCAGAGCTGCGGCTCAAGAAAGCGTGCCACCGTCTTTCCGAGAAAAACGTTCCCGGATTCATGGAAATGACAGTCGTTCGGTTTCTGGAATTCAGCGAGACGTGGAGCTATCGCACGATAGAGGTCGTCGATAGTGATGTGGTGGCTGGACATCACTTTGGCGGCGGCCGCGTTGCGTTCCACAATCGAAGCCGAGGTGTATTTTCCGGGCATGTCCGGCAGCGGGGTGGAGTTGGCCCAGATCAGGGTCGCCCCGGTTTGTTTCATCCGAACGATAAGTTGTTCGAGTCGATCGGTGTATTCCTCGAGAGGTGTTTTGCGATCGTGGATGCCGAAGTTGAAGTGAATGATGTCCCATTTCCCTTCGCCGAGCCAGATATCGATTTTCCGCAATCCAATTGCGGTCGGTCCGCAGTTGGCCGGAGCACGGTGAATATTGGCTTTGCCAGCGAGTTCCTTTCGCACCGTCTGGGTGTAGGCCCGGGACACCGAATCGCCAATCAGAAGCACGCGCGGCAATGTGGGGTCATCCGCCACAAAATCCCAGGCGTTGGACTGACCGGCCACTTTCTGGCGCTTGTGTATCGGTAGATAGAATCCGCCCAGCTGCGCTTGCAAGACCTCTTCCCAAGCCTGTTGAGCAGGGGTTAGCGTCGCGACCCAGGCCTGATACCGGGTGTCCAGTTCCACCTCGGCTTGGGCTTTTTGAGCGGCCGCTTCAGCGGCATTGGTCGGCTCGCCCTCGGCCCGCGACAGCGTCGTGGAGGCGAGGGAAATAATGACAGTGTAGAGGAATAATAATTTCATCGGTGGGCGGTCTGTCGGGACAATGGAGGTCACTTCTTCTTTTTAATTGGCCAGGGTTGGACTCCGACGCGCCCGGCCCAGGCCTCCCACGTCGCCGTCATCTCATCGACGCGCTCCGGGTGGGTTTTGGCGAGATCGTTCAGCTCGGTGCGATCCGTATTCAGATTATAGAGAGACCACGGATCGCCGTGAGCGCGCACTAACTTCCACTGATCGAGGCGCACGGCGGCATTGCCTTGGTGCTCAAAGAACAGACCTTCCGGACGCTCGAATTTTTCACCCGTCAAAATCGGTTTCAGGCTTCGGCCAGCGACCGGTGTCACCTCAATCCCGGCGTGCTCAGTGGGGTAGCGCGCTCCGGCGAGATCGAGACAGGTCGGGAGCAGATCGATGACGTGTCCTGGATCAGAGGTGAGCGAACCGTTGAGCGTCTTTGGAATACCACCCGGCCAGTGGGCCACCAGCGGGGTCGAGATACCACCTTCGTGAGTGAACATTTTGAATTTGCGAAACGGGGTGTCGCACAGATTCGCTCCGGCGATGCCGAAGCTGTTGTAGGAATTCGGCGTTCCGGTTCGCGCTTCGGGATCGCCGCCACGGGAGCCGGTGAAACCGGTCGGGCCCGATTCCGCACTGGCACCGTTGTCGGAAAGAAACAGGATCAAGGTGTTCTCCAGTTGACCCAGTGCCTCAAGCTTGGCCACGACCCGTCCCACGTTGCGGTCGACCAGATGAACCATCGCGCCGTGGGTGGCCATGCGCAGGTCCATCTCGTCTTGATCCTTCACTTGCGACCATTCGGGTACCTTTTCATCCTGAGGCGAAAGTTTCGTGTGGTCCGGGAACAGTCCCATTTCCAACTGACGTTTGAAGCGCGCCTCTCGCATCGGTTGCCAGCCATAGGCGTAGCGTCCACGGAACTTGGCGATCTCTTTGTCGGGCGCGTGCAGGGCCCAGTGGGGAGCGGTGTAGGCCAGGTAAAGAAAGACCGGTTTATCGGCCTCAACCCCTTCGTCAATAAACTGCAGGGCGTAGTCCGTGAACGCCGCGGTCGAGTACCAATCCTCCGGCATCGGGATAATGGTGTTATTTAGGACCAGATCGCGTCCCGGTAGATTGCGGTAGTGATGCCCCCCACCTTGGGGGGTGCCATAGAAGCGGTCGAAGCCACGTTTGAGCGGCCACTGATCCGGTTCGGAGCCCACGTGCCATTTGCCCGTGATCGCCGTGAAGTAACCGGCCGGGTTCAGCGCTTCGGCAATCGTGACGCAACGGTCATTAAGGTAACCTTGATACGAAGGATGCCCCGAGTCGCCAACCATGTGACCGATACCTGCTTGGTGTTGGTAAAGCCCAGTCAAAAGGGCGGCTCGAGTGGGGCAGCACCTCCCTGCATTGTAGAACTGAGTGAACCGAAGTCCGCTTTCGGCCAGGGCATCGAGGTGGGGTGTTTCAATTTCTCCGCCGTAGCAACCGATGTCGCTGTAGCCCATGTCATCGACCATGATGATGACGATGTTAGGCTTTTCAGCAGCTTGTACTGAGAAAGTCAGGAGGCTGATTAAAAGTAGTAGTCGGTTCATGAGCTTGGCCCTGGCTATTTTGCCTTCTTCTTCGGCGGGCTTAGCTGGACCGGCTTGCCGCTATCGCGGAAGCGGATGTATTCGTTGCGGCGAATTTCGACATATTGTTTTCCTTCGCCCCATTGCGCAGGAACGAGCTCGCCGTTCCAGGAGTCATAGAGCTTGCTCATTTCTTCGACCTTCTCTGGGTGGCTCTCGGCCAGGTTGTTGTATTCGCGGAGATCGTCCTTCAGATTGTAGAGCATCACGGGCAATCCTTCGGTCTGAATCAGTTTCCAATCTCCGGCACGAAGGGCGGAGCCTTCGAGCTTTTTCCAGAAGAGAACGGGGTGGGGGACTCCCTCTTTTTTCGCCGTGACAAAAGGCATCAGGTCGACGCCATCGAGTGGCTTCGGCGTCGACTCACCGCCGGCGAGTTTGAAGCTGGTCGCGAAGATATCCATCGAAGAAGTCAGGCCGTTGAATGTCTTTCCAGCCGGGACATGTCCCGGCCAGTTCATGACAAAGGGCACGCGCTGTCCTCCCTCGAACTTGATGCCTTTCTTTCCGTTGAGCGGCACATTCGACGCGGTCGGCCCGATGCCTCCGTTGTCGCTGAAGAACCAGATCAGTGTGTTTTTGCGCAGCCCCTCCGCCTCGAGCGAATCGATGAAGCGGCCAATGTTGTCGTCCATGTTCTGAACGAGAGCCGCGTAGGGATCGCGATTGTCGGCCCGGGCCAGGTCGGCTTCTTCCGCCTCGAGTGGACCATGCGGTGCGGTGTAGGAGAGAAAGAGGAAGAACGGTTTCTCGGTGGAACTCACCATTCGAATCGCCTGATCCGTGAAGCGATCGGTTAGAAATCCGTCGAACTCAACTTGCTCGCCGTTGTGTTCGATCGCTTTGGGGTTTCCCGGTTTGTCCGATTTCTTAGCGTCATACCAATAATTTCGGCTGCCCTCACGAAGGCCGTAGAATTCATCAAAGCCGCGACGAGTTGGGTAACAGCGATCCGGATCTCCAAGATGCCATTTCCCGACCACGAAGGTCGCATAGCCAAGATCCTGAAAGGCCTGTCCCATGGTGTATTCATTCGTGTCCATGCCGAGTTCCGGCGGAGGCACATTGGCCTCGTGCCCGAAGCGTTGCTGGTATCGCCCTGTCATAAACCCAGCGCGTGACGGGCTGCAGACCGAAGCGGTGGTGTGCGCATCAGTGAAGACGGTACCTCCGGATGCGAGTTGATCGAGATGCGGTGTCTTGATCCGTTCGGACCCCTGGAAACCGAGGTCGTGATAGCCGAGGTCGTCGGCGAGAATGACCACGATGTTAGGGGGCTCGGCACCACCTGCCATGGTAACAATTCCTGCCATCAGAAGCGCGGCGGTGCATCTTAACGGCATATTCATTCGGATATTCATCATCTTAGTATCGTTCCTCTGTGGAAAATACGACATGGTTTCCGAATACGGATCACCGCCACCTCTATAAGAATGGCGTGGCCCTCAATCCCTTCCCTCATTTCGAAAAACCGGAAATCCCGGTAGACGATAAAGTTTGGTTGGTGAATCATGGCACATGGCGAGCAGAGTTCTCATTATCATATCGATCATCTTTTGTTCATTGAAGGTCGTTTCAGTTGAGGCTGCGGAATGGGAGCATTTGGAGAATTGTGAGCTGGTACCCTCGTTTCTGAATGATGGAGATTCCTTTCTGATTCAGCATGGTGATCAGGAGAGTGTGTTTCGGCTCTATTTTGTCGATTGTCCGGAAGTGTCGGAAATTTTTCCGGAGAGGGTCGCTGAGCAGGCTGACTACTATGGAGTGTCTAAAAAACGGGCGGTAGAGTTGGGAGAGTATTCGGCTGATTTCGCTGCGGATTTTCTGAAGGGAAAATTTTCGGTCCACACCCAATGGAAGGATGCTTTTGGTCAGGCGAAACGGTATGCCGCCATTGTGGTGAAAGATGGAAAAACGCTTTCAGAAGCACTTACGGAAAACGGGCTCGTCAGAATTCACGGATTCTCAATTGATGGCAAATGGAACGGGCGCGATTCCGATTCGATAAAGTCCCGGCTCCGGCTCGCCGAAAAGCGTGCCAAAAGGGATAAACTGGGAGGCTGGGCAGATCCCGATTCACCGATCAAATCCTCAATGCCTCCAAAGAGTAATTTGCAGCCAAGGCGTTCAGTCGACACCGCACTGGATGATCTGGTAAACCTGAACCTCGCTTCTTCGAAGGAGCTGGAAGACCTGCCTGCAGTAGGGCCAACCATTGCTCAGCGAATCATTGACAGCCGCCCCTACAAAGATGTGGAATCTATCCGGAAAGTTCCCGGGATTGGGCCTCAAACAATGCTCCAACTTAAACCTCTCGTGACCGTAATTAATGCATTGGCACCGGAAGGCACGGCTGATCATTTTCGCAAATCACCTCGACAGTTTCTCAATCGACAAGTGGATGTCTATATCGACATGGTGGTCGATGTGAATTGGCCGGCACCGAACGGGTTTGTCGTTTTACAGGCCAATACAGCGCACGGTGGCGAATTTGGCGGGGCGATTCCAATCTTTTTCCCCGAAGAAAAACTCGAAGGTATTCTGCGCTACTACGGAGACAAGCCTGCCGATGAGATACCAATGACCCGAGCTGTGTTCTATCGCTACAATGGCGAAGATGTGCTCGTCATTCCCAGGAAGTAGTTTTTTGATCGAAGCCGTATTAAGAATCCTGGAGTCTTAAAAAATCTGTTTCGAGGATTTCTTCCACGCCTGCGTCAAATGTCTCGTTCGCCTGGGGCTCACTTCGATTGATCGCATTCGAAATTGGATGTTCACCATTTGAATATCGTTGATCGGCGAACACCACTACCCCGCTTTCAGAAGGTGCTATTGTAGATCGCTAATGCTCTTTGCGGTCCACTCGGCCACTGTGTTTTTGCCTGACAAGTAACCATGTTTTACCAGGAACACATCTGTCTTGCTCACGACGTCTTCAAACATTTCCTGGCCACCTTTGTTGATGTGAAAAAACCCATGAGTTTGTCCTTCGTAGACATGGCTTTCGCAGTCATTGCCGGCGTCAGTCATTTTTTTCTGAAACGCATCAATGGTCTCGTCCGGCACGAGGGGGTCGTCCGCACCGAAAAACACAATCGTCGGCGGCTGCCCTTCACGAATGTTGTGCAGCGGCGAAATATCTTTCCAGTATTCAGTCACCCGATCGTGGCCGTAACCGCCGGGTCCATTGTCATACACCGGGTTCAAGAGCACGAGTGCGTTAGGCACGCAAGAAATCGGGTCATCGGGAGACGCATCAATTTTCGGGCACATCGCGGTGGCGGCGGCAACATGCCCGCCGGCTGAGCCCCCACCCGCAACGATCCTATCGGAATCGATTCCCAATTCATCGGCGTGTCGGCGAACATAGCGGATCGCCTCTTTACCGTCTTCGACGCATTGCGCTGGATTGGCCTTGTGACTCTTCTTCGTTCGATATTGAGCTGAGATGGCTACCAAACCTCTTGAGGCAAAATACTTGGAGTAGCCATAGAACTGCTGCGTATCGCCTCCGCTCCATCCGCCGCCAAAGAAAAAGACGATGCAGGGCCGCTTTTGGGATGCCTCATGATTTTCAGGGAAAAAGATGTCCAGCTTGAGCGGCTCCCCTTCGACAGGTTCATGAAACAAAGTGCTCTTGTCGGGAGTGTGTCCCAGAGTCCAATTGAGCTTCTCAGCCGAGTGACCTTGATGGGACGAAATATAAACTGCCCCAATCCAAAGGGACATGAGCAGAAGGATGGAAAAACGATTCCGAATATTCATAGGCAAATTCTTGCGTTCTTCGTGCTTGGGCGCCACACCTCAACTGGACGCATTCGCGCATCGGTTGGTATCAGGGCGACATCGTCGGCCGCAAGCCATGGGGTGCTGCTCGGCTTCTGCCGATATGCGTAGGCGATTGCCCCGTGTGTTTGATTGACCCTGCTCCTTCACGTGGTCACATTTCCCCCATGAAAACACGAATCCTCCTGATGATGTTTGTCGCCCTGCTGAATGCGACCACCGCGACCGCCCAAGAGCGACCCAATATCGTCTGGATCACCAGTGAGGACAATGGCGTCTCCTGGGTGGGATGTTATGGCGGAACCAACGCGAAGACTCCGAACATCGACCAACTCGCCGAAGAAGGTTTCCGCTACCTACACTGTTTTGACAATGCCGCGGTATGCGCGCCGACCCGCTCCTGCTGGATCACAGGGATGTATGGCATCTCCAACGGCACCCAACCGATGCGAAGCCGCAATGAAATTCCGCACGACCAGATCAGCTACTACCCGGACTTGTTGAAAAAGGCGGGCTACCACACCTCCAACCCCGGCAAGACGGACTACAACATCGGCGGCCGCGACGACTACGACGCTTGGGACGTCGGCAAGGGAATGAGCGCGTCCTATGGGTGGCGTCTCCGCGAGCCCGGCCAGCCTTTCTTCGCCGTCGTCAATTTAGGCGAAAGTCACGAGAGCAAAGCGCATGGCGACGTCGAGGGCACGCGAAACGATCCTGCGAGAATGAAGCTTTTTTCCTATCACCCCGACCTGCCGGTGATTCGGAAGAACTACGCCAAGTACGCCGATGCCGTGGAGAACATGGACGAGAAAGTCGGGCTATGTCTTGCCGAGCTCGAGAAGGACGGTCTCGCTGAAAATACTATCGTGATCTACAACTCCGACCACGGCGGGGTCATGGCGCGAAGCAAACGTTTTGTCTACGCCAGTGGCATTCATTGCCCGCTCATCGTTCGTATTCCCGAGAAGTTCAAACACCTCTTTCCGGCCGAGGAACCCGGCATGACGGTGGACCGACTCGTCAGTTTTGTCGACATGCCCAAGACCTGGCTGAGCCTTGCTGGGGCGGAGATTCCCAACACCTATCAAGGACGAGTGTTTCTCGGTGAGGGTGCAGAAACCGAGCCGGCCTATCATCTCGGGTTCCGCGAGCGAGCCGACGAGCGACTCGACTGTGTTCGCATGGTTCGAGACAAGCAGTTTTCCTACCACAAGAACTACATGCCCTACGCACCGGCTGGCCAACATCTGGCGTATCTCTGGAAAGCACCGGCCCCCCCCGCCTGGGAACAGCATCACCGTGAAGGCAAGACTAACGACATCACCGGTCGCTTCTTCGAGCCCCGCGTTTCCGAGGAGTTCTTCGACAACGAAAGTGATTTCGACAACGTGCACAACCTGATCGGTAGCGAAGTGTACCAGGAGAAGATCGCCGAGTTGAAGCAATTACTTCGTCAGCGTCAGCTCGAGCTTTATGACTCCGGCCTGCTTCCCGAAAAGATGCGTGAACGCCGCGCCGAGGAGAATGGAGTGACGATCTACGAAATGGTTCGTGACGAGACGCTCTATCCGCTCGCCAGCTATCTCGATGCGGCGGATCTCGCCCTGGCCCGGGACAAGAAAGATCTTGAGGGGTTTGTTAGTTCGCTGTCTGACGATGATGAAGGAAACCGCTGGTGGGCTGTTGTCGGTCTGCACTTGTTAGATCAGGATGCGGCTCCGGCCACTGACGCACTGGAGCAGGCGCTCGAGGACGAATCCCACGAAGTGCGGATGATGGCCGCCTGGACCTTGGTTAAACTTGGCCAGCCTGACAAAGCACTCGCCTGCCTTGATGATCTGCTCTTTTCCGGGACGACCAACGAAGACATGCTCCACAACGTCCTCGAATGGATGGGCGATCCCGGCCTCCCGTTGGTGAAGAAATACATCGAGAACGACGGCAATCGTCAGGGGCGATACGGGATCGGTATCCTGGGTCGGATTGCCGAGTTGAATGGGTGGTGAGGGGATCGCGAATCGGGTCGGATGAGACGGCCAACGCTGTAGCGATTGGTGTTCGATTGTAAGTCGCGATAAAATGGGTCTTTTTATAATATGACTGCTGCCCCTTTTTCCATTCAATGGGTTGAGCTTGGTCTGCGTGGTCCTGATGTTGGGGCGGCCCAGTCCCTGAATCCATAATTCAATTGCTTCACTATCACTCTCGCGTAAAAGTGTTTATGACCAGCAAGCTCAAGCAACCTGTCTTCATCCTTTGTTTCAGTTTCATGGCGGTATTCGCGCGAGCAGATGAGAGCGTTGATTATTATGTCACCGTGATATCCGAGCAGGATAGGCAAGACAGCTTAGGGAATCGGCTGACGAAGTTCGAGCAGGTCATCCGACAAGACCGAGCTAATTTCCACAAGTATGGCATGACTGATGAGGGGGACGAGGAGGACGATTTGTTTAGCTCAGCAACTAGTCGAGCCAATCTCGAGAGCTATTTAAAAAAAGGCTCAACCCCTGATGCCGTCAAGAAGCAGATCCTTAGCGGAAGGGAACTTTACGTTGCTGTCAGCATTTGGAAAAAGGCCGACGGCGTCATCTACGCCAAAGTGGGTCTTTACGGAAATACTCAGTAGGGAATGTTTAGATTGGATGCGTCCCATCCATCCCTGCCTGCCCTTCGTGGCGTGTAGCGCGAAGAACTGGGGGAGGACCGCCGCGCCACTTGCCAGGGAGTTTCTCGTCGTTCTTCGATCGCGCTACTGGAAGTGATTTTCGAGCAGGGGGGACTTGCGGGATATTCCCGAGCTGTCGAATGCTCTTGTCGTATCGGTGGATTCCGGTCATGCTGATTCTCGGGCAGTTATCAAATTTCTGAAGCCGCCTTAAACCCCTATAACCATGAAATCACTAAGCCGTCGCGCCTTTCACCGGAGTGTCGGTGAAGGCATGTTGAGCGCCACTGTCGGCGCGACCCTGGCCCACGAACTGGGCCTCACGACTTCCGCTACGGCGGGAGAACAGGTGATCAACGCCAAGCTGACCTTTGGCGATCTCGAACCACTCGTCGCCCTGATGGAAGACACGCCGGCCGGTAAGCTGCTGCCTGTCGCGGTGGCCAAATTGAAGTCCGGCGAAGAAACGCTTCACAGTCTGATGCGAGCTGCCGCATTGGCGAACGCACGATCCTTCGGCGGTCGTGATTATGTGGGAATGCACACTCTGATGGCGATGAAGCCGGCCTACCTCATGGCCCAGCAGTTGCCGGATGATCGCGCCCCGCTCGTCGTGTTGAAGATCCTCCACCGCAATACCAGCCAGATCCATTCCGAAGAATGCAAAGGCGAGGTGATGCATGCCATTTCGCCGAGCGTAGTCCCGGGCGTTGCCGCTTCCGGTTCCAGCGCAGAAATGATCAACCAGGCGATCCGTTCTCAGAACCGACAGGAAGCCGAACAAGCCCTCGCCTTGGCTGTGTCCGTTTCGCCGGAACAAGCTTTCAACGATCTTCTCGAGACGGTCGAAGAAGACATTCAGGTCCACAACGTAGTCTTCGCCCATCGCGCCTGGGAGGCGCTCGACCTCGTCGGCGCGGAGCATGCCGTGACGATGCTGAGACAGTCTCTGCGTTATCGGGCCGGGATTGAAAACAACAAGCACATGCAGAGCGATCCGAAACGAGTTCTGCTCCCGAAGCTGCTTGAGGAATTCGGTTTGCTTGGCTTCACCGCGGGGAACCGTGTTCCTGAGGATGGCTGGGTCAAGAAGATGAGCGAGGTGATTTTTTCGGGAACTCCGGAGGATTCAGCACGCGCTGTCGCTGCTTCTCTGAAAGAGGGGATCGCTCCAAAATCGATCGGGGAGGCCATTTCCCTGGCGGCCAATCAATTGGTGCTTCGCGATGTTGGCAGGGTCCGGGAGAATCCGAATCCTGACAAAGAACTCGGCAGTATCCACGGCGATTCGATCGGTGTTCATGCCAGTGATTCAGCGAACGCCTGGCGCAAGATGGCCGAAGTCAGCAACCAGCAAAATGCGATCGCCTGTCTCATCCTTGGCGCCTACCAGGCGACCCGCGACCGGACCCAACGAGGAGGAGATTTTCTGAATTGGCAGCCTCGCCCGATCGCGGAGCAACTGGCCGGGGTTAAGGGCAAGGATCAGAAATCACTGCTCGACGAACTCGACGGAGTTATCCGCGAGGAGAATCAGGATCAGGCCTGCGCCGTGACGCGGAAGTATGGAGATCTGGGACTGCCCGAGCGCCCGCTCCTCGATGTGTTGCTGCGATACGCCATCAGCGAGGACGGAGCGCTTCACGGGGAAAAATATTATCTGACCACGACGACCGATTTCGCCGACACCCGCGCGGCCTTCCGTTGGAATCACCTCGTTGGACTAGCCCGGATCACGGCGAGTGAATATGGACTGAAGGCAGCTGGCTACGGCGAGTCGTGCGGATTGCTCGGGGTGAAAGCGTAAGAGATAAGAATTACTGATTCATCGGGCCTTGGAACGAACCGTATCGTTTCCGGATTCGAAGAGGAACCGGCGGAGTTTGCGGTCGAGGATCAGCAACTGAATCCCTCAATCCGTGGCCGGACCGACGCTCGATAGGAACCCTCGACAATGAAATTTCCTACTAGTGAAGGCGGTTTAGATTACCCGCTATATGGTTGCTATCGGTCTTGGGTTTCTCCAGCGGAAGGATCATGATCTCAGGATGAAGGGGATTTTTCTAACTCTGATACTGGCGCAATTTTTGTCCGGGGCGACTCGGGCTGAGGAAGTGGAGACAATCCTCAGGAAGCGACCGATCACTTCTCAGGACTACTTTGAGGTCCTTGGTATTCTCGCGGTTAGGCTGTTTGTGCCGGAAGATGGAAGCCTGGCTCCTTGCTGGCGCTTTTCTGACGGGACGGAACAAGTAACCGCGAGCATAGATCTAGAGGGAGTTCCGACCGGGGAGGAGGTGCACCTCTTTTTGTGGGCCGAAGAATGGGCGGGGGCAAATGCATCTGAACCGGGGATTCGCTATGTGATTCAATTTTCGAAAAGTCGAAGGAGCTATGATCGAATAGAGGGGACTCTACCTCTTCCTGAAAATTTTCGAGATCTTAGCGTCTCACTAGCAGATGCTCACTTTCCGGGCGGGCAGGTGACCGACAAGGCGGTATTGAAATTTGAGAAGCCCGGGCAGTCTTGCGAGCTACTTTTTTACGACGGTGATAAGGGCATCAAGGCTGGCCGAAGCCGTCCAATCAATTCGGTGGATTTGTACTATGGGACGGGCATTCTGGGATGGAGGCTGCCTGTTTATGCGGATCTGGAGGCGTCTGAATACTTAGCGTTTGAGTGGCCGGCTATACCGGATCTCAAGCGGGACTCTGGATTCTCTTTGCAGGGCATTCCGCGCGGTCAGGAAGTGCACGCCTACGTTCATATCGGCGAATGGCAAAAGGGAAATGTAAAAGAAAAAATCCGGGTGCAGACGAGCTATCGAGAAGAGAATGAGAAGATGGTTGTGCGGGAGGGCGCGATTCAGGTGCCGCCGAAATTTACCGATCTATACAGTTACCTTCAGGCGGGAGACACGTTGGATGGAGGATGGATGCTACTTGTGACAAATCGATTCTTCAAGGATGGTCCTTCGGACCAGATTTCACTTGAGGCGGTGTATCGCTTTGGGGAATAGGAAGTGAGTAAATCATGGCGGGATGCCGGTAGGGAATGCCTAGGGTGGGTCAGATTGCCCGTGCTAGTCTCAATGGGGATGAAATACCGAAATTCCAGGTTCCTTGTTTTTGTCTTAGTGATAGTCGCGAGCGCGTTGGGCTGGGAACGTGCTGTTGCGGCAGACTCTGGATTGCAGGCCGGAGCGGCGGCGGTGAACATCGATCCGCCGAAACTCCCGGTGATTCGCAATGGTGGGTTCGCTCTGAAAATGGCCGATTCAATCTCGCAGTCTCTCTATGCTCGCAGTCTTGTGCTGGAGAACGGCAAGGAGCGAATTGCGATCTGCGTGGTCGATACCTGCATGATGGATCGCGAACTCTGTGATGAGGCGAAGCAGTTGGTCAGCGAGAAGACCGGAATTCACGACGACAGGATTCTAATTTCGGCGACCCACACCCATACAGCTCCTTCTGTGATGCGTTGCCTCGGTTGTCCTGCTGATCCGGAGTATCCCGATTTTCTCGTTCCGAAAATAGTCGAAAGTATTGTGCAGGCGGATGCGGCTTTACGCCCTGCTGAGGCAGGATGGACCGTCGCAGATGCCGGGAAGTTCACCAACACCCGCCGTTGGATCTATTTGCCTCACAAGATGAGGACCGACCCCTACGGCGAAATCACGGTGCGGGCGATGATGCATCCGGGTTATGTCAATCCAGACACTGCGGGTCCATCAGGTCCCGAAGATCCAGATCTAACTCTGCTGTCGATTCGCGAGCGAGGGGGGAGGCCTCTCGCCGTGTTGGGGAATCTTTCGCAGCATTATTATTCCAAAGGTTCGTTGTCGTCAGGGTACACCGGAACTTTCTGCCAATTACTTGAGGAAGAGTTTGGCGACGACTTTGTCGGCCTGATGTCGCAGGGAACCAGCGGCGACTTGCAGCACATCGATTACTCGAGGCCGAAGGAGAAAGGCCCTTTTGCCGGTACTACTGATCCTTACGATTCCTATTGCCGGGAGCTGACTGATCTCGCTCTGGATGCACTTTCGAAAGTCGATTACCAATCTGATCCGCCGCTCGCGATGGTGGAGGCAAAACTCACTCTGGGACGACGGCTCCCAGACGCGAAACGGATCGCGTGGGCAAAGCCAATTGTTGAGCGGTTGGGTGACAAGCTTCCTCGAGACCGTAGCGAAGTTCTCGCCAAAGAGGTATTCTGGATACAGGAGAATCCAGAGGAGGAACTCAAGCTTCAAGCATTGAGGATTGGTGATTTTGGCATTGTGACCCTTCCGAATGAAGTCTACGGGATCACCGGTTTGAAACTCAAATTGCAGAGCCCGCTTTCGACCTTGATGAATATCGAACTCGCCAATGGCGCTGCTGGATACATCCCGCCTCCGGAGCAGCACCAGCTCGGTGGTTACACAACTTGGCCGGCGCGCACGGCAGGTCTGGAGACGGAGGCCGAGCCGAAGATTGTTGAGACTCTCCTGGATTCGTTGGAACAGATTGCGGGAAAGCCACGTCGCATTCCGGTTGAGAATATTGGTGGGCACGGTGAGGAAATTCGGGCGCTCAACCCTGCCGTTTGGTGGCGGATGAGTGAACACAGTGGCACCAGCATTACTGACTCTAGCGGCAATGGAAATACAGGGGGTCTTGAACCCGGCTACGCTCTTTTTCTCAAAGGACCAGAGGGAGCAAGCGACGAGTTTCTTTCCACCGATCGTGGCAATCGGGCAGTGCATTTTGCCGGAGGAAGATTGATCGGCGACAGTCCTTCACTGGACAATGGCTCCGACTACAGCGTGAGCTTTTGGTTTTGGAATGCGATGCCACATGAGGCTCGGCTAGTGACCGGCTATCTGTTTGGTCTCGGGAATATGGGAGATGGCAAGGCCTGCGATCAAGTTGGCCTATCAGGCAAGGCCCTCGGTGAATCGGGACGGCTGCTATTCTACAATGGTGACCGTGAACGTGAGGTGCATGTCGGTAAGACGGAGTTGGAGCTTCAACGCTGGCACCACCTCTTGCTTGTCCGGCAAGGCGACACCGTGAGCATTTATCTCGATGGTGCCATTAAGCCTGAAATCGAAGCTGTCGTCACTGACACGAGGCCTGACAAAAGCACTCAGTTATTTGTCGGTGGACGCAGCGATGGTAAATTCAATTTCGAGGGCAAGATCGACGAAGTCGCCGTTTTTGATCGAGCTCTTTCCGTCGAAGACAACCCCGTGGCCGCAGCGAAAATTGGGCGAAAGCCAAATATCCTTTTCATCGGAATCGACGATTTGCGGCCCGAATTGAACTGCTACGGAGCGACGCACATCGTGAGTCCAAACATTGACCGCATCGCCGCCGAGGGCGTGCTTTTTGATCGTGCTTACTGTCAGTGGGCTGTGTGCATGCCATCGAGAGCCAGCCTACTGACTGGCCTGCGGCCTGATACCTTTGAGGGAAAAGCAAGAGGGTTTCGATCAGTGGTCCCTGATGTGGTGACCTTGCCGCAGCATTTCAAAAACAACGGTTATTTCACCCAGTCATTTGGTAAGATCTATCATGGTTCCTGGGAGACCGCCTACGTCGGCAATGCTTTCCAGGATCCGGCCTCATGGTCGGTGAAGCGCTGGGCGGCGAGTCCTCAGTATTACTTTTCCCCTGAGGGTATGGCCACGGCGCGGGAAGTCTTCGCCACTGCTTCAGCAAAGGAGTTGTTTCTTGGCGATGTAGAACGCAACCCCGATGACCTTGACCAGTGGAAGGACTTTTTCGTTCGTGGACCGGCAACCGAAGCACCTGATGTGCCCGACGATCTTCCCGCCGATGGTCGGATTGCCCGGGCCGCGCTGGATCGTTTGAGAAAATTGGCACAAGAGGAGAGTTCGCCGCCCTTTTTTCTGGCGGTCGGTTTTCAGAAGCCACATCTGCCCTTTGTCGCCCCTAAGAAATATTGGGACCTTTACGACCCTAACCGTATTCCTCCAGTGGCGGTGCCTGATTCGCCAAGAGGCGCCCCGGAGTTTGCATTGAGTGTTGGGGCTAACGAGGTGAATCAGTACCTAGAAAAGAGCACGGGACTCCTGTCGCCAGAGCGCACCCGTCATTTGCGGCATGGCTATGCGGCATGCGTCAGCTACGTCGACGCACAGATCGGATTGCTGCTCGACGAATTGGATGCTCTTGGACTCCGTGAAAATACCATCGTCGTTTTGTGGTCCGATCACGGCTACAAACTTGGCGATTTTGGAGCTTGGTCAAAACAAACCAATTTCGAATTCGATACACGGGTGCCATTGATTATCAGCGCCCCGGGTATGCCAGCTGGTGAGAGGACCGATGCCCTCGTTGAATTGGTCGACTTGCACCCGACGCTGAGCGAACTGGCCGGTCTTCCCATTCATTCCGGTGCCGATGGAGAGAGCTTTGCTGATGTTGTTCGACATCCGGAAAAGGAAGGTCAAGAGGCAGCCTACAGCCAGTTCCCCCGTGGCGGCTTCATGGGATACACCGTAAGAACAGCGACTCATCGCTACACCGAATGGAGGGACACAAAGAAGGGCGGTGGCAAAATTGTCGCCCGCGAATTGTATGAATACGACGAGGGGAATATTGAGCGGGCTAACCTAGCGGGGAATCCTGAGTATGTGGAATTGCAGCGGGACCTGGAGCAACTGTTGAAGGCCCCCTTCGGAGATGAGAATTGATGAACTGCCCCTGTTGATTCGATCTCAACGCCTTAAATTGCGCTTCATCCACTCGGACCTGTTGATGCGCTGACTTCCCTTTGGGTAAAAGTGTACCGCCAATGCCCAGCGGCTTTTGCCCGATAGATTTTCCGAAGAATAGTGGATCGTGAAACAGTGGTGGGCGAGCAGATCGCCGGGCATGACCTCCATGGGAGTGCCTCGATCGCGGCAACCGTTCTCGTTTAGCAATCCCAGCCGATTGGTGGAATGGGGAAGATAACCATCCCAATGGCTGCCGGGAACATAGTGGAGGCAGCCGTGCTCTTTCTTCATTTCGCTGAGCGGAATCCAGATGGTCAGGGCATGACTGGGATCGAGGAGGAAAATCTCGGCGTCCTGATGAGGAGTTGTCGGCATGGAGACCTCCGGGATCACGTCGAAAAACTGAACATGTTGCACCTCGACTTCTCCCCCTAAAAGTTCAGAGGCGAGCTTTGCCAATCTGGGATCCTGCCGGAATTGGTTAAAAAAGTCGTCGTGTTGATCCATTCGGGCGAGAAAGACAAATTGATCATCGGGGAAGTCTCTGTCGGTCACTTCTTTCGCATTGATGGCATCGCCTCCGGCTCTCTCCGGTGCGATATCGCGGAGGTAGCGCGTTACCTCGGATCGCAGCTTGGCGCATTCCTCGACGGTAAACAGGGACTTCTCGTGATGGAACCCTTTGAGCTGAAATTCCCGGTTGTCTGAACTCATGGATTGGATGTGGGTATGGGCTGGTTTGGGTTGACCACTCTCGGCATTTCGCAGAATGGCACGGTAGATCGTTTCTCAAAAGTATTTTCGTGAATCGATCAAAATCGTGGGAACGGAGAAGAGAAGAAGATTGATTGGTATCTGCTCTTTTCAGAGTTCTATGGCAGGCCCTCAATCCCGGCCGGACTTAATCTGAAGCCCAGTCGCTGGAGAGGATATTAGTGGTCTTGGTGTCGTTGTCGAAGTGCAACTCGGCCTGGCCGTTCTTTAGTTGTTTCAAGACCGCCTCAATCCGCCTTTCTACGGAAGAGGAGTCGGTCCCGTCGCGGGTCACAAATTCCTGAACGACTTTTCGCAAGGTGGAGGGCTCAAGCTCTTGGTGGGGGATCAGCATGGGGTAGGCCCTACAGGACATCCTTGGCAGGGAGCGCGCATCTTTTTATTTTTCCGGGTTTTTTATCAAGCTCGCTCATTTTGAAATCAGGACCAATTGGAGTCAGCCAATCAGACGAATTGCAAAGGCCCCGGTTAAGAAGCTTCCCAAGGAGGCGCGAAGCGGGGACGGGGCGGAAAATGTTGAGTGACCCCGGGTGGCACGATTTTGAGGCCTGTCATGAATGGCACTGTTTTAAGCGGTGGTGTCGTGGCATTGGCCTAAGGAATATGGCGTAAAAAAAGCATGGAGGTAAGGTCGAAATCTGGACCCGCAGCCCTGTAGCTGGGGCCCAGCGCCTGGGGTCTGTGACCCCGGGCTTTGGTTGAACGCGCAATGAGATCTGAATGCTCTCTCCCGGCCTCACAGAGACCGGGGGCCGGCCCACCGGCTACAGGATGCCCCTACCATTTTGGTAATCCGCTTAAAACCGTGCCATTCAGGCCTGTCATCATTCAAGGTTGGTAGGTAGTGGCCTTTTTCTTAATCTTAATCTTTTTATTTTTCTAAACCCTGCACGGTCTTGCTCTTTCCTTAGGCGACTGACAGAGAAAAAGAAAAGGATAGAGAAAATGAAAAAGAGATTTCCCTGACTCTGCTTAAAATCTGACCATTCTTGAGTGACCCCGGAACCGCCCCGGAACGTGGGTGGATTACCGGGAATTTCGAATCGTTTCGTTGATTCGACTGGGTAGAGGCTAGCTTTTCAACAAATTCACCAGCTCATCGATGTCTTGCTCACTGTTATAAAAATAGGAGGAGAATCGGATGTAGTTCTTTCGAGGAGAGAAAGCAATGCCAGCTTCTCCTAGATTCTTGAGAAACCTCTCTTTGGATTTGATCGCCAAGATGCCAGAGGGAAGTGGACTTGCTGATGTGACGGTTTTGATTCCGGTATCGGACAATCGAGTTCTTAACAATTGGGTCAACTCAAAGGTTCGATCGGTGATGTTTTCAAAACCAATGGACTTCATTTCCCGCAGCGATTCGAGCAACATATTGAGGTTTTGAAACTTGAGATGGCCGAGTTCAAATCGTGAAGCGTCCGTTTTGTAGTTTTTCTTTTTCTCGGGATTCTTGGTGTATTTTTTCAGGATCTGCCATCCCGACTGATTGATCTCAAATTCTTTCAAGATGGTGTCCGATACATAGCCGATCGATACCCCGTAACCGGCCATGAACCATTTGAAACAAGACGACACCATGAAATCAATATGGGATCGGGTCGTGTCGATCGGAAACGCTCCCAGCCCCTGGGTGGCATCAAGGATAAATTTGCAATCATACTTCCGACACAACTTGCCAACTTTCTTCGGGTCGATCCGGAATCCATGATTAAAAAACACCGAACTCAAACACAAGATTTTGGCGCCTTTCTTCAAACGATTTTCGATTTCAGTGAGGTAATCAGCCACAAAATCCTGATAGTCAATCCAGGCAATTTTATAGTTTCGGGTGATCCAGGGAAGGGTCACGGAAGGGAAGTCATCATGAATCAAAATGACTTCATCCTTCCTCGAGAGCAGCTCACTGACTTTATTGATGCCGTTGCTTGAATCAGGAAAAAAAGCCATGTTTCGTTCATGGCAGTTTAAGTATTCCGCTAACACCGTTTTCAGTTCGAAATAGTTGGCGACCCATTGTTCGTAATTCCGGGCGCCGGTATAGAGCAGTTCATCGATGTCTGCTTGAGCGACTGCCGCGGTCGATTTTGAGATGGCGCCAAATGAAGCGGTATTGAAGTAGCCGCCTTTTTCCGCCAGTGGATATTGGGAGCGTATCTGCTCCCAATTCGGCGTATTGACTCTCGATGATTGGGAGACGGAATCGCTCCGGTGATTAATGGACTCAGGAGTGGTTCTCGTTGCGCCGTCGTCGAGGGAGGGACCGGAAACAATGCCGGAATGGAATGAACCCTCGAAGAGATCAGCGATGGGAGGATAGCTCATGGGGGAAGGTGAGAGGAACGGCTACGATACAAATCTGTAGGATGACGTTTCGGGATGACCGGCCCGTGAGCAATGGGTGGATTGTGAATTTTTCGACGCAATTGGATTCGTCACCCATTTGGGGACGGCTTCCAGCGGCAGGCCGGGTGAGGGGCACTGCCTACTTTTTGCCTTCTGTAAACTGCGCGTACTGCTCAGCTACTTCCGCTTCCTCCGCATTGCCGCGATGGAAATAAAAGGCATACTTCAGCTCCAGCTGATCACCTTCAACTAAAGTAAATTCGCCCGCGTTTTCCGGGGCAACTCCCTTCTCGAAATCACCTTGCCCGAAAGGGTTCGCAGTGAGAAGCCCGTACGACCGCGCGTGCCACCATGTCGGGTGCCGCAGGTTCTCCGGGTGATCGAACATCGCCACCCCACAGACCAGCCCCTTCGGAGAGGTCCCAAAATAATCCACCCAATCGGCACGCTTGCCCCAGACATCGTCTCCCCTATGGCCTTCACTGTTAACCATCGCGCCGCCCATTTCGACGCGCTTGCGGCTCCTCAGTTTCATCCAGGGCGCAACCCGAATCGCCATGATCCCATCCTTCTGATCTCCAAAAAGAAGGTCTTCTCCTCGATTTGCAAAAATACGCACCGTGTAATCCAGCCGCACCTGACCGTCACCAAGTCCTTGAATGCGATACTCCCTCTCATCGCTTGCCATCGGAGTCCCATCCGCCTTCTCCCATTCGTTCTTCGTCAAAATCATCGCCGCGCCAGATTCGTCATCGGCTTCGACCTTCCGAACTTCCTGCTGCACCACCTCCGCATGACCATCATTCACTGACCAAAAACTCTCCCCATTCACATCCCGGTGTCCAAACCAGATCGATCGATGATGCGGGTGATCGACCTCCTCTCCTTCGGTTCCCTCCACCATCGGAAAATCGCGAGTCAGGTTCTCGCCACTCGGCCCGACGACCGGATAAAAAATCGGCGTCCCCTCAACATCGAACTGGTAGACCGTGAAAAGCTCCCCATCGACTCGAACCTCAATCCCGTCTTTAACGTCTTTAAGGCTTACGGTTGGGTGCGCTTCGCCCCCGGGATGTGCTTCGCCCCCGGGATGTGCTTCGCCCCCGGGATGTGCTTCGCCCCCGGGATGTG
>CAXBMX010000035.1:0-49031 GCA_963977055.1 uncultured Verrucomicrobiales bacterium
TGAACCGAAAGCTGAACCGAAAGCTGAACCGAAAGCTGAACCGAAAGCTGAACCGAAAGTGGCACCGGAAAAAGCAGAGAGTGCCGCTGCTCCAAAGGCCAAAAAGCCCTCAGTTAATTCAGTTGAGCAAAAGGCGAAGCAGCCGGCCAAAAAGAAGGCTCAGGAAGAAGTTAAGCCAAAAGCAAAAGCGAAAGGGCCATCCGAGAAGGATGCGTAATTGACGCGCAAGCGGTCCGACGAAATTGATTTTTATGACACTGCCACAACCAACAGCGGAGGAAATGGAAGAAAGATCGGCAATCGATCGTTCGGCTAGGTATCCTGTGATGTTCTTCTTCACCAGTGCAGCAGCCTGGTTGCTGGTGGCTACCTTGCTCGGTTTTGTGAGCTCTTTGAAACTCCGGTGCCCCGGGCTCTGGGATGAATGCCAGTTCATGGGATACGGCCGGCTCTTTCCTGCGCATCTGAATGCTCTTGTCTACGGATGGGCTATGCAGGCTGGAATGGGTGTGATGCTTTGGCTCATGGCTCGATTGACGCGTAATCAGTTGCGTCATGGAACTACCATCATTGTCGCCGGCCATATATGGAACGCAGGGGTAACGTTTGCTGTCCTGACCGTTTGGTTCGGATACGGAAATTCTCTTCCTCTCCTCGATTTCCCAAGTTGGATTTGGCCTGTTCTGGCCTTGTCGTACATGATGATTGTGGTGTGGGTGATTCCCATGTTCCGTTATCGTCGTGAGGCTTCGGTTTATGTCTCGGAACGATACCTCGTGGGAGCAGCCCTCTGGTTTCCTTGGATATTTTTGACGGCCAATATTTTGATCGGAAAAGGAACTGCTCCTGTGATGGCTGCTGGTCTGGACGCGTGGTACATCACGAACTTGATCTATTTCTGGATGGCGCCGATTGCCTTGGCGGTGGCCTATTACATCGTTCCTAAGATTGCGGCTCGTCCGATATACAGCTACCCGCTGGCTCACATCAGTTTTTGGATTCTTGCATTCCTGGCAGGTTGGACCGGATTCTCCCGTTTTATGGGCGGTCCGTTCCCAGCATGGATGCCGGCGATTAGCGGAGCTGCTGCGATTTTCATCCTTGTGGCAATCGTTGCGACGGTTTTTAACCTGATGGCCACCTTGAAGGGGTGTTCCAAAGTTTGGGAATACAGCCCTTCTCTTCGTTTCACAGTATTCGGAATGTTGATGCTGGCAGTCTATGCGGTTTTGTCAGCGCTTAGCTCTACTTTTGTCTTTGGGAAGAATCTCCAGTTCAGCCACTTTCTCGTCGGGTTAGATACCTTGGCAATTTATGGATTTTTCTCGATGACTGTTTTCGGTGCAATCTACTTTATTGTTCCTCGAATCACCGCTTCAGAGTGGCCTTCCGGGAAGCGCATCCGAACTCACTTTTGGTACAGTGCCTATGGAATCGTCACGCTGGTTGTTACGATGTTGGTAGGCGGTATCGCTCAGGGAGGAAACCTCGCTCAGTGGGATCAGTCATTCTCAACGTCCTTCGTTAATTCTTCTGCCTATGTGGTAGGTCGTTGTATTGCCTGGGGCCTGATCTCATTCTCGAACCTTTCTTTTCTTTATCAGCTTACTTTGATGTTTATCGGAAAAGGAAGAAAATCGGAGGGGCCGACCCTGATTCACGCAGAGCCCGGAGAGGCAAGCAGTGCCAAGGCCGCTGCGGGATTAAGCTAATTTTGGAAGCATATTAAGGAATTGAACTGAATGAAATTTGACGCTTTCTGGAAATTGATAGGTGGTTTGGCTTTGGCCTTCGCATTGCCGCTTATTTTTCTCATTATTATTCCCTTTTGTTCGCAATCTCAGGCGGAAGCGATTCCATATCCTGAAGGGCAGGAGGTCGAAGGAGGGATGGTTGCCTATCCTGATAAAGCGGTGTATCGCCACGGATCCAGTGATTTTGGCCGCGAAGTGTATGCCTCCGAAGGATGTGCTTTTTGTCATACTCAGGTAGTTCGACCAACTTATGCCGGGCCGGACATGTGGAGAATTGGTTGGGGTGGCAGAGAAGAGGAGGGACTTGCTCGTGAGACCCGTCCGCGCGATTACACTCTTGAAGAAGTGGCTCCGCTTGGCTATCAGCGTATCGGGCAGGATCTATCAAATGTGGGGCATCGTATCACCACTCGCGAACTGATGCACCAGCACCTGTTCGACCCAATCAGTATTGATTCCGACAGCGGAATGCCGGCCTACAAGCATCTTTATCGTAAGTCGACTTTTGGTAAGGGCTTCGAGCCTACCGAAAAGGCGGAGGCATTGGTGGACTATCTACTGTCTCTTAAAAAGGACCAACCTCTTCCAAACGCGGGTGACTCTGAAGGTTGAGTTCAGTCGTATAAATTTCAGAAACGAATACAGTCCCGATGGCAAACGAGGAGCAGAAAAATATCGATTACGAACAGGGAACCGTCAGCACGGTTGATCTGCACGATTCCGTGCGCCGTGAGAATCCGCTGATGCCAGGTGGTGAAGGTTCTGCTGGAATCGTTGTTCTGGTAGTCTCCGCGCTGATTTTGATTTTCGGCGGAGGGCACTTGTTCAGCAACAGCAACGGATTTAGCTCGGATATTTATATCAGCAGTTACTACACACCTGAATCTCGTCCATCACTCGGTGGCGACGATGGCGGTGGTGCTGATGTTCCATGGATCGATAGTTGGACCAAGGACGGAAAGAAGGTCTACGGCAACTGTATCGCCTGTCACCAAGCTTCCGGTCTCGGACTTCCCGGTGCGTTTCCTCCGCTTGTTGGATCTGAGTGGGTCGATGGTGGTACCCAGCGTCTGGGCGCAATTTTGCTTCACGGTATCAGTGGGCCGTTCAATGTGTCGGGTCAGACTTATAATCAACTGATGCCTGCCTGGGTTAATCTGAGTGATGAGAAACTTGCCCAGGTCTCGACTTATGTGCGTCGTGAATTCGGCAGTCTCCCAGAAGGGGATGATGGCGTAGTTACTACGGTGATGATCAAGGCTGCTCGTGAAGAATACAGTGGGCAAGCGGTTCCTTGGACTGAGGCCGAACTTTTGGCGATTCCCGAGGGAGCTAATCTTCCTGGCGAAAAAGTGGATTTACAGACCGGAGAACCCCTGGGTTCAGGTGGAGAAGAGACTGTCGAAGCGGAAGCAGCGGCAGAAGGAGAGGGTTGAACGCCCGACGAATTGCAGATAACGATAGAATTGGCTGAAAGCTTCACAAATTGATTGAATCTCAGGCATAATAATTTTTCTCGACAGGTATGAGCGCAGTGACAGCAGAGACAGATAATGAGGCCCATGATGAGCACGAACATCATGACGAGCCTTTTTGGAAAAAATACATTTTTTCGACGGACCACAAAGTGATCGGACTTCAGTATGGATTCACCGCGTTGGTGTTTCTTGCTTTTGGATTCTTCCTCATGATGGTGATGCGGTGGAGTATTGCGTATCCCGATCGTGCCGTTCCACTTCTCGCTGATTGGCCATGGTTTCAAACCTGGCTTGATGACAGCGGAAAAGTGACCGGTGATCTCTACAATATGTTCGGTGCCATGCACGGGACCATCATGGTTTTCCTGGGCATTGTGCCATTGGCCTTTGGTGCGTTCGGTAACTACGTGACACCTTTGCAAATTGGCGCGCCAGATATGGCGTTCCCTCGCCTCAATATGGCCAGTTACTGGTTTTTCCTCATTGGCGGGGTGGTGATGTTTGCGAGCTTCTTTCTTCCATCTGGTGCGGCTAAGGCTGGGTGGACCAACTACTCGCCTTTGGCGACGACGACTGACCTCCATTTTGGGGACCTTTTCTGGACGGGGCAAACGCAGTGGCTCATAGGGATGGTTTTTCTGATTAGTTCCTCCTTGCTCGGCGCGGTCAACTTTATCTGTACCATTATCAATTTGCGTTGTAAGGGGATGACCTGGATGCGAATGCCGTTCTTCGTATGGGCGATGTTGGTAACCGGCTTTCTTCTGCTTCTTGCTTTTCCACCGCTTGAGGTCGCTGCGCTCATGCAGTTGATGGATCGCATGGCCGGGACGAGCTTCTTTGTTCCGACAGGTCTGAATGTGAGTGGACTTTCATTCGATGCCGCGGGTGGTGGTAGCCCGCTGCTTTATCAGCACCTTTTCTGGTTCCTTGCTCACCCTGAGGTGTATGTCCTGATTCTTCCGGCGATCGCTATTGTTGCCGAGATTTTACCATGCAACACGAGAAAGCCGCTCTGGGGATACAAAACCATGGTTTACGCCGTCATGGTTCTCGGATTCCTCGCTTTTATTGTGTGGGCTCACCACATGTACATTACTGGGATGGGGCCAGCGATTTCGACCTTCTTTCAGACAACCACTGTTCTGATTTCAGTTCCCTCGGTGGTTCTGATTACCTCATTGCTAATTTCGATGTGGGGCGGCTCGATCCGTTTTAACGTCCCGATGTTGTTCGCGACTGCGTTTATTCCGATGTTTGGTATTGGTGGTTTAACCGGCCTTCCCTTGGCTTTCAGTCTGCCTGATTTGCATCTTCACGACACGTATTACGTGATCGGGCATTTCCACTATATTGTTGCGCCGGGAACTATCTTTGGGCTTTTCGCCGGCATCTATCACTGGTTTCCAAAAATCACCGGTAGGATGATGAGCGTGAGGCTGGGACATCTTCATTTTTGGCCTTCACTCATTCTCATGAACGGGATTTTCGCTCCGATGATGTTTCAGGGCATGGCAGGATTCCACCGCCGTGCGTTCGATGGAGGTAAAGCTTATGAGCAGGTCAGCACGCAGGAGTTCGCTCCCGCCAATTCCTTTTTTGCCAATATCTGCGAAAGTCTTAACATTATTGAGCCTGATGCGGCCGTTCAGATGATCGATCTTAATATCATCACTTCCGGTTCGGCTTGGCTTCTGGCAGTATTTCAGGTGCCTTTTATCATCAATTTGTTCTTCAGCGTATTCTTCGGGAAGAAAGCCAAAGGTGATAATCCTTGGGATGCTACCACTTTGGAGTGGGCGACACCAACTCCTCCGCCCCACGGAAACTTTCTCACTGAGCCAGAAGCATTTCGCGGTCCTTACGAGTATAGCTTACCGGGTGCGGATAAAGATTTCACACCTCAGTTTGAACCTGGTCCTGATTCATCGGCTGAAGAAGCAGGCGACCAATCCTCGAGTCATTAAGAAAAATTCCCTCTGATACTTACCGAATTGTAATTAGCAGAAACACTATTTTTGGATATGGAGATTCCCTACGAAGTAACACCCCGCCGCGACACCGGGCTCTACAACGCCAAGCTCGGCGTGTGGCTCTTTCTTGCCTCGGAAGTGATGTTGTTTGGAGGCCTTTTCTCCGCTTATGTATTCCTACGTGTAGGAGTTCAGGGTGGAGTGGACAATCCCTGGCCCTGGGGCCTGGATGTACATAAAGACTTTGTCTGGCTCGGCTTTCTGAACACCCTTGTGCTGATTTTCTCAAGTGTGGGCGTTGTTTTCGCCTGGGTTGCGTTGAAGGAGCGAAATTGGAAGCGGTATCAAACGTGGATGTATATCGTGGTCGCTTGTGCGCTGGTTTTCATGTGCATCAAGGGGATCGAGTACAACAGTAAGCTGAATCATCACCATGGGATTAAGCTGGTCGACAACTCCGTCATGGAGGGAACGATTTTAGATCATACAGACCAGATCCGCTTTGAAGGAACAGAAGTGAGTTTCGGTCTCCAAGCTGGATTGCCTGTTTTCCTCAAAGGGCTGACGGGGGATTCCTTTCCTGTATTTACGACTAGTAGCGGTGAAGAGGGATCTGAACCGGTAACCATTTCTTCAGAGTCCGAGTTTAAGTCATGGTTTTATGACTCCCGAAGGAAGGTGAGTGCAGATTTGATTAAAGAAAGAAAGCGGTATCGTTCGGAGCTTGCCTCCGGGGTGGAACACCCAACTCCGGTTTCGATTTCGGCTTCCGCTACCCTGGTGGCTGCTGAGCCGTTTAAAGTCCTCGGTAATCCGAGGAAGATCGTGATGCATTCTGACTCGGCGATTAACTACCGAGATAGTTCCAAAGTCACTGGTAAGTTAATCAGTGATGACGTGATCTTCGAAGTACACGAAGTGGACATGCAATTGGTATTGCCCCAGAACCAGCGTGACTCAATCGTCTGGGATGTGATTGGAGATACGGAGGCCAAGAAGCACTTTTTTGCTGACCAGAAGAAAGCCTACGAAGAAATGAAGGCCTATTACAGCAAGCGAGGCGAGTCGATTCCTGAGAAGATGCTCCGGGGCTATGTCATCAATCTTCACAACGTCCATGTAGGCGGCCATCATGATGCCGAACATGGCCACGAAAAGCATCACGACGAAGAGGCTTCGGATGGAGGAGACAAAAAGGGTGGTGGCGCAGAACATCATGGAGAAGAAGTTCACAACAGTGAATCAAAGCCTTCTTCGAAAGATGCAGATGTTCACGATTCTCACGATCATGGCAATGCCATTACGGTTTCCCGTGATCAGATCAAGTTCATGGGAAACCATGGTCCGCGCTACGGAAACTACTACGGGATCTATTTTCTGATGACGGCGTTACACGGACTGCATGTTATTGGAGGTGCTCTAGTCCTTCTTTACTTTGTTGTCTTTGGTAAGAAAATGTTCCTTAAGGATCCCGAGCACTTGACGAATCGAGTCGAAGTGGGCGGACTTTTCTGGCACTTTGTGGACTTGGTTTGGATCTTCCTGTTTCCACTCATGTATCTTCTTTAATTTATTCAACTTCGACTAATTTTCCTATGGCAGAAGCAGCACACGATTGGGATCAGCATAAAAAAACCTACACCATTGTAGGGGGCACTCTTTTTCTCTGCACGGGCATCACTCTCTTGCTTGGAATATGGGCTCCACTTGACCTTGGCCCTCCGGGACCAACACCGGCCGATTTTGTAATCGGTTTGGGGCTCGCGGGAGTCAAAGCCTCGTTGGTGGGATTGATCTTCATGCACTTGAATCATGAGAAAGGGCTTATTTATAAGACCTTGGTATTCACCTTTTTGTTTTTCGTTGGCATGATGGCTTTGACCTTGTTTTCCGGGTTCGATCCGATTGAAGAGCAATATGATACGTATGAGACCACCAACGGAAAGCTGACGGAGTCTCTGTAAACAGGTAACGACATGTCACTGAAATACTTTCACATTGGATTTATTGTCATATGCCTCATTTTTGCATGGGGACTGGCAGCATGGTGCTTGTTGGTACCGGGGCAGGCTCCGATTCTAAATTTGATGGGTTGGATTTCTCTGGTCGGAGGTTTCGCGCTTTTGATCTACGGGATCCAATTTTATAAGAAGATTAAGAACATTGAGGTCTAAGGATGCCTCACCAGAGTTAAATGAATTTTACTAATTTTACTGAGACGTTCTACCTCGCTTGCCCGATGTGCATGAGTGGGGCCGAAGGCCAATCGTTATTGGCTGCGAATTCTGCCATTTTGGCCTTGTTGGTCGTGTTGATGGCTGTGTTGATGTCTTTTTTGAGTTTTATGATTTATTTGGCCAAGCGTGCTCGTCGATTTGCAACTGAGTCTTCCGATTCCCCATAACAGGATGAGGAATGTCAGTTTCAAGAACGCAACGCTAACGACGTTTATTTTAGATAATTTTTGGTATGATTGAGTGGATTAATGACATCACGGGAATGCATGAAGTTGCTTCCAAACACGGGCATGTAGGAAACCACATGCTTGCTCTGGTTCACTGGTTTATGGCAATTCTTTTTGTGGGATGGACTCTGTTTCTGGCCATTATTCTGGTTAAGTTCAGACGGGCAAAGAATCCAAAGGCCAGCTACAGTGGAATCACTTCGCACTTTTCGACTCACATTGAAATTGGTGTTGTGATTGTTGAAGTCATTCTGTTGCTTGGGTTTGCCTTTCCGCTTTGGGCAAAGCGAGCTGACGTAAATGCACGTCCGACGGGAGACAATGTTGTCAATCTTCGTGCCGTGGGAGAGCAGTACCGTTGGACCTTTCACTACGCTGGGGCGGACAACATGGTCGGCATGACGTCTCACGAGAGAATCAGTGCGGCCAATCCAGTAGGTCTTGTCGCGGAAGACCCTAATGCGGCAGACGATTTTGTGTCGGTGAATGAACTCGTCATTCCTGTTGGCGATACAGTCGAGCGTCCTGTCGTGATTCAGGTGACATCAAAGGATGTGATCCACGGTCTTGCGATTATCCCAATGTTTTCTCAGCAAGATGCGATTCCGGGCTCTGAGATCCCGATGTGGTTTGTTCCTCAAAAAGAAGGAGAATGGAATATCGTATGCGCACAACTTTGTGGTGCCGGTCATGCTCAAATGGTGGCCTGGGTGAAAGCGGTGGGTAGTGACGAATTTGACGAGTGGTACGCTTCTCAAAGCCCTCTGCTGCCAAAGCAGTGATACTTCCCCAATGATCTTATTGCGAAACTGGCGGAGCTATTTGAGTTCCGGCGTTTTTGTATACGAAAGCGTTACTGAGAAGGTTTGAGTGACGTATTGTCCTTCTGATGAGTGAAGCTAGATCGTGTAGTCAGGCGTTTTTACGATTCACAAAAGTGGTCGTTTTTTTTGCGATCCTTCTGATCTGGTGGGGAGCAGCGACGACGTCGAAGAAGGCGGGAATGGCGTTTTCCGACTGGCCGTTAAGCTTTGGTTCAATCAATCCGGAAGGCTGGCTTAGTTACATGGTTCCTTTCTTGGAGCATAGCCATCGGCTGCTGGCGACTTTGGTGGGGCTCCTCGTGCTCGCGATGTTTGCGTGGGCATACGGAAACTCAAAAGGTCGAGTAATTGAAGTTGTCCTGCTGGTTCTGGGGTTGGCTCTTGTTTTTGCCATCTTCATTGCTGCGGGTGCGGAGCGGTCGGACATGGATCGTAAAAAAACGCTCTTGAGCGTTGCCTTTGGCGGTTCGCTAATTCCGATCGGATGGCTGATATGGAGTTGGCGATCTCGCGGGTGGCGATTGGTCGAGAAATTGAGTGCGCTTGCGCTTTTGATGGTGACCGCTCAAGCCATTCTAGGTGGATTGAGAGTGACCGAGATTTCCAATACCTTTGCGGTATTGCACGGGTGCCTGGCGCAGGCATTTTTCTGCTGTCTCATCCTCATCACAATGGTCGCAGGAAAAGGGTGGAGCAGTAACGGTTTCCGAAATTCGTTTCCTGGCTTGAGACGATCTAGTGCGACAATGGTTTTGTTGATTTCGATTCAGCTGGTCCTGGGAGCATCGATGCGGCATTTCCATCGGCATGGATTGGCTGATCATGGTATTCTGAAAACTCAGGGGGAATGGGTGCCGGCATTTGATGAGCCGATCATCATGGTCTTGTTTTTGCACAAAGTGACCGCATTTTGTATTTTCTTCTTTGCGGGTTGGCTGTTTTTCAAGCTGACTCGAATTCGAGAGGATGGAGGAGTGACGATTCGACGTCAATTTTCAGTGGTGGTGGGTCTGATCGCGATTCAGATTCTTCTTGGAGTGTCAGTGATTGCGACGGGAAAGAGTTTTTGGGTAACGAATATTCATGTGTTGAATGGCCTGGGAATTTTGGCTTTCTCCTTCGCGTTTTTGGTGAAGTCGTTGAAATCGAGTGATGGCGAGGCGGCTCTAGCTAAATCTTGAATTTCGATCTAAGGTCAGATTACGAAATTTGAGGCCCGCTGAATGGGGGTAGCGGGCTGGAAATGATGGACGAACAACAAGTAGAACGAGAGGCGGGCAATTCTCACTCAGGCTTTAAAGGCGTGAAAGAAGACCTCGTATCGTTGACCAAAGCGAGGCTGAGTAGTCTTGTTGTTTTGACGACTCTATTTGGATATGTAGCGGCAGCCAAAATGTCGGATGAGTTCAGCTGGGTCGTTCTTGGGCACACCTTGTTTGGGACGATTTTGGCGGCCTTCGGGGCGTCGGTTTTTAATCAGTTAATGGAAGTCGAGCCCGATTCTCGAATGGCCCGGACTTCAGGGCGCCCGCTCCCCGCAAACCGTATGCCCAAGCCATTTGCCTTTATTCTGGGATGGCTTTTGTGTGCTTTCGGTATCATTCACCTGGGAGTGAAGGTCAATGCCGTGGCGGCGGCAATGGCTGCGGCGACATTGCTGACCTATCTATTTGTCTATACACCGATGAAGAGGACTTCGTCGTTCAACACCATTATTGGAGGGATCTCAGGCGCCTTTCCTCCCCTGATCGGATGGGCAGCGGGAAACCAGCCCTTGTTTAGTCCCGGAGGATGGTTCCTTTTTGCCCTGCTTTTTCTTTGGCAGATGCCCCATTTCGCCGCGATAAACTGGATGTATCGCGAGGAGTATGCGAAGGGGGGATTTAAGATGTGGTCGAATGATGACGTGAGTGGAGCAAAGACTGCCCGAATTGCTCTGTTTTTCTCTGTGTTGACGACTTTGATCGGATTGTTGTTTCCCTTACTGACATCGGTGATGGTTTGGTGGGGAGCAGTGGGAGGCACAATCCTTGGGCTCGTGATGGTTTGGCTTTCAATTCGCTTTCTTAAAAGTGGTGATCGCAAAGACGCGAGATCGCTTTTCTTTTATACTTTGTTGTACTTGCCGTTGATGATGATCGTGTCGTATGTCGCCTGGCAATCGTAGTAAACTGAGAAACTGTTATGACTGAGTCCACTGAGAATGAAGCTCCCCAGCTAACTAGAAACCAGGTTATCACCTGGTGGAGTTCGATTGTGGGTGTTTGTGCCGTGATCGCATTTGGTTCGATCTTTGTGACCCGGGCCTACCTGGTGCGGCGTGATTACGAAATTGAGAACTGGCGGCCACCTCACATGGCGCGTCTGGAGACAGATCTCAATGCGATCAATCGTGATGGCGAAGAAGTGGCCTTGAGTGAATTGAGGGACAAGGTGTTTGTGGCAGGGTATCAATACACCGATTGCCCTGCTGGTTGCCTCGGGATGGCGTCAATCATGAAACAGTTGGAGGAAGATTTCGGAGATGACCCTAAGTTTCGGCTGGTTTCGATTAGTGTGAACCCGGCGGGTGATACTCCCGAAAAGATGGATGCCTGGGTCAAAAAGAACGGGGTAGATTCTGAAGACTGGTGGTTCTTGACGGGTGATCCTGATGTTATTGCCAAGTACATGATTTCCGAATTCATGTTCTATTCGACTGAGCCAATCACGGACCCTGCCACGGTGGCTGCACAGGGTGAGTTTGCCCATGATCAGAGGCTGGCGCTGGTCGACGGGGACGCCAATATTCGTGGCTATTACGATGTGATGAGATTTGAGCGGGGAGATCTCGAATATGACCGTTTGGTCAGGGATTTAAAAATGGTACTGAATCCTGAGCTAAGACTCGCCGACTTTCGGGAGAGTAATTTGGAAGATTAGTATGAACTTTCTCGCCTCGATTGACTATTCGGTGTTCCCACCGATCAACGCGACTTTAAATGGAATCAGCACGGTCCTGCTCATTGTGGGTTTGATCCTGATCAAACAAGGAAAACGAGAAGCCCATCAGAAGGTAATGGTGAGTGCGCTCGTCGTATCAGCGATTTTCCTGACTTGTTATTTGGTCTATCACTACGCGACTCCTCACACTGTCTTTCCTGAAGAGTATCCGGTTGCGAGAATGGTGTATCTTGCGATTCTGGTCCCGCATATCATTCTTGCGGTGGTCAATGTGCCTCTAATCCTTCTGTTGGTCATCGCTGCGTTCAGGGGAAATTTTGCGAAGCATAAAAAGTTGGCTCGATATGCGTTTCCTTCGTGGCTTTACGTGTCGGTTACCGGGGTTCTCATCTATTTCATGGTCTATGTCTGGTTTCGGCCGTCGAGCGATCATGGGGAACAGAGGGTAAGCAGCACGGCGACTCATGAGAGTATTCGGGCGGGCGGGCTAGTATTTCATCCAGCGACTCACACGATTGATGTGGATCCGGGTGAAGATCCCATCGAAGTTGTTTTTAACGTAAAAAACGAGACAGCAGACGAAATCAAAATCACAGGACTTGAGAGTGGTTGTGCCTGTTTGTCCGTCTCGGTGGATGTGAATCCGATTCCTGCTGGGGAGAGCACTGCTATCATAGGCTTGTTTGATGTGAGGGATTTACGGGGAACATCGGAGAAGCGAATTACGGTGGAAACTGATCGGAATGTTCGGCCGGTTTTTCTGACGACGCAGATAGCCATAGATGAGATCTATAGCATCGAAGAAGATCTGACTTCCTGGAAGCTGGGTGAAGAGTCGGAAACGAAAACAGTTAAGTTTCGCGTTTTAAGAGATCAGCCAATCCGGGTGTTAAGTGCCGAAAGTAATCGAACGGAACTGTCTTGTGAGATTGAGGAAATCGAAGATGGGCGCGCTTATGATCTTAAGCTGACTCCTGATTCGACGGATTCTACTATGCTTGGTATTGTTCGAATTGAGACAGATTGTGAGATTCAGTCTTACGCCCGGCCACTTGCCTATTTTGTGATTCAAGAGTGATGGATACCTGGAAACAGGCGGGCATTATATTAGCGATCTCGGCAGTGGGCGCGTGTCTTTGCGCCTTCTTTCATCCTCTCCGTCCTCCGTGGTATCGGGTATCAGGTTCTGACGAAGTGAGGTGGAAAATTGGCACTGAAGAGGCGAAGCATTTGGCATTACAGTCAAAGATCCTGTGGGTTGATGCTCGTAGTCAGGAGAAATTTGACAAAGAACATCTTCCCGGCGCGATCCTTCTCAATGTGAGTGAATGGGGTGACCTGATGTATCGGAACATGGACGAATTGCAGGAAGCCATGAGCCATCCCGTGATTGTATATTGTGATGGCGACGATTGTCGGAAAAGTGCTGAAGTTGGTCAGCGACTTCGGGAGCTGTTGGGACTCGATCCGGTCTACGTATTGGACGGGGATTGGAGGCAATTCTCGGTGCCATCGGACGAATAGAAAAACCGTTTCCTAGAGTCCAAAAACCCGATGCCGGTAGCGAGTCAGTGCTTCCTTTTCGAACCAGGCCAGGGTCCACTTTTCATCAGAAAGAATTTTCTGGGCGACCTCAGGCAGCACCCGGTAAGTTTCGGCTTCACGGGGGCCCGTATCAGTTTCGACAATGACTTTTTCTCGAACATAGAGAGTGTCCTCATAGGAATCGAGGCGAGAAGCAACTGTCGGAGTCAGGTTGAAAATTAGTCGACCGCTAATCAGTTCTGTTGATTCCGGGGCAACATAGATCGCAGGGAAATCACCGTTTTTGACCCTTCGAATTGCATGCCCATTAAGAGTTGCTGGAAGGGATTGGTGATTTGGGCTGGAGGTGACCGCATTCCAGATTTCGGGTACCAGGAGGGTGCCGTAGATAAAGAGATCCATCGAAAAGACATGAGGGTTTGATCGAGACAATCTTGCAATTTTCGTGCCTATCGCTCAACTTCGTGGTGTGCAAAAACACTTCTACATTGCCCGTTTGGTTGTTGTCATAGTCTTTCTTTTCCATGGAGGATGCAAGACTGTCAGTGATGAAAAGAGCACGGATACGGAGCCATCTTCTCAGGGCGCCACTTCGAGAAAGATTCCGATCGGGTCGATTCATATGGTCGACCCAGATGGAAAGTTTGTTTTGATTCAGTCGTCTCGCCACTTTGCCATCGAATCGGGGGTGGGGATAGCATCAGTATCGGAAAGCGGTTTGGAAACAGCCTTTCTGAAAGTAAGTGAAGCGCGAAAAGGGCAATTTCTGACCGCAGATATCGTTAGTGGTGCTCCACAGGTGGGCGATCGAGCTATCATGGACTACATGCCACAGCGGACTCAGTCTGGATTGGATATTGATGGGGCCGGAGGAAATGATGATGAAATACAGGTGTTGGAGTGAGTGGAACGTTGATGCAGATGTGGTGGGTTTTGTGTTCCGACCGGTCTCAAGGCTAAGCCTATTGGCTATTTGACTAGAAATGTCGGGCGTGAATCAAAGAAGGGCAGAGGGAGCGAGGCGGCCTTTGGAACGGGTAGTTCGAATTCACGAAATGGTGAATCGGGGCAACTTTCCCAATTGTAGGAGTATTGCCCAGGAGCTGGAGGTGAATCGCAAGACGATTCAGCGGGATATCAATTTCATGCGTGATGAGTTGGATCTGCCTTTGATCTATCACGATAGAAAGCACGGGTATACTTACACGCGCCCGGTGAATGAATTCCCTCTTCTGAAGACGTCAGCGGAAGATCTCGTTGCTCTGATTCTGGCAAGAAATGCGTTGGATCCGCTTCGGGGTTCTCAGTTAGAGGCTACGTTGAAGAGTGGATTTCAGCGCCTCCAAGCGAGTATGAGTGAGCAAGTGACGATTCCCTGGTCCGACATCGATCAAGCGTTCTCTGTCAAATCGAGAGGGTTTACTGAACACGATGTGTTTGTCTTTGACCGTCTTGCCAAAGCGGTTCTCGAGTGTCGTGAACTCGAGTTTGAGTATAGCAAACTCAGGGATCCCAGTCCTGAGCGCCGCCGGTTGCAGCCATATCACCTCGTTGAAATTGACGGTGGGTGGTATGTGATCGGATATGATCTAAAAAGGGAAGCGCGTCGAACTTTTGCGGTACAGCGCATGCGCGGAGTGAGTGTAACAGAGAAGCGGTTCATCAGATCACGGGACTTTAGATTGGAAGATCATTTTTCCGGGAGTTTTGGAATTTGGTCTAGTGAGAGTGATGATGGAAAAACCTATTTCGTGAAAGTTCGATTTCGTGGATTTGCTGCTCGAGTCGTCGCTGAGCGTCGCTGGCATCCCAGTCAGGAAGTGACCATGGTCGAGTCGGATGGGAGCGTCATCGATTTGTCGATGGAGCTCAACGCGCTGACCGATATCGCTCGATGGATCTTGGGCTTTGGTTCCAGAGCCGAGGCCTTGGAGCCTGAGGAATTGAGGGCTGCGGTGGCAGAGCAATTGGAAGCTGCTGCGGCTCAGTATCGACTTTGAGTGAGGTGGTCCTGGATCGGTAAGTGAATTTTTTGCCCGGTGACTACTGAGGCGATGTGGTTAATATCAAGAATTTCTCCAGGCAGTATCGATAGTGCAGCGGCGAGGGATTCCAGTGATTGGCCAGGTTGTACGATCCAAGGGGTGCAAACTACCGTCGAACTTTGATAGGGGGTGATTTCTTTGTGAGCCCCTTGTCCAGATGGCCCGGGTTCAAGGGGAGTGTGGACGGAAAAGCGTTCCACTGTGCCTCCCGATTTTATATTCACTGTTGAAACCATTGCAGGCTTTCCCCTCATCGACTTTGGTATATTGGTGAGCCTGGACTGGGTAAATGGAATAAGGGTCGGTTTCCTTCCTAGGTTAGGGGAAAGTCCCATGGAGTCAGGGAGGAGCACAAGCTCATTTTCGGGAATAGGAATCGCCCGGATTAGTCCTGAGAAAGAGCCTGCGGCGTGGCCAGTTGTTCGAGGAGGCAAAGCTGGTAGATCTTTCAGTGCATCATCTCGACTCATTAGTTGCGGATTGTTGAAGGAGATGGCTGTTGAAGATTCACTTTTGTTGACGGGACGAGATGCAGATGAAATCGCCTGGATCGGGATCAATTGGTGCCTGCCAACCCGAATGGCTGTCGAGCTTATTTCTTTTCTGGCTAAAGCTTCAGCGTCTATTGATTCTGGAATTATGGCAGAGCTGCCGCCGTGTCGACCTAGGTCAGAATGACTGGCCGCAGCTGCATGGTATTTGGATTCCGGGATTGCTTCGAGTGGCCTCGTAGTGAGGGATGTATTCCGAAACTCATTGCGCTGCGCTGAATCACTATTTTCTGAATCCGGTGTGTCGAGGGAAGGGAGAAAATCAGGGTTATCTACCGGACGCGTCTCTCTTGGATTACGGATCAGATTGGTGGCTACCGCGAGAACGGCATCCAAATCGGCTTGGATATCAAGGGGGATGATCGACTCGGGGGTAGCAGTGGGGGAGGAGTCGTTCTTTGATGAAAGAAGTAACTGTGGCCCGGACAAATCAGCTGACGAAGTTTCCACTGATTTAGGGGTTGCCAGCACGCGTTCCAGCTCGGCTTTTCGAAACTCGGCCCGGAAGTAGAGCGCCGATGCGCCGAGTATGAAAAGAGCGCATGTGCTACCGACTCCGATCTTCCAGACAGGAATACGGCTGGTTTGCCAATTGCCCCAAGAATGTTCTTGGGGTGGCGTAGGCTTGAGGATTTTGATAAGATTCACGGTAAATCACCTGGTTAATTGTTCTTCACACTAGAATTAGGTTATTATAATTATGGTAATTGTCAATAAACATTAAAAATCAATTAAACTGTCGAGGGTATTTTTGGGGTGGGTCCTCCGGATGTCCCACCCCATGGCTTAGTTTTATTTCATGAGAATTAGAAAGCAATCCAATCCATCGAAATCCATCAACCTTCTTCACTCCAGCGGTCGCGGCTATTACGATCGCTCAGGCGAGGCCCCCATGAGAATTGCTAAGAAACCTTCCTCTGTCTCAGAGAAGAGAAGTCTCATCGTTTTCTGCCAAGAGATCGCCGTTACCTTGATGAGACGCCTTCAAGAGGACGTGGATAGCCGTCAGGCTTGCAAGGAAGTCACCCAACTTTTGATGGAGAATCTGAAATGTAGCCAGGACAGGGCTCAGGCGATGATTGATCTCGCCTTAGAGCTAATTCGGTTCAGCAGCTATGGCGCCTACCGGCGCAGCGGTTTTGAAATGAGCCTTCTCGTCGCGCGAGCGGTTGGGCGCAACGATGATACTGGTAGGAAATAGTGATGGGTGGGGAATCCTCCCTCACATCGTTTTTTCATCTTCGCTGGCCTGTGGAGAATCTTCTCCCGGATTTTCTTCTTCGATGACAATCCCGGATTCGGCGGCAAATTCAGCGAGCGCCAGCTCTTCGAGAGCCGAGCGTTCAGACTCCATCTCTTTTAGCTCAGTGGTATCGATACTGTCTTTTGCAACTCGAGCTCGACCCTTAGCCTTTTCTCTTTCTTCCTTTACCATCCCTTCGAGGCGATTGAGCGTGTCTCCTGCACCTCCGATTTCACTGATCATGCCCGCTGCCATTTCGTTTAGTTCGGCAGTGGCCTTTGCAATTCGAGTTTCGTCGATATCTTGTTTCAAAGACTCCATTTTGTCGCGAGCCGCTTTGACGGCGAGATCTCGAGCGCTTTTTAGTTCTTCGTAAGTCTTTTCGGCGTCTTCGAGTTGCAGGACATTGGATTCATAGTCTTCCTTTTTGCTTTGAAGACGAAGCGCATATTCTCCCGCGAGCTTGCGATTGCCGGCTTTGAGATGTGCAGAGGCTTTCGCGGTAAGTTCCCGCACTTCCTTCTTCTGTCGCTCTACTTGCGACATGAGGCGTTCACACATGCCAGCATGGGCTGCTAGACCTTTGTTGTATTCTGAAATTTGTTTCCGTAGATTTTCTTTCTCTACTTCAAGAAGGGCTTCAGGATTTTGTTTTTCGAGACCAGATACGAAAAGTCCGAAAAATCCGCGGATGAGGTTACCAAGGCGTTTAAACATAGCGTCACAATTGTTTGGGGATATGAATGCAGGCCAATCTGACACCGCTTCGATCTATATCAAAAGGGGAAAGCTACAAAAATTCGATTATAAAATGGGTATTTTTTTCTCGAAGAGGATGGTTTGCAGGTAGCCGGATTTGGTTCCTGAGGCTATGATCCCGCTCATGGGCGACCATCATCCGATAGCTGAAAGCCTTACCGCTCTGGCTGAGATTCTGAAACGGGAAAAAGCACGGGGTGTTGATACCCTTGGCTTGCTTCCTGAAACGGAAGAGAATCTTCGTGGAATGCCCATGGCGATCATGAAGGCAGCGGTGAGTGCTGCCGCGTTGAATACAGGCAGAGTAGATTCTTCACCGCCCGCGAAGCAGGGCTCTGCACCTGTGAAGGGTAATGAAGGCGGCCGCAGCGAGAAAGAAATCAGGGCTAGCCTCAATGCCATTTTTAAAGAAGCAAAGGCATGTCCAGAGTGCCTTAAATTGGGAACTTTGGGCGACACGATCGTTTTTGCTGCGGGGAATCCGATGGCTGATCTGATGTTCGTGGGTGAGGCGCCTGGTTCAGAGGAAGAGAAAGAGAGAAAGCCGCTCGCAGGGGCGTCCAGACAGAAACTGGACCAAATTATTCAGGCGATGGGTCTCAACCCTAGTGATGTCTATTTCTCAAATATTGTGAAATTTCGTCCTAAAAAAGGGGATGGTAGATTTCAAGGGGCCAGCGATCGAAAGCCGGACGCGACTGAGATGAGTGCGTCGATCAAATATATTCGGGCTGAGATTGAAACGATCAGGCCCAAAGCAATTGTCGTGTTAGGGGCAACCGCGGCTGAAGGACTTTTAGAAATTGGAGGAACATTTTCGAGCCTGAGACAATCGACCCATCAGTTCGACGGGGTGCCTGTCATCGTCACCTATCATCCAAGTTTTCTGTTGAGGCAGGAAGGCGAGGGGGATCCTGAGAAGGCCAAGGCAGCGAAGCGCAGCATCTGGGAGGATATGCTTCGGGCTATGGAATTGTTGGACATGACCGTTTCGGAGAAGCAGCGTGGTTTCTTTCTCTAGGGTTCTCCCCTATAACAATGACTAGTGATAGCCAAAACAACGGTGTGGAGAGTCAACGCCAAATCAAGCGAGGTGGTGGTGTCTTGAGTAAGATATTTTGGTTACTCTTGGCTGTGATTGCCGCTGGGCTGATCGCCTTTTTATCTTTCATTTGGTTAGGGAAGCAGGGAATTGATTCGACTGCGGAGACAGTAGTAGAAATCGCGCGGGCGTTTAAGCCGGATGAAGTAGTCGAGACGTTTGAGGAATGGCGCGAGATGGAGGCTTCCGCGACCGACGGAAATATCCTTGAGATTGTTACGGCGGAAGCGACCGAACGATTCAGCAGAGAGACAAATTTCGAAATGTTCGGGACGAAGTTGCCGATGGGAACGACGATATCAGAGATCAATGTTCCCGCGACCTACCGTTATCACATAGATTTGAATGATCAGTGGTTTGTGACTACGGACGGATCAAGGCTGCTGGTTCTGGCTCCTCGGGTTAGGCCCTCTCTTCCTGTCGCCTTCGATAGTGGAAAAATGGAAAAGAAGACTAAGTCCGGCTGGGCTCGTTGGGACGGGCAGGAAAACCTCGATGAGCTCGAAAAATCAATAACCAACAAGCTGGCCTTGAGGTCAGCCGATGAGTCAGCAATCGAGAGTGTTCGAGACGAAGGCCGGATTGCTGTGGCAAAGTTTGTTCGAACCTGGCTGCTTAGTCACGACGCCTGGGATATCGACCAGTTCAAAGAAATTGTTGTCGCGTTTGAAGGAGAAAACCTGGCGGCAAAGAGCCTCAGTTCACGACCAGTGACCTTGGATTTGATCAAACACGAGGCTACTCAGTAAGGCTTTTTAAGCTTCACTCAATATTGTTGACTGATCCCGGACTCTCATTGGAAACGATGAGACGGTCTCGAATTTCCCGCACTTTGAGAATGCTGTCAGAGGCGCTTCCTGTTCCGTCCTGAGTCATCAGGGAATTAGCGAAAGGATTATTCGACCCCCACTGTTTCCATGGGCCATCGGGAACTTCGTCCAAATCTACAAATCTCCAATCGACCGTGCCGTAGCCGCTTCCAAAGTCTAAGAAATCACGCACAGCAGGCGAGACATCGAGGCCAGCGCCGCGGTTTTTGGTAGCCTTGGGACGGGAATCCCCAAAGACGTAATCGTAATCGTCTGTTTCGAAGGGGCCTACGTCTTCCCATTGTGCGTAGCAGATCTGGTCACCTCTTCGTATCGCCATCCAGCGCCCCTTCAGGACGGTACGTCCGCTACGGTAGTATTTCTTTTCAAACCAAGGCACCGAAGCGCGGGCGGATGCTTTGGTCCCAGTCCGACTGATGTCATTGTAGGGCAGTGCAAAATAGAACGGATTTTGATTGGGGATGAAATTTTTTGGAATATAACCGGATCGCCCGGAAGCTTTTGGATCGTCGTATCCGCCGTAATTCGATGTCCATCGCATATCCCAGGCACTGACGGTATTGGGAGTAGGATTGTTTTGAGTGGGTGTTTCCCCAATCCAGAACACGGTACTGACGATATTACGCTTCCACGGAAATCGGGTGTAGGTGTTCCGCGGACGAGTCGGAGCAAAAACTCTGGGCAGGGAGGTTTCCTTTCGGGCGATGGGAAGTGCGCCCGGAACTAGATGCTCAATTCCCTTAGGCATCATTGGGATCACCGCATCGTTTTTCGTGGCTTCCAAAGCAGGAAGACGAACGGCGCCTGCGATACGGCTACCGCTCATAGTTGCCGCCTCGATTCCCTGCGCGTTCACATGGCATGGAATTGCCAGGCTCACGGCCAACAGAGATGAGAGAAGTTTGAGGTGGGGATTCACAGACATTTTAACGACTGAATCTGGAGGTTATTGGTAATAACCCTAGGGGAATTAGCAGAAATCCCTTCCAATTAGAACATAAAATTAGAACTATTCGAGAAAATTCTTTTAGTTATGCTAATTATACAATCAGGAAGGCGCGGAAATTCGCCCGATATCTGACTGCTATTTCTTAAGCAGGGTGTTGTGACGCCACTTGTCATCGTCCCGATCGGGATGATCCAGGGTATAATGCAGGCCTCTACTTTCTTTGCGGCGTGCAGCCGAGTCGACGATGAGAGTGGCGACTTCTACCAGATTTCTCAGTTCCAGGAGTTCAGTAGTGACTCGGAAATTCCAGTAAAACTCCTGAACTTCACGTTGCAGGTTGTGCAGGCGAGTCGCGGCACGTTGGAGTCGCTTGGTGGTTCGAACGATGGATACGTAGTCCCACATCAGACGTCGGATTTCATCCCAGTTGTGATAGATCACGACGAGTTCGTCGACGTCAGTGACATCACTAGATTCCCATTCGGGCACTTCTAAGACTTCCTGATCGGCCGAAAGAGGGAAGGAAGAAATACAGTCATTCAGGGCAAGTTTGGAAACGACAGCGCCCTCTAACAATGAATTGCTCGCTAAGCGATTGGCCCCATGCAGACCGGTGCAGGCCACTTCGCCCACGGCCCATAATCCTGGAAGAGAGGTCGATCCTTTCACACTGGTTTTGACGCCGCCGCATTGATAGTGGGCGGCCGGAACAACGGGGATGGGCTGCTTTGTGATATCAATATCGACAGTCAGGCAGGTCTCGTAGATATTGGGAAATCGTGTTCGGATGAAATCGGCAGGCTTGTGTGTGATGTCCAGGAAAACACAAGGGCCTCCTGTTTTCTTGATTTCCCGGTCGATCGCCCGGGCGACAATGTCCCTTGGCGCCAATGATCCACGAGGGTCGTACTCCTCCATGAATTTTCGGCCGTGCTTATCGATCAATTCGGCGCCTTCACCACGCATCGCCTCAGTGATGAGAAATGATTTCAGACTGTGGTGATAGAGGCAGGTGGGATGGAATTGAATGAATTCCATGTTGGCAATTTCACAGCCGGCACGCCAGGCCATGGCCACTCCGTCCCCTGTCGCGACCCCGGGATTGGTGGTGTAGAGATAGACCCGTCCGCTTCCCCCTGTGCAAAGAAGGACCCGGTCAGATCGAAGGGTGAGTATTTCTCCGCTTTCTTCGTCGAGGGCGTAGATGCCAACACAACGGGGAGGTGACGCCAGGGCCAGTTTTGCCGTGGTGATCAGATCAATCACGAAATGGTGTTCGAGTAATTCAATGTTTGGTTCGGCAATGGCTTCGGCCAGTAGCTTGGTCTCGATCTCTCGCCCTGTGGTGTCTTTGTGATGCAGAACCCGGCGCTGAGTGTGGCCGCCTTCTCGACCAAGGGCGACTTCGGTCTCGCCAGACTCGGTTTCGTGGGTGTCAAAATTCACGCCCCAGTCGACTAACTCTTGTATCGCCTCGGGTCCGTGCTGAATAATTTTCTGAACGACGGGCTCTGGGCAGAGGCCGGCCCCGGCATCCAGGGTATCGGCAACATGCTGATCGAAAGTATCCGTTTCACTCTGAACGCAGGCAATACCCCCCTGAGCCCAAGCCGTGTTAGTATCGGCGGCTTCCTTTTTGGTAACGATGGCGACTCTGCCATGTTTGGCCGCGCGAAGAGCGAAGCTCAAGCCCGAGATGCCACTGCCGATGACGATGAAATCATAAGTTTTCAATTCGTGTCTTTCTTGTCTTGAGTTGAATCTAGTATGTCCGTGAGATCTGTATTGCTGGACAGCTTGAGATTTACGTCCCGTTGTGGGAACGGGAAATCGATGTTGTTTTGATGAAATGCATCCCAGATTTTGAGGAGGACGTCACTTCTGACCTGACCAATTCCGTTGTGAGGATCATTGATCCAGAATCGCAGTTCAAGGTCGACTGCACTGTCTCCGAATCCCACTAGGTTACAGCGAGGAGCTGGATCTTCGATCACTCGCTCTGTGGTATTGGCACTTTCGGTGGCGAGCTCCATTGCCTTTCGAATATCGGAAGAGTAGGAGATTCCAAAGGGAGCTCTGACTCGCACCAGATTGCTACTGAAAGACCAGTTGATGACTGGGTTGGTGATGAGATCTTCGTTTGGGATGAGGTGTTCCTTTTGGTCTCGGGTGACGACGGATACATAGCGAAGATTCAGTGAGTTGATCCAGCCATAGGTTTGCCCAATCTCGATGACATCTCCAGGTTTGACGGAACGGTCGAGCAGAAGAATGACACCGCTGACGAGGTTAGATATGACCTTCTGAAGTCCGAATCCGAGGCCTAGACCAAGTGCTCCACCAAACACGGCGAGGGTTGTCACTTTGATCCCCATCACCCCGAGGGAAACGAACGCAGCGATGATAAATAATCCAACTCTGATGGCCTTTGAAAAAAGAACCCTGACATTTGGCGAAAGGTCCTGAACTTTTGAAAGTCGTTTGGCGATGATGGTCGAACTGAAGCCGGCCAACCAGAAGAACAGGATGAAGGCAAGCACTCCTTGGATGATATCGAGTATCGAGATGTCGAGGCTGCCGAAGTTCAGGCTGATTGATTCAAGAACTGCGGTGGTGTTATCGAGCAGGCCTAGAAAGTGAAGCGTAATAATGATGAACAGCCCCGTCGTGAAGAGGCTCATCCATGACTTCCATTTGAGGAATCTGGATGGAAGATTGATGAATACGTAGCTGCTAACGATCAGCGCATAGATGCGAAGAAATGGGCAGGAGAGACTCATTGCCCCTGCGAGGCAGACGAGGAACCAGGTCGATAGCAGAAGCTTGATGCTGAATACATTGAGCGATCGCTTTGTGGGGATTCGGCTCAAGAGTCTTTCGACAGCAGGTAGCTTTCCGTTGCGGAAGAGTGAGTGAAGCCCAAGCGCGAGGAGGAGAGATAGCCCGATCAATCCAATATCTATCCAAAAGGCAGTAGTCTGAGCGTGATTGGAGACCCAGTGGCCGATTTCGGAAACATCACGATCTCTGATCGCATCGAATAGGGCATCGAGCTCAGGATCGTTGATTACGGGAGCCGATGGTGCTGCGGCAACTGCGCTTTCGCTGTCTCCAGGGGGCGGTATTTCCTCGTCAGCCATTCTTGTCTTTAGTCGTCCGTGTATCGATTCACAATTCCGGCGCTCTATTCATTCAAAAGGGGCACCCCGATATTGTCAATCAACCTCGTCCGCCCAAAACGGACCGCGGCAAGTAGTCTTGGGTCGGCCGATTTGAAGGATTCCAATGACCCCAGGGTGGAAGCATCGACGATCTCTGCGTATTCAGTTTCGCCCGATGAAGCAGATTCCAGTAGCTGATGGAGGGCCTTTGCGGCCGAGTCAGGCGAATCATATTTCCTCGATGCAATTCCTTCGGCGACACAAGATAGGCTTTGTTGGATCAGGGGTGCCTGGGCCCGCTGTTCGGTCGTTAGGCCGGCGTTGCGGGAACTCATGGCCAATCCGTCGGGCTCTCTCACGGTCGCTCCCGGAATGATCTTTATGGGAAAGTCGAGGTCTTGGACGAGTCGTCGGATGACTGCAAGTTGTTGGAAATCCTTTTCGCCGAAAACGGCTCCATCGGGCTGGGTCAGGAGAAAGAGTTTGGCGACGATGGTGCAGACGCCATCAAAATGACCGGGGCGACTTGATCCGCAAAGGCGTTTAGAAAGTTGGTTTTCGTGAATCTGGATGGAGGTGTCTTCGGCATACATCTCCGATTTTTCCGGGAGAAATACAGCGGTGACTCCGTGAGATTCACACTTGATGAGGTCTTGTTCGAGTTGTCTCGGATACGCTTCGAAGTCTTCGTTGGGACCGAATTGAGTAGGATTAACAAATATGGTAGCGATCACGTCGCCGCCTTCTGCGTGTTTGACGGCAAGATCGAATAGCGAGGTGTGGCCCTCGTGTAGTGCACCCATCGTAGGAACCAGAATACGGTTCTTCTTTCGACCTTTTGCGATCCAGTCGCGAAGTTCTTTTTTCGACCGTAATTTCTCCATCGTGTTCAGCGGCCCTTGATAGAAATCAGGTGCGAATCAGTTCGGAGAAAGAGACGATTGTTCGCCACGGCTGGAGTGGCGTTCATGCCGGAGCTGAGCCGAGATCTTCCGGTGATTTTGAATTGGTCTCCCAGTTCAACGGCAATGAGCTCGCCGTCGCGACTTCCGCACCAGATTTGTTCATCGGCGATGATTGGAGAGCTATAGAAATTTCCTCCGATCCTCTCACGATAAATTAGCTTCCCGGTTTTGGCATTACGACACGTCAGTACCCCGCCGTCTCCCCACAGGTAGAGACGGTTTTTGTATATCAAAGGGGTGGGGACGTAACTGAGCCCATCTGAAAGTCCGAGCTCGTAGAGAACCTTTGGTTTTCCGTTCTTCCGGGGAGAAAGGGCGGTCGCGTTTTTCCCGGCCATACCTGATCCGAATGTGGCAAAAATTAGATTATCGCCGGTGACAATGGACCCCACACTGCGCAGGTTGTAGTCCCCTTTGTGGTGCCAGGCTAATTCACCGGTTTTGGGATCGAGTCCTCTCCAACCATCGTTTGTTTGAAGCACAATCAGTAATGGCTGCCCGCCCACATCGATGGTGACTGGGGTATTGTATGCCGTGAGGTGTTTTTCATCTTCGCCTTTGGTGATCCGTTCAAACTCCCAAACGGTTTCTCCAGTCAACGGATCCAGTCCCATGACTTGACTCTTTTTCTCCAATACTGAATCGGTGTGCAGAATTAACACTCCTGCCGAAATAATAGGTGAAGCGCCAAACCCGTGATCTGAGGAAAAGCCCTTCCATTCCCGGTTCCAGAGGAGATCTCCCGAGTGGCTAAATCCGGCGGCTTCGGTAGTCTCGCCTGAGCCCCAAACGATGAAAACTCCACTTTTGGTTACGGCCGGAGTCGATGAGGCGAAGTTGTTGTTGTCGTGCAGATTATGTTCACTGACGGGGCTGGACCATTTCCAAAGCTGCTTTCCTTTTTCACTGTCGTAACATTCGAGGCGACGATCTTTCCCTTTGTCATCGACGATGGTAATGAAGAGCTTTTCACCCCAAAGCACAGGAGACGAGTGCCCTTTTCCCCTCAGTTTGACGGCCCAATCATAGTCAGCCGAGGTGAACGAGTCTGGTAGCCCACTGATTTCCCCAATTCCGGCGCCATTTTTCCCTCGAAAACGTGGCCATTCCTGAGCCAACATTACGGTGGTCGTGAGGTAGGTGGTTAACACCAGGCAAAGAAGAGGGGATTGATGTTTCATCCAGCGTTGGGGTCGGCTGATTCTCACTCAATAATGACGGTATGTCAGTGCGGTGCAACCGGAAACCCTTCCGGTATCAGTATGGACGGGGGAAGTCGATTGATGCTTCTTGCCAAATGACGGCGTGATGGTTACAGCTTTCTAGGCATGCACATCGAAACCTTCAAGGTCTTCTGCGATCTCGTTGAGACGACCAGCTTCTCCGAGGCAGCAGAGCGCAATGGTATTAGTCAGAGTGCTGTTAGTCAGCAGGTCAGTGCTCTGGAAAAGCGTTTTGGAGTCGTTTTAGTGGAGCGGGGACGCCGTAATTTTGCAGTAACTCCTGAAGGGGAAGTGTTTTTGAATGCGGCCCGGCAGATTCTGGATTCCTATCGAGGTATCGAGGAAGAGTTGGGGGTGATGAGGGATATTGTCGCTGGGCGGCTCACTATCGCAACGGTCTACAGTATTGGGTTTCACGAACTTCCGCCGTATATCGAAGAGTTTCGGCAGAAATATCCCGACGTGGATGTTCAGGTCCAGTATCGACGTTCGAACCAGGTTTATGCGGATGTTTCCGAAAATCAGGCCGACTTGGGACTAGTTGCTTATCCTCAGGAAAAAAAGGGGGTCGAGATCGAGCCGGCATGGAAAGACCGGCTGGTGATCATTTGTCCCCCGGGGCACCCGCTTGCTTCCGAGAAATCGTTGGATCTCAGTTCGATCGATGGCGAGCGCTTCATTTCATTCGAGCCTGATTTGCCAACTCGAAAAGCGATCGACGGGATGTTTACTCAAGCAGGAATCGAAGTGAAGGAGGTTGTGGAATTCGACAATATTGAAACCGTAAAACGCGGGGTATTGATTGAGAACGCTATTTCAATCGTTCCCAGTGAAAGCGTGAGGACCGAGGTCGAATCAGGGATTCTTGTGCAAGTTCCTATTGAAGGGAAATTCGTTTATCGTCCACTGGGGATTGTGAGGCGGCGCACCAAGGCTGTGACACCGGCGATGCGTGAGATGATTCAAATTCTCAAAAAGAAAAAGGCGGGAGCCTAGTCCCGCCTCTCATCGTGAAATGGTTGATTCGATCTAAGGCTGGAATCCTATTTTTCGAAAGGGCTCGCGGCAAAGGCGTCGAAAGCATCCTTCATCGCTGCGACAGAATCGTTGGGACCAGTCAGCTTCAAGAAAACATCACCTTGCGGGCTTGGGAGAATTGCCGCAAGCATGGTGTAGTCCGCTTGAGACACTGAATTGCCGGAGAAAGGACCTCCCATGGTTTCTTTGTAGGTGCCTTTGGCCGTTAAAAAAGTGACCTTTTTTTCGCCGAGTTCTTTTTCTTCGATTTTTGTTTCAGGGCTTCCTTCGAATTGTCCGATCCAGCGGTCGATATTGGCTTGAGTTCCGCCCCCTTGACCGGCACCAAAGAAGTAGATGACGAGATCGACATCCTTGAGGGCCTCATCTTCGTGATCGTAGGTGAACTGCCCCGCTCGCATCGTGCTGACCACCTGCTGGCGCGCCCAGGGGGATCCATACTGGAAAGAAAATTCACTCACGGTGATTGATTCCATCTCTTCGCTGAAAGCGGGAAGAACGAGTGAAACAAGGGCGAGGCAAAGGATTGAGGGTTGGATAATTCTCATGGGAGACATTGGACCATGGTTTTTCACATGACAAGTCCATCTGACGTCGTTATCAAGTGATACGTTTAACAGGGTTAGGTCGATGAGCTAACCCTGATTACTTTTCAGCATGAAATACGGATTGATTTGGGTTTTGGCATTGCTTGCTCTTTGGGGCGGCGTCGTGAAAGTGTCGGCGGAAGAGGTCTCGGCCCCTCCGGCGGTGGAGATTGAGAGGCTTGGTCTCGATCCATTTTACGAAAAATATCTCAGTTACCGGGGATTTCCTATTGTGGCGTCCGCGAAAGTTTCGGACTTCGCTTTGAAGGAGGCGTCGTATTTGATCGGGCAGATGCTGTCGGGGCGGGATGATGTGATTCAGGCGATGATTGAAAATAAAGTCAGGCTGTCGATCATGGCTCCTGACGAATACACCACGGATGTGCCGGAGCATTCGACTTTGGAGCCGAAAGCCTATTGGGATAAGAGGGCCCGGGGATTGGGCGCATCTCGCGAGCGCCCCGCGGTCTCCGTGGGCGAAGAGAATTTATTGGGATACCGGGGAGACCCTTATTCGACAGAGAGCATCATGATTCATGAGTTCGCCCACGCGATTCATCAAATGGGGCTGGTGGAGGTGGATCCTGCATTTCAGGAGAAGCTCGAGCAGGCGTATAGCCGGGCAGGGATAGCAGGACTATGGAAGGGGAAATATGCGGGGACTAATCCTTCAGAATATTGGGCTGAGGGTGTCCAATCCTGGTTCGATACCAATCGGGAAAATGATTTCGAGCATAATCACGTCAATACACGTGAGGAACTGAAACAGCATGATGGAGAGCTTGCCGCGCTAGTTGAATCAGCGTTTGGAAATGGTGAATGGAGATATTTGCTTCCAGCAAAACGGGAAGAAAGCGACCATTTGATGGGATATGATCCCGACAGGTCTCCTCAATTTATTTGGCCTGAGGAGATGGTGACTGCATACGAATTACTGGAGCGGGGCGATGATAAAAAGGAGCTGGAGTTGCAGAAGATGGACTCCTTTGTTTACAAGGATGCTACGACAAAAAGTGGCCCATCGGTAAAGCTTCGCTTTGAAAACAAAACGGACCAGCGGCTAACAGTCTATTGGGTCGGCTTTGATGGGCTACGCCGACAGTATGCGGTCATCGACCCCGGTCGGAAATATGAGCAAGGAACCTATGGCGGACACCTCTGGGTTATTGTCGACGAATCGCTTAAAGACTTTGGATGGCTCAGAGCCGCCGGTGAGGATTGCCGGGTGGAACTCAAGTAGTCTTCCGCTTTTTGCGGTTGCGGATTCCGCAGAAAATTGCCGCTAAGAGAGCAAGGCTCCCCAGCGCGATGGAGAAGGTATCCCCATAGCGGGCGTAGATAGTAACCGGAGGATTGAGATCGACTTCGACGGTTCCCGGAAGGCTGCCCCGGATAAAAGTGGAGCCGGATTCTTCATCCCTTATAATTCTGGGGAAATTATCATTATTATTCCTGCTGAAAACACTGCCCCGGGTGTCGATGAACGCGCTGACACCGGTATTGGCGGCCCGAATCATAGGACGCCGAAATTCGATGCAACGAAAGATCGCATTGTGAAAATGTTGAGTGGGCTCTGCGCTGTCGCCAAACCATCCATCGTTGGTGACGTTGACCATGATTTGTGGGGAGTCACGGATAAACTTTCGAGCATGGCGCGGGACGGTGTCTTCGAAACAGATCAGCGGAATGATCCCGATCTCATGCTCATCTTTTTTCATGACCAAAGGTTCAAATGAAGTGCCTGGTGTGAAATCCGCTTTGATGACACCTCCAGCGATCCACTCAAAGATTGGGAAAGTGTCGCGGAAAGGGATGTATTCGCCCAGAGGAACCAGATGCGATTTCTTATGCATCTGATAGGAATCGACGTTGCCCTTCATGAGGGTGATGGTGTTGTAGATCTCGCCCGATTTCTCGTCGCCTTCTCCAATGAAAACAGCTTCTTCCAAGCCGGTCAGGAGGTAAAATTCATCTCCCTTCAAGACGTGATGATTGAAGTATTGCTGGACCCAGTCGAGGCTGAATACACCTGGAATTGCCGTCTCCGGCCAAAGGATGAGATCGTGGGGAGCGGTTTCGACAAAGGTTCTGGTAAGGTCCCGGTAGTCGAAGATGATCTTTTGCCGCAGCTTCAGGTCCTCTGACCATTTATCCTCAATCGGGATGTTCAGCTGCATGATCCGCGCCCTGATATCAATGGACTCTGCCGGCGCCTTCGAAATGCGAGTCGTGCCATAGAGGAAGAGGCCGATGATGACAGCGACACCAATGGAAAAATCAACATGTGGCCTGAGCCGCTTTCGTTCTTTGACCTCCCGACCTAGCCTTACCACAGTGCAGAATGCGATGATGCCCGAAAACATCATGATGAATCCGTATCCGGTGATTCCAATGACGTCAGCGAATTGAACGAGAAGCAGGTGATCCTTGAGCGCTGCGCCAAGGCCATTCCAACCGAATCCAGTGAATGCGATTCCTCTTAGCCATTCCAGTCCGCACCATGCGGCGCCATTCAGAAACGCCACCTTCATTACTTGAATCGATTGATCAAAGAGATCCTTTTTGTCTTTGTCAGGTTCAGTGATTATCCATCGGCCGACGGTGGCGGCGAAGGCTCCGAAAAGAGCGGGGTAGATGGCGAGGTAAAGAGATAGAGCGAGCAGGGCTGCGATACCTGCCCAAATGGTACCGGCCACTTTGCCGACTTCGGTCATCCAGCTAAGGCTGATCAGAAAGAAAGCCAACCCGGAAACGTATCCGAGGGTGAGGCCCCAGCGCCAGCGGGACCACATAGGTCGGAAGGGCTTGGAAAACCAAAGAGCAGTGAGCAGTGGTGCCTGCCAGATCCAGACCAGGTTGCTTCCTCCGAAAGGAGGAAAGCAAAAGGCGAGCAGAGCTCCGCTGAGGAGTGCTGCTGCCCAGGGCCAGTATCTTTTAGCTATATCCATGCTCGGGCAAGTCTACCCGAGTCTGACGCGCATGTCGGCCACGATCGCCTGCTTCAGTGAATCAAATGACGCTTGTGCTGATTCTTTCGCTGCTGTCAGCTCTTCGGAGGAGAGGGGGGACGCCGGGGCGGTCGCAGGGCGGAAGTAGATGTAATACTTGATCTTTGGCTCGGTTCCCGACGGGCGAACTGCGAAAGCGCGACCGTCTGCCAGGTCGACAAACACCATCTTTTCTTTGGGGATGGCATCACCTTCTTCGTCAGTGTGATCCTGATTGGCAAAGTCGCGGAAGTTGCTGACGGAAGTGCCATCAATTTCAGTGGGAGGATTATCGATATAACTCTGAGCCAGTTTTTGAATCTGAGCGGCTCCGTCGGCACCTGCCAGTGTTTCGGCGTGCTGACCTTCCAAATAGACACCGTGTTCGGCATAGATGCGGTCGAGTAGCTCAACTGTTGTGATGCCAAGTGACCTAGCATAGGCAGCCACTTCAGCGAACATGACAACCGCGCCATTGGCGTCTTTGTCCCGTAAGAAATCGGCTCCTAGATAGCCGTAACTTTCTTCGCCGCCAAAAACAAAAAACTTGGAGTGTTCGAGTCGGAGCGCCCTGGTGTCTTCGTCAGAAAGATTTCGGTAGTTGGCTCGAAGTGCCGCCGGGATCTGGTTTTCGTATTTGCGAAGTTTTCCTCCAATGTATTTGAATCCCGTCAAGGTGTTGACGACTTCGACATTAAATTGATCTGCAATCGCCTGCTGCAATTCGGTGGTGACAAAAGTTTTTACGAGCGTGGCATGGTCGCAGTTGCTTTGATTGATGATGCCTTGATCGGTAAAGGATTTGAGACGGTGAAACGCCATCAGAGAACCGATTTGGTTTCCGGTCAGGAGTGTCATTTCGCCGGCCCCGTTTCGAACGACAACGCCCATGCGGTCGGCATCGGGGTCCGTGCCGATTACGATATCAGCCTGAGTCGCTTCGGCTTGATCGATCCCCATCTGGAGCGCGTCGGCGTTTTCCGGATTGGGAGATTTGACAGTTGGGAATGCTCCGTCCTCGGTGTCCTGCTCGGCCACGGTGTCGCAGTGAAAGCCAAGTCGCCTCAACATTTGTGGGGCAATGGTGCCACCAGTTCCGTGAATATTGGTGAACACAATTTTCAGGGCGCTTTGTGCTTTGACGAGTTCGGGGTCGAGGAGGAGGGATTCGAGCCGGGCCATGTAGGCTTCATCCATGTCGGCACCAAGTTCGTGAACCTGTCCCTGTTGATCAGCAGGGAGGGCGTCATACGTTTCTCCAGATACGGCGTCGACCTCTGCGATGATCCGACCCGCCTCGGGCTCGACGATTTGGGCACCGTCATTTCCGTAAACCTTGTAGCCGTTGTCGTGGGGTGGGTTGTGGCTCGCGGTGAGCACGATGCCGGAGGTCGTTCCGAGATGTCGAACTGCGAAACTGAGGTGGGGAGTCGAGCGCGGAACGGGGAAGATATAGATGTCGAGACCATTTTCGACGCCGACTCGAGTGACGCATTCTGCGAAGGCTTTGCCGAAGTAGCGCGTGTCCCGCGCCAGAGCGATGGAGGGCTTTCCTTCGCCAGTATAGGACTTTTTGAGTTGGCGAACCAGCCCGAGCGTGGCGCGGGTGATATTGTAGAAGTTTAGGGTGGCGGTGCCGACGCAGGGGTGTTCGGGACGTTCATCCGGTCCAGCCGAGCCGCGTTCGGCTGTCGTGACAATCTCTCCGATAGAGCGTCCTCGCAGTCCGCCGGTGCCAAAGGCGAGTTTTTTGAAGAAACGGTTGTTGAGTTCCGACCACTGGCCATCGGTGGCTAGTTCTGCTACAGATGCTTCGTAGACTGGATTCTCCGAGCCGCCGAGAAGTTCGCGAATATTGTCGAGGCTGCTTTGTAAAAGGTGGCCGTCGGCTAGCGCAGCATCAAGTTGTGCAGAAAGTTCAGAATTCATATTGTGTCGCATCCTAGAAAAGGCGTAGAGAGAATGCAACCAACGGTAACGATGAATTTGCAGACAGCATCACCTGGCCCCGATACCACAGCATGGCGTATTTTACACGACGTGAGGGCTGGGGTGTGGGTGGATCACTTCGATGGCCGCTGGCTGGTACAGACTGAGGCGGGAAGGTTTCCCGAATACCTTAAGGAACTTGCGGTAGGGGTCGCGAAGTCTATTTACTGGCGGCCACGAGACAAGGCGGCATCAACGGCGCCCGAGCACATATGGGGTGAACGGGTCACTGAACGGTTTTTGGTGAAAGAAAACGGAGCGCAATTTTGGATCGATTTCGAGGCAGGATATTCGTCGGGAATCTTTTTGGATCAGAGGCTCAATCGCAGAAAAGTCGCCGAGGCGGCGAGGGAGGGGCAGCGTGTTCTGAATACATTTGCCTATTCGGGTGGCTTTTCGGTCATGGCTGCTAAGGGAGGCGCGCAAACGACGACAGCTGACCTGTCCAAAACGTACCTCAACTGGACCTGGGACAATTTTCGGGCCAATGAGCTCGATCCGGACCAGCATTTTGGAGTCAAAGGGGATGCGTTCGAGTGGCTAAGGACGTTTTCCCGTCAGGGACGGACCTTTCATGGAATTATTCTAGATCCGCCCACTTTTTCTAGAAGTGGGAAGAAAACCTTCCGAACGGACTCGGACTATGCCGAGTTGTCCGCTCTGGCCGTTTCGGCTCTTGAGCCGGGTGGTTGGCTGCTTTGCTGTGCGAATACCCACCGACTCAGCCCGTCTCAATTCGAAAAAGACGTGCTGTCAGGTATCAGCCAACGCCGTCGCGACGTAGTTTCTGTGGAATCATTACCGATGCCACGGGAGTTTCGTGGAGACGATTATTTGAAATCCCTCTGGGTTGTAGTTGGTTAGCAGTCTCCGTCAGGAAGCTGGCGGCATTTATTTCTCAGTCATGCGCATCATTCGATACACTCAGAAGAACTATCAGTCAGCGATCAAGAAGTTCGATCGGCGTTACGCTCCTCCTGCGGGCGTGGAAGCGATTGTGAAAGGGATCATCGATGATGTGAAGGAAAGGGGGAATCAGGCTCTGATCGATCTTTCCAATAAATTTGACGGGGCTGGGTTCAAATCTGCCAAAGAGCTGCGAGTCAGCCAGGCCGAGCTGGATGCAGCGGAAGATGCTCTCGATGCTTCGACCAAAAAGGCGATTGCCGCTTCCCGAAAAAATGTGATCGCCTTTGCTAAGAAAAGTCTGCGCAAAGACTGGTCAGGGAAGAACAGTCAGGGCGCCGAGGTGGGGGAGCGTTACCTCCCATTTCAAAGAGTTGGTATTTACGTTCCGGGAGGAACTGCTCCGCTCGTTTCGACATCCAATATGACGGTCTGTCTCGCCGCTGCGGCGGGTTGTCCCGAGATCGTGGTGATGACGCCTCCGGGGCCTGGTGGTGTGGTGAACCCGGCTTTGCTCTACGCGCTCAAGGAAGCTGGAGCAACCGAGGTATACAAAATTGGCGGAGCTCAAGGGCTCGCGGCCATGTCATTGGGAACCAAAACGATCAAACCGGTGTTGAAGGTATACGGCCCCGGAAATTCATTTGTGGTTGAAGCGAAACGTCAGCTCTTTGGGGTGGTCGCAGTGGATCTTCTGCCCGGACCTAGCGAAGTGGTGACGCTGGCGGACAGCAGTGGAAAAGCAGCCTTCATTGCCGCTGACATGTTGGCACAGGCCGAGCACGGAGGAGACAGTATCATGGGCTTTGTCACTGACTCGGAGAAGCTGCTCGATGCAGTCAAAGCGGAAATTGACAGTCAGATCAAAACGTTGAGCCGTCAGAAGCAACTGCGGAAGGCGCTGAAAGATGGAGCTTGGTGCGTGCTTGTTGAAAATCTCGACGAAGGCGTGGAGCTAGTGAATGCGTTCGCGCCGGAGCACCTTTCACTGATCACGCGTCGTGAGAAAACAATTTTGCCTCGAATCACAACATCGGGTGCCATCTTTCTCGGCAATTACTCGCCGGTAGCGGTTGGCGATTTCCTGGCAGGTCCCAGTCACGAACTTCCGACAGGAGGGGCGGGGAAGTCGTTCCCGGGACTCACCGTTGATATGTTTCAGCGTCGCACCAGTATCGTGAGACTGGACAAGGAATCGATCGCCAAGTCAGCTCCGATCGTAGAAGAGTTCGCCAAGGTGGAAGGGCTCGATGCCCACGGACGGTCTGCTGCGATCCGGGTAGAGTAGCCAAGCCGGCTTGGTGCAGGCGACAAATTTACCGCCTACGAAATATCATTCATCCGGCGTAATCTTTCGCTCATGACCTTCATTAGCCCCAGAGCGAAGAACGGATGATCTTTCACGAGACTGGTGAAACGCTTTTCGTCGACAGCCGTCACGGAAATATCAGTTAGTGCCACGACATCTGCGCTGGTAGGTTCATCATCAATCAACGAGAGCTCACCAAATACTTCACCGGGACCCGCATCAGCTAGAGTTTGTCCCTTGTAGTGGATCTCGGCTTCTCCTTCGAGAATCACATAAAAAGTTCGCGAAGTCTCGCCGCGGGCAATGATGGTGTCTCCTGCAGAATATTGGATGGGATCTTTTTCGTATTGGAAGAGGTGAGAAAAATTCATGACGGTGTCTTTCGGTGCTGTCTATTTGAGGGTTCGAATATAGGGGTTTGCCCATACAGATGGGCCTGATGGTACCAGCCCGAATGAGCCTTGTTCGGGAATGCCGGTAATAGGTGAAAGTGGTTCGCCATTGATCTCCAAGATCAGTTTGTCGCCGCGAAGGAAGCCTTCAATACGATTCCACTTCCCCGTTTTTTCCATGGCGGGATGATCTGAAGGTATGGGGATTTCTTTTCCGCGGAGAACCAGCTTCTGGGTGCCGGATTCATCAGTCAATTGCAGGTCAACGATGAATCCAATGTCCCCTGAAAAATCTTCAACGGTGACAAGCGGCTTGGCTCCAGATTTGGCATGCATCTCCCAATCCCGGGAATTCCAACCCTTGGCAGGTTTCCAGCCTGACAGGTCGACGCCGGTGTAGAGGCAGCGAAAGCCGCGATTGGCGATGGCGATATGTTCAGGATCCAGCGGCGAATCGGGCAATTCTTTGAGGCGCACGTTTCGGTAATTGACGATGCCACCTTCGCTTTCGATACAGAGATATCCTTTGCTGGGGCTGCAATGAGTTCCCTGAGTTACCACTTTGCCGTTTACGGCAAGAGAGATTGAACCATCCAGGCACTTGATTCGATAGTGATTCCACTGCGGGCTGGGGTTGGATCGGTTTTCAGTGGGAAAGGCACGTTTGCCTCCCCGGCCATTAACCGGGGTCATGGTCGCACCGTGGATGGGAAAAATATCACCGTGACAAGTATGTCCCTTATTGTCTCCGTAGGCATTTTCAAGAATCTGAACTTCGACGCCTCGGTGGAAAGGTTGTCCACGAGCAGTGATGTCGTCAGCCCAGACAAAGATGCCGGCGTTGCCCTTCGGTTTGAGATGTCGCCACTCCAGTTCCAAGATGAAGTTCTGATACATTCGTTCGGTGCGGATTTCCCCGATCGGCTTGCCGGAACAGACGAGATAACCTTTATCGTTGAAGCTCCAGGTGGAAGGGGCGGTATTGACCTCGACCCAACCAGTCAAATCTTTGCCGTTGAGGAGAGAAACGAATCCGCTGTCGTCGGCGAGAACGGCAGTCGGAATGAAAAAGATAAGCAGTAGTCGGAATAGCATATTATTACCTTATTGAACGCCGATCGCGTCCATTTCGATCGCATAGAAACCCGTGCGAGCGGTTACGTAGAGGGTTTGGCCAACGAGGAGGCAATTGGCCGGTTTTTCGGGTGGAGTGAGTCGCAGCAGTTCTTTTCCTGTTGGTGAAAAAGCGATGATATCGGTCCAGGTAACGTAAAGATTTCCGGAATCGTCGACGGTCATTCCGTCGCTGCCGACATCGGCGAATTTTCTTTTGCCGGCAATCTTGCCCGGCCCTTTGACCGAATAGGCCCAGATGGTTTCGGCTCCCGGGTCGGCTACGTAGAGAATCTTTCCTTTGGCGGCGAGGATGATCCCATTTGGTTTGGCGAGGTCGGCTGCGATTTGGCTGACCGCGCCATCTTTGTCGGCATAGTAAACGCCCATCACATCGAGTTCGATGTCTCCACCGTCTTTCCCGTAGCGCGGATCAGTGAAATAGAAGCCTCCGAACTGGTCGGGTACCACATCGTTTGGACTATTGAGCTTCATACTATCGAATTGTTCTGCTGCTATCGTGGTATTGCCGTCAGAGTCGGTCAGTGTGACACGACGGTTGCCTCCTTCGCAGGCGAGCAAGTCTCCTTCAGGAGTGAAAAAGAGTCCGTTGGCTCGACCTGTTTGTTCGCGATAGATGGATGTTTCCCCCGACTTGGGGTCGTAGATGTGAGTGCGCTCGTTAGGGATGTCATTGAAGTAGATTTTTCCATCAGGAGAAACAGCAGGGCCTTCCGTGAACTTAAATCCATCGGCGAGCTTCCGGAAGGTGGCGCCTTCTTTCACTAAGTTGACCGGCGTATGCGACTGCTCGATCCATCCGTCCATCTGCTTGACGATTTCCGGATACTGCGAGGCGACGTCGGTGGTCTCGGACGGATCGTTTTCGAGATCAAACAGCTCGGTGGGTTTCGGATCTCTGAGGGTGTTGAGTTGAATCGCTTTCCACTTGGTGGTGGTGACGCCCATCTTGCCGCCTTGCTCGAGAAACTCCCAATAGAGAAAGTCGTGATGAATCTGGCTGGTGTCGTTTCCGAGGATAGTGGGGGCGAATGATTTACCGTCCAGTCCTTCGGGTGGAGTGAACCCTGCGATATCGGCGAGAGTGGGGAAGACATCGAGAAAGCCTGACAAAACATCGGATTCCGTTCCGGCTGAGATCTTGCCGGGCCATTTCACGATAGTGGGGACGCGCACGCCGCCGTCATAAAGGTCGCGTTTGTGGCCGCGCATCTCTCCATTGGAGTCAAAAAAATCGACGAGGTGCTGACCTTCCTCATGAGGACCGTTGTCACTGGAAAAGATGATGAGAGTGTTGTCCGTTTGGCCTAGTTCCTCCACCTTGGCGACGATTTCACCGATGTAATTGTCGAGCAGTCGCATCATTTGAGCGAAACCCTTTTCGGGGGCAGGCCAATCCTTGTCGGTATACTCGCCGTGATCGGGCACTTCCATGCCGTCATTGTAGGGCGGGCGTCCTGCCTCATTGTTAGTGTGAGGCATATTAGGGGCGTAGTAGAGGAAGAAAGGAGCTTCGCCATCGCGGGTGCTGTCGAGGAATTTGATCGCGGCTTCGGTGAACAAGTTGGGGGCGTAATCGATTTTTACTTTGGAGACTCCTGCGCCTTCCCTGATTTGGCCTTTGGCGTAGAGGGGATCATTGGCCCAGACGTCGTCGAGGACGTTGTTGAGTTTTTCGATCTCGCCATTTTCGATCAGAAATTCGGGGTAGAAGTTGTGAGCGTGAAACATGTTTACGTATCCAAAAAATTCGTCGAATCCGCGGTCGTTTGGATCGGTGCGTGGAGGTGGGCTTCCCACTCCCCATTTACCGAAAGCGCCCGTGCGATAGCCGGCTGCCTTGAGGGCGGATGCAATGGTTGCTTCACCGTCTTTCAAGAGGGCCTTTCCATTGCCTCTTACTGACGCATTTCCGGTGTGCTTGCCAGTCATGAGGACACAGCGGGATGGCGCACAAACGGTGGACCCGGAATAGTGGCGAGTGAGCTTCATCCCGTCAGCCGCCAGTTGGTCAATGTGGGGAGTGGTGAGCGTCTTTTGGCCAAAGCAACCGAGGTCTCCATAACCGAGATCATCCATCAATAGGTAGATGATGTTGGGGCGGTCTGCGGACTGAGAGACCGTGACGAATGAAAGGGCAAGGATGACGATACTGAAAAATCTCATAGGAGTAGGGGAAACGGTATCCCTGTCGAGGCTGGTGCGTCAATGCCTGACCATAGCGGGATTCAGGGAGTGATTACTGACTGCCCAGGCTCACTGCATGGGCACCAAGGGCGCTGTAGTCAGCGGGATCACAAGTCAGAAGGATAATCTGGAGGCCATGTCGGGCAGCGAGGTCGAGCATCCGCTGCAAACTCTGGATCCGGTTGGGATCTGAATTGGTGAAGGCATCATCAAACACAACCGGGAGCGAACCTCCATGATCGGGGGCGAGGATTTCCGCCATGGCGAGGCGGACGGCGGCGGCGACTTGTTCGCGAGTGCCTCCGCTGAGTTTGCTGAAATCAAACGTGTTGCCGTTACGTGTCATGGTCCAGCCGCCGATGACACCTTCTTCAAAGGAGACGGCCGCGGCAGCGGTGGGACCGAAGATCTGCTGGAGATATTCAGTGACTTTATCGGCGAGAGGCCGTGAAAATTTATCGGAGAGCTTTTGCTGTTCTGCCTCAAAGCGATCACGGAGCAGGGCGATGGCATCAGCCTGACGTTTGATGCTCTGGTGGCGCTCTGCGGCAGAAAGAGCACGGCCTTTGGCTGTTTCCAGGGCTCCGGCTGGATCGGTATTGCCATCAGAAGCCAGGGTGCTGGATGCAACGGCCCTTTGCTGCCTGGCATTGCTGATTTCTTCCTTCCCTTTTTCGAGAGCTCGCTCAAAGCGATTGACGTCTGCATCGAGAGACTCGGGTTGAAGCTGATCCAGGTTGTTCTGCGTTGTATGCAGGGCTGCCGACGTTTCTTCTTTTGCTGTGGAGAGAGTTCTCAGTCGGGTGGTCCGATCTTCAGCAGAACCAAGAGGTGCCTCTTTCGTTTGAAGTTTGGTCTGCGCTTCGAGTAATTGATTTTCTGCCAGCCGTGTTTCGTCTTTCGCTGTGGTCAAAGTGGCTTCGAGATGCTGGGTCGATTCGGCCGCGGTGTTCCGATCCGTTTTTGCTTCGGCCTGTTGAGTTTCAAGAGGTTCGTATTCGATGAGACATTTGTCTCTGAGCGCCTTGGCATCAACAGAGGTTTGAGGAGGATCGAATTTGACCACTTTTGCCGTCCTTCGGGAAACTTCAGATTCGGCAGCAGCGAGATCACGGGTTTTAGATTCGAGTTGAGATTCGATGTCCCGAGGCGACATCACGTCGAGTTTGGCGGTGAGGTCTCTTAGCTGATCTTGAAGGATCTGGCGTTGCGTGACGACTTCGCCCGCTTGTGTGATCGACTCGACACTTGCGGTGTTTAACTCCGTTTGGAGGGCGGTCCGAAGTTCCTTGGTCCGGTTGCGTGTCTCATCGAGACTGGTGCCTCCTCCGGGAGTGACTTTGAGAATGTTCCCATCACCAGTCTCAACCAGAGTCTCGGAGTCAAAGACGTGAGTTTCGCCTTTGGTTAGGATTTGACCGCCGACTTTCACCTGGCTCGTTGTCTCGACCACTTCGATACCAGTGGACATGGCTTTCAGCACGGCGTCGGCTTTGGAAAGACTGGATTCGAGTTGCTGCAGATTTCGGAACCGTGCCTGATCGACAGGGGGGAGTTTGGCGAGTTTTTCGTCGATCACCTTGCGGGATTTCTGAAGCTCTTTCGCTTCGCCTTGCACCCGATTGAGTTCCTCTAATGCATCCCTATGACTGAGTGTCTGCACCCAGGCTTCGATGAGTTCTCTTCGGTCTCTTGATTCAGTTAAAGTGTTTTCCGCCGCCTCGAGTTTTACTTCGGCCTTTCTCAGGGCATTCTTGCTTTCCTTCAGGGAGGCTTCGAACGCCGAAATCTTTTCGGTGCTCGGTTTCAGCTGTTCGGTGAGTGCGTTGACGTCCTTCTTAAGTTGGATCGCATCGGCGAGGGCGGTTTCCATCTGCTGATGGGCGGCGGCGGCCTCGTCATAGGCTCTCTGATCACTGGCTGCTTTCAGACTGAGTTTTGCCACAGCGTCTTTTCGTTCCCGAGTCTCTTTGAGGCTCGCCGCGAGCTTGTCAATTTCAAGGCCTTGACTGGTGATGAACTTTTCAGCGATAGAAAAGTTTCGGCGGGCGTTTTCGAGCCGGGAGAATACTTCGGCGGCTTCTTCGAGGTCTTCTTCTGCGCCGCTGAGATCTTCTTGGGTTTGTTGCAAGAGCGACCCTGCTTTTACTTTTCCGCTCGCGGTGAAGAAGTCGCTGAAACGTTCGTTGATTGATGCGGAGACTCGGCTGTCGAGATCTGACTGCATCACTGCGCCGCCGCCCTCCTCTTTGAGGCGAGAAAGAAGGGCGTCGCGCTGAGAGGTGGCGTGTTCGGATGGGTCTTCGCCACCGCTGCCCTGCCAGACCCATAAATGGGCCCACTGGCCGATGGCTTTGTTTGCGCCGCCGCGACCTCCTCCGGCCTCTTCGACCTGGAGAATCTCTGCCAGCCGGCTTTCGGCTTCTGGTCCGTGAAGGGTCGGACCGCCTTCCTCCTGGAGGATGGCTTTGCCACTGGTACCGCTGAAAGTCTTGCTGATTTGCCAGATTTTTCCTTTGGCTTCAAACCGGACCTCGACGTGAGGATGACCCGGGGCCTGGTTTGAGAGCATGCTGCTCCGCATTTCTCCACCAGTGGATGATTTGAGAAACAGGGTTCGGTGAATGGCTTCGACCAAGGTGCTTTTGCCTGATTCGTTCGGGCCGCCGATCAGGTTGAGCGAATCAGTCAGGTCGACAGTCGTCTCCTGATGGATTCGGTAATTTTTTACGGTGGCGGAGAGGATTCGCATTCCTTTTATCGATTGATGGCTCCGTAAAGTTCACGCAGGGCGATCCGGGCGATTTCAGCTTCTTCGCTATTGCCTTCCGCCTCATGAATCAGGCCAGTGGCGACGTTGGCGATGAGCGGGTCGCCGGCTCTTTCGGTCAATGCCGCGACTTCTTCGGGGGTAGGGGCGGTTCGAACGAGGTCTTTTTCTTTGAGGCGCAGCAATCGTGAACGCCAGGTCTCGAGCAATTGGCCAAGCCTGGTGGAACCTTTCATTCCGAGCGAGCCACGCAGGGTTAGCTGAAGCAAATCTTCTTGGGCCCGGTTGCCAATTTGATCGGTGAGTTGTTCCGCGAGGCGCTCGACATCTTCGTCGGAGGCAAAATCGAATTCGATCACGTGCCAGCCGAGATGAGCGGTGGTAATTTTTTCAACCGTTGGGGTAGTGCCTCTGGTTAGTTCAATATTGAGAATGTTGCCGGGGTCATTGTTTTCACCCTTGGGAAAACGATCGATTTCCGGCGTGCCGGCATACCAGGCGTGAGAATTGATTTTTTTGGTGCCGTGCCAGTCACCTAGTGCAATAAAATCAAATTCATCTGGGGGCAGGCGATCGAGGGCGATGAGGTTGGGGGAGCTGAGTGCGTTGTCCTCGTCATCGTTGCCTTCGCTGTCGAACCCGTGGACACTGCCGTGGGCGAGTGCGATGCGGGGTAGGTCTTTGTTCTTAAGAGACCCGAAGTCGAAAGATCGAAGCCACTCAGTTGGATCAACAGACTCGTGACGCCTCAGCAAAGGGCAGGGAAAGATAACTGCGGTATCGAGTTCCAGGGGAGCGTGGTCGAGCAGGATATGGAAATTGGGAGCCAGGCTTCGGCGTTCTTTTTGAAAGAATTCCTGTTCCCAAAGGCATCCCGGTCCGCCGTGATCGTGATTCCCGGGAATGGCTATCACAGGGATCCCGATTTCTCCGATGGCGCTGCAGGCGGCGGAGACGGTACTCTTGTCGGCGGTAAAGCTGTCGAAGACATCTCCCGCCACGAGGATAAAATCGGCGTTTTTATCTTTCGCAACAGTACCTATCCTTTTGATCGCACTCACTCGTTCGCTACGCACTTTGGCAGCTTTGTCGGGATCGGTGATCCGGGCAAAGGGCTTACCAAGCTGCCAGTCAGCGGTATGGAGGAAATTCATGAGAAGACGAGTGCTCCTTCATCCATATCGGAGCGTGGCGCGGTGTCCAGCGGAAAGCGGTTGCGAGGGAAGATTGTGTTTTGATTATTCATCATCGTAATCATTGCCCTTATCCCAATCTGGATGGCGGAACGGATGGGCTTGAGGTCACCGGCAAATGCGAGCCATGTGGTGCGACGGATGACAGTGACTTGGTAGAAGAAATATTGGGATGGAAGGACTTGAAACATGTCGATTGACCCCTTTTGGACCCCTTTTGGACCCCTTTTGGACCCCTTTTGCTCGGGGTCTGTTTAAGAAATTGAGGACGACCGGCTTATCATCACAGTGGTCAAGGTCGGAAACAGGCGTGACGTCTATCGTTAGCGGGATTGAGTTCGTTAGCAGCGTTAGCAGGGACAGGCTAGAATGGCAATTGATCCGAATGTTCGATCCGGGTGGCGTCGCTTCCGTGAAATGGCATTGCCTCGAATTTTCCAGTTCCTCTGGCCAAATCATCCAGCGGACTCACGACCCCGAGCCCATTCGTTCCGATCGCCACATGTAGATAAATCTCCGTTGTAGTGATGTCTTCGTGACCGAGCAATTCCTGAAAAACACCGAAGGCCTGTAGGTGTTTTGGACTGGAGCGAAGGCGACGTGCTCCGAAGGAGTGAGCAGGCGGGTGGAGCCTGCGAATCAATGGACCGCAGGTCGGTTCCATTCTCCAGTAAATGCGTCGCGAAAGAGTGCCGCAACGCGTGGCTCGTGACTCGCTTCTCAATTCCAACCGCCTCCGCAGCACGTTTGATCGCGTCGTTGTAGACTGTACCATGAAGATGATGGCGTCGCCTCACTCCAGTCTCTGGATCAATGGATGCCTGACGCGCCGGGAACACCCAAAACCATTCGAACGTTTCCGAAGCTCGCCTGAATTTCCTCGCCAAGGCACCAGGGATGTGGACACCGGCAAGACCTGCTTCCCGGTCTTTTTGCCAGACGATCCGCGCCGTCTCGATCTGCCCGGCCAACTCTTGCAATAGACTGCCGGGCAACATGGTAACTCACTGCCTTGGCGCGACAGCGCTTATCCATAGCAGAGGTGCGGAGGAGCACCTCTCCTGACTGCAGGTCGTCGTTGGAAACGAGGACAATCTTTGTCTCCCTTCCCACCACGCACCGTCACCGTGCGGCGCTGTATATCGACATCCTTGATTCGGAGGCGCACCAACTCCGACCGCCGCAAGCCCGCCCCATATTGGAGCCTCGCCGGCAGTCCATAGCGGCCATCGGTCTTTCTGGGCACTGCATTGGGTTGGTCCAGCTGCGTGAACACCCGTTGCGTTTCCTCTTTCGACAGCACCACCGGAATTCGCGCTCCCGTTTTCTTGAGCTTCACATCGAAGACTGGGTTCTCTATCCCCAGGACATGCTTGAAAAAGAAAGCGAGGGCATTCAGCGCCTGTTTTTGACTTGAGTAGGCACAGTCTTCGTCGTCGACAACCGAGGTCAGAAAGCGCGTCGCCGTCTCTACCTGCATCGCCACTCGTTCGTCCCCGGCGAAGGTCCCGTAGCGGGCCAACCACGCCCCGTAGCACTGCTTCGTGCGTCGCGCATGCCCCCGCCTGGATCCCGCAGAACGAATCGCCGCCCGGAGCCGCTCCGGTAGACTTCGATGATCGGCTTTCGCTGTGCTGCAGGCATCCAGCCACTCAAGGTACCACTGGATGGCGTCGTCCCACTGTTCCAACTGCCAAGGCTCGCGCTCGCGGCCTGGCCGGAGCACATCGTTTTCCCAAAAAAGTGTCACCGCCTCTCGCCCGGATTCCAGTTCGTGTCTTAACCGGAAGTTTTCGAACCATTCCAGAACGAGGAGAAATCCCGCTTTGTCCGAATCCGACAATCCACGAAAAGCTCGCAGATCCTTCCGCCAACACCACCGAGTCTTGAATGTGCTCATGGTGTTCATAAAGGCACCTGTTGGATATAACGTCAATTAAAAAGTGTTCTGATGAACAGTTTTTTTTTGAACCGCGCGCAATTATAAGTCCCGAGACGACGTCATATCAGAGGCTGCAACTCACTCCTTCACCGCTCTGTTCATCCACCCTGATAGACACAGGCAGAGCGAGAAAAACCTTGCTAGATCAGGGGATTCCGGAGACGCTCTATGAAAATTCGTCTCGTGATATCACTTCGCGAGGTGATACTAATAAATACTGTTCGCTCTAAAAAATGAAGCACTTCGTTCTACTGCTAGTTCTTCTGCTTTCTGGATGTGGAGATACACACCCGGCTTACTCGCCGCCGGATCCGGAAAGCGTGACCGTTGTTACAGCTCAACTATATGGCGATGGCGGAGAGGACGAGATCATCAAGAATTTTGAGATTCCGGGTTCTCATACCGACGAGCTTCTTGCTCTGCTTGCTGGTGCGACGATTGATCGATTCCCGTCGAAGTGGCAGCTCCTTGGTGAGATTGACATCGGATACACCGGCGGGCTCACGCAGATTCAACTTTTCCGAACCTACGACTCAGTAGGAGCGTTCCGCGCTAACGGCGTCTATTATCGCGGAGGCTCAGATTCAGCATTCATTTCGCAGATCAAAGCTGCACGGAAAACCCGGAGCGAACAAGACGACGCTGGTAAGCCCGATCCCGCCGCGAGTTGATTGACTCCAGTGATTGAAAACCTTACTCTCTCATCGGGACCGCGCCCTCGGATCGGGCTACCAGGTCTCGGACGTTGTGCCAAGAAAATGAAGTCCCTCATAGCGATCGTAATTCTTGTTCTGAGTTTTGATTCTGCTCTTGCATCCGATCCAATCGAGTGGCCAAAAGAGAAATCAGTGAATTGGACAACAAGATTCCTTTCCAATGTTCGAATTCCCAACATCGAATTCACGAAAGAATCAACCGTTCAGGACGCATTGGATTTCTTGGAGGTATGTTATGTAGAGCCCCACCCATTTGCGATTAATGGAAATGCTTTAGGTGAAACCATCCTTTTGTCTTCTATCGAATACACCGAAAACAACGTTTCACCAATTGAAGTGTTGTCCGTGTTGGCGGATAGGTTTGGTGCCGATATTTTAATCGGTCGCGGTATGGTCACTTTTCGCCCTCGAATCGACCGGGCACAACAAGCCGGCGATGGTCAAGCCCGATCCCGCAGCGAGTCGGTTGACTCAACTGACTCGAAACCCTAACTTTGTAGCGAGGCTGCGCTCCCGGATCGGGCTGCCATGCCTCAAACGTTCGCCATAAAATTTATGACACGATTGATTCACCAGTTATTGATTTTTTTCACCTTGCTACTAGCCAGCAGCCTTCAGGCCGAGACTGCCAGCAAGAATCACATTCCGGGCCAACCCCTCCCTAAGGATTATGACGTAGCGGTCATAGGCGGAACGCCGGCTGGAATCGCAGCAGCTATCGCTGCTGGCCGTGCGGGAAAGACCGTAATCATCATTGAGCAAGCGCCGGTACTCGGAGGCGTGCTTTCTTCGGGCGTGCTTCGACTTGACGACAAATACGTGGAAGCGAACAGCGGCGTCATGGAGGAATTCCGCCTGCGCGTAAAAGACTATCACCGCACGGAGATGGCGGATGACCCTTTAGTGCAGGCACACGCGAAGCAGAGCTCGCCGAAGCCTTGGAACATTGCTGAGGGACGCGCCTGGGAACCCCACACTGCCGCGAGAATCTACGCGGAGATGGTGGCCGAACATCCGGGCATCACCACACGCTTCAACGAAGTGGCCGTAGACGTGAAAATGAAAGGCGACCGTGTCACGGGCGTCATCACGCGTGAGCGCGACAACCAGGGGAAGCTTGGCGCACAGCATACTTATACCGGCAAGGTCATCATCGACGCCACTTATGAAGCCGACTTGGCTGAGTATGCGAACATACCGTACCGCATCGGACGCGAAGCGCGGTCCGCAGAAGAGCCGCATGCCGGCGTCATTTATACAGACTATTTTCGCAGAGGCAAAGCGAAGGGCACACTGCCCTCCACTATCCTTCCGCACAGTACAGGTGAAGCCGACCACCGCTCGCAGGCATTCACGTACCGAATCACAGCCAAGGATTACGGTACTCCCGACCACCCCTATCGCCTCAAGGAAGCGCCTCCCGGATACGATCCTGCCAAGTATAGCTGGGGGAAAGGTAAGCCTATCATACCGAACGGGAAGTTTGACCTGCTTGGCATCAACTGGGGAGGCGACTTGGTTGGGCACGGTACCCGTTGGGTTCTTGCCGATTGGGAAGAACGCGTAGAAATCGAAAAAATCTACCGCAACCATGACCTCGGCTACCTCTACTATATACAGACCGAGGGAGGCTCGCCCCATATCGGCCTCCCCGACGACGAGTTTCAGGACAACGGCAACTTCCCCTACCGCCTCTATGTGCGCCAAGGCCGTCGCATAGAGGGACTCTACACCTTAACTGAAAGTGATCTGCATAAAGACCTGCGCGGCGACGGCTTCCGTGGACCGCTTCATCCCGACTCCATCGCCATCGGCATCTACGGCATGGATGCGCACCGCGTTCAAGGTCCCGACGAGCGAAAGGAACCCGTCTCCGGCAAAGGCGCGGCCGAAGGCACGCTTCACCTGCATGATGCGACTGGCCCCTACCAAATACCCTACGGCACTCTCGTACCCAAAGAACACAAAGGCATCCTCTTCCCTGTCGGCCTATCCTGCACACACGTAGCCATCTGCAGCGTGCGCATGGAGCCCGTATGGTCTTCGCTCGGACAAGCAGCCGGTGTTGCCGCCGCCATCGCGATCGACAATAAGCAGGAACTCAAAGCCGTCTCCGTTAAGCAAATCCAGGATGAACTCTTAAGGCAGCGCAGCGTCCTCTTCTTTTACACAGACCTTCCCTTAGACAACCCCGCATTCACCGCGGTACAAAAGCTCAGCCTCCTCGGCGCAGTGGCCGGCCCTGATATGGATGATTACAACACAGCTGAGAAATCCAAGGGTTTAGCTTCTCTCGAAATGACCGCCTACCGCTTCCGCCCCGATGACCCAATCACGATGGGCGAGTTTTCCCAGATGGCAGTAAACGGGCTTCAAATCCCGCTCAGTATTACCGCTTCACACTTCACAGACGTACCGCGCGGGCACCCTGCCTACAAATACATCGAAACCTTGTATGATTATTCGAGCCAATCTCATAAGCCTTTCTTCGATTACAAAGTAAACAAGGATTCCAGAAGCGCGCTTGCTTACCCGGATCAACAAGTAAGCGAGGCCAAGGCCAGCAGAATCATTTCAGGCTTACTGCAAATAAGTGTGCCGGCACAGCCTAAGTTGGACAGAATTCTGACCCGCAGCGAAGCTGCTCAAATGGTTTATCAGCATGTAACAATCAGGAAGTGATGCTAAGATTTCGCCCACTAATAAACATAAACAACAGTAAAACCAATAGCCCACCCATTTGCCCGCTGATGGCGAACAAGGCGGTGCAGGCAACTTCGCTTCGCTCCGTGCCTGACCTCTAACGTTCTGTCTTGAAATGAAGCTTCCTGTCGCGGCAACTTGGGTATTTCCCTATCTGGTTGCGATCGGGGTAGCCGTTCAGTTCTCGATTGGGTTCCCTACTTCGTTTGTTCCGTATCTTGTCGTCTTCGCGTGCTGCATTGCAGTCGCTCTTTACGGAATCTTTTTCACTGAGGTGACCCGATACGTTTTTAAGGCCCACCCTTTTCAAACGACCATCTATGGAACCATGATCAGCTCTGTTCTGCTGACTATCTTGACTCTCGCAGTGCTTCTGGCATTTGCGATTCCTGGATTCATCGGATACGAGGGCAATGGATCAGGATGGGCTATGCTTTACATTATCGCCACGCTCATGACGGTTATCCCAGCGACAGCGGCTTCGTCGTTGATCGCGATTCCGTGGGCGCACACGCTTATCCGAAAACGGACAGAACAAGCCGGAGATCTCAAGCCCGATCACGTTCCGAGTTGATTGACTTCTCTGATTAGAATTCCTAACCTCCTATCGGAATCTCGCTCTCTGATCGGGCTGAGATTCCTAAAACGTTATGCTTTCAATTATACTCGCTGATTTTTCCGGATACGGTCAGGCATTAGGTATCCTCTATGTCGGGTACCTACTTCTTCTGCTCGTTGCTACTCTGGTATTGCTGCAGTTTCTGAGGTCTCTTCACGCCCTTATCAATCGGACAACTCAGAATGATAAGCCAAATTTCGTCCCGACAATCTTCTGGGGAATTGCCACGACGGTTATTGTCCTGCTGCCCTCATTCTTGTTTGAGTTCGGTTCAAGCAGCCACTTTGCACATCCTCAAAACTTCTTCCGTATTTCCCTTGGTGTAGTCGCGATTGCTTGGTCTAGGCGCTTAATAAGAAATGGCGTGACAAGATTGGAGGGGATGGTAGCACTGTCTTGGGGGATTTTAGTTTTGGTGCTTGAGCTCTTCACTGCCGTTCGCCTCATTTTCATGAGCAGGGTTATCCAATCTGACCTTCGGGAGGTTTTCGATTTTGTATTTTCGCTACAGCGTTTTCTCGATACTCTGACGATGGTGCTTTTCGTCCTCCTTTCCTACATCGCCCTGAAACGAGCGGAGCATAACAAGTCGGCGATGGACAAGCCCGATCCCGTTTCGAGCTGATTGACTTACCTGATTCGAATCCTTATCCTCCAATCGAGGCCGCGCTCCCGGATCGGGCTGCCATGCCTCTAACGTTCGACCTACAAGAATTCGATGTGCCAGGATGCTCAGATCCGAATGATCGC
>CAXBMX010000036.1:0-46266 GCA_963977055.1 uncultured Verrucomicrobiales bacterium
GGGGGCCGGCCCACCGGCTACAGGGTGATCGCGCACAGTTGGTATTCTGCTTAAAACCGTGCCATCCTAGCCAGTCAACGCTTTACGGGACTGCAGTTTTCGTTCAGCGTTTCAACCAATGAACCGACTCATCACGTTTCTAATCTTTGCCCTTGTGACCAGTGGGGACATTTTTGCTGCCGATTTAACATCGGATCAAGAAGTGGCGCTTTCTCAGGCAACCCAGATCGGGGATTTGGATACAGTCATCGACCTTACGGAGGGAATTACTCAGGATAGTAAATGGAATAGAGCGAGGGGAGGGGCCTTTCACCAGCGGGGAGAGGAAAGGTTCTTTCAAGCGGACATCGAAGGGTCGATCAAAGATTTTGATTCCTTTTTGGAAATATTCCCGAGTCAGGACGCTCATCATTGGCAGCGCGGGTTGAGCTACTACTACGCGGAAGAGTATGAAAAAGGAGTAGCCCAGTTTGAGCGACATCAGGACGTGAACAGTCAGGATGTGGAGAACGCCGTGTGGCATTTTCTCTGTGTCGTCAGAGCTCCGGGTGGGGATGTGGAAAAGGCTCGGGAGAATTTTATTCCGATTGAATTTGATTCCCGGATTCCCATGAAAGAGGTGCACGACCTGTTTGGAGGTCGTGGCTCGGAAGCAGAGGTGCTTGAGGCCGCAAAATCGGATCATGACGGTGAATTGTCGGAAAGGGAGCGCAATCATCTCTGCTACGCTCATCTCTATCTGGGGCTCTACTTTGAGGCATTGGGAGAATCTAAAAAATCGGTCAAACATATTCGGCTGGCCGCTTTTGACTACTCGATGGATCACTACATGGGAAAAACGGCGCAAGTGCACGCGCAGCTCAGGGGAATAGGATCCGAGTAGTGCGTGTCTGAACGGGTTCACTCAAAGGCTGGGATGATAGGTCAGCTATAACCGCTTAAGCTTAAATTGGTTATAATTTGCATAATTACCATAATTAGGTATAGTCTGACCAGACTATGGTAAATTCCTCCTATCATCGTGCGTTTTCATTGCTTGAAGTCCTTATCGTTGTCGGGGTAGTGGGCATTCTGGCCGCAATTGGCGTAATCTCTATTGGCGGCCTTACTGAGAAAGCCAGAGAAGAAAAGTTGTACTCTGACGTGATTACATTGAACCGAGCCGTGAAGGTATATCTGGCTTCGGGTGGTTCGATTGATTCAAGCGCCACTGCAGAAAACGTATTGGCCAGTTTGAGAACAAAATTGAGCAGTGCCCAGGCCAAGCGCTCGGCCGGACTATCTTCATCTTTCGTCGATGCTCGCGTAAATATCCGCCGGCAGTCGGCTGCTGAGGCAGCAAGCGGCAAGATGCGGGTTTACTGGAATTCAACGAAATCAGCTTTTGAGCTGGCTGCTAGCGGGAGTTCCGAAGGAATTCGCGAATTTTTTCTCGATGACACAATTGCAGAAAACGACGGGGGAGCTGAGGACCGTTCCTTTGCCGTTCAATATGCCGATACCGGTAACTGGATTTGGGAATACTCAGACGCTTCGGGAACCAGTTCTACCGCCTCAATTACGACTATACCTGTCAGCTCTGCTCCGCCGAACGCCACACCGGCGGGGTCGCCTAGTTCTGGGCCTACTGGCTCGCCTCTTCCTTCTTCTGCTTTGCTCGCGCCACAGTTCTCATTGCCGGGCGGAGATTACACAATCAGCAACTTTGATTTGATGCTTAGTCTGGTGGACCCGAACAGCTCAGGAACGTCTCAGGTATTTTATCAAGTCGACTTCGGAATGTGGGAACCGTATTCGGGATCAGTTTCAATCCTGCCCGGATCGATTATTTGTGCTCAGGCGATCGCAATCGATGATGCGTATCAGAATAGTCCACGTGGTTGCGAGAGCTATCAAGCGCTACCCGCGACTCTTGCGCCTCCCGTTATTGAAACTTCGGCGGATGCATTCGGACTGTTCACTGATCAGACAATTTCGTTTGAAATTGTTAACAGCAATCCTCCGGGGATTTCAGAAATACGGTACCGCATCAATGCCGGAGGGTGGATAGACTATTCTGGTAACTTCATGCTCGACGGTAATCTTTATCCTTCCGGGGTTAGTATTGAAGCACAAGTGGTCTCCATTGATTCCCCGTATTACCTACCCAGTATGGTTTCCGACCGCCTGGTTAATACGAACTCAATTGCTTTGTCAGGATCGGCTTCTGGTTCTTTTCACAGTCCGACCGGACATAATTCAATGGTTACGAACTTGGCTGGAGGAGGATCGTCTTCTCATTTTGAATGGGGCAAAGCTCCAAGCAGTAACTTTTCGGCAAGTACGCTGGATTTCAACGGAACTGGATTCAGTGACGTAGCCAGTGGCGAACGTTTCCAGATAGGCGGATTAGACTATTACAACGGCACCGTTCTCGAAAAAACAGGCGCGGACACGGTTGATCTCAGTATCGGCTTGTCAGTGGATATTAATGGGAATAACTACAATCCGTATTTCGATTTTTCCTTTGATTTGATCAATAGCATCAACTTGGGGGATCCTCAGAACCTTTGGCCGGATGCGGACTATGTTCGGGTAAATGATGCGCGATCAAGTAGAACACTGGTAGTCGATGGTTATGAGTTCGAGTTTCGAATAGAGCTCTCGGATAGCACCTCTAATGGGTTTTCCTATTTTGATGAGTTTCATGTTCTGGAGAACAAGGATGCCTCCGTTAACGTATATGGAACATTCGTTTCTTTGGGGCCGATTACGGCAGATCCATCGATAGTGCTGGGACAGAATGGAGCCTACGTCGATGCGCAGGAAGCCGTGTTCCTCGCAGTTAATGAAGCCATCGCGGCAGAGGGCAGTGCGAGGCTTTCCACGGCGGAGGCAACTCGAGCGCTCGATGGTGCGGCACAGGCAGCAAAGCAGGCAGCAAATGCGTTACAAAGTGCCACTGACGCTTTGAGCTATGCTGATGCAAAGTCTTATGCCGTATATTCCAGGGACGCGGCGGATCGTGCGGCGCTTGAAGCAGTGAGGGCAGGTGATGCCGCGGGTGATGCCCTTGCGGCGAACCTCTTAGCTCGCGATGCGGCGGATCGCGCGATTGTTTTGGCTGGGAATGATGAAGCCGCAATTTTCAGTTCCGGGCTCGCAGAAGACATCGCTGCACAAGCTCTGGAAACTTCGATTTTGGCCGATCAAATAGCGTCTTCTGCAAAGCAATGGGCCTTTCGTGCCGACGAATATGCTTCGTTAGCTGAGTCTATTGCGACTCCTTCTATCATAGTCGTTGATCCTGTTCCTGACGATGACTGATTCCATGATCGTCGGTAGGTAGCCCACCAATAATATTTACCCGCAACTGCTGCAGCCGCTTCCGCAACAAGAACCAGGTTTGAGTGCCAAAGCGGAAGGCGTCACGGCGAGCCCGCCTTTTGAGGTGCAGCGCAATTCCTTGGGCATCGCGAGGCCAACGGCATAAACGGCATCGATCGTTTCATCCAGTGGAATGTAGTTGGTGTAACCACCCAACACTAAATCCGCGTTAACGAAGGCATTAGCAGCAGCGGCACCATTGCGGGTGTGGCAGGGGATCTCAACCATTCCGTGGAGCAAATCGCAAACCGTGCCCATCGTATTCTGGAATCCAATCGCGGCGGCATCGCTGGCCTGTTTCGCTGAACCACCGACTGCGTCGACGATCGCGGCAGCAGCCATGGCACCCGAGGCTCCGATTTCAACCTGACAGCCAGCGACTTCGGCGGCAAAGGTGCCGCGGATCGCCAGAATCATGCCGATGGAGCCTGCCGCAAGAAGTGCTTTGGCGATTTGCTCCCGGGAGAGTTCTTTCTCTTCGGCGAGTGTCACCAACGCACCTGGAATCACTCCGGCCGAGCCACCTGTCGGTGCGGCACAGACCACGCCCATCGATCCGTCGACATGCATCACGGCGAGAGCGCGTGCGGCAGCCCGAGTGTTGAGGCTACGGACGGATAGTCTTCCCTCAGCTTCGGCTTGGAAAATAGAACCGGCACAACTGGGTAGTAATCGCAGGCCAGTGTGATTTGGATCGAGTCCCTTCTCCACGGAGTCGACCATGATGTCGTATCGGTAGAGCATTTCTTTGATCACATCTGCTTCGCTAAGTCCCAGGAGTTGACATTCGTGGGCCAGTGCAATCTCACCAAGTGAGCTCTTTTGTTCCTCTGCCAGTTGAACCATTTCGGCAGAGCTGTTGAAAAGCGGCTCGCCCCTTTTGACAAAGTAGACAGGGTTGGATTCCCATAGATTTATGTTTGAAGAAAGTGCTTTGATTTTTCCCCGAACTTCTGATCTGAGTGGTTCTGTGCGACTAACCTTCCAGGAGACGGAACCATTGTTTGAGAGTTCCTCTGGCGATCCAATGACGCCGGAGTCGGTCAGCAGTTGATGGGCTGCGAGAGCGTGTTCCGGTGGAACCTCCGCCAGTATTTCGTAGCAAGTTCCGTCAAAGAGAACCGGGCGATCATTGATATGGGTGATTTCAACCGAACCACCGCCGATAGATCGTGCCACGAGATGAAGCGGTGTTCCCGAAGGGGAAGTCAGTTGGAGGTCGGTGATGTTGGGATGACTGGCATCGACTAGCGGCCGAACTTGAAAATCAATATCCAAACCGGATTCTTGTGCATCAGTTAGGGCAGTGAAGAACGACTTATCGGTGAGTGGTTTGTCCATGAGCCCCATGGCGAAGCCTCGATCGGCTCCCTGGGGTTCGTAGGTGGCAGCGTATGAGCCATCGGGATCAAAGCTGAGAGAGGCTTTGCTAGGAGTGCCTCCGAGAATAGATCGCGCCATGCTCCCAATGTGGAAGGCACCTGCCGTATGAGAACTGGAGGGGCCCCTCATGACCGGGCCGAGAACGTGATTGAGAATGCTGATGGGTTTCATCGTTGGGTTGGGTAACGATTAGGGTCGAGTTTTTCCTGACTTTTTTGTATTCTGCCGAATTCCCCACAGTTTTTCGATCATTTTATAGGCAGTGGGGTCGTGTTCTTTGAGCTCTTCTCGAGTGAAAGGAAAGAAGTCATTTTTGCCAAAGTAGGCTTCAGTGACCTCAGCGAAGTATTCCTGAGGATTGGTCATGGCGTAAGCTTTGGCGAGTTCAGTGCTCCGTCCGTTATATCTCATTACTTCATCGTAGGAGCCAGAGTCACGCGCCATCTCGTAGGCTGCCTTGACATCGGGGTGGTTGAAGCCAAGCACTTGATCATGATAGCCGTGGGCGAGTTCGTGAAGCAGCAAGTAAGGCATGCGCCGGTTCTCAAAAGGGAAAATCTGTGTGTTGGTGATCTCAACACCATTGGCGAGCATTGGATCCCGGCCTTCAGTTTTTAGCCAATTCTTGTCGGGGTGATACTCGGCGCCGGCACGTTTTCCGGAATAGGGGCGATTGATCCAGATAGGAACGGACTTTAAGTGCTTTAACGCCTCAGGTGGAATGACGGCGGCAACCCGATTCAGTTGGATCTCCAGCAGATCCAGCATTCTTCCTGTGGCTGTGGGGGCATCATCCCATTGGGCGTCACTCAGGTGGATTGTCCATCCACTGACTTGAAAGGTGGAATGGTGTGGTAAGGAGAATCGAGGATCTTTGCTTTCTCTGAGCCCCTCAACGAGTCGAATGGATAGTTTTCGGCGATCCGCTTGATAGTCAGCGTCGTCGGCCAGGTTAACCAATTGGTCAGGGTCTTTTTTGAGATCGTAGAGTTCGTCGTGGCTCCGCTGTCCAAAGGCAAGGCGGTAGAGTTCAGCATGATCGCCGGACTCGGCGTTGAGTCTCATCCATTGCTTGGTTGGACCGGGATCAACATTGTAGGAAAAGGCACCGGACGAGGTGGGCCAGGGGGTTTTGACAAAGTCAAAAACAGGTTCGGGCCCTTTGAATTTCCCTGACGACCAGGCGATGGGAGTAAAGTTGCGGATGTAGAGGAAGTCTTTATCGCGAAGCGCCCGGGAGGGGTAGGGGTAGACATGCCTTTCCATGCCTGTGAGGACATGATCGCGCTCGGAGTCGATCTGTCCCTCTTTGGCGGATGTCAGTTGAGGCATCAAGGAGACACCTGTCATTTCTTTGGGAACGGGAAGCCCGACGGCTTCAAGGAAGGTGGGTGCGAGATCAGTGAGGCTGACAAAATCGTCAACGGTTCGCCCCCCTTTGACTTTGTTGCCCCAGCGAATGACGAGAGGAACTCGGGTGCCAAAATCGTAGAGAGTGGCCTTGGCGCGAGGGAAGGGCATCCCGTTGTCACCTGTCATGACGACGATGGTATTGTCCAGTTCACCGTTCTGCTCAAGCAGTGCCAGGATGCGGGCTGAGTCGCTGTCAAAGCGTTCGACCTTGGTGTAATAATCGCCGAGGTCGGTGCGGGTTGTCTCATTGTCAGGCAGAAAGGCGGGCACTTGAATCCCTTTCAAGTTCATGCCGTTTCGTTTGCTGACTTCCCAGTCGTAGGGGCGATGTGGCTCACCAGATCCATACCAGAAACAGAACGGCTTACTCCTGTCTCGGCTGGCATAGAATTCTTTGAAGGTTTGGAAATGCTCACCAAACGGGTCATTGCCCCGGTAGATGTGCTTGCTCGGCCCTGTTCCTTTTCGACTGAATCCGGTGAGGTAGCCAGTCTCGGCCAGTAAGTCAGGGTAGACCGGGGTCTCAGCGGGAATAGAGCCGCCAAGGTCTCCGCCATCTTTGAGGCGCCAGTGGTATTGTCCGGACGAGACTGCGTGACGACTGGGGGTGCATGAAGGGGCTGAAACAAAGGAATTGTCGAAGAGCACCCCTTCGCGGACGAGACGGTCGAAGGTAGGAGTTTTCACTGTCTTGTCACCGAGGGCGCCGGCGTGCGGATAAGACCAGTCGTCTCCCATCAGAAAGAGGATGTTGGGGCGCGGGTCTGGAGAAGTTGCCGCCGCAGATTTCCTATGGTTCGGCTTAGGTTTGGGCGCAAGGGCGGCAGCCGTAATGACGAGGGATGCTTCCGATTGGGTAACCCTGATCGGTTTGCGGTAGGTGTGCGTGGTGCTCTCAATTTCGAACTGATGCCCTTTACTGGTGTTCTGCACCAGCTGTTCGCCGGGTTCCATGGTGCCGACGAGTTTGCGGTTTCCTTCGGGTGAGACCCAATACAGATTCAATGTCGTGGAATGATCGTTGCGGAGAGTCAGCGTGGGACGGTTGGGGGTTCCTGCACGTTTTTGTTTTTGGAGAGGTGGAGGTTTTGGTAGGGTGGTCCAGAGTTGCTGGTTGAGCTTCTCAAGAAGTGGTTTGTGTTTGGGCAGGGCGGCCAGATTTCTTGTTTCGCCAGGATCGGTTTGATGGTCGTAGATTTCGTAATCGAGAGGCTTCTGCGTCTTGCGATCAATCCACTCGATGTAGCGATAGCGATCCGTCCGCATGGCGTATCCCATGAACTCGCCATCATCGGTACGGCGAGGGAATTGGCTGAAGGCAGCGTCTTTGACGGTAGCTGACGGATTGTTGAGAAGGGAGCGTAGCGTTGTCCCTTCGGCATGGTCTGCCGTCGGGATCCCAGCGAGGTCGCAAAGGGTGGGATAAACGTCGACGAATTCGACAAGTGACTGACTCGCCTGGCCATTGGCTTTGGCGCGGGGATCGCGAATGATGAGGGGAACTCGCGCATCGATTTCGTAGTTACTTTGCTTGCACCAACTGTTGTGCTCTCCCAGTTTCCAGCCGTGATCACCCCAGAGAATAACGAGGGTGTTGTCGGCGATACCGAGTGTCTCCAGTTCGTCGAGGAGGAGTCCGACCTGAGCATCGATCAGACTGACTGAGGCATAGTAACCGTGTTTGAGTTCCTTCTGTTGTGCTTTCGTTAGCGGGCCTTTTCGGGGATCATCGGTGCCGAGGAAATCCATGTAGTCGCGTAGCTCATACATGGTGTTCATCGCAAAATCTGGTGAGCCTTTTGGAATGGATGGGTCCTCCGCGAGTGGAATAGCTTCGCGGTCGTAGAGCTCCCAATATTTGCGCGGAACGACAAAGGGGAGGTGGGGTCGCACAAAACCGGTGGCAAGGAAGAAGGGTTGGTCTCCTTTGGCGAGGCGGCGCATCGCCTTCAGCGACTGTTGAGCGATGGCGCCATCGATGTGCTCGTGATCGGGAATGTCGACGATCTCGGTTGCAACGGCTCGTAGGCGATTGATGGCGGCTTCACTTTTGCCGTCGGCCCGCATTTGCTCTTTGAATTCAGTGAGACGCTGTTTTGCCTCGTCGGACCAAAGCTTGGATTTGGGCCATTGGTGCGGTTCGCTCCAGGACTCGTTGTCGGGCCAGGGGTTGTGAAAGATTTTGCCGAAGGATGCGGCGTAATAGCCGTTCTGTTTGAAATGTTGGGGCAGCGTCACGACATCGGGTACGGTGTCACGAAATCGTACGTCGAGAGTCCACACTTTGGCGGAGTCCGGGCGTAGTCCGGTGAGGAGGCTGACGCGCGAAGGATTGCATACCGCGAGCTGGCAATAGGCTCGATCAAAGCGCACCCCGGATGCGGCGAGTCGATCGATGTTGGGGGATTGGATGGCGTCGACACCGTAGCATCCCAGCTCGGGGCGAAGATCGTCGACCGCAATGAAGAGAATATTTGGCTTTGACTGGTGGCTCTCCTCAGAGCGAACTGATATGGCCGAGCTTGCAATCAGAAGGACGAGAGAGACTTTAATAAATCGAATATTAGGCAGCATGTCGAGGCCGGTGGCTTTTAATGATGTTGAATACAAAATCAATTAGGAGGTGGAGTCGTTTCCGGGCAAGTCATTTCATCCTGCCTGATCGTGCCTCAAAGTGATTTCATTGTAATCAGGGTTTCAAGCGATTTTGAGACAGTTGATGTTGAGGTGGCTATCGAGTTCGTCGTCAGAGCAGAAAGGTGGCGTCACAAAAACACGTAACGACAAAATTTTACCGAAATGAAGGAATTGGTCGATCCAAGAGGAGTGCTTTTACAAATTTCGTAGGAGGCGAGCCGTAGGAAAGAGCACGGTCGTGATAGGCCTTTAGATCAAACTGATCTCCTTGAGCGGCTTCGGCAGCCTCACGTAGATCGATCAGTTCGACGTATCCTGCAAAGTAAGTGGAAAGCTGAGCTGAGCTAAGGCGGGCTCGAGTGTATTTGCCTGCGGCTTCGCGTTCTTCCTGAAAAGCTTGATCCATCAGCAAGGACATGGCCTCTTCTTCGCTGATGCCATCCAGGTGGACAGCCTGATCAATGATGGCGTTGGTAGTGTCTCGGAGGTACCACTTCAGAACAATGAGTTCCATGAGTGGGTCGTCTGCAAGAAACCCTTGCTCGACCATCATCATTTCACAGTAGACGGCCCATCCTTCGATGAAGGTGCCAGAGCCGAGGATGGATCGGAGGATGTTAGGGTTCTGGTTGGCGTGGGCGAGTTGCACAAAGTGCCCGGGTGTTGCTTCGTGGATGGTGAGCACGTGCAGAGAGCGATGGTTGTACTCGCGGAGATGGGATTGCACCTGTTTCTCCGTCCAATCGGTGGGAGGAGGCGAGACGGCGTAAAAGGTCTTCTGGCTTTGTTCGAGGGGGCCGGGAGCATCGCAGTAGGCCAAAGAGACGCCTCGTCGGAATTCGGGCATGACAATAATCTCGACGGGATCGTCAGGCATGGTAATGAGCTCGTTCTCGATAATGAAATCGCGAGTGATGGCGAGGGAGTTTTCTGCCGCAGCTACGACGCCGTCCCGAGTCGGGGCGTCGGCATAGGCGATTTCGAGGGCTAAGCGAATGATCCCACGTTTCTCCTCAGGAGATAAGGCCTCCGATACTTGTGGAGAGAACTGGCGTTCTGATAGGATAATGAGGGACAACTCATACATCCTCTGATGCAGCTTCTTCATTCGAGCTTCGGCCTGAGCCTTTAGTTCTTCAGGGCTCGAGCTAGTAAAGAGCTCGTAGGCAAATTTCTCGCGGTAGAGTTTTTCGCTGAGACGCTCGTTTCCCCGGGCATTGGGTAGTAGCTGCGTTTCGAGCCATGTCTGCTGGTCTTGGATAGCTGCCTCGGCCACGGCGATGGCTTCCTTCAGGTCGGTGGCTTGTGCCTCTGGTAGAGATTCGAGGTGAGGAGTCAGCAGGTCTTGAAGAAGTCGGCTGATCCCCCGGTTTTGGTCTACGGCTGTTTCGGCATGAAGGGGAGGTGTCAGGGCAGGCTTGAGAGATTCACGCGCCTGCTGGAAGTAGCGGGGAAACTCTCGGCAACGGGCGGCGGCAGCGGCGAGCCGATCCCCAATCGGGCCGGTGTCTCGGGCCAGAAGAGCGTAGATGGAATTGCCTGGCAGTCCCGTGTAGCGCAGTGGATTCCATTCCCACTCTCGCAGAGATTCGATTCCCCAGATATGGCGTTTCAGTTCGTGGCGGATGAGTTCTGAGTCGACCTGGTTTTCCCGAGAGAGCGAATCGAACGGGATCGCATCAAGCGCTAAGAGAAGCGCTTGAGCTTGATTCAGAGAACGTTCGCGAAACGGCGGGTCAACTTGATCCAATTGATGATCGTAGCGATGTTCACCAAGTGAAGTGGCAAGAACGGGTGATTCGCTGAAACGATTTTCGAGAAAGATTTTCGATAGGGTCGCGAACTCTTGATTTGGAGCATCTCGACAGGAGGCTGATTCAAACATGAATAATAAGGTTGATAGAAGAATCAAAAATTGAAACGGCCTTGCTTTCATGACTTCCAATCTAAGCCCTCGGGGAGTTGATTCAGATTGATGTATCCGTCTTCAGTGACGACGACCATGTCCTCAACACGAACGCCTCCGAGGTTCTTTTGATAGAGCCCCGGCTCGACAGTCAGGACATCCCCCTTGAGTAGAGGAATGCCGGTCGGATCGAGAAGAGGGGGCTCATGAACATCCAGTCCGATTCCGTGTCCGGTACCGTGATGCATGGTGCAGTAGCTTTCATCCGCTTCATCAGGTGGGAAGCCAGTGTGATAACCTCGCTCGAGAAGAACAGCCGTTGTGGCTGCGTGAACTTCTTTGCCTGCGACACCAGGGCGCAATGCATTGCATCCGGCAGTCTTGGCGATGCGAACAGCTTCATTCATTTTGATCAATTCGTCGGGAATCTTTCCGTGGACCACGGTACGAGTGCAATCACCGCAGTAGTGGGTGGCCATGTTCGTAGGGAAGATGTCTACGATGACGGGCTGTTCCGTATAGATCTGACCACTCCCCGTGTTGTGACAGTCAGCTCCCTGCGGACCTCCAGCGATAATGTAAGTCGGTCCGGTGAAACCCTGTTCCATCAGGAAAACGCTGGCTGCGCCTCGAACCCGTTCTGAAGTGAGAGGGGATCCATCGAGGTGTAGGCTTCCATCCTGATGCGCATCCGAGTGGGCGACCATTTCACAGGCAAGCCGAATCGCCTGTTCAGTGACGTTCTGGGCCTTGCGGAGGTGCTCGATTTCCTGGTCGGTCTTCTGGCGTCGCTCGAAAACGCCCATTTCGAGATCACAAATAACCTCGATTCCAGCCTGATTGAGAACGTGACTAAAAGTGAGAGGAAGCGTGCGGTCGGCAGTTACGGAGGTGACTCCGTGCTGACGGAGACACTCGGCGGCTCCCTGAGCAGTAGCGACTTCACGGTCGGGTGAAAGACCGCCATCCGGGGTGAAGTCAGCGGGACAGGAAACGTGATCAACATCGACGACCTTCCGGGCGCGTTCCATTTCAATATCACGCACGATGAGAATGCTGGTTTGGCGTGAAGAAGAATCGACGATATTCAAGAGGGCGACGGGATCGCCAACGGAAAATTGAACAGCTCGAAAGAGGGCACTGTTGTTTTGGGGGACGCCAGCGAAGATCGTTGACGAAGCGGAGATTGAGTTCATGCAGCTGTTTGGGACCGAATAGAGGAAGGGGATGCGATTGAGAAATTATCTTGACTTAAATGAGAGGATGTATCAATTGTGTCCAATATCAATTATTGTTATCACGATTCCATTTTGGGTGCAAACTCAAAAATCGCCGTCCGAAAAGGAGGGTGACATTTGAGGTGTTTGAGAAAATGAAATTCATTCGAAATTGATAATTTTAGCGACCTACTTTGCAAATAATGACCGAAACCGATTCTAATGTATTTCGAGGCTGTATTCCCGCCCTGATGACGCCTTGCGGTGAAGGGGGGCAGCCTGACTTTGATGCTCTCGTTCGGACGGCTTCAAGTTTGATCAAGGATGGGATGAGTGGAGTTGTCTACTGCGGCTCAATGGGTGACTGGCCCCTTTTGACTGATGCCCAGCGGCAGGAAGGTGTTCAGTGTTTGGTGGAAGCAGGTATTCCTGTCGTTGTCGGAACCGGGGCTCAGAACCCGAGCTTGGCCGCGGCCCATGCTGCCCATGCTAGTGACGTGGGAGCAAGCGGGCTGATGGTTATTCCTCGAGTTCTTTCCCGCGGCTCATCGGTTGCCGCCCAAAAAGCTCATTTTGAAGGCATTCTGAGTGCCGGAGGGGATTTACCGTCGGTGATTTACAACAGCCCTTATTATGGCTTTGAAACGAAAGCAGATTTGTTTTTCGACTTGAGAAAGAATCATTCGAATTTGGTCGGATTTAAGGAATTCGGCGGGGCTGACTCTCTTAGTTATGCTGCGGAAAACATCACCAGTGGGGATCCGGATTTGACCTTGATGGTTGGAGTGGACACGCAGGTCTTTCACGGTTTTGTCAATTGTGGTGCGGCCGGGGCGATTACTGGTGTCGGGAATGCACTACCGAAGGAGATACTTCGTTTTGTAGACCTGTGTCAGCAAGCGGCGAAAGGGGATTCTAAAGCACGTCGATTGGCCCTGGAGTTGAGCGATGCTCTCACTGTGTTATCGACCTTTGATGAAGGCCCCGATCTAGTGCTCTACTACAAGGAGCTTATGGTTTTGGAGGGGCACCCGGAATACTCCCGTCAATTTAACGCGGCTGATCAACTTAGCAGCAGTCAGCACGAATACCTTCATTCCCAGTGGCGTCTATTTCGCAGTTGGTGGGGAGCGTGGGAAGGGGCGGAAAGTTGATTCTAGCGACGGTGTGACTACGCCAATTTAGACTCTCAATTTGATGACTGAACCCAGCGATTCCACTTGGTTCGGTCATCCCCGTGGCCTCTCAGTGCTGTTCTTCACTGAGATGTGGGAGCGGTTCAGTTATTATGGGATGCGAGCCTTGCTCGTGCTCTTCATGGTGGATGCGATTGAGCACGGCGGGATGGGGCTGGACGAGCAAAAAGCCGGTGCGATATACGGCCTTTATACTTCGGCGGTGTATCTAGTTGCTCTTCCCGGAGGTTGGATTGCCGATCGGCTCCTGGGGGCGCAGCGCTCAATTTGGATCGGTGGATTGATCATTGCGGCGGGACACTTCACTCTCGCGATCCCCTCGATATCTGCATTTTATGTCGGTTTGGTGCTGGTCGTTATCGGGACAGGTTTCCTTAAACCTAACATCAGTGCCATTGTGGGTCAGCTATATCCCGAAGGTGGTGCCAGTCGCGATGCAGGATTCACCGTTTTCTACATGGGGATTAATCTGGGCGCTTTTCTAGGGCCTTTGATCTGCAGCTATCTGGGGGAAAAGGTGAGTTGGCATGCTGGGTTCGCTGCTGCCGGGGTCGGTATGGTGGCCGGGGCGATTCAATATCGACTTTCGAGTAAGGCTCTCGGTGATGCCGGCCTGCATCCCCATCGGCGCGAGGGGGCGGGTGATTCGGGCAGGGTAGATCCGGCGTGGTATGTCTTTATCGGGGGCGTGCTGCTCGTCGTGCTGGTTCTCGTTCTCAGCTTGACGGGTGTCATTCGATTGAACCCGGTGATGCTGGCTCAGAAAGCGACCTACGTGATCGTTGCTCTTGCCGTGGTGTTCTTTCTTTCGGTCTTTCTTTTCGGAAAGCTAACCTCGTCCGAGAAACGACAAACGTCCGTGATCTTAATTCTTTTCTTCGCTTCAGCAGTGTTTTGGTCAGGCTTTGAGCAGGCGGGCTCGTCATTGAATCTGTTTGCCGATCGTCACACCGATCGAATTCTGGAACGGGTGAACTTCGAAATTCCGGCAGGGTGGTTTCAATCGCTAAATCCTTTTTTCATCGTGACCCTGGCGCCTGTATTTGCTGCGTTCTGGGTGAAACTGGCCAAGAGAAATCTTGATCCTGCTCTGCCCACGAAGTTTGCGTTAGGAACCTTGATGCTGGGGCTGGGCTTTCTGATAATGGTTGGAGCAGCCAAGCTGGTTGTTGCGGGGAATGAAGCGGCTCCGTATTGGTTGATTCTAACCTATTTGCTTCACACCATGGGAGAGCTCTGCGTGAGTCCAGTGGGTTTGAGTTCGGTTACCAAGTTGGCACCGAAGCGATTTGTTGGTCAGATGATGGGGATCTGGTTTCTGGCGACAGCATTGGGGAACCTGATCGCAGGCCTGATGGCAGGGCGATTTAATCCGGAGTCTATCCAGGAGATGCCAAGTCTGTTTTTGCAGATTGTTCTCGTTGCCGCAGGTTCGGGGCTGCTACTGCTCGTGTTTACCAAGCCAATCCAGAAGTTGATGGATGGCGTGAAGTAATTCACGTATCGCTTTTACTGCTTGGGGCGGAACCGCCAGCACTGAGCCAGCTTCGTCGACCGATGTTCTCTTTCAAATTCTGGAAAAGATCATCTTCCATGTAATGGAAAAATGATTCCAGCTGGATGGCAGACTGGAGAATGCCGACAACATCTCGAAATCGACCTTCCCTTTGATCTGAAAGATTGGCCCAGCCAGCAACGGTGGCTTCGACACCGTGATCTGCGCTTCCACCGGCAACGACAACGATCGGCGCACCGCCCATCTCCAGACTCAGTTCTTCGGCGGCCTGATGAAGTCGCTCCTTGGTTTTTTGGAGCCGTTCGAGCTGAGCTTCAGGTTCTGTCATGGCGATTTGGGCAAAGGAGGTTTGGGTTCATCTACTGGTAGCTTCTCATTGAGAAACCGAGTCATAAGACTGTAGAGATGAAGAGAGGTGTTCTTGCCCTCTTTGATGGAATGAGTGCCGCGAGGATAGGTCATCATCGAAAATGGCTTGTTACGTTTGACCAACTCATCGACTAGCTTTTCAAATGTCTGATAGTGGCAGTTGTCGTCGGCGGCACCATGGATAATTAGGAGATTTCCTTCGAGTTGATGGGCAAAGTTGATGGGGGAGCCTTCCCGATAGCCGTCTATATTTTCTGAGGGATGGCCCATGTAACGTTCCTGATAGATGGTGTCGTAGAAACGCTGGTTGGGAACGGATGCGACAGCGATAGCTGTTTGATAGATTTCAGGGAACTTGAAGATTGCGTTCAAGCTCATCGATCCGCCGCCGCTCCAGCCCCAACTGCCAACTCGATTGGGGTCAAGATAGGGCCGTTCTTTCAGCACCGTTTGGACCGCGTCCGCTTGTGCTTTTGGCGCCATGATGCCGACCTGAAAATAGGCTGCTTTTCGCCAGTCGCGTCCCCGCGGTGCCTTCGTGCCACGGTTGTCGAAACTCATGACGACATATCCCTGTTGCGCCAGCATGAGGTGCCAAAGATGATTGTTGCCACCCCAGCGATCAGTGACCACTTGTCCGGCGGGTTCTCCATAAACATGAATCAGGAGAGGGTATTGTTTATCCGAGGAAAAGTCAGGCGGAAGCAAACATCGTGCGTGGAGGGGAGCTCCGTCGTTGCTATCGACGTAAAAGAAATCTGAAGGAGCACGGTCAATCGCATCGAATTTCTCTTTTAACTCAGCATTCGGCTCTACGGTTTCGATTTCTTTGTGACTGGGTAACTCTAACAGCCTGGTGACTGGAGGCGTATCGAAATTGGATGCCGTGGCGAAAGCATGCTGTCCATCCGGAGAGATATTGTAGTTGTGCGTACCACGCGTTTCCCGTGATGGGGTGAGGCGTTTCAGATTCCCCCCATTCAGCCCAACCCGATAAAGATAGCGCTGTGCTGGATTGTCGGGAGACGCGATGAAATAGGCCCATCTATTCGCCTTATCTACGCTGAGAAGCTTGATGACATCAAACTCTCCGGGAGTAATGCAAGTGGCCTCGGTTCCGTCTCTGGATATCAGGTAAATGTGGCGCCACCCATCTCTGTCACTAATCCAAGTGAAGCGTTCGCCCTGGTCGATCCAGAATAGTTCGTCATGAATATCGACCCAGGCTTGGTCCGTTTCAGTGAAGATTCTCTGCACTGATCCGTCCGAGGTATTTCCCAGGTAGACTCTATTTTCGTTCTGGTTGCGATTGAGTTGTTGGATGATGACTTCATCGTTGTTGTCGGCCCACTCGAGGCGTGAAAGGTAGTGATTTCGGGAGTCTCCGGGGATGTCGAACCAGATTGAAGATCCTCCGATTACGTTGACGACGCCCATGCGAACAGATGAGTTGGTCTGGCCCGTTTTTGGGTAAGCGAAAGTGGTCTTCTTTGGATACAGCCCAGACACTTGATTCAGGATAGTGTGTCGCGGGACTTCGCTGTCGTCGAATTGCCAGTAGGCAATTGAATTTCCGTCAGGTGACCAACGGAAGCCATCCCGTACCGACAACTCCTCTTCGTAGACCCAGTCCGAAGTGCCGTTGATGATGTGTTTATTGGGAGTCTCCGTTAGTTGGGTGGTGGTGCGGTCGGCGATATCCTCGACGAAGATATTGCGATCCCGAACATAGGCGACATGCTCTCCTGTCGGAGAGATCTTCGCGAACATGAGAGATGAAGGGCGCGCTTCACCACCCAGTTGGCGCAACTCTCCGCTACTCCGATCAAGGAGCCAGTAATCTCCCCGAGTGTTCTTTCTCCAGACTCGCTTTGAGTTCGTGTAAATAAGCACGAGTGATTGGTCTTTGGAGAAAAAATAGTCATCAATTTCGAGAGCGGAAGCTTCGTCCGGGGGAGTCAGGTCAGAGCTGGATATCAGAACTGTTCCTTTGCTTTTCGCCGGGTTTCGTTGCCAAATGGCCTTCTCTTCTTTGTTGGCGGTGTCAGGATCGAGAAAGGTGTAGGCATCAGTTTCTTTGCTCCATTTGGCAGAGAATTCCTTTGCTTCGAATTCGTCATCAGTAAAAATCCTATCGAGAGTGAGTCTAGGGGATGCTGTCTCAGCCGCCTTGCCAGTTGTGGAGCACAACTGAAACGCTATCAGAAATACTCCGATGAGAAGCCGTCGCCGGAGTTTAAAAATTGAGGTCATGACGTCGCGATTAAATTTTTGCAGACTCAAAGTTGGGGGGGTTGGGGCACAATATCAAATCTATAAGAGTATATTAGCGAGTGCGATCGTTGTGACACAAAACGGAATCGATTCAAATGAGGTGAAATCGGGAAAAGGGAGGGTCGACGGGATCGTTTATTTGGCTTTAGCCAATGGTCCCGAGAGATCTGTATTCAAAAAGTGGATCGAGACTTCACTCCTAGGTTGTCAGCAGCGAGTTGATTGCGTATAAACAGCGTTCGCCTCGGCGCTGATTTTTGCACACACTATCAATGAACATTTCCGAACAGATCGAGGACGACCTTCGGGCTCACGTTGTTACTGGTAACGACCCGGCCTATTCTTTGACTCTCAAAGGGATCGCGACACACTTTGAAGTTTCCCTGATGCCGGTTCGGTCAGCGGTGAATCGTCTGGTTGATCAGAATTATTTAGTGCGTGGTGAAAGCGGTCGCCTCAGCTTTAATCCCAGGCGGCGCAGCCGAAACGGCACCAGCTCGATCGAAGAAATGAAGGGGCCGCGTCCGGTGGCTCCTGAAAAGCTCTTAACTGACCACATCATCAATCTTAGTTTGAGAGGGGCAGACGAGTGTTTGCGGGAGGAGGCGACGGCGGATCAATTTGAAATAGGACGGACAGTGCTTCGCCGCATCTTCAATCGCCTGGCAGGAGAGGGGATTATCGAGCATCTCCCTCGCCGCGGCTGGCGAGTCAGGCCATTTCAGGAAAAGGACATGCTCGACTACATTGATCTTCGAGAAACGCTCGAGGTTCATGCTCTTGAGCTAACCTACTCGCGGCTGGATCACGATTATCTGAGAGAAATGGTTGCTGGCAACAACCCCGATAAAAATGGGGAGCCGCAGTTGGACAATCGGCTTCACCGTCACTGGATTGAATTAGCGAATAACCGTTATCTGGCCGGGTTTTTTCAGCAGAACGGAATCTACTTCGACATGTTGTTCGATCGAGCAGTTTTCGACAAAGCGATGGTGGCCCGCCGAGCGGTTGAGCATTGTAACATTTTGAATGCTTTGCTCAAAAAAGACCTCGAGCTGGCTAAGCAGCACTTGTCTAAACATATTCTGACACAGCGTGATCACGTCTCTCGGTTTCTTGAAGAAACAGGGGCAGTATCGGATCGGTAGGTCGCCTCAGTTCTGATTGGTAGCACTCAAAATCTCCTCCAAAATTCATATGAAAATCCGATTACTTCTCTCTCTCATGGTGCTGGTCGCCTCCAGTGTGGTTTCGACCGCTCAGGACCGGCCCAATATTCTCTGGCTCACCTGTGAGGATAATAACGTCAATTGGATCGGCTGTTATGGAAATCCCTACGCTGAAACGCCGAACATCGACAAGCTAGCGACTGAGGGATTTCAGTACATGCACTGTTACGCCAACGCTCCTGTCTGCGCACCGTCACGAAGTACTTGGATCACGGGTGTTCACGCGGTGTCCATGGGGACTCACCCGATGCGGAGCCGTTACGAGATTCCTCACGATAAGATCAAATACTATCCCGATTATCTTAAGGCTGCTGGCTACTACGTGGTCAACGCAGGCAAATCCGACTATAATATTGGTGGTCGAGATGACAAAGAGCCCTGGGATTCGCATAAGCCAGACTTCCAGGCGGCAAAGGACAATCAGCCTTTCTTCATGATCATCAACAGCACGAAGTCCCACGAATCGAAAGCCTTTGGTGATATCGAAAATTCCGACCACAGCCCGGGACACGTGCAGTTGGCCAAGTATCATCCCGATATCCCTGAGATGCGGAAAAACTACGCGCATTACCACGATCAGATAAAGGAGATGGACAAAGACATCGGTGCCGCGTTGAAGCAACTCGAAGATGCGGGTCTCGCCGAAAACACCATCGTGATTCACAATTCAGATCACGGTGGCGTCATTGCTCGCAGTAAGCGTTTCCTGTTTAATAGCGGCACTCACTGCCCGTTAATTGTTCGGATCCCGGAGAAATTCAAACATCTGCGTCCTGGTTCCCCCGGTGAACAGATTGACGAACTTGTCAGCTTCATTGACATGCCTAAGACCTGGCTCAGTCTTGCCGGAGCAGAAGTGCCCGATGTCATGCAGGGCAAAGTTTTCCTAGGCCCTGATAAAGAAGAGCGGAATCAACACGTCAGTTTCCGCGGCCGGATGGATGAGCGCTGTGACAATGTGAGAGCGCTCCGCGACAGCGAGGGTAAAATGCTCTACATCCGAAACTACATGCCGTATGCGCCGTGGGGTCAGCGCCTCAGTTACCTCTGGCAGATGGAGGCCACCAAAGCTTGGCAGGCCTATCATGATGAGGGACGCACTGACGCGATTACCGGTCGTTTCTTTGGCACAAAGCCGATGGAAGAGCTTTACGATGCCAAGGCGGATCCAGACAATATCAATAATCTGATCAACGATCCTCAGTATGCTGATCTCGTCGCGCAGTTCCGCGATGACCTCGACGGGTGGCAGATGAAGCACTTCGATGCTGGACTCCTCCCTGAAAGCGAAATTGTGAAGCGGGCTGAGGACAATGGGCTCACCATTTTCGAAATGGTTCGCAATCCGGACCTTTATCCGGTTGCCGCTTACCTCGAAGCAAGCAATCTGGCGATCGAAAACGATCCAAAGAACGCCAAACAGCTCTACAAACGCCTCAAGAATGAAGATGCCGGGGTTCGTTATTGGGCTGCGGTTGGATTGTTCCATATTCAGGATAGAGCGGAGCTCAAAATGAATCTGGTTCGCAAAGCGCTCACCGATGATTGCCACCATGTTCGAGTCATGGCGGCATGGATGCTTTACCGCGATGGCGATAAGGACACCGCGATTGCTTGCCTTAACGAGATGCTCAGTAACAGCTCCTACGCTTCTTTGAAGATATTCAATGTGGTCGACTGGATTGGAGACGGAGCTGAGCCATATCAGGAAGCGATGGCGGCCTGCACCTTTGATCATCAGGGCTATGTCAAGAAGATGCAGGAGTATCTCGTAGTTGGTTTTACCGACACGGCTGAAAAGAAGCCCAAGAAAAAGAAGAAGTAAGCAAACTCCCATTTCTTAAGATTCCTTTTATCATGTTCAGGCTCACCTCAATCGGTTGAGCCTGATTCGTTTCCACTCAGAACTATGAAGCACCATTTGCTCACTCTCATTGTTTCCGTGTTAGCTGTCACGGGATTCGCCACGCTCGGATTTGCCGCGGAACGTCCTAATATCCTATACTTCTATGTCGACGACATGGGCTGGGGCAGTATTGGTCCGAATGCTCAAGCGGCTCGAAGGGCGAAAGGATTACCTACGGTCCAGACTCCGAACCTCGATCAATTGGCCGCCGAAGGGATTAACTTCTCGCGGGGATATGGCTGCACCGTTTGTTCGCCGGCGAGATCCTCGCAGCAGACAGGATTTCATCAGGGCCACACTTTTGCAGACCGCAATGACCCCGATAATGCCAAGAAGGCGATTCGGACGGATGATATCACGATGGGCGATGCCTTGTCCGATGCTGGTTATGTGACTGGCTACTGGGGGAAATGGGGATACGGCGGCTCTAAAGATCTCGTGACTGATCCGACGATCGATAACCTACAAACCTTGCCGACGTCACACGGTTATCAGCATGTCCTGACCGAGCTACACCACGTTCGGGCACACACGTTTTTTCAGCCGACCTTGTGGGCGGCTCCTGCACCAAAGGGATCTGAGGGAGGTCTCTATCTAGCCCCTAATTCTCTTGCTGAGATTGCAGGTCAGAAGCAGTACCCCGATCAGCCCGCATGGCAGAATCACGAAGACTACCCCGAGATTGCGTATTGCGATGATTCCTATTGCTTTGCCGCTCTCGATTTTGTTCGAGAGAACGCGATGAATTATCGAAAGGATGGAACCCCATTCTTCGGGCTGCTGGCGGTGCAGATTCCACATGCCCCTTTTGATGAAGTGGCAACGCTTCCAGAGTGGGATCAAGCCTATGCGGAAGATAATCATTTTTCGGAGCTGAAAGATCAATCAAAGGAGTGGGCCGCCATGGTGACTCGAATCGACGCGCACTTTGGCAATATCCTCGCGGCTCTCGATGATCCCAATGGCGACGGCGATACATCTGACTCGGTGGCTGATGATACGCTTGTAATTTTTATGTCCGACAATGGCGGTCCAGGTGGACCTAACAACGAAGAGTTTGATGCCAATGGTGGATTGAAAGGAAATAAGGGGTCGATCAATGAGGGCGGAATCCGCGTTCCGACGATCATGCGTTGGCCTGCTAAGATCACTAAGAAGTCGGGGCTTAAGATCGGCACGATCAGCGATCTGGTTATGGATGTGACCGACCTGCTGCCGACCTTTTGTGATTTGGCTGGAGCACCGACTCCGTTGGGGTTGGATGGTGTTTCATTGGCGCCTCTACTGCTTGATTCGGGCGAGCGTCGTCCGCGCGAATTTTTGATTCACGAAGCAAAAGGTCAGTCAATCATTCGTGGTGATCACAAACTGATTCAGATTGCAGGAAAAGTGAAGGGCAAGAAAGGGGCGGTCGGCCCAAAGCGCTATGAGCTCTATGACCTGGCCGAGGATCCTGGAGAAACAACGGACCTCTCATCGAAATTCCCCGATCTGGTCGAGGGTTTGAAAACGGTGCTTGTTGCCGAGCGGGTAGATGAACCACGTGGATTTGCCAACACCTATCATCATTGGATTGGCCAGAACGGCGCAACGACATCGAATGCAGATTGCTGGTCGGATTATGAATATGCCAATGCCGGAGTCAGTTATTTGACCGACACAGGTGCGCCTCGGTTGTCTTGGACGGCTTTGATCGAAAATGCCACCAAGAAGGATAGATCAGCGGAGGCAGATAAAGATACCGAATTTCTTGCTCTCGAAATTCGCGGAGGAAAGAAGGCGACTCAAACTCTGGCTGTTGGCAAAGGCGTGACGGTGACAGGACGAAACGAAGTGCGTATTTCTGAGGGCGGCGTGTTGGACGTGCAAGCCGGTAAGGTCGCATCAATTCGATGGATCGATGTGAAGCCAGGCGGAATTCTGAAGGGCGCTGGGAGTGTTGAAGGCATACTCTACAATGGAGGTACGGTGGCCGTGACTCCGGTTGCAGGTACTGATGGAATGGCTGTGTCAGGGGATTACCGTGAGAGCGAAGGCGCGGCACTGGCAGTTGCCGTCAATTGCGATTCCGTTGGCAATATCCAAGTCGCCGGTCGCGCATTTCTGGCAGGGGATCTCGCCGTGATTTCTGAGGTGCCGCTTAAAGCCGGGCAGCGTTTCTCCCTTGTGACTGCGAGTGAAGTTCACGGGCAGTTTGCCAATTCGGGTGATCAAGTGATCGCGAGTGATGGATCGATCCTGAGCATCCACTACACAGAGTTTGGGGTTGAGTTGGTTGTGGAGGATCCTTTGAGGCTCACGTCATCCAATTGAGTCATTTTCTTTTTCTTACTCCTTTTCCTGCTCTTGCTCTTCAATTGGAGAGAGGGGATGTCCTCGTCACATCGAAGTGATGAAAAAGGAGCAAGAACAAGATTAAGAGCATGAGCATGAGCATGAGTAAATGATCTACGACCCTACCAGTCTTCCATATCTCCACGGTGCTCCTCTCGGAAACGCTCGATTCAAAGTCGAACCTTCCGACTTCCTCGTTGAGGAACGACTCGGATTTGAGCCGTCGGGAGAGGGTGAGCATTGCCTGCTATGGGTCGAGAAGACATCTGTCGACAGTAATGTCGTTTCCACTCGTTTCGCTGATGCCCTGGGAATTCGCCGACGTCTCGTTAGTCATTGTGGTCTTAAGGATAGGCATGCGGTGACACGACAATGGTTTAGTATCCATCTGCCGGGAGAGGAGTCGCCGGATCGGGCCGCACTGGAGTCAGAAGGGGTCAAGGTTCTCCGGGTCACTCGAAATACTCGTAAGCTGAAACGTGGAACACACGTGGGAAACGGTTTCACGATTCGGCTGAGGGATCCTGACTTTGATCCAGCCCTCGCAGTGGCGCGATGGGAGTTGATCACCCAACAAGGGGTTCCCAATTTCTTTGGCCCGCAGCGCTTTGGTCATGGTGGCCGTAATGTGGAGAAAGCCATCCAGATGTTCAGCGGAGAAATTGAGATTCGTGATCGTCTCTTGCGGGGACTGTTGCTCTCATCGGCCCGGAGCTATTTGTTTAATGCCGTGGTAGCCGAGCGGCTGGCGCGCGGCAACTGGGATCAGCCGCTCGCTGGTGAGGTCTACGGATTTACGAGCAATCGCTCTATCATCCTGCCTCAGCGACAGCGAGATGACGAGAAGGAGCGGTTTGTGGAGGGCGCCTTGGAGATCACGGCGCCTTTATGGGGACGCGGCGAACTATTGAGTGAGGCTGCAGTGAGGGACCTCGAAAAAGCCGTCGTTGCGCCCTTTCCTGAAATCACCAAAGGGCTTGAGGCGACGGGAATGGATCAGGAGCGGCGGGTGATGCGGTTGAGACCGGAGCACTCGCGGTTGGAAATTCTGAGTAATGGCGACATCCAACTTCGATTCGATCTGCCTAAAGGAACTTACGCCACGGCATTGCTTCGTGAGCTGACAGAACTGGTCGAGGAAAATCGCCGTGTATCGTGACTTTGGAAACGAGCTGGTCTGATACAGTGTCTAGGGGGAACTGAAGGAGTCGGATGGCTATTGCTTGGATCTGAGATAGGCAATCAGATCAAGCAGGTCCTGCTGACTCATGGATTGTTCGAGTCCTTGCGGCATTAGTGACATCGCCAGTGGGGTGAGAGATTGTATTTTCTCTCGAGAGATTGGAATCTCTTCGGCTCCAGGAGTGGTGAGATATACCGTGTCAGCGGATTCGCGCTGAATTAGGCCAACGAGGGTGGTTTCATCCTGCAGCACGACCGTCCAGGTTTCGAAGTCGCGGGCAAGACTTTCGCTGGGGTAGAGAATGGATTCGATCAGATCCCGGCCGGTTCGGATTCGGCCGATCGTGCTGAGATCGGGACCGATGGGTTGCCCAACTTCACCGATACGGTGACAGGTGAGACAGGCGCCTTTTCCGGCGGTGAAAGCCGCGAGTCCGCGAGCTGGGTCTCCAGTGGCGAGGAGGGGTTCCAACGCTGCAATTCTTTCGACTTTTTGGCTCTCACGTTCCAATAATTCGTCGATGGTGGGTTGGATTAGCTTGTAAGTCTCAGGTGAAAAACGATTCATGAGTCGTTGAATTTCAGTGGGCGGTATATTTCCGATACCTGTTGAGTATGGCAGGGCGGTGGCTAGTGCCTTTCCGACCTCTTCATCCCGGGTGCGGACGAAGGCTTTGAGCAATGAAGGCAAACCAAGCGGCCCAGCATGGCGAGTCAGTTGGGCGACTTCGACAATTTGAGCGGCGGTGAGGCGCGCATTTCCCAGCATTTGGCAGGCGTCGAGCCGGTGTTGGGGAGACGACTCTGGCGAGAGCATTCCGGAGAGCATTGCAAAAGCCTTTGGGCTGAGCGCTCTATCGTTTCCAGTGGCGGCTCGGATAGCACGGACTCTGATGGGAGTGGGTTGGGCTGAATCGTCGGCGATGCGTCCAAGGGCTTCGTTGAATCGATCGGTTCGTGCCTGGCCTAGGGCATCGAGTGCACTAGACAGAATACTCGGGTCAGTGGAGGCAAGGGCCGCTGCGAAGCCTGGAATCCAGGAGGGCTCCAATTCGTTGAGGTCGGAAGCGGCGACCAGCTCACAGGCGAGATGGGCGGCATTCGAATTGCCCAGTAAGTGCGTGACCAGTTCTATCATGCCTCGGTCACCGAGATTCGGTGGAACAAGAACCTTGAAGGCGACCGTGTCATTCTCACCAAGGGAACCTTGCTCAGCCATCTGGGAGAAATGCTGACTCACTGCTTCTGACCAATCGGGATGCCGACTGGTGATGTCGATCGCGGTTTCTTGTAGTTCAGCTATTTCACTAGTGAGTAGTGGGACTATTTCGCCAGCTTTGACATCCCCGGATGGCATCTGATCGAGTGCGAGCCAGGCGGCGGCTTGTTGGGTTGGGAAGTCGCTCTTGAGGGCGCTTCTTGTGATGGCGGGATCGTCGATTCCAATTAAAGCGTATAGGGCGGCGTGTTGATGCTCACGGTCGAGGGTGTCGTATTTTAGCAACTCTAGCAAAGATGCGGCGGCGGCGGGACCACCCACAAAGCCAAGAGCGGTGGCGGCGGCTCGTGAAACGGCGGGTTCGTCGTTGAGTAGGCGATCGATCAGGGCCACCTCGATTGCGTTGGTGGAACCGGTGGACCGCCAACGGAGAGCGGCGCAGGCGGTTTGTCGAACGAGGGCATCATCGTCTGAGAGCGCATTCAGAAGCATGGCCGTCGCAGCGTCACCTGACTGATGAGCTGCCTTCCACAGTGTTTGTTGTCGGGATAAAGAATTGTCGGCGCCCGTGGTATCCGGATAGACAGGCGAAATTCTTTTTCCGGTCCGTCGGATCCGATAGATGGCGCCGCTGAGATCGGGTTTTGCGACTTGTGAGGTGGGGCAGCCGATTCGGAACCAGCCACCGGTGTCGAGTACGAGCAGGTCGCCGTTGGTATCTTCAAGCACATCGGTGAGATGAACATCAGGGTCATCAAATCGGAGCAGGGTCTCGGTGCGTTCCGGTCTCCAGGTGGAACCCTCGGGTTGCAAGACTGTGTGGGTGATCTTCTGGGTGTTGAAGTGGGTCACGAGCAGGTCGAGTCCATTGCCGCCTGCTCGGTTGGGAACGACGGACTCTTTCTGCGAAGCCAAGGTAATGCCTGACACTGCAACGTGACCGAAGTTGTGAATCTCCTCTAGAAGCGGACCCGTGCGGACAAATTCGTCGATCACGGCTTGCTGATCGTAACGGGGGTAGGCGCCGCCCTCGAGCCAATGCACGAGGACGTCTCCGCGGGGGCGTCCGTAGAAGATGTTCACGTCACCGATGACATCGCCCGCCGGGCTGAAAACGAGCTCGACGGGATTGTCCATTCCGCCTCCGGCGAAGATTTGGAGGTCTGATCCATCAGGGAGGCAGCTCCAGATGCGCGCGCCTTTGTTTTTCGAAACGAGCTGCCCGGTTTTGGGGTCGACGACTTCGTGTCCCTTTCGCCCGTGGCACCAGAAGAGTCGTCCAGAGGGATGAAGAAAGGGGCCATGCACATCGGCGGCATTGCCGGTGTAGTCGAAGCCGGTGACGAGCTCTTCGCGGACGTCGGCGATGTTGTCGCCGTCGGTGTCCTCAAATCGCCATAGGCTTGGGGGAGACATGACGTAGAGCGATTCGTCGAGCCAGAGGGCACCTTGTGGGAATGTCAGCCTGTCGGCGAAGACGGTGGACTGGTCGTAGAGTCCATCGTCGTTGAGATCTTCGAGCAGACGAATGGAATTGGGTTTCTGTTTCTCCAGCTCTTCTCGATTCAGATTGAGCCCCGCGTTTTCGCAAACAAAGAGTCGGCCCCTATCATCGAGAGTGGCCATGATAGGGTGCTGCACCAGCGGTGGGGCGGCGGCGACTTCGGCGACAAGACCATCTGGGAGCTCGATGGAGGCCGGGTTCCAGGCCGGGTCAATGGCTGAGGGTGCGTATGAGCGCTGGGTTTCGATGGCCCGAACGCGTTCCTCTTCCTGGGATTCGCCCCAGACGTGAAGGGCTGTTTGGGAGCCACCCCCTTGCCAGAGATCGTATGCTTCGGTGGTGTGCTCAGCAAAGAAGGCGTCGAGCGCGCCCTGTAATTCGGCGCGCTTTTCGGCATGAACCGGGTCGTGGTAGAGGTTGGTGGCTTCGTCAGGATCGGTGGCGAGATGGTAGAGTTCGTGATGATCTAGGTCATCGAAGCGATCGACCAGCTTCCAGTCTCCGTCGCGAATGCAGCGGAGGCTTTCGAATTCATAGAAGACGGCATCACCCCATTGATCGGCATCGATACCTTCGCCTCTCAGTTCGGCGGAGTAGTCACGACCGGGTGATTTCGGAGTGGTTGGCATTTCCTCCTCAAGGCCGAGGTAGCCTAGGACGGTGGGCATAAAGTCATAATTGCTCGTCGCAAGATCGGAAACCTGCCCCTCCGGAATAGTCCCGGGTTGTCGAAATACTAAGGGGATGCGCATGGAATATTCCAAGGCATTGACGGGACGAGTGTGATCGCCCATTCCCCAGAGGCCGTGCTGTCCGCCAGCCCATCCTTGGTCTGCGGTGAACACGACGAGAGTGTTCTCATCCAGACCGAGCTCCTTCAGTTTTTGGAGAACTGCGCCAACGCCATCATCGACCGCGCTCAGTTCTTCGCCGTAACGCCGCATGCTGGTGAGGTTGCCAAAGTAAGCTCGATTGGGCATTTGCCAGGGGTGGTTGACTCCTCGTGGGAAGGAGGCCATGTCTTTGTCGGAGTAGAAATCGGCGTGGCGATTGCCGGAGCTTTTCAATTGATAGGCGCTGAGTCCGTAGGGGCCGTTGTAGGCGAGATAGAGGAAGAAGGGCTTTTTTTGATTCTGTTCGATGAACTTTAGCGCATGGTCAGTCCAGAAGTCGGTCAGGTAGGTCTCCTCATTTCGAATCTCGCCATTCTCAATCACTTTTGCCCCATGAAAGGTGCTGGTGCCGCCATGAGGTGTCGTGACCCAGTAATCGTCGAGTCCTTCGTTGGGTTCGAGGTTGTTGCCGAGATGCCATTTGCCGACGAGGCCGCAGGCGTAACCATTAGCTTTGAGCACTTCGGGCAGGGAGGTGAATTGATCGAGTGTGTTGCGCGGCTCGGGTCCAGTCTGAAGTCCAGCGCCTCGAAGGAAGCAATGGACTCCATGTTGGCTCGGCATGAGTCCGGTAAGGAAAGTGGCCCGAGTGGGGGAGCAGACCGCGTTGTTGGTGTAAGCTTGATCGAAGCGGATGCCCTCAGCGGCCATTCGATCCACGTGAGGCGTCTTGATGTCAGGATTGCCGTAGCATCCCATCGTCCAGGCACCGTGGTTGTCGGTCAGGATAAAGACGACGTTGGTGGGCGTTTTGGGGGCGGCTTCGGCTGAACGAGGAAGTGCCAGAACAGCAACAATCGGGAAACACAAGAGGTAGGGGAAAATCGCTTTCACCCTCCGAAGGTGTCAGAAATGCAATCGTGGAGCAAGCCGACTGGTGGCGCGGTCGTGTGACCTTATCCTGGTATTCTATTGCTGTGGAATCTTCACCAGCCCACCTTGTAGGTCACATTCCAATTGATCTTGCCTTCGCCTTGGCACTCTGGGCAGGGCATCTTCCCATCGGCTGAGCGCTTTCCGGGAGGGCGGGTGTCGCTAATCCTTCCGAATCCCCGGCATTCCTGACAGCGGCGCTGTTCTTCATTTTTCACCGTGAAAATTTCACCGTTTTTGACCATGCTGACGAAAAGCGTTTGAGACATAGGAGGTGGCCCTTCTTCCATCTTCTCGGTGGATATGACTGCTGTGAACTTTGGCATGGTCCGGGTTTCCTTCACTTCTTTGGTTCCGGAGGGATTTTTGGCTTTTGGTTTACTTTTGGCCTTACCTTTACCCTGAGGTTTGGAAGTGGATCCTGTGTCGACAGGAATACCGAAAAAAGTGACGCCGCCACCGGTGTCAGGATCAACCTTTTGGAGGGCCGGGCCGCTGCCTTTGCTGGCATTAGGGTCTTTCACGATGCGGGTCACTACGGTAGTGTGATCACCTGCTGGAGCAATCGTGGCAAGAGGTGGGCTCAGTTGGCCACCGCGTAGGTCTGCTCCGGAAATTTGAAACACGGAGGGTGCCCCGCTATAGGCGCAAAGATAAAGGTCGCCATCGGGATTGTTCAACTGCAAGGACCGGAGGATTCGAATGCGCTCGCCCTTGTAGGTTTGTGTGGGCCCTTTGGCTGCAAGGTCGGCTTTAAGTTTGGCATCGTATTTGACCGCGACATCGCGGTAGATAATGCCAAGCGTTTCTCTCGTTTCTGCGGCGTTGCGCTGGCCGACTTGGCTGACCTGAAACATTTCGGCCGTGGCATCGGCGAAAAGGGAACAACAGGGAGCGCTTAAGATCACAAAAAGACTAAATCTTAGTGCGACGTGTAATTGAGAGGGAAGTCGGGGACTCATAGGTGGGGCTCGGCTGGCAGTCGGTACAATTAAATCCCAAAACGAGAATCAAGCCATGAAAAAATGTGGCAGAGGGTTTTAACGATATCGATCTTTCAATCGAGAATACATTCCGGATTCTTCACCGTGGGAATTGGGGCTCCAGTCTCCTTCTGCCAGGCGTCGATCTCGGCGCGCAATTTTGTGGTCAGCTCCGGCATCGATTCAGCTAGATTGTTTTGTTCTCCTGGATCGTCTTCGAGATTGTATAGGCCAACGGTGTTGTCTTCGTGAAATTCGATCATCTTCCATTTCCCTTTGCGGAGACTGGTCGAAGGGAATCCTCTCCACGAATAGATTTTTCCATCTGGAGTTTTGAATTCCAGACCTCGTCCCTGGAGGTAGAGAGGATAGTGCCAGAAGATACTGCGATCCTTGATCGTTTTGTTCTTCAGCAGTGGAGAGAAATCAGTCCCGTCGATCGGTTGGCTCGTGGGGAGTTCTGCTTTGGCGAGCGAAGCGAAAGTAGGAAGGAAATCGACGCTTGTGATGGGCGTGTTGCAATTCGAATTTGCTTCAATGGTGCCTGTCCAGCGCATTGCAGTGGGAACACGAACGCCAGCCTCGAAAAGGGATCCTTTCTGACCTCGAAGAGGATCGAGTTGAGCGACACTGGGTAGTCCACCGTTGTCGCTGGAAAAGACAATCAGCGTATTCTCGGCCAGGCCAAGTTCGTCGACTTTCGCCATGACGAGTCCCACCGATTGATCGACAGCTTCGATCATTCCGGCATAGACCGGATTGAAATTTCCCCGTTGGTCCTCAGGGATATGATCGAGTTTTGCCTGGTATTTCTCAACGACTGAATTGGTCGCCCGATGTGGGGTGTGAACGTCCCAATGGGTCAGATAGAGAAAGAAAGGGCCCTTTTTATTTTCTTCGATAAATTTAAGAGCTCGATCGGTCATGCTTTCTGCAACATCGACTTTGCCATAGTGACTGCCATCGGGGCCGTCGTTTCCATTCGATGTATTGAGATCGAATCCCTGAGTGTTTTTGCCGAGATGCCATTTTCCAATCCGCGCGGTGGTGTAGCCCGCGGGTTTGAGCACTTCAGGAATACAGATAAAGTCGGGGTTGAGGCTGTTGGTGATATTGAAGAACTTACCCGCCTCTTTGTTTAACGCTTTGTCTTTGCGAGATTTTGCGGGAACCAAAAGTCGCATGTATTCAGGGTTACCTTTTGATTCGCCACCCGGCGTGTAGATTTCGTGCCTCGGCGTGTAGGTGCCTGACATGAGGCATGCCCGAGTGGGGGCGCAGTTTGGACCACCTGAATAGGCGGCCGTGAATTGCATTCCGTCCGAAGCCAATTGATCGATATTCGGCGTTTCGAAGAACTTAGCTCCGGTGAATCCGCAGTCTTGCCAGCCAAGATCGTCGGCAAGGATGAAAATGATATTCGGCGGGGAGGCTTCCTTTTTCTTGTTGTCGCCCTTGGCAGCGTGTGCCGGTTCTGCGAGAAGACAGCCGAGGAGGATAGATAGAATGACCAGTCCAAGTTTCGAAGAGCGTTTCATGAGAGGTAGAAAGCGAAGTGTCTATGGGTAACGAATCCTTCTTCGCCCATTCTTCCTCTGGTGTGAACCTATTGGGAACAGGGGCTAGGAAGGACTGCGAAAGAGGTCGTGGTTATTCAGCAACTTGGATGTCTTCGTTGTAGACTTCTCCCGTCACGCTGTGGTGTCGGAAGGCAATTTGAGGACTTCCATCAATACGTGACACTTCAGCGCGGAGGAAACCTCCTTTGATTTTGAGATATTGGTGCATATCGGAGCGTTGATCTTCGCTGAAGCCGCTGGCGTGCACGTTGGTGGTGGGGCCGCATGAATATTCGCGGACATCAGTCTTGGGATCGACCGAAACGTATTGCCAGTGACGGTCACCACAGACGACGAACATGTTTTTCTGTGCTGCGATAAAGGCTCGGAGTTCTTCGCCTTCGTGAGTAAAGCCGACATTGGCGTGATTGTCGTTTTTGTTGCCGCGGTCGGGTCCGACGACGGGGGTTGGGCTAATGAGGACGCGGAAGGTGGCGTCGGAGGCTTTGACACTGTCGAAAAACCATTGCTTTTGCTTTTCGCCCCAGATGGATTTGCCGGGGCCATCTGGCATAGTGTTAGGGCTGCGGAAGTCACGCCCTTCGACGAGCCAGATTTGGAGGTCTTTGCCCCAACGCATGGTGCGGTAAGTGCTCTTGCCCATGGGGACTTGTTCAGGAAAGAGAGCGACCCCCTCGTCCCAGGTGAGATCACCGTAGGTCTGACCCGGCCACGCATCATTTTTCAAGGTGTCATGGTCATCCTTCATGAAGTAGCTGGCCGTGTGGTTGTGGAAATCGCGTTGGAAGGGTAGGGCGTAGAGGCGATTCCATTTGAATCTGGCAAGCTCTACATTGTCGGCAAAGGGCTCGGCCTTGTCGTAGTATTCGATATCACCTGTGTGGACAAAGAAGTCGGTGCCTAGCTTCGTCATTTGTGGGTAGATTTGATGCCCGTTGGCTTTGTCATCCCGTCGCGGGTAGTCCTGACCGGTTACGACGGTGAATGATACCGTCGCGTCATTGTTAGGGGCGGGAGCAGTGGTGAAACTGCCCTCCACTGTGCCGCTAATCGTCCCTCCTGTGTTGCGCCCTTCGGCGGTTACGGTATAGGCAGTGCCTGGTTTGAGGCCGTTCAGTTCAAACTGGCCTGCAAAATTGCTATCGAGATCGACTGTGATCCAGTCAGTCATTATTTCGCCGCCCTTGTTTTTCTTCTGCTGGTAGGAGAGCCTGATCTCGCCGGGTATTCCAGGAGCTGCGCCTTCCATGCTGTCGAGATCTTTGTACGCCTTCGATCTGCGTTTCTTGTCCGGATTCTTTGGGAACGGAGTTCCGTCGGAATTGAGTTCCGGGCCCTTGGTGAGACGAGTCCAAATGATGGCGGATTCAGGAGTGACTTCACCGATCTTGATGCCATTGGCAAAGTGGACTGACGCGGGATCCTCCGCAGTGACCGGGGAGGCGAAAGCGATCGCCAGGAGGGTTGTGAGTATGCTGATTTGAGAACTCATATTTAAACTAATTCTTTTTGGTTTTCTCAGATTTGGTTTTCTTGAGGGGTTCGGTCCAGGCTTGGCCAGTGCAATCGAGATACCAATCCAGCCAGGCTTGTTCCATGATCTGGACTTTCTCAGGGTGCCGGGAGGCGAGGTCATTCCCTTCGGAGCGGCCTTCTTTAAGATTGTGCAATTCCCAAGGGGAATTGCTGCGGCGAACGAGTTTCCAGTCTCCGTCGCGAATCGCTTTGCCGCTTCCGTAGGCGAAGAAAAGAGGGGCCGTTCGACTCAACGGTTTGCCGGCGAATGATGGTGTGATGGAAATGCCGTCGAATTCTGGAATGGCAGATTCTTTGGATTCCCCTGGCATCTGAGCGGAGTCGCCGGCCAGTTCCATCCAGGTAGGGAGGAGGTCGATCAGGTGGCACGGTTCCCGGTAGAATTTCCCTTCCATTTCTTTCGAGATGCCCCGTGGCCAATGCGCAATCATTGGCGTGTTGATGCCGCCTTCGTGGCTGGTGACTTTCCAAAAACGAAGCGGGGTATTAGTCGCATTGGCCCAGTTCTGTCCAATGGATTCGAAGGTGCCGACCGAACCCCACGGTTGAGGAGGTGCTCCCTTGCGATTTGGGCTTTCGGCACTGGCGCCATTATCAACCAGAAAGAGGATCAGCGTGTTGTCGAGTTCTCCCAATGCTTTGAGCTTCTCGATCAGGCGCCCCACATTTTGATCGATGCGGTCGACCATCGCGGCATGGATTTCCATGCGCTTGGATTCGGAATGCTTCTCGTCCGCACTGAGGGCTTCCCAGAAAGAAAGGTCGGCTTCGGGTTCGCTGAGAGGAGTAGTGTCAGGATTGAATAATCCCATTTTGATTTGGCGTTGGTATCGCGCCTCGCGAATGGCTTCGTAACCATCGTTGTAGACATCCTCGTATTTGGCGATGTCCTCGGGATGGGCATGGAGTGGCCAGTGGGGGGCGTTAAAGGCCAGGTAAAGAAAGAAGGGGGCGTCGATTCCTGACTCCCCAGACTTGGCTTGGTCTAGCCAGTCGAAGGTCCAGTCCGTGAAAGCATCGGTCGCGTAGAACCCTTCTTTAGGGATGAACGGCTGAACCGTTCTATCGTCAAAGGCCCAACGGTAGGCGGCTTTCCAGCCGGGTTCCGGTTCCCCCGGTCTAGCTTTATCGCCGGGATTCCAAAAGTTTATCGCACCACCGAGGAAGCCCGAAAAATGATCGAAGCCGCGTTCGAAGGGATTGAACTCAGCATGATGTTTTCCGGACCACCAGGTGTGGTATCCGGAAGGGCGAAGGACCTCTCCAGCAAGAGCCGTATTCTGGAAATCGCGATCACTTCGCTGATGGTAGAGCCCCGTCATGAGGCTGATTCGGGTCGTCCAGCATTTGGACGTGTTATACATCTGAGTGTAGCGGATCCCGCTCGCTGCCAGCTTATCGAGATTGGGCGTTTGAATTTCCGATCCGTAACATCCGAGGTCGGAGTAACCCATGTCATCGACAAGTATCGTGAGGATGTTTGGGCGCTTGTCTTCAGCAATGCCTGTCGCTGTCAAAAGCAGACAAAACAAGACCGTGCAGAGTGTGGAGATAAAGCGAAGATTCAAATTTAGAATTGATAGGATTTTTCTGCCAGCATGGTGGCCCCATGCATAAAGAAAGTCGACCACTGCTGTGCCGGCATGGGGGACGCATTCTCGTCCCGTGGAATGCGGGATATGGCAGTTCAGATGAGAACGGGCACTACTGGAGAGTGGCCCGATTCTGGAAGTCGAAACCGGTTGGTTCCTGGAAAATCCGAAGACTGAATTCGGGCGCCACCGCAAACAAATGATCAAAAATGTCTGCCTGAATACTCTCATAGGCATTCCACTCTTTGTTTGAACTGAAGCAATAAATCTCAATTGGAATACCGCGTCCTTCGGGTGCGAGTTGGCGAACGAGAAGCGTCATCTTCTGGTTGATGTCAGGATGGTTCTTGAGGTAGGCCTCGATATAGGCGCGGAATGTTCCAACGTTGGTGAGGCGTCGCCCGTTGACGCGATTGTTTCGCCGGGACTCGTCGATCTCTTTATTGACTTGTTCGATTTCAGTTACTTTGGCGTCGAGGTATTCGGAGATGTGCTCGATCTCGCGGAATTTAGCCAGCATGCCCTCGTCGCAAAGTTGAATGGTGTTAGTGTCGATTAGGAAGCAGCGCTTGATTCGGCGGCCTCCACTTTCAGACATTCCACGCCAGTTTTTAAACGAGTCGCTGATAAGGGCGTGAGTGGGAACGGTAGTAACTGTTTTATCCCAGTTGCGAACCTTGACTGTGGTCAGGCCAATTTGCTCGACGGTTCCGTCTGCCTGGAAGGCGGGCATTTCGAGCCAGTCGCCCTGCGAAAGCATCCGATTGGTGGCTAGTTGAATTCCGGCGACGAAGCCAAGGATCACATCCTTGAATACCAGCATCAGAACGGAAGCAAAAACCCCGAGCCCGCCCAGAAGTACGAGTGGCGATTTTCCGAGGATTAAAGCCAGGCCAAGAACGATGACGATGAGAGCGGCCAGCAGTTTGGCGACCTGGGCGAAGGTAACGATATTGATTCGTCTGCCGGCAGGGGTCCTGGATAAGATCGATTGCAGTGCATTGATCAGTGAATCAAATATAAAGTAGCAGGCTACGAGAATGTAGAGAGCTGAGGCCGTTCGGAGTAATTTCTCCAAGTAGGGAGCCGACACAAAAAGGCCGGGTGAAATCAGAAAGATAAAGAGACCGGGCAGTAGATGGGTGAGCCACCGAAAGACACCGTGCCCCAAAAGTTCATTATCCCAACTGGAGGAAGTTTTGTTGACAATGCTTTTCACCCAGAGCAAAACCAAAGGTCGGAAAACGTAGTAGACGATGGCTGAGGCCACTAGCATTCCGAGAAATAGAATGAGCACGGCTACGGGATGGTTGAGGGAGTCGGGGACCCAATGTTGGTCATCGACCCATCCTGACAATTTATGCGCCAGATTCGAAAAAGTTGCGTCGATTACCTCTGCCTTTTTAGCAATGATTTGTGAGGTTGGTTGTAATGGTTCCGATTCTTCAGGCATGGTTGGCAGAAGGTGAAAAAGAGGTGTCGCTAACGCAATGCTGTGACGGCGGCGCGGAGCTGATCGGTAGTCACTTCGTCTGAAACATGCGCGCTGCCTGTTTGATCCAGTAATACAAAACGAATTTGTCCGGCTTCGAATTTCTTGTCACGCTTGAGTGCGGAAAGGACTGCTTCATCGGAAATATCGTCCTCCAGTATGGTTGGCAGGTCGTAGTGCTGGAGGCATTCGATGAGGCGGTCTGCTTCGGATTGGGGAAGGGAAGATTGTTCGACCGAAAGGCGAATCGCCGCAACCAGTCCGAGACTGATTGCCTCTCCGTGGAGAAAGCGCCCGTAGCCGCCGGCAGCTTCGATCCCGTGTCCAATGGTGTGACCAAAATTGAGAAGAGCCCTTGTCCCAGTTGTCTCGCGCTCATCTTCTTCGACCACGGCAGCTTTGATCTCAACATTGCGGGCTACCAGTTGGATTAAGTGGTCGCGGATGTAATCCCGATTCTCGACAAGATCGAGTAGCGAAGCATCTCGAATCGCTGCGTGTTTGATGATCTCGGCAAAACCTTCATTGAATTCACGTTTTGGCAGGGTGCTGAGCGTTTCGACATCTGCGATCACCAACTGTGGTTGATGAAAGGCTCCCAGAAGATTTTTTCCTTCGGGAGTGTTGACTCCGGTTTTCCCGCCAACCGAACTATCGACCTGGCTGACGATGGTGGTGGGAATTTGAACGCAGGGGATTCCTCTCTGGAAAATTGCGGCACAGAAACCAGCGAGGTCTCCGACGACTCCGCCACCGAGGGCGACAAGAAACGATTTTCGATCCAGTCCCGCCTGGAGCATCTTCCGGGAGACTTCGGTTACCCTCTCCATGCTTTTTGATGCCTCACCCGCAGGGACAGTAATGAGCACCGTCTCGATTCCGGCAGCGTTTAACGATGCCGATACGATTTCGGCATAGAGAGGAGCGACAATCGAGTCGGACACAATAGCCGCTTTGCGACTTGAGATCGATGTTTGGCAGGCGATTAAGTCCGCCGTCTGATCCAGCATACCCGAGCCGACGAGCACCTGGTATTCGTCGTTCTTTAGCCGCAGGGAAATAGTGGTGGGATTACCTTCGGAAACGTTGGGCATACGAGAGGAGTTTCAGATGAGGTTGCTGATGGGTCAAGGGGAAGAACTCTGATTCGACGCCGTCCGTTGATCACTCAAACAACTGTAAGACATCTTTGGCTGGAGCAGGATCGAGAACAGTGATAATGCCATTCACATAGACGACCGGTCTTTCGCCCATGATCGCAACAGGGGCTAGAATCAAAGGTTCGGTGCTGCTGCTGTTTTCACTGAGGCCGGCCCGGTATAGGTAGGGCGACAATTGGCCCGTTTCCTTGTCTTCCCATGTCAGCAGGGATTCATTTTCTATGAAATCTGGAAAAAGTTGTTGGAGGCTGGGTGGAAATTCATTGTTGTTTTCAATCGCATAGATTTTGCAGGCATTGTTGAGCAGCTTCATTTCCGTGATCTGTTCCGATTCCTCTTTGACTTGCGCAAATGCAGGCAGGGCGATCGATGCAACGATGCCTATTGGGATCAGGCCGGCAACTATTCCAACACCTCCAGTGATAATGCCGGCGATGGCTTGTCCCCGGCCACCGGTCGATTCGGGGGAACGACCGATTTTCTTCAGTGCCACCACTCCCAGGATGATGGCGGGGATGGAGCCAAGGATCCAAAGGCAGGTGATGCTGAGAATCCCGAGAACAAGACTCCAGATGGCGGCCCGTGAAATCTGGGGAGGGGCGGGGGCGTTTGTCATGCCTCCTTTTAGAGGAGGGCATTTCTTTGTTCAAACGAAATCCTGCTAGTGTCGGTCGATATCGGGAAGGTGGGCGAGGATTTTAGTGACAGTCGCCGCGGGTTGTTGGTCCAGGCTCACCTGAATACGTTGAAAAGCGGGTTCACGTCGGAACCAGCTCTCCTGCCTTTTGGCGTAACGCCTCGTGATCTGCTGAATGTTTGCAATGCATTGATCGCGTTCAGTTTCTTCGGAAAGGTGGATTTGAATTTCGGAAAGTCCGATGGCTTTGGCTGCGGTAGCGGAAAGCTCTCCGAGGGCGGTGACTTCTGCCGTGACACTTGCTTCGAACATGGTGTGCGTGCGTTGATTGATCCTTTCGTAGATGTCCTCGCGCTCGCGTTCGAGGTAGAAAGCACAGATGTCAGGCTGGTTCCGTTGCCACTCACTTTTGATCTCCGAGGCGGGACGTCCAGCGAGGAGACAGATTTCCAAATTTCGGGTGACGTAGCGCCTGTTTTTGAGATTGGTCGCAGCTGCTCCCGCGGGGTCGAGTGCTTCGTAACGAGCGATCAGTTCTTCCAGGGTTCCCTGATCGAGTTCGGCGCGTAGTCGAGGGTCACCTTGCGGCGTTGGTGCGAGGCCATGGGTGATGGCCTTGAGGTAAAGGCCGCTGCCTCCGACCACTAAAGGGATGGCGCGAGTGGACACTTCGGCGATTTTTTCCTGTGCCATTTTGGCAAAGGTGGCTGCATCGCATTCCTGGGACGGATCAAAAATGCCAAAAAGGTGATGGGGGGCGGCAGCGTATTCTTCAGCGGTAGGGGCGGCACTGAGAATCTCGAGGCCCCGATATATCTGGTAGGCATCCGCATTGATGATTTCAACGGGTGCCAATGATGAAGCCAGTTCGAGAGCCACCGCCGTTTTTCCACTTCCGGTCTGACCGGCGAGGTAGATTGGCTGATGCTTGGATTTCATGAGTGCAGGCTAAATCTTGAAACACAAACGCCGAAACGATCAGGGATCGTTTCGGCGTGTGCAAGAGTAGTTTCGACCGGGAGCTGAATCCCGGTCAGCTCAGCTTCAATTAGGCGTGAGCTTCAGCAGCGTCCTGCTTGGGCTGATCTTCATCAGCAGCTTCAGAGGCTGGCGCCTCTTCTTCTGCTTCCGGAGCTGCGGCCTCAGGCGCTTTTTCAGCGACCGCGACGGCTTCATCAGCAACATCTGGGGCTGCCTCCTCTGACTCAGTCGCTTCATTGTCAGTCGGCTCGTCTGAATCCGATTGCTGGTTGTCGTAGTCATCCGAATCGGAATCCTTTGGTCCTTCGCTGCGAGCTCCGCTGACGATCAATTTGCGTCCACCGAAATCTTCGTCGTCGAGGATATCAACAGCGCGCTTGGCTTCGTCGATTGAACTCATTTCGACAAAGGCAAATCCCTTTGACTGCTGAGTGCGTGAGTTGGTCACCACTTCGGCGCTGACCACGTTTCCGAACCCGCGGAACAATTCCTCGAGCTCTTCTTCGGTTGTAGCGTAAGTGAGGTTGCCCACATAGAGACGACCGGAAGTCACCTCAGTGCGAGGCCTGCGTTCGCGTTTTGGAGCATCTTTTCTGGGCTCCTGCTTAGCCTGTTGAGCTGGCTTTTGGGCTTGAGCCCTAGGCTTTCTCGCAGGACGGCGTTTTGGCTGACCTAATTTTCCAAAACTAATCAGCTGGAGAAATTTCTGCCAGGCGGTTGGTTTTGGCTCAGGGCGGCGGCGCGAACGATTACGATTCTGGTTGTTGCGATTGCGATTTCCACCGCCTCCGCCTCCGCGGCCGTTGCGATTGCGGTTACCGGAGCGGTTCCCCGAACGATTGTCGGAGCTGTTGCGATTTCCTCCCCCTGAGTGATTCGCTCGGCGGCGGCGGGAGATATTGTTTAATGATTGTTTTTCCATGATGTTTGGAAGCTATTGTTACGATGCCGATTTTCGAATCGGCGTGGTTTGTTCGATCGGAGCGATTTGCTTTCTTGGGTGTCGGGAGAATCTGAGGGGCCGCATCGGCGACCGCCCGGGTTTCCGGGTGAGCTGTATCAAGCCAATAAGGAAGTGGCTTTTGAGCATCGTAACGGATTCTCGGAACCGACGAATGTGTTTCGCATGGAACCAAGGATAGAAAGGACGCCGTCAGCGTGCTTTCAGGGTTTGGTTCCGAGACGAAAGCTTCGCTCCGGGTTCTTTTATTAGGTGGGTCGTTCTCTTGGAGACGCGAAATCGATAAACTCCGTCCTTCGGGGAGGAATTTGTCGGCCGCCCGCGTGGCGACGATCTGATTTGATGAAATCACGACCATTTTCTGTGTCCTGAAAAGCCCGTCGTAACATACGGAGCCTGAGGGGCGCCGCAAGTTGAGAATTGCGCCCGAAGAGGGCCGGGATCGATGTGTTTTGGCGACGTGGAGCCCCAGGCTTGGGCTAGGCAGGGTAAGGTGTGCGACCAAACCCTATTGAATCCCCAGGATTAAAGCGAAACGCCTCGTTTCCAGGGCTGGAAATCGTCTTGTCCGAGGCGCTGGGCCTTGGTCTGTTCGCGCCCGGAGGCGACTTCGATGATGAGGTCGAGCAGGCTTTCGGCCAGTTCAGGAAGGCTGCCGTGGCCTCGAATGATGCTCCCGGCGTCGAAATCGATGAGATCAGGGAGTCGATTAGCCAATTCGGTGCTGGTGCTGACTTTGATGACTGGGCAGACCGGGTTTCCTGTAGGAGTGCCGAGACCGGTGGTGAAAACAATCATATTGGCGTGTGCTCCGGCCATGGCGGTGGTGGATTCGACGTCGCCGCCAGGGGTGCAAAGCAGGCTGAGGCCCGGCTTGGTCGCCACTCCAGGGTAGTCAAAAGCGTCAACGACGGGGGAGGTGCCTCCCTTTTTGGCGGCCCCGGCTGATTTAATGGCGTCGGTGATGAGGCCGTCCTTGATGTTGCCGGGGCTGGGGTTTTGGGAGAAATCGCTGCCGACAGCGCGTGCTCTCTCGGCGTAGAGGGAGGTGAGTTCGACGAAACGGTCGGCAACTTCATCAGAGACGCAGCGATTGACGATTTCTTGCTCGACGCCGCAAAGTTCGGGGAACTCGGAGAGAATGACCTTTCCGCCGAGAGCAACGATTCGATCTGATGCCTCGCCCAGGGCCGGGTTGGCTGAGATGCCTGAAAACCCATCGCTGCCGCCACATTCGACCCCAAGGCAAAGGTGGTCGAGCGAAGCAGACTGGCGCTTGCTTTGATTGGCTTGGGTCAGTCCAATGAAGGTCTTCTTGATAGCGGTTTCGAGCAATTTTTGTTCGCTGGCAAAATCTTGCTGCCTGAAGGTGAAAAGCGGTTTGTCGAATTGGGGGGATCGCTTCTGGATTTCCTGCTCAAGAATCTCGAGCTGGGCGTTTTCACATCCAAGACTGAGGACGGTGGCTCCGGCGACGTTGGGGTGAGTGATATAACCAGCCAGTAATCCGCAGAGAGCGTTGGCATCGTCTCGGGTCCCTCCACATCCCATGGTATGGGTCAGGAATTTGATGCCGTCGACATTCGGGAAGATGCGTTTCTGCGACGATTCGTCCAGGGTGTCGCATTGGATGCTCTCCAGCGCCTCAGTCGATTGCCCATCCTGGTGTTGTTCGACCAATTGATGAACCAGGTTTTCGTAGTGACTGGTTTTTTCGTATCCGAGGGAACGCTCAAATGCCTGACGGATCGCGTTCACATTGCGGGTCTCGCAGAAAACCATGGGAATGACAACCCACACGTTTGCCGTGCCGACCGAACCATCGCTCCGGTGAAAGCCATCGAAGGTTTTACTTTTCCATGCGGTCACATCGGGCGCCTGCCAGCTTGCGTTTGGGGCCCGCTCCTGTGAAAAGGCATCGGCGTCGTGTTTGAGATTTCCCGTGTGGATCAGTCCGCCCGCTTCGATGTCATGCATCATGACTCCGACGGTGACTCCGAAAAGGGTGGCGCGTTCGCCTGCCGTGAGGGCGTTCAACGTGAATTTGTGTTTCGCCGCGATGGATTCTGCGATGCGAATCTCTTTTCCTGACAGGGTGACGGATTCTCCCTCTTTTAAGTCACGCAGGGCGACGGCAAGATTGTCGGCAGGATCGATTAACAGGGCTGGTTGCATGGAGGGATGGTTCGGAGGTCTCAGGATACTGGAACACTTGCGGAACGGGAGTCAACGTGCATGACTATGGGATGCCGAGCGATTTATTCGATCTCACAGGGAAAAATGCTCTCGTCACGGGAGGCAGTCGTGGTCTGGGAAAGGCGATGGCGAGGGGATTTGCCGAGCACGGTGCCAATGTTCTGATCTGCAGTCGGCATGAAGATGAACTGATTGCGGCGGTTGCTGAGATCGGCGAAGGGCTGGAGGTCGATGTCCACTATGCGGTGGCGGACATGAGTGATCGCGGCGACACCACTGCACTGGCAGAGCGGGCCTTGGAGCTGTTTGGGACAGTGGATATCCTGGTGAACAATGCAGGGATCAATGTTCCGCAACCGATTGACGAAATCGAGGATGAGGTTTGGGATAGGGTTGTTGAAATCAATCTGACATCGGTCATGAGACTGACGCGTGCTCTCGTTCCTGCGATGAAGGCTCAGAACTGGGGCAGGGTGATTCACATTTCCTCAGTGTTGGGGGTTGGGTCAAAGCCGGCCCGAAATGCCTACTCGGCTACCAAGGCCTCTCTCATGGGGTTGGCTAAGGCAAGTGCCTTGGATCTTGGTCCATATGGGGTGACCGTTAACTGCATTGGTCCCGGGCCTTTCCTGACAGACATGCCAATGAAACTGCTCAGTGATGCAGAAAAACAGGAGTTTTCGGATGTGACCGCTCTCAAACGCTGGGGAGAGCCGCGCGAATTAGCTGGACCTGCGCTCTTGCTTGCGAGCGAAGCAGGGAGTTATATTACGGGAGAAATGCTCTTAGTTGATGGCGGTGCTTTTGCACGAGCCCTGTGATCGATTTTAATTTCCATTATTTGTTTAAGGAACTATAATATCTAAGGTTTACTAACAATTCCCATGAAACAGATTTTCATCATTGCGGCACTGTCTTTGGGAGGGTTCGGCGTTTCGTTCGCCGAGGATGCCCCCACCCAGTTAAATTTGAATGACCCTAACTTGATCTTTGTTGAGGAGTCGGTGATTCCAATCCCTCTGGAGATTTTCGCGTCTTTGGACAAGTTGGGTGCTCAGGATTGGGGGCCACAGGTCCTTGATCGGGCGGTAAAGCTAGATCCCAATCGCTCGAGGACCGCCATGTTATTTGGCTTGGTTGTGTCAGAGGGATTTATCGCGGTACAAGCCGAAGACAAGGATGCCGTTCGCCGAATTGGACGTGAAGTGTTGAAGTTGGCCGCACCGCTCAATGTCTCAGGCTCGGTTGAGGGGCACGCTAACTCGATTATCGACGCAGCAGGGAACGGTGATTGGGATATGGTCCGGACGGAACTCGATAAGACTCGCCAAACCGTCATCAACGAAATGAAAGAGAACCGAGACAACGAGTTGGTTGCCTTGGTCAGCATTGGTGGATGGCTCGGCGGAACTGAAGCCTTGGCATCTGTGTTGAAAACGAACTACTCCGTCGAGGGGTCTGATCTGCTGAATCAGCCTGATTTAGTGAAGCAGTTGCGGGAGGACTTTAATGAACTCCCTGACCGAGCACGAAAAGGGGAACTCTTTAATCAGGTTTCGAATACGCTGAACCATCTGGAGTCCTTGATGCAAGTGGATGCCGCTGGTGCTATCAGCGAGGGCTCGGTGGTCGAAATTTCACTCGCAACTAGCAATCTCGTCAAAGCAATCTATGAGAGTTGATTTCGGGAGTTCAGCGATGGTTAGGGTTTTGATCGTAGGGCTGTTGCTCATCGGAGCGATTGGTTTTTCACAGGAAGAGAAACCGACTGAGGATACTGAGAAAGAATTGTCTGCCGTTGAGTCCTTTCAGGTGATCAACGACATAAAAGTGATCGCGCAGAAAGCTGCGCTTCCTGCGTTGATCGGCGAAAACAAATTCGTGCTAAGAGAGTCATGGTGGGGTGGCAGTATTGCACCGGGTAAAGCGAAGCTTCATAAGGTCCAGCTGTTCAAGCGGAACTCTTACCAGTTCTGGATGGCGGTTCCGAATCTTCGGGCAGAACTGAATCTCAATCTCTACGATAGCGAAGGAAAGTTGGTCCCCACTGACGTCAAATTCATCGATGGTGAGAATATTGCGACAACGATTGTCAGCCCTGAAATGACGGGAATCTATTTCGTTCGGGTATCGCTGAAGAACTCGATCGACCTGAATCAGGACTACGCAGTGATATACGCCTACCGCTGATTTTCAGTGATCGTGGCTCTTTTTTGAATCATGGGAATGCCAAAACTGGTGGTATTTGATTTGGATTTTACGCTGTGGAATTGCGGAGGGCTCTGGGTCGATTGCACCGACTATCCGTTTCATTCAGATGAGAATGGAGCGCTATCTGATAGTGGAGGCAGATTGCTGCGACTGTATGATGAAGTGCCGCAGATTTTAGATAGACTGGAGCAGGATGGTATTTCGATGGCCCTGGCTTCAAGGACCTCTCAACCGAGCTGGGCAATCGAGTTGTTAGACCTGATGGAAATTCGGAGTCGATTTTCTTACCAGGAAATCTTCCCGGGCAGCAAGGTCACACACTTTGAGAATTTGGCTGCGAAGACCGGGTTGACCTATGCAGAGATGCTGTTTTTTGACGATGAGCACCGCAACGTTAGAGAAATTGGAGCGATGGGAGTTCACTGCATCGAAGTGAAAAGTGGAGTCAAGCTCGAGAGCTTTGAGCAAGGGATGAAATTGTTTGGCTGAGCCTTTTTAGTGGCCCAGATGAAGTCTCATTTCCCGGTGAGAAATTCCGGCCTCGGCAAACTCCGGGCCGATTGCGGCAAAGCCCAAGTCTTCGTAAAATGCGAGGGAAGATAGCTGAGCGTGAAGTTGAATTTCTTGGTGGCCATCGGCCTGTGCTGTTTCGATCAGAACTGACATCAGCTGTCTTCCGACTCCTTGTCTCCGCCATTCTTTGAGTACGGCGACTCTTCCAATCTTTCCATCCGGTAGCAGTCTCGCCGTTCCGATCGGCTCGCCCGGAGCGCTGATTGCTATCAAGTGTCTAGAAATGGGATCGAATTCATCAATTTCGATTTCTGCAGGAACGTTTTGCTCTTCGATGAATACGGTTCTTCTCACTTTGAGGAGGAGTTCGGAGTGGTCATTCCAGGTCGCTGGAAGGATTTGGAAAGGGGCGGTAGTCATCACTTCGGGATAAGAATGGTGCCACCCGGCCCGTCGAGCAAGCACCTGAAATGAATCGGTGGCGGGTTGGAAAGGAAGGGCTTAGGTTTTATAAGGGAAAACGATGGGCGCGATAATCAACAGTTTTACGGGTTTTTCAGGGATCAAGCGGCGGTTTCTTATCGGCGCGGTTGTTGCTATCCTGTGTGGCGCGGGCTGGAACGGTGGTGAGTGGCTGATGGATTCTTATAAAGGTAGCAAAATTACCGGATCAATGGAGAGCGGGATTCAGAAAGAGTGGAACTCCGGATCGAAGAAGCGTGCGGAGATGGTTAATAGAGGGCACCAGTGGAGCAACGCTCTGATTGCAATCGGGCTGAGCTTTATCGGAGCGATGGTGGTTGGCTCACTGCTTCGGGTCTTTTTCAAGGGCATGCTGACTCTGGTCATTATTGCCGCGCTTACTTTGCTGTTTTGTCACTACAAAGGGATTGCCGATCCAGTAATTGATCCTTTTCTGTCGTCGGTCGATGAGGTCTTTGGGTGGGCCAAGAATGAGGGCAAATCCTTTTGGGTTTATTTGATGGAAGTCGTCCCGTCTGCGGGTGCGGCATTGGTTGGACTTGGGTTTGGTTTAAAGAAATAGGTCGATATGGGAGGCTGTCTTCGATGGGTCGTGGCGCTTAGGCCGGAAGCTCAGGCGGTGATTGAACGGTATCGGATGAAGCCGGCGAAAACCGGAGGAACATTGTTCCCGGTTTATGTTTCACCTGACAAGAGCATGCAATTAGTGATCTCGGGCCCTGGGTATTTGAACTCAGCTGCGGCAACTGGATTTTTGGCAGGCACCCGTTCGGGTGATAGCGGTGTGGCAGCTTGGCTCAATTTCGGTATTGCCGGGTGCGGAAGCTTTGACCGGGGGCGAGTGTTTTTGGGGTCAAAAATTGAGGCCGAATCGAGTTCTGAGGTCTGGTATCCCACCGCGGTTTGGCCGAAAAAGGCGGATCTGGAGCGGCGTGTCATTCGAACGGTTGATGTGCCTACTACGTCTTATCCGGGAGATGGCGTTTTAGTCGAAATGGAAGCTTCGGGATTCTATCCTGTCGCAGTCCGAGATGCTTCGTTGGAACTTTGTCAGGTGATGAAAGTTGTTTCGGATGACCCCGATCATTCGATGACGGATCTGTCAAAACGGACGGTGACGACACTTTGCCATGAGGCCCTCAACCAAGCTGATTCTTGGTTAGGTGCTTTTCGCAGCCTGATCGCGGAAGAGGACCTTCAGCAGTCGGATCCCTCTGGCTTCGAGGAGCTAACTGGAAAGCTGCGTTTCACTGTGACTGAGCAGCATCAGCTTCGACGACTGCTTCAACAGTGGCGGGCCTTGGAAAGCGATCCACCAAAAGCTTGTCCGGATTCGGCGATGGAGGCAGAAGATGCCAAAGCTTGTCTCCAACAAATCAGGGAGCGAGTGCATGACTTGCGCCATGATCTTGGTGCATCAGTGAGGGATTAGGGGTCAGTGGTGAATGGCACGGTTTTAAGGGCCATTATCGTAGCATTGCCTATGGAAAGTGGTACGGAAATGTATGGCGGTAAAGTCGCAAT
>CAXBMX010000037.1:0-43421 GCA_963977055.1 uncultured Verrucomicrobiales bacterium
CCTTCTCGTGTTTTAGTAGTCCATCTGAAAAATCGACAAAGGAATTCGTTGATGCTAATAATTGTCCTGTCCCCTTTCTATTTCCCTTTCTATTCTTTCTATTCGCAAAACCTGGAGACGTTACGGATTCAGAGAAATGGCATCCATATTCCGATGAGTTGCTGGCCCCTTTTTAATTGATCATTGAGGTCACACATGAGGATCTGAAGGTTCCAGACGGAGAGTTAGTCTATGTAAAGCCAAAGAAGTATGTGAAAGAGCCCAAGTATGTTGACGTCTCTTCTACATTTTCTCCTCCTCCAGATTTTCGTGGAATTGATCTGCGTGGGTTGAATGAGAATTTGTGGTGTTGGGATGTTTATTTTGGGCTGAACCTGGACCGATCGATCAAATCACAGGCTTCCGTAAGAGGAGGCGATCTAATCTTGTCAGCGAAAGTCCTCCCGAACGGAGGTAAAATAGTAGTCAAGGAACGGAAGATGACTTCTGAAGAGCGGATTTTGTTTGGGTTGGAAACCGATCCGAATGCCAAGAACCCGTTCGCACCTCAACAGCGTAACAAATCGGTGGAGGTAAGGTGATTCCTTCCGCTTCGCTGCAGTCACACCTACCTCACCTCAAACGTTGGATGAAAAAGAACCCTCCAAATTCTTCACGCCACCCATCTGCGCTTGACCCTATTCCTGAATATATCACTCACTATTTTGAAAGCTCAGCTGGGCCCTTTAAGAACATCTGCGATCTTAACGATGCAGAGATAGAGAAAATCAAAGAAATGGAGCTGAGTAGCGACATCAAATGGAGTCGCTTCAAAATTTGGCCAGAATTCATGAAGTCAAGGAGAGCCGCTGATGATCTACTCATGCGAGCATACGAGGAGAAATTCAAAAAGAAGCCCGACCAGCGCCCTATATTTGCAGTCCTTGGTGACTTCCACCAAATTCCAGGCTTATATGCGAATCCCGAAAGGATAAGAGTCGAAATCAGCGACCTTCGGGAAGATCAGATCACATTCATGTATCCAGATCACGCGCATCTCATACAATACTACAATTATGATGCACCCGCATTCGGAGCACCACTACCCAAGGATTATGACGAGAAAAAAACGCCCTACTACGGAAAACTTTTTACCTACAAAGAATTGCATGAATGCCACATTGATTACGGGATTAAAAAAGAAATTGATTTGTTTTTATCAGACCCAACCCAATTCGTCAGATCCTATGTAGAAGCTCACATTTGGACTCATGACATACCGCACAGACCATGTTAGCGCTTCCTGCTTCCCTTATATCCAACAAGACAGTGGAGCTAATGGCGAGCAGCTCCGCTGCCCACAATCAGCTCACTTAATACGTTGGGGGGAAAAATTGTATAATGAAAACCAAATGTCCGGAATGTGGAAGTGACGAGCTAGTCCGAGATATACCGATGTCTCAAGCGGTGGAGGCTGGATATGCCGGGTTGCAATACAAGACTGCCTTGCTTCTTTCTGGCACGGAACCCCTTCTATCTGATCTTTGCACGCAATGCGGGACTGTCGTTCGTCTCCACGTTAAGAATCCTGAACGGAAGTGGGAAACAAAGAACTAGCCCAACAAGACGCACGCGGTCATTTCGGACATGAAGAGGCCGCGTGATGCCTTATCTTGTTCACAGACTCATCCGTTGTAGCGGAGGTCTTGCCGACGTTTTAGATTGCCTCACGCGGCCGTTTTGGGTTCCAATCACGGAACGATTGTTGTAGCCTTTATTGAGCCTCAAAGCGATCTTATGAGCCGACGCTGAAGAAGAATGTCCAAAAATCTCTACCAGATTCCAGAGCAGGTTTGCCGCAACCTGCCTGATGAACTGCCGAATGCCTCTGAGATAAAAATCATTGGCACCGATCCTCTGCGTCCGTCCCCGGAACAACCGACAACGTCAGGAATACTTTTCGTGACACAAAAAGGGAAGATTGTCCTTCAGTGCGTAGCGGTGGCTCCTCAAAGCGATCCTGAAGCGAGTCGAGTGATACTCTACGCGCTGGCAGATTGCAGAGTTTCTCGCCCGTTCTTCCCCGATCGCGACATGAAGAGAATCGAATCATTTTTGACTGCCGTTGGTGCAACTTATTGTGCAGTGGGGTCTGCTGGACTCGAATCGAGTGTCGCACAGTGGCGCGCTGACCACGATCACCCGAAACCCAACAGCGAACAATCCGGCGCTGGATAATCCTCGCCCGCGACGAGTCGAAAGAGTTATGGGAACTTCAACCTCAATCCAGTTTCGAGACGGCACCCTCTAGTAAGGGCTCCCAGTCCTTGACTGTTGTACAAAATGAAACTGACGAAGATTGCGATTCCGACGTCACCCAGATTCAGTCCTCAGTCCAGTTCCGAAGAATTCGGAGGGACAGGCAAAATTCGGGGGGACAGGCTAGAATGGCGCCGAGATCATTCGTGAGCACAGAGAACTATTTATTGATTGCTATGATGAAACGAAGAAACCTTCTCAAAAGCTCAATCCCGATAGCATTGGCCGGGGGCGCGATTTCAGCAACTCAGTCTCAAGATCAACCGGCCACCGCACCGGTCACCGCACCGACCGTCACTCTCACTAAAGGATTGAATTCGGTTATCCAGCGTGATCGGGACGCCGCGCTAAAGGTGCTCCAGCCCTCCGCGAAAGACCTCGAGCATGGCCTCCAACTTCACGCAGACTCAATCGTGTTCGACTCCTACGGGTTCTCTCCTCGGGCTGCGATCGATGGAGAGGCGGTAAAACAAGCAGCGCTCTCCGGAGCCTCTGATATCGAGTTGGCGGACTTGCAGGAAGAAATGTCGATGACCCGTTATGTCACCGACGCGGCGGAACGCGAGGAATACGAATCGGCCTGGCGAGCGTCGGGAGTAACCTGTGTGTTTCAAAATGCAGGACAAGAGGGACAGGATCCCATGGTGGTGATCAAGCGGCTCTCAAACTTCACTTTTGTGACGGACATGCTGGCTGATTTCGTTTCGAAGGCAGTGACTCCAAAAGACATCGAATTGGCAAAGAAGGAAGGGCGCCACAGCCTCTGCTTTACTGGAAACGGTGTCCCCCTCACTCAACAGTGGGTTTCCGTCCCCGACGAATTGCGCTACCTCAAGGTATTTCATCACCTTGGAATTCGCATGATGCATCTCACCTACCAACGCCGCAACATGATCGGCGACGGGTGTGGCGAAGAGTCTGATGCTGGGCTAAGTGATTTTGGTGAATCTGCTATCCGGGAAATGAACCGCGTCGGAGTAATCCCGGACTGCGCGCACTCCGGGTGGAAGACGAGTCTAGAGGGTGCACAAATTTCCGAGAAGCCCTATGTCGCAAGTCATTCGATCGTCGCCGGCATCTATCCTCACATTCGCAGCAAGCCAGACGAAGTAATCAAGGCAATCGCCGATACGAATGGCTACATCGGGATCTGCTGCATTCCGCGTTTTCTTCGAGGCGCTGGAGATATCAGTGCGTTACTGGATCAGATCGACTACGTCGCGAAAAAATTCGGTGTCGAGCATGTCGCGATCGGAACCGATGTCGCCTACAGATCGAGCAACACCACCGCCGAGCGTAAGAAGGCAGCAGCCGCAGGCCTGAGAGGCAGGAAGCGCGAAGCATTTCGATCTCTCTGGCCTAAAGATGACTTCGTCACAACTCCAGCCATGAGTGACAGTATCGCGTGGACGAACTGGCCGCTCTTTACGGTGGGATTGGTTCAGCGCGGATATTCTGACGAGGATATTCGCAAGATCATTGGGGGCAATGTGATGCGAGTCCTAAGAGAAACGACAGTGGCGTAATTAGTCGCGCGCATAGTCACGCCCTTGTAAAGCGAACCAGGCTTTCATCTGATAAATGCAATTGCATTTCGACGAGCCGTCTGGAACCAGGGCCAGCCCATTCGCAGGAATCGCGTTAATCCAGCAACTCGGGCGAATTCCGCCAAAATCTTCAGCTCCGGCGTCACGCGAAATCCGTCGAGGGAATTCGTCGAGGGAATTCGTCGAGGGACAGGCCCCGCGAATTCGCGAATTGGGCCCCGCGAATTTGATATGTTTTTACTTTTTTGGGTCAGGCCTCCAATGGGTTTTATCCTCCCCTTCCCCATACGATCCAGCTCATGCCACGGGCACCGCGCATCCAGTTGTGAAGTCGCCGTTTACCACGTCGTGGCACAAGGAAGCAGGGGCGAACCCATCGCGCATACATAGGGGTCAGGAATTTAAAGTTGGAGAACCCCACCCTGAATCTCTATGAACATTGGATGGGCGATGAACGCTCATTCAGATCAGTCTGAAACTGGAAACTCCGACGCCTCCCCAACTCTTCCGCCTTAAACGACCAATGAATCGATTGCTTATTTTCATCCTTGCCGCTTTGAGCAACTCGCTTGTTGCCTCTCAAAGAACCAATATCATCCTGATTCTCGCGGACGACCTGGGCTATTCAGACCTCGGTTGCTACGGCGGGGAAATCAAAACGCCAGTGCTCGACGCTCTCGCGGAGGGTGGATTGAAGATGACCCAACTCTACAATTCAGCACGCTGTTGCCCGACCCGCGCGTCATTGATGACCGGCCTCTACCCACACAAGGCCGGTGTCGGTTTTATGACAGCCGACAACGGCAAACTCGGCTATCGCGGTTTTTTGAACGATCACTGTGTGACGACGGCGTCTCTGCTTCGTGACAAAGGATACAAAACCTACCTCGCCGGTAAGTGGCACTTGCGGGGAAAAGGCAATCTGGAATGCACGCCGACCGCTCGCGGATTTGATGAGTTCTACGGTCCGTTCCACGACTACGCCAGCTTCTACCGCGAAGATATCTACCACCGGCTGCCCGCCGATCGACCGAAACTGGAAATCAAGCAACCCTTCTACGCGACGGATGCGATCACCGATTACGCCCTGCACTTTCTGAACGACGCCCGCCAGGAGGACTCACCGTATTTTCTCTACCTGGCCTACAATGCTCCACACTTTCCACTGCAAGCCCCGAAAGAATTGATCGATAAATATATCAAAACTTATGAAAAAGGCTGGGATCAGATCCGGGCGGAGCGCTTCAAGAAAATGCACGAATTGGGACTCATTCCCGAAGATCTTAAGCTCTCTCTCCGCGGCCTTGTCCCTGAAGTTCCCAATCGAAATAAAGAATCAGAGTACTTTGGAAAAACAATCCCCCTTTGGGACAAGCTTGATTCTGATCGCCAGGCTGATCTAACTCGCCGAATGGCCACCTACGCCGCCATGGTGGAAATCGTTGATCGTAATATAGGCCGGGTCATCGAAGACTTGAAAATGAACGGCGAGTTCGACCGCACCTGTCTCTTTTTTCTCTCCGACAATGGAGCCTGTGCTGAGTGGGATCCACATGGCTTTGATAACGCCCCCTACCCGAACAATAAACTCTACCGTGGCCGCGAGCTTGATCTAATGGGTCAGAAAGACACTTTTCATTCCTATGGCACAGGCTGGGCCAACGCTTGCAACACGCCCTTCAACTCTTACAAGCACTACACTTACGAAGGCGGTATTTCATCTCCGGCAATTATCCATTTTCCCGATCAGTTGCAAGATCACGGTGCGACCCGGCGCCAACCAGCCCACGTCATGGATATCGCAGCGACCATTCTCGACATCGCCGATGCCAAGTATCCAGCCAGCCGAAGTGGAGAAGAAATTTACCCGCTGCAAGGCCGCAGCCTCTTGCCGATGATTCAAGGGGCATCAATGGAAGATCGCACTCTCTTTTTCGAACATGAAGGCAACCGTGCCGTCCGCGACGGGAAATGGAAAATCGTCTACAGCAACTACACCACCAAATGGGAATTGTATGACATCCTCAAGGATCGTAGCGAGACCACCAATCTCGCCTCAAACCATCCTGAGACAGTAAGCGAATTGGCCAAAAAATGGGATCACTGGGCCGCTGAAAACTTTGTCCTGCCCTCAAAAATAGAGCTCAAAGCTAAGGGGATGCCAACGATCTACTATTTGAAGGAAACGCCACCAACCGTCAGATAGCGAAGCTTGCAAAAAAGGGGGCCGGCGAGAATGGCACGGTTTTAAGGCTAGTCTTCATTCAGGCTAGGTCGCAACCAATGTCTTTTTCTCAATCCTTATCTTTTTCTTTTTCTTTTTCTTAATTCTGCGCGGCTTTGCTCTTTACCTAGGCGGCCCCGAGGGGCAAACAGAGAAAAAGAAAAGGATTAAGAAAATGAAAAAGAGATTTCACTAAATCTGCTTAAAACCGTGCCATTCGGGTCAGGCCTCCAATTGGTTTCACCTACGCGTATTTCATCAATCGAGCGCTTTCAGTCTCCTTCATTCTGGACGATGTGAGATGGCATACACATCATCCGATCAGGGATGCAGAAACAATTCAGACACCGCAAATAAAATGGCTGTTAAAGCAGACCTCACCGCAGAGGACAAAAAAAGCCGCAGGACATTGGGGATTATCTTCCTCACGATCTTCCTCGATTTGATCGGCTTCTCGATCATCTTTCCACTTTTCCCGGCCATGCTGGACTTCTACCTCCCGGATGGCGCAGGAGACGGTAGCCTGCTGGGCAAACTCGTTGCTCCTCTGGCGAATCTGGCTGAACAGAGCGGCGCCGAAGATCCCCGCTTCATGACGGCCGTTCTGTTTGGCGGAATTCTAGGGTCCCTCTATTCAATCCTCCAATTCCTCTGCGCTCCACTCTGGGGAGCCTATTCGGACCGAGTCGGACGGCGCCGGGTGCTACTCATCACAATCACCGGTCTGGCTCTGAGTTACGTCGCCTGGTTCTTCGCGGCGTCATTCTGGATTCTAATTTTGGCCCGGGTGCTCGGAGGCGCGATGGGTGGCAACCTCTCTGTCGCCACCGCTGCCGTCGCTGACACCACGACTCGGGAAAAGCGGACCAGTGGGTTGGCCATTGTCGGAATTGCTTTTGGATTGGGCTTTATTGTAGGGCCCGCCATCGGAGGACTGCTCTCCACCGTCAACTTATTGGAGCACTTTCCCGCCCTCGAAGGCAGTGGGGTCAATCCGTTTTCATTACCCGCCTTGATCAGCTTCATCCTCGCGGTGGTTAATCTTCTGTTAGTGGCGCGCCGTTTTGACGAAACTCTGCCCGAAGAAAAGCGCGGCAAGCCATCAACGGAACGCAGAAGTCTCGCCGTGTTCCGATTATTCCAAAGCCCTTCACCCGCCACTCGCCGCACCAATCTGGTTTACCTCATCTACATGCTGGCTTTCAGCGGCATGGAATTTACGCTGACCTTTCTCGCGGTCGAGCGCTTTCAATTCTCTCCAGCTCAGAACGGCGGCATGTTTGTTTATATCGGCTTTGTTTTGGTTCTCGTACAAGGAGGCTTAGTCCGAAGGTTAGTCGGTCCCATCGGCGAGAAGCGCCTCGCGGTGGCAGGTGTCGTTTGTGGAGCGATTGCATTTTTCGCCCTGGCGATAGCAACCAGCTTGGGGCTCTTCTTTTTCGCCTTGGCTGCCATGGCATTCTCCATCGGTCTTTGCTCGCCCACACTCAGCGCCCTGGTGTCACTCTATTCAAAGGAAGAAGAACAAGGCGCCGCCCTCGGCATCTTCAGATCAGCAGGCTCGCTCGCCCGCGCCATCGGCCCCCTCGCCGCTGCCGGGATCTATTTCGTCTACGGCTCACAGAACGCCTACCTCTGTAGCTCGATCGTCATGATCGTGCCGTTTCTCCTGGCGCTGGGCCTACCTAGGCCTGTCAAAAACGCAGTCTAGAACGACAGTAAACCACATCAAATTCATGCGGAGAAGCGGCCGGTTTGAAGTGCCGGCTCGCTGCTTGGAATCAGGTGATCGAGTCAAGTTTTCGAGTCAGCCACGAATTCGGACTTTCTTCTTCGCCTGCATTCAGTTCGAAAAGTCGGCGATGATGTTGGGAGTCGATCCGTAAGTTCATCCTCTCTGCGATCCACTGATGCGGAACCGACGTATGTCGCCTGCCCCTAGGACCTACTTTTTTCAGTTATAAATTGAGAGGATCACGAAAAAAGCCAACGGATCGCTCCATCGGCTTTTCGAAAACAGGTATTCCCGTAAGATACTTACGAAAACAGATCCAACACCGGCTCGCCTTTGTGGGCGACGGTGAAGGGGCGTTTGCTAGGGCTGTAAAGAACCTGATCGAGCGGCAAGCCCATCGCATAGGCAATCGTTGCGTTGAAGTCGGGAATCTCGACGGGATTATCGATTACATTCTCGCCGCCTTCGTCGGTTTTTCCGTAAACCGTTCCACCCTTAAACCCGCCACCGGCGAGAACGGTACTGAAGGCTTGGGGATGGTGATCGCGTCCGCCATTTTCATTGATGCGGGGTGTCCGTCCGAACTCGGTGGTGAGCACGACAACGGTGTCATCGAGTTTTCCAACACGCTCCAGATCCGTGAGCAAGGCTCCCATGGCCCGGTCCAGAATAGCGCACTTGTCCGGCGCCAATTGGAACACGCTATTGTGCATATCCCAGCCCAGATAGCTCACCTCAACGGCACGGACATCGTGTTCGATGAGACGTCGAGCGAGCAGACACCCTTGACCGAAAGGATCGTTTCCATAACGTGCGCGGGTTGCTGAGTCCTCTGCCTTGAGGTCGAACGCCTGCAAATCTTTGCTCTGCATGATGCGGACCGCGTCGTCATACATTTGGGTGTAGGCGCGGACTTGCTTGACGTCGTAGCGCTCTTGAAATTCCGTGTCGAACTGACTCGCAAGCTCGAGATCTTCATCGAGCTGTTCCTGGTCCATCCCCCGGAGTTTTGAATTCCTCAAACCGGAATTCGGATTGTTAATCGCCAGTGGCTCAAACTCAGGCTCGAAAAATCCACCGCCTCCGTTGATCCGGCTGTTGCCACCGACGAAAACAGAACCGGGGAGATTCGGGTTCATGCGGCCCTTGTACTTGAGTGCCCAGGCACCGAGTCCGGGGTGGCGGATCGTGGCGCGCTGATCATAGCTGGTGTGCATGAAGTAGTTTCCCTGGGTGTGAGCGCCTGCGGTGGAAGTCATCGAATTGATGATAGTCAGTTTATCGGCCTGAGCGGCCAGCGAAGGGAGATGCCCGGAGAGTTTGATGTGATCGACATTGGTATCGATCGTTTTGGTGGGTCCCTGATACTTGTGTTTCGGCTTGGTGTCGAAGGTATCGAGGTGGGTCATCCCGCCATCCATATAGAGGTAGATAATGTGTTTGGCCGCACCGATGCGAGGAGGCAGTCCGAGGCCAGCCCCGGCAGCCGCACCCGCGCGGTTCGTCATTCCGAGTGCGCCGACTCCCAGTAATGCTTTCGCAGTTCCTTCGATGAAGCGGCGGCGGTTCCATTCGTTCGCGTTGATGGCTGAGTTCATGATTTTTTTTGCGGAGGACTGGTGTCCCGAATACTAAGTTCGTAAAAAAATGATTTTCTTAAAAATATTGGTGCTTGCTCGCTTCGCTCGGGTTTTTGTGAGATCGCGGATCTTTTTTTCTACTCGGCGTTACTCGTCGCTCACGAAGCATACTTCGCTCGCTCCTCGCGCCTTGATTAGTAAAAAAATCTCTCTCGAATTTTTCAACGCTCTTATAATTCAGAACACTGGGTGGTTGGTTGTGGAGGCGGGGAAAGAATGAGGATTATTGAACAAAGATAAACTGCTTCGTATTGAGAAGCGCCCAGACAATTCGCTCGTAGGCGCTGTCGCCGTATTTTTCGATTTTGCTCAGTGCAAGTTCCCGTTCTCTGTCGGTGGGCTCGCGGGTCAGCATCGCCTGGAAAATCATATCGATCTTCTCTTCCGCATCGCCCGCTTCATGGAGTCTACTACCGAAGACGGCGAATGGGTTCGTCAACGCCTCGGCGATAGTTCCGTTGAGAAGATTGAGAGCCTGAGGCACCGAGGCATGATCCGCCGCGTTTTCAATGACCTCGCGATCAGACTGTCCGAACTCCCTCAGAAAGTGGCCTCTTGGAGCAGGAGATTCCAGTTCCGAAGCCCGTGCCATTTCGCTGATGAGTGAGGTGTAGGTTTTGTAGGCTTTCTTCTGGCTGGCCAGCCACTTCTTTTTCTCCCTGGTGTCGAGGTCGACAGGAGGCTCGGGCATCACCGGCATCGGCAACTTTGTGAGAACGGCACGTTCGCCCGCATCACTCGCGGACATCATGCCACCGTTCGTCTGCATCTTCATTTCTGACATTCCCATCGCAAGGAGCAGATCGTCTCCATCGACGTTCTCACCCACGTTGCGGTAAGCGATCTCGGCCACGACCAGATCACTCTGCCCCCTGACATCATAGTATTCCTTGTTCAGCTTTTGGTAGAGATCTTTATCACCTGCGTCGCGGGCGGCATTCATCTGGACGCGAAGCGCCTCTTGTTTCGGTTTCAAGTCTTCGAACTCCTTCGCAATTTCTTCAACCATCGCGAAGTAGTCTTCCACGCTCCGTTCCGCGAGGACATCGTGGATTTTCTTTACCCTCTCAATCGACGCGAGCTGGGACTTCAGGCGCGGACGGTATCCATCAGCCTCGGGCAATACCAAAGCGACAACGGAATCCCAAATCTGCTCGGCACTCATTCGACGAAAGGTCGGACCGGCAAAATGATACGGCATACCGAGAACAGTCTCTTCGCGATTCGCGGCCCGCTGGTAGGATTGGGTGTTGTAAAGAACCTCCATGTATTTGCGCATATCGTAGTCGAGCGTGCGCATCATCTCTTCGACGTAGGCAAGGAGTTCCGGATTAGCCACGGCGGTATGGTCCGTTAAATCATCGAGCGGCTCAAAAACGCCGTGACCATAAACCCGCTTCCAGAGGCGGTTCGCGATGACTTTGGTGAAGGTCGGATTGTCGCGCGCAGTCATCCAACCGGTGTAAGCATCGATGGTGCTGTCATCGATATTCTCAGGATCAATATCGCCACCGAACATGGTCGAGGCGGGAACGATGTCCTCCGGCTTCGCATCATCGTATTGGTAGTCGTGTGGGAGCTTGATAGGTCTCTCCTTTTCCGAGGTGTGAAGGAAACGCAGCCCATTGTAAAGAGCGGCGTCGGCCTGTTCTACTGCAAGGGTGTCGAGCAGATAGGATTCAGTGGCCTCGAGCGCGGTCTTGGCCAGAGTCCGGAATTCCTTGTCAGTCAATTCCAAGCGCGCGAGGCTTTTTTCATAAGTCGGTTGCTCCACGTAGCGATCCAGCATCTCCTGATTCCGAATTTGTGGAAAGCCTTTAAAGGGAATCGCTTTCTTTTGCGCCTCGACCTGCTGCTCGCCCCGGTACTGTTTCAGAGCTTCGCGGTTGGGAAAATTGTCGACCCGGTCGCGTGCATCCATTCCGTAAGAAAAAGCCGCCATCTTGAAGTAATCCATCTGCGTCCACTTATCGAACGGATGGTTGTGGCACTGAGCGCACTCGAGCCGGGTGCCCAGAAAAACCCGGACCGTATTCGACATGTTATCAAGAGGCATGCCTCGATCACGCAGATAGTAGCCCACCGCTCCATTCCCCCAAATCGTGCCACGCGCGCCGACCATCTCACGAACGAACTGATCGTAGGGCATGTTTTCATCAATGGCTTTTTTCAGCCACAACTGATAGGCCGCCTCGCCCTCGGCGGCTTGGCTCCCGAGTTCGGTATTAATTCGCAGAACGTCCGCCCAGAAATTATAGCCATGGCTGACGGCTCCGTCGCTCTCGAGCAAGTCGGCGATCAGTTGCGCGCGTTTGCGGTCGTAGGTCGAGCCGTGGAAATTTTCCGCTTCCTCAATCGTCGGAATGCGACCGGCGATGTCGAGATATGCGCGGCGGACGAAGGTCTCGTCATTGATCTCAGCATTCGGCTTGAGATCGTTTTTCTTAAGCCCGGCTTCGACAAGCGCGTCGATTTCCCGGGCCGCTTTCTTCACATCAAACGCGTCCTTTCCTGAGTTTGCGGCGGACGTGAATGATGAGGGGGCGACCAGAAAAGTGCCGAGAGCGAAGATTAGAGCGGTCTTTAACTTCATGGGATTGGCGACGGGTTACATGAGAACATACCCTCTCGGCGAAAAAACGTCGCATTATTCAGGATGCCTAATGGCGCCACCCCCTTATGCTCTTAAGGGTTACACGGCCATCACGCGTCCTGCCGTCGGGTCCGGTCAGCAGGATTGAACCAGGTGATTTCGAATTTCTATCAATCATCTGACCCACCACTTTCCCGGAAATGGGAGCCATAGGATTTTCGTACTTGCGGAGAAACAAAACTCATATTCAAATAGCCTCTGGATGGACGAACCCAAAAACATCACCTGCGAACACGAAGGCCTCGACACAGTGATTACTCGTAAGTGGATTGGTGCCTTCGCTTGGGTTTCTCTCGTCTTCTGCATTATCTGGAATGGCTCAGTTTGGCTATGGCCTCCAGCTTCCAATCCTGAAGAGGTCGATTTGATAGCGAAATACCTGCCTTTTCTCCCCGCCGTCGCGGGCCTTATCCTCGCCTATGTCACGATTGCCATGTTCGTGAATCGTACCGTGATTCGTGCCGGCCAGGAGGAAATACGCATCCAACACGGACCATTGCCATGGCGCGGCAACCTGAGCGTGAGTTCGCGGGACATTTATGAGATCTATGTGAAGGATCGAAAAATGGAACGCACCGGCGACGTCTCCAGCTCTTACATGGTTTTTGAACTGTGGGCAAACATGGAGGATCGCTCGTCCAAAAAACTCATGGGAGGCATTTGGGATCGGAGACAAATGGAATTTATTCAACAGACCCTGGAGAGGACTCTGGGTCGTTCAAACGACTAACGTTCCCTACCAAAGTATCCCGGGGTTCTGAGAACTTTTTCCGATTCGAATATCTTTCGCCTAAGGCAATCGAGGTCGTTTCCCATTCCTGCCCAAATAGGTTAATAGGGGTCAGTCGAGAATGGCACGGACTTAAGGGAAATTGTCGGGGATAAGACGGATCTGTTTTGCCTCACGCAGCCTGCCTTGATCGAGCGAAGCAAGATTTTAAAAGCGAAGCCTGAACGCAGATTACGCCAAAGATGGGGTAACCGCAGAGGCGCAGCTCCGCAGAGTTTTTTCTTATTTCTCTGCGCCTCTTCGTGAGACTCTTTTCCGCCCTATCTATTCTAACGCATTTTGATGCCCGCTTAAAACCGTCCCTTTCCTGCCTACTCCTCTAACACGAACTCGTCGGTCGACTTTCGTTCGTAGTTCCAGATCCTTGGCGGCAGCTCGCGGGATCCCGCCAGGTTGGTGTAGGCAAGGATTCCCTCGGCGATGGCCTGCGCATACTTCTCCCGCCACTGAGTGGTATCAATCTGTTTCGACTCCCCCGGGTTGGTGAGAAACCCGCACTCGATGAGGACTCCGGGAACAGCAGCATGACGGAGCACCGCGTAGCGCGCCCGCTTCACGCCCCGGTCGAAAGCCCCGGTTTTCCCCAAAATGGCGTGGTGGATCGTATTCGCGAGCACGAAGCTGGCCAACTCCACTTGGTTCCCCGAACTGGTCCTCCGATCCAGGATCGGGTCAGGTGACTTTCCGGTGGTGGGGCATCCGAGAGGAGGGAGCGCATACACCTCGACCCCATTTGCGGAGGGCTTCCAGTCCGCCGAATTGAAATGAATGCTGACGAAGATCGGCTTCGCGTAGTTCTTCGTCATGGCAGGCCGCTCCTCCAGACTCGCGTAGAAATCCGAGAGGCGGCTCTGAACGACTTTCACCTTCTTGGCTTCAAGGATACGGCGAACCCGATTGACCATGTCGAGCGTGTAGTCCTTCTCGTAGCCGTAGGGGCTTCGGCCTCCTTTGTCGTGTCCTCCGTGCCCGGGATCGAGAACGATCGTCTTCACCGCCTGCAGAGACTTGATGGAGGCCGGGCTCATCGCCGGACCGAGTGTCGCGTTGATATCCGCCACCGAGATCCGAGGCCGTCCGGCGCTCGATACCACTGGGTAAGAAAAAAAATGACGCACCCCGTCGACGATTGCCTCACGTGTTCCGGTCTTTACGACCAGTTGGTGAGCTTCCCCGACATACGCGATCTCCCGGGGCTCCCGACGGGCTTGTGCCCGCTTCATCCCAAAGACCGCCGCCACCTCATCGAGGAGAACGTAATCTCTGTCCTCAATCCGGGTAGTATTCCACGCCGAAAAGGCAGAACCGGGGAGCAGAAGCACCCCCACTAGCAGAACATGAAAACAGAGTAAGAATCTCATGGCTTCGGTGCTGATACGTCAAAACCCAGACGCGTTTCTCCAGATAGAAATAATGACACAAGGGCCTAAAAAAGGAAGTCCTCGTCTGCGTATATGGAAAAGGGTCATAAATGGAAAAGGGTCAGGCTAGAATGGCACGGACTAAAGAGACATCCCCGTCCCGTCTATCGGCAGGCCGGGACAGGATTTCGCCATGGGAACGTAGGGCCCTACCTTTCTGTAGCCGGTCTCTTTGAGAGGCCGGGAGTGAACACAGGCCCCAGCTACAGGGATTTCAATCCAGCCTGCCATGATCGCACGAAGCAAGATCTTTGATAGGCGAAGCCTGAATGCAGATCACAACAGAGGCGGGATAAGCGCGCTGCCGGGACCGAGCAAAGCGAGGATGAGAAAATTGCAAAGCCCGCTGAGGAACGAAGTGGGATAAAGCCGCAGAGTTTATTCATTTTCCTCCGTGGCTTTGCACGAGACTTTCACAACCCGGATCCATCGAAGAGTAAGTCACTTGGGCCCCCGCCTAAGTCCCCGCCTAAGTCCCCTCCATATTATCTCTACCAAAAAATCACAGAATTCTTACCAACAACAATCTCTGAGAGGGTTATCGTCGATGAGTAGAAATGAAACAAGTAAAGCCCTCTGCAATAAAAACGTTAATGGGACTTTTGGCCATTGTTGCGATGTCCTGTAGTTGTTTAGGAGTGGATAGCGGAGATCTATCGCTCCATGGGACAATATCCAAGGTAAATATCTCGGGAGACAAGGCTGTCATTTCGTTCAAAGGCATTGGTCGCGCCTCCCAAAATGACCCAGCATTCCAAAATTGCATCCATCCACTGGCGCTTTACGATACTGACCTCCACCTCGTTTTTGGCGGTGGAATGCACACCTACCCGAGATTTCGATACCTTGAATGGTTGAACAAGGCCGAAGCAATTAATCTGCTTAAACAGTTTCGAGAGGAGAACGCCGAGGTATCGCTAAGGATTAAAACAGACAGTATCCTCTATTCAAAACTTCGAGGAAATTTGAGCGTTTCTAGAATCTCCGGCACGCTGATCTCGATTGCAGAATGGAAAAATCTTTTCAAAGAAAGCATTTCAGAATTCCACAAGGGTCTAGGCGTCGACTATCAATCCGTTATTAGGGCAAAACACGGCGCTGTATTGCAACCCGCTGACCCCGCTCTGTCGAAGCCTCAGGGAAAGAAGAAATCCAAACCAAAATCGGAAGCGCGCGCCCAGTAGCGGGTCACCATGCCTCAACCGTTCTAAAAAATGAATCTGGCGGAATTTAGCATCAACAAAAAATTCATGGAGTTCATTGAACCCTGTATGACCCCGTATTGTTTGACCCCAAAGCAAAAGAAAGAAACTAAGTTCGAATGGCCCGATAATGTAATTTCCACTCGAACTGTCGTGTTTGAAAGCGGTCAAATAAGTCGAGCCCCCACTGAACATCGTCATCATGTTGATCCGAAAGAATTGAAGCTTTGTCGGCAACTGGCAAGAGAAGCCGCAGAGGTAATGGCAGGAGTTTCAGTGCAGTCTGAAATCGATACTGAACTTTATCCTTTTTACATTGTCACCGATGAGGATGATGCGGACTTGCAAGTCATCGATGACGTCTCGATTCGAAGCGTTTTTGGTGGTTCTATTTTTCCATACGCTTCAATTAAGATCGAAAGTATGGATCGAGATTCTGACTGGTATTGCTATCAAGCTGACCACAGAGGAAAATGGGAACAATTGATCGCCTGGTTCAAGGAAAGCCCTCACTTGAGTGGTGAGTCTTTTGTTTCTATTGGCGAGTACCCCCTGCCAGCCAAAATCGAAGAGAAAGTCTATGCCGAAATGGATCTCGATATACCTGAATTTTATATGGGGAGCAATCTGCCGAGACTTTCAGTCGGATTGACTCAGAATCGAAGTTTGGTTGGATTAATTTGTTATGTCACACACACCTGAATCCAATTTGGAACCCGTCGCTGGTGGACAACTCCGTTCGCTGCGCTCACTCCGTGCCATAACTTAACGTTAAACGCTTGCAGGCGCGATACCCGCACCGCAAGACTGTCTTCGAAAGCCCAAAACTATGCGAACACTTCAGAAACTCTGCCTCTTGCTGACAGTGACAATGTCCATGATCTGCCTCGCAAACTGTAGCCGGCCAAGCGCGATGGGCTCGGAACTATCCGACTGGATCGGAGAGACCGTACGCGTCCAATTCCGGCGAGATGCACTTGGTGCTGCTGCCACCTTACCGATCGGTCCAAATACTTCGACGATCAACGGCGCGGAGACCACCCTTGTCGGAAAATTACTCGAGGTCAATTCGTCCAGCATTGTCCTCGAAGAATCGAATCGCCAAAAGTGGATCCCTCGGGAAGTCATTCTGTACCTGCAGGCACCTCTTCAACAGTAGGGCTAACACAAGAGGTCATGGACCTACCATCCCGTAGCATTCTGCGGGTAATGATAGTCAGCACTGTTATCGGGATCGCGGCAATCAATGTAAGGTGTGCCAACCGGAGGCACGGTGGTTTCCCAAACGTAGTCTCCGTAGGAGGGACAGACAGGGAGTATGTTCAAAGCTTTTCCAGGTCCAACAAGAGAATCGGTATGGATCAGCGTATCTCCGAAATTGAGTCCTTACATATTCTGACGAGCCCGCATCGCTTTCTGAACGGAGGAAGAAGTGAGAAGGCACTTCGAGCGATTGGATCCCTCCTTGTAGGCGGAAACCCCGATAAACAGTACTGAGATGAGTCCCAGTAGCACTCCGACAACGAGCGTGATCTCAATGAGAGTCAAGCCTCGCTGGCCTTGGTTGTGTTTTGTTGTGAAGTACATGCCTATATTATGAGTATAGAAGGCGCGAATGATCGGCACCTCAATCCAGCTTATATTGTTTTTATGGTTTTTACAACTAAAAGCGCGAATTTTCACGTATTTTTATAGTGGTCTATGACTCTAGACCGAGGCTCCAATCGGTCTAGCCTTTGCCATTCGAGTCAAAAATGAGCTCCCATCACAAGGCCGACAGCGCTTCAACATATCTCCATAGAAATGAAATACTCACCATCAATGCTCTCGAATGACGAGCAATTCCTGTTCCGAGAAAGCCTGTTCACCCCTTGGATGACCGCTGAAGTCCTTCAAGAACATACGGAAACTGTAAATCGCTTAGGGATGATCCCGATTTATTCCGAACACCAACCCGAGTTGGGATTTCGCGAGATCTATTGGACACCTAACATTCAAACCTACTTTGAAGTGAGGTCGGCACGAACCTTTGACGAGTTTCAAAAAATTGCCGATAGGAATCTTGGTTCCGGGCATCGTCTATCGACACTTCAGATTAGCAGCGACGATCGCTACTCCTCTGTTTGGCTCGATGAGAACGGGCTCCTGGCAGCATCAGGCGTTCTTAGCTCGCTTGGTATTACTCCTGCCCTCATTCGGAGCTAGAAAGTGTAGGCAGGGCGTCGGTCACCCCAATGCTCTAACTGTTGCTCGAACAATCACGAACCATTTTTCACTCAGAGCCGGCAGGGTCCAGTTGAGCCAATAGCTCCTCAATCGAGTACCTTACGAAATACAATTCCCCGGGTGCTTCATAGAGCAACCCAACGTGATCATCCCCTACATGGGTCATACAGGAATAGGCGGTCGTCCGTTCATCCACTAGCGAATGCCATTTCGCTGGCCAGGTCATGCCTTCGTCATCACTCACCTTGATGGTCATGTGATGTCTACCGCTCCGCTGCGGAGGATTGGAAAAGAATAACAGGGGACCGTGCTTTTCCGTTTCCACGCGAATCAAGCTCGCCATGCAGACAGGCTCTGGAAGGGCACTGCGCGATGAGGCATGCTCCTCCCACGTTTTACCCACGTCCCTGGTCACAAACACAGAACGCGAACCGCCCCGCAAGTCACGACAGTTGATCATGATGGAGCCGTCACCGAGTTCCACCAATTGTGCCTCGTTCGTATCGATCTGCACGCCGCTGCCGACGTGCCAGGTCTCCCCCCTATCCTTCGAATAGATCAAGGTTGAGAACGGCTTCCCTGAAAAAGGATCGTCGTTCTCACTGCGATACTGCGCGGGGAACACCAGCGTCCCATCGCGCATCGTAACCCCCTTGCCCGGCCCCTGAAGCACAAACCGCCACTTGGGATCCTTGACCTGGCTCGTGATATTGACCGGCTCCGACCAGGTCAATCCATCGTCCTCACTTTTCACTAGCATGAGTTGCCCCGTCTCCTCCGGTTTCATCCCTGGGCCCGAACCGTTCCATGAACGATTGCCATGGCTCCAGGTCGCGATCACCCAAATGCCTCCAGTGACGTGATCCACCAAAACAGCTGGGTCACCGATTCCATCGTAGCTCCAATCAGGGTCGTCGCCCATGTCCATGATCACGCGCATCGGCTCCCAACTCTGTCCGCCGTCCGTGCTACGGTTCATACCGACATCGATATCACCTGGCAGATCTCCTCGCGCACGGTTGCGGTTATCGTAGACGGCGATGAGCGTTCCCACATTGGTCGTCGCCAATCCGGGAATTCGAGTGGAGTTCACGCCGTCCTGCCCCAGCTGGCGGAGGGCGTAGCCGATGCGTTTACCACCCTCCGGAGAGGAGAGCGCAAAGTCCTGATCGACTCCATCGAGCGTCACAGAGAGACAACCGGCGTCGACTTCCCGATCCAGACTGGCCCCGGAGTTGAGTCGGTAACTGAGCCAGAAATGATTATCGCCGGGCATCAGATTCTGCTCCCCCTTCACGGACCATTCGCCCTTCGGCTTTCCGCGATCGCCAAACGGGTTTTCCGGGGAAAAAACATCCTGATTTCCGGTGTAAAAAACCTGAGTCGACTCCACATCGCTCAGGTCATTCGTCCCCTTCGAGCTCAGATTAAACCCACTCACCACGAAAGCTTTTCCCGTCGTTCCCTCAACCGTCACAACCAGACCCAACACAGCGTTCTCCTCTTTGCCGATGAGAACAGGATGCCGTTTCTGTTGCAGCGCCATCTTCACCACCGCCATCGGCTTCGGGTCTATAATTTGTATATCATCGATCAGGACACCACTCCCTGAAGGAGTCGTAGAGACCAACTTCAACTGCGAGAAATCAAACGGCGCGGTAATCCTGACTGACGACAAAAACGAACGCCCCACTTTCACTTCATCACTGCCATCGTAGAGAGGTTTCCAGTTCTCCTCATCCTTGCCCCGGGCAAAGATACGAAACTGGAAAGGGCTGCGACTGGTCCAGCGCTCAGCCTGGAATCCCAGGATGGAGCCCTTCGGCACGACCTGGCGAAGATGCAGCACGACCTCACGATCTTTTCCACCGAGCAATCGAAGGCATTGCTTTCCATGAAAAGCATGGCCCCGATCCAGCTCCGCATGACCGGGCTCGGCCAACAATCGAATCGTTCTAATGTCCACCTGCGCGACCTCCCCTGGGGCAACACCCTCAAACCCGGTCAAATTTCCGGGAACCTCAATCCCCACAAAATGAGCTGCAGAGAATGTCTGGGGGCCGGAACGTCTTTCCACCAGCGGCCACGTATCGGTCCGAAACGGAGCCACCGGCAGGTGAGTATGCGCCGCAAAGATCGTCGGCTTCGGGTCGTTCTCCCACGCATAGCGGATCGCCTCGATCGAGGCCGGGTCAATAGGGTCAAGCGTCAGACCCAACCCTGTTGTGTCTGTGGGGCGAGCCGTCACCTTGCGAAACTCGCGGTCAGCTCCGGCCACGGCGATCTCGACAGTACCCTTCGTAGTGACAGGGCGATCGAATCGCAGGTGAAGCTTATTCTCTCCATTCACCCAGCCCATGAATCGCGGTGGCTCGGCATCGACATTTTTCCCGTAAGAGTGCTTCAAAGCCAGGCTGGCGAGGCGCTCTCCCACCGGCTGTTTGTTCTTGGGATGCACGTTAGTGGGGTGCCCCACATCCAGCGTCACGGCTAGATGAGTATTCGGCACCAGGAGATCGATTTGCGACTGCACTTCGCGAAAGGCAGCCCAGTCGCGATTCAATCCAGGCAATTGTACCAGATAGAATGGCAACTCGGCATTCCCCCACGCCGATCGCCAGGAGTCGATCAAGTCTCGATGAAGGGCAAAATTTCTCTTCGGATCCATCGCCGGGGACCCGGAGCCGTTGGCGGTCGCATTAGATTCACCCTGGTACCAGATGACGCCTTTCACCCCGAGACCCGTGAAGGGATCTATGGCCGCTCGATACAGCAGCCCCGGCTCGAAGGGATGGTGTGGCGTCGGTGCTACCGAATTCTTCTCCGCCCATGGAGACAAATTTCGAGCGGCTCGTCCTCCCACCCATTCAGGCAAGTCGGCATCCGCCAACCAATTCCCAACTGGTTCTTCGGCCGGGATCCATGACTCCATCGGCGTCCCGCCGACTCCACTATGAATCAGCCCGATCGGAACCCCCGATTCCGCCTGTAACTTGCGTCCGAAAAAATACGCCACTCCTGAAAACTCAGGTAGCGATTTGGGACCGACCAACTGCCACCCCTCCGTCTCCATCAAGTTGTCCTCAAAAGTGCTCCGCAACTTCAGCAGGTCAAAGACACCGCCGCCGGGGTGAATCGTCGCGGCAAGGTTGAGGACCCGTAGTTTCGGATTCTCTGAGTTGGCAATGGCTTCAGCTCCCCCGTCACTGTCTTTCAGCATCCAACGCATGTTGGACTGACCGGAACAGATCCAGACGTCACCAAAGAGCACGTCCTTCAATTGGACGGATTCATCGCCACACTTGAATTCGAAGGTCTGAGGCTCACCAAACACCCCCATTTCCGGAAACTGGAGTTCCCAACGCCCGTTTTCATCCGCCACGGCAGAAGGAATACTCCACGGAACCACAACCGATACTGAAGCTCCCGGAGGCGCTGTTCCCCATATCGTATTCGGCTGTTCCCGTTGCAGCACCATATGGTCGGTAAAGGGCCAGCCCAGGGTCAATTCGTGGTTGAGCTTCGCATCACGCCAGCCCTCCCCTCGATTCAGCCGGGCGCTCAAGTCGCCCCGCAGATCTTCATCGGCTGATGTGGCTAGATTAGTGGTTTCGTGAGGGTCGCTTTCCAGATTGAATAAAATCCGATCAACGACATTCCCTGTCTTCAAATCGATCCACTCCGTGTAGCGATACTTTCCCGCCCGCATCGAGTAGCCGCGCTTGCCCCCGGCAGAGAACTGAGAAAAAGCCACCCGCTTCACCGGCACTTCGGGCTGCTGAATGGCAGCAACCAAGCTTACCCCCTGCAAATGATCTTCCACCGGCAATCCAGCCAGATCCGCCAGGGTCGGATACAAATCCACCAACTCCACCGGCGACTCATGCACGCCAGCCACTTCGCCCGGCACCCGAATGATCAGGGGCACCCGCGTATCCAACTCAAAATTGGTTTTCTTGCCCCACAGGTTCTTCTCACCGAGGTGATACCCGTGATCTGACCACAGCGCGATGATGGTATTGTCCGCCAACCCCTGAGTCTCCAGCTCATCCAGGACCCGACCGATCTGTGCATCGATGTAGGAAATGCACGCGAGGTAGGCGTGCCGCACCTGTCGCTGATCTTCGTCCGGAATCGCCCCCTTCTTTCGCTGATCGGTATAACGCCGCAACTCCGACGAACCGTGCATCGCGATACCCGGCGCATCCGTCTCTCGTGTCCCGGGGGCAGCCAGCGGAATCGATTCCGCATCGTAAAGATCCCAATATTTCTTGGGAGCGATGTAGGGCGAATGCGGCTTGATGAAACCGACCGCGAGAAAGAACGGTTCATCCGACTTGGCCAGTTCCTGAAGCGACTCCACCGCTCGGTCTGCGACCTGCCCATCGTAGAGCACATTGTCAGCGACATCAGGTGCCTCGGTCGCCGGACCGAAAACCAGCTTCTCGGTCCAGTCTTCGGGTCCAGGATCCTTTGGTTGGTAGACCTTCTGAAAAATCTCCTTCGCCGCCGCAATCCCTTCCTCCGTGTAGTAGTATCGCGGCCCCGGCCGAAAGGTGGGAATCGACCAGGACGGCTCATCACCAAAGGTATCCGCCTTGGTGATGGATGAGCCCTTCGGAAAGACACCGTGATAGAGCTTGCCCATCGACCGCGTGTGGTAGCCGTGATTCTTAAAGTGCTGCGGCAAGGTCACAATGTCAGGATAGATGTCCCGAAAATGGGTATGATTACCGTGCACCTGAGTCGCATCGGGACGCAGTCCAGTCATGACGCTGGCCCGCGACGGACCGCAGATGGCCTGCTGGCAATAGGCCTGATCGAAGCGCACTCCAGATGCCGCGAGCGCGTCGATATTCGGGCTCTTCGCAATTTCAGATCCGTAGCATCCCAGTTCAACCCTCAGGTCATCAATCGCGATGAACAGAACGTTTGGCTTTTCTGCCTGCAAAGCGGACACCAAGAAGGCACTGCCTATAACCGCAATCAGCACTCGAAAGAAACTTGAATTCATAACATTCCAACAAATATTATATCTAATAGCCCCGTGAAAACTGAATATCCAGCGTCTGAATCTGAGTGTGAAGCCCCGCATCCTGAACCGGCAACACGATCGCATCTTCATCCGAATCGTTGTGATGGGAATGCCACCAACCCGGCGGCGTCACAAACATGGACCCCGGCGTCCACATCGCCTTAATCGGATCAATGATGTTTCCTTCCGTATCAATCTTGCGACCGATCAAGGTGTAGGTATTCGATCCCGCCGTGACGCACAAATCCAATGCGATCGAGTTGTGCCGGTGCGCTTTCTGACGGGTTCTTTTCGGTAGCAGGTTGTAGAGTGACCACATCGTGTGCGTGACCGTCTTGGTGACTGGGCAATCCACATTCGCCAGGAGGATGCCATTACGATTCTTGTCCTTTCCTTCATTATCGGCGCGCACCTTTGCCAGTTCTTCCTCGAGACGCTCAAAGCTGAAGAACACCGGACGGAAACGATTTACGGCAGCCTTCGCCCCGAGGAAGCTGAACAGCGGTTCGTCGTTGACCCAATAGAAGGCGGTGTCCTCCTCGGCCACATGATCAAAAGTCATGCCCCCGGGAGCCGCGAAGTAATCCCCCGTCTTCCAGGTGATCCGGCCGTCATCGGTGTCGGAGTATCCCTTCCCGCGAATGCAGAAGTAGACCTGCGACGCCGAGTTGGCAGAAGTCCGGATCGAGTCACCCGGATTGATGTGAACGTAGTTGGCCAGCAAGTTCGGCCCCGTACAGGGATACGCCACCTCCATCGCCTTCGACAAGTCGAGTGGGATCACCTTCGTCTCGTCAATCTCATGCATGGCCGACGGAAAGGATTTAATCTCTATCTTCGGCATCCTCGGATTCACGGCCGAAGTGTATTCGTAATAGTCCGTGGCCTCGGCCCAGAGTTCGTTCAGTGTTTCGCTCATGTGATATCAGTGAGTTCGTTTTCGGTATGATGTCTAACTCTGGTGTTGGCAGCAGTTATTCGTAGAATTTTTCGAGGTGGCTCCAGGTCTCTTGGCTATTCTTCTTAGGATGACGCGAACTGTCTCGCATCTCTTCCATATAAAAATCCACGTTTTCGGGATCCAAAAACGGATCATCAATCTCCCCCTGAAAAGCCTGCATCGCCGCGATCAATGCTTCCTTCTTCTTCGCATGATTGGGATCGTCTACCAAATTAGTGAACTCGGAGGGATCTGTCTCCAGGTCGTAGAGCTCGTATTCCGGCGGATCAATGTAGCTTGGATCCCACAGAGACTTGGGAATCGCTGAATTCTCGTAGCGCGATATCCCCGCCGTGTTCGTGGCACGCACCGGATTGTAGATCAGCTTGTAGCGTTCATCGCAGATCCCGAACGTGAGGTGAAGAATATTGGCTGACGACCCCGTGTTGAAGGTATGGACATGTTTCCGCCGCGGTGCCTTCGCATTCTGGAGTGACTGCAACGGAGTACCCATCAGTGCCTCCGGAATTTCGATCCCCAGTTCCTGCATGATAGTCGGCAGTATATCCATGGTCGAAACCAAAGATGACTCAGCTTTTCCCTGAGGAAAACGCCTCGGGTAATTCACGATCATCGGCACCTTCACTCCACCCTCGTAACAGGTCGTCTTTCCTCGCGGAAAGTCTCCACCGTGATCGGCCATGTAAATAATCAGGGTATTGTCTCGCAGTTTCAACTCATCCAAATCTGCCAACACCATACCAATGCCCTCATCGAGCCGATTCATGCAGTTGAGGTAGTTCCTCATTTCCTCACGCAACCGTGGCGTATCCACTCCGATCCACGGCAACGGCGCGGCAGACTCTCCCTCCACGTTTACGGTGGGGTATCCGGCTTTTGAAGTGCCGATGAATTTCCGGTGGGCGTCCGAATAGTTCATGATCGCTAGAAAGGGTTTCCCTTCCTTCTGCGCGTTCTCAAAAATGGTTCGCGCCTCATGGGCATAATCTTCGATGCTGTGCGTGTTGTTAAAATTCGCATGCGTCACGCCACGAAAATCGATGTAGTCCTCTACCAGACGGGCAGGATTGACGTGGGTCTTGCCAATGAATCCTGTGTAGTAGCCAGCCTCCTGCAGATAGGCAGGCATCGTTTTGAAATCCTTGTAAAAAGCAAACCGATGTGTCGCCAATCCGATGTGCCCGGTCTGGCGTGTGTAGAGACCTGTCAGAAATGCCGCTCGTGAGGGACTGCACACCGAATACGGCACGTAGGCTCGATCATAACGCACCCCCGTCTCGGCGAGGGAATCAAGATGCGGGGTATGCACTCGTGTTTCGCCGTAGCAGCCGATCTGCTCACTGTTGTCCTCGGAGACGATGAACAACACATTCGGCCGCTCAGCATTGGCTGACACGGATAGGACCAACACTGTAACTACTGTGAAAATAGTTCGATTCATGATTTTTGTCTTTTGGATACCATTCCCACCGCGACCCCCACCACCACGGTCACCACAAAACTGATCAACCCGTTCAGCACTGGCCACAAATCGATCGCCCCGGACTGACGAACGAAGTGAATCGTCAGCACCGTTAGAAATCCGACCAAGGCTCCAATCAAAGCCGAAGCTCCGCCTGTCCGCTTCGCAAACACGCCAAGGAAGAACATTCCACCGACGGGCCCCAGAGCCATCCCGATAAAAGTGTTGTAGGCATCAAAGGCCGATTGCATCCCACCGGCCGCGATCCAAGCCGCCAGGCCAATCCCAGCTACCCCGAGGACAACCACCACGTCCCTCGCCACACGAAGTCGTCGTCTGTCATCCGAATCCGGCTTCAACACCCGTCCATAAAAATCGGTCACGAATGCCGCTGCCACCGAGTTCAACGAACTGGATATCGTCGATTGAGCCGCGGCAAAAATGGCTGCAACGATCAACCCGGCCACTCCCACCGGCAGATTCTGAAGAATGAAGAACGGCAGAATTCCATCGGTCCGTTCCAAGGTCACATCGAGTAGTTCCGGCTGGGTTTTGTAGAATGCGTAAAGAGACGTTCCCAAGGCATAGAACAAAAACGAGCCCACCACAGAGATCGGGATATTGAACCACAAAGCCCGAGCGGCCTCCTTCTCCGTCGCAGTCGTGACATAACGCTGCACCACATCCTGCCCCGCCGTGTAGGCCGGAAGACCGGCAAACAGAAATCCCAGGAAGATCACCCATCCCGAATTCGTCGCCGAACTGAAATCGAGCGTCCTCCAATCGGCGACCATCAATTTTGAATCGGCACTGGCAATGGCATAAATTTCTCCCATTCCTCCATCCATTCTCAAAACAACAATGATGAGACAAAGAAGCGCCCCACTCACGAGAACGACGGCCTGAATTGCATCCGTCCACACCACCGCTTCAATGCCCCCCATTACCGTGTAGATAATGCACAGCACGCCTATCGCGAGAATCGCGACGAAGATGTTAATATCCGTGGCACTCGACAATGCCAGAGCAGGCAGATAAAGAACGATCGCGATCCGTCCGAGGTGAAACAGCATGAAGAGCGCACTGGCGACCAACCGGGACGCCAGATTAAAACGCTGCTCCAGGAACTCGTAGGCGGAAGTGATGTTGAGTCGCCTGAAAACCGGCAGGTAAAAAATCACCACCAACGGAACGATTAAAATAATCGAGCACTGTCCAATCCAGGCGTTAAAATTCTCACCATACGCCTTAGCCGGAACAGCCATGAAAGTGATCGCCGACAGCATCGTCGCAAAGATCGAAAGCCCCGCCACCCACCACGGCACTCGCTGACCGCCACGGAAATATGCCTCCGTCGAAGCCGCCGACTCCCGCTTCATGAACCAGTAGCCAATACCCACCATGGCAAGCAGGTAGCCGCCCACGACGATCCAGTTAATTGCTCCAAAAGATGGTCGATTAGCTTTCACCGTCCCCGCCGCCACCTGCACCGTTCTTACACCCGGTTTAATTTCCCCTGAAGGGATCACGAACGATTTCTCTCCCGTCATCACCACCGGCACGGTCACCGGCGCCATCAACTCACCCGGTATCGCATCGGCTGCCATCCAGGTGTCAGTAATGGTATGATAGGCCCAGACCGTTCGCGGAAATCCGGGATGCTCGTGTCCCTGGCCATTCAGTTCTGGACGCGCCATCAATTGCTGCTTGAGAAAGTCAACATTCACTCCCCCTAACACGAGCAAATGCGAACTCCCCGCAGGCACCGCCGTTGCAGGAGCCGCCGACAAGCCATGAGGCAAGTCCGCCAGCCGCTCCCATTCCATCGTAGAAGGATCCAGGCGATAGGCATCACGCTGAAAATCCAATCCGTATGACTCCATACGATCTTCCCCATGTTGCAATGGCTCGTCCGACATCGTGTCGCGACCGGCGATGAGGTAAATCTTCCCGTCGCGAACCCCGGCAACCGAATGCATGCGCCCGCGCGCACCCTCTGGCCATGGCAAGGTCTCCCACTTGGGCTCGGCCGCATCAAGTACCAAACGGAAGGCTAATTTTGCAGTGCCCTCGTGACTCCTCCCCGAAAAGAGATAAATCGCATTGCCCAGCGCTACGCCACTGGATTCCGCCAGCGGAATCGGCAAGGGCGGCAGTTGAGAGAACATAAGTTTCCCTCCCTCCCAACGAGCTTCGAGGGCACTCGTCGTTGGCTCGTTGTTCTGATTACTTCCCCCCAACAAAGCGACAGTCCCCCGCTGCGGCAACGAAACCGAGACGCCGTAGGCCAGCGCCTGCGGCAATCGGGTTTCGGATACTTGCCAGGTCTCCGTGTCAGATGAAAAAAGAAACACCCTATCATGCCACACCTTCTTACCGTTTTCCCAGGGAGGAGCCGCCGGAAAGTTGGCCCCACCGGCCACCATCAGGGTGTCTCCAACGACACCGGCATAGGGTCCGGCAAAACCGTGATCATCAGGAAGGGCCGGCAAGGTTTTCCATTCAATGGAAGCCCCTGCCTCAGGGCTTCCCGCCAGCCCCAACGTCGCAAACTGTATGACCGTCACTCCCAGAAAAATCGTTACCCATCTTCTCATTCTTTTCTCCCTTCCAGTTGTTCCCAATCGACCACGAGCGATTCCTTCGCCCACTGCTGGTAGAGTCGCGTCATCGACGCCACTTGGTCAGAATATTCCGCAGCCAGGTCATTCATTTCCGTCGGATCCACTTCCAGATCATACAACTCCCAGGCGCCAGCCTTCTCGTAGGAATAGAAATAAGTCCACGTCCCGGGGAACTCTGACACCAGCTTCCATCGTCCCTGACGGATGGCTCGATTTCCTTCGTGCTCCCAGGCGATAGACTCCCGCTCCAGCGAACCGCCTCTCAACGCCCCAAGCAGACTTTCCCCCTGCAATGGAACCGTCTGATCCGGCACCTCAGCTCCCGCCACCTCAATAAAAGTCGGCATCAGATCGATGATGTGCCCAGTCTCAGTAGTCAGTCCTCCTGCCTCAATTTTTCCCGGCCAGGAAACAATGCAAGGTGTGCAAATTCCACCCTCGTGCATCCACGCCTTGTGACGACGGAACGGTGTATTCGACAGGCTCGCCCAACGCAACCCGTAACTACCAAATGTGTTCTCCGGCCCTAGGTCGATGCCGGGAATATCTCCTGCGATCATGGGCTCGCCCTCTCGAGTCGTCGCTGGAATCAGCGAACTGACCCACTCCTTCTCCATCCGCTCAATCGTGTTGTTGAGATGCCCCTCCGGCGAACCCCCATTGTCTGACAGAAACACTACCAGGGTGTTCTCGTCGATCACCTCCAGCAATCGTCCAATCGCCTGATCCATTTCATCCACCATCGCCGCGAAGGTCTGCATGCGTTGGGCCTGCCACTTCTGATTCGGATCATCGGCCCACGGAAGACTCCCTTCGTCGCGCGGCGGCAAGACAGCACTCGCCGGCATCAGACCGAGCCCCTTCAAACGCGCGAAGCGTTCCTCCCGAAGCAGGTCCCAGCCCTTCTCGTAGACGCCGTCATATTTTTGAATTGTCTCCGGGCGGGCGTGCAGCGGGTAATGCGGAGCCGTGAAGGCTAGATAAATAAAGTAGGGGTCGTCGCTCGCCTGATCCACAAATTCGATTGCCTTGTCCGTGATCGTATCGGTGTAGAAAAATTTCTCATCGGCTTTGATCGGCCCATCATCATCGTAGAGTCCCACCGGATTCCAGAGAGAACCATACCCCGGCAAGGTCCCGTAGAAGCGATCAAAGCCGCGCGACATCGGCCACTGGCTACGATCGTCCTCCGGCTTGGTATTCGGGGTGAGGTGCCACTTGCCGAACATGCCGGTGCGATAACCCGCCGACTTAAGAACCTCCGCCATCGTCGCTGTGTCAGGATTCAGCTCACCCCGATACCCCGGCTCACCCGCATCATAGGTCATGTGCCCCACGCCTGCCTGGTGCGGCGTGAGCCCCGTCAGCAACGACGCCCGGGTCGGACAGCACCGGCCTGCATTGTAAAAACGGGCAAACTTGAGTCCCCCTTCGGCGAGTGTATCCAGATTCGGCGTCCTAATTTCGCCACCGTAACAACCCAGATCCGAATAGCCCAGGTCGTCGGCCAGAATCAAAACGATATTGGGACGATCTGCGGCACCCAGAACCGAAAATCCCAACCCAAGCAGGAGCCCGAGCACGACAGCCTTGCGACAAATCATTCAGCAAATACCTCCTCAGGAATTCGTGCCAGGCGGATCGTTTTGTAGCCACCCGCTTCGTAGAGACACGCAATGGATCCATCTGCAAGTTGGGTCAACGAACTGTAGGCAAAGCCGCCTGGCGTCACCGTGTGGACGCGCCCCCAGGATTCTCCTTCATCGCGACTCGCAAAGATGGCCCCGTCTCTTCGACTGGAAGAATTCGGCAGGGAGTGCACTAACAGATCCCCTTTCCGTATCACGCTGGCCATGCACTGCGGAGTGACCAGATCCTCGGCCAGTCGATAAGGTTCCCAGGTCTCTCCCCCATTTTGACTGATCGTCAATCGGCGGAGATTTTCGCCACTCTGATTACGTGAACTCATGAGAATGGATCCGTCGTTCAGTTCCACGATTTGATTTTCATTGCCAAAGCCTTTCAACTCATCGCTCGGGACCATGGAACCCGCGCGCCAGCTTTTACCCTCATCATCGCTGATCAGAACCGAGGTATTCCAGACCCTATCCGTGGTCGTGGAGTGGTTTTCGTAAATCGGATAGAGCAGGCGCCCTTCATGCTCTCCCAGAGTGAGCTGAATCCCACGCCCCGGGCTGGCAATATTCACCGCCTCAGGGCGGCGCACGGATTTCGTCACATCAGTGGCATCACTCCAACTCTTTCCGTGATCGGACGACCGTCGCATCAAGGTGCGCGCATTGCGTGGCCCGCCATAACCATATTCGACCATCTTGGTGTGATGCCGCGCCGCTGTGTGAAACCCCTCGGGAAACTGCTGATACATCAAGATAGTTTCACCTCCCTCCATCACAATGGCAGAGGGGTCATTGAGCGAGTCGCCGCCGGCGTCATCAATGATATCCATCTCCGTCCAGGTCGCGCCGTCGTCAGAGGATCGACGCAACACGATGTCGTTCTTGGCGTGATCATTCAACCCAAACCGGCGCTCACAAAAGGCTAACAGGTCTCCATTATTCGCCGTGACCAGGGCCGGAATACGATAGCCGTATCCCCCTCCGTTTTCATAGACGACGGGGTCTCCCTCCTCAATCTCGTCGAGCGTCAAGGTCGCAAAACGAATGGTCTCGTAAGTGCCCTTATCCCCCCCTTCAAAAAGCACACCCACCGTATTTTCATCAACCATGACCATATCGCTGTAGGCAGCAGGCCCCGTGTGAATCAATGGCCCGTCCTGCCAGGTCTCCGCCTCGTCCTTTGAGTAACGAATCCGCATATCGCTTCGCCCCTCGCCACTGGGACCGCTATTGTCCGGCCCCGATAAGAGAATTAGATCCTGATCTGCACGCAGCAGCGCCCCCTGCACCACAGGAAGGTCCAATATCTCGCTGGCAGGCCGAAATTTCTCCCACCCCTCACTCCGACTCTCCAAAGTTTCACCTCCATCCGTGCTCCATGCTTCTCCTCGTGTTCCTGTAGCGTCGCCGTTCTGATCGCGAGTGTTAAAATAGAGGCTCCCGTCATTCAACTCCACCACGGTGGTTTCGTTCGCATTCAACCCGTCATCGTAGGTTTCGTCCAATGCACCCATTCGCCAGGTCTTGCCGTGATCATCACTCAGAATAGCATGGGCTCCGTTGGGACCTTTATCTTCACCGTCGTCACTCAAGCGGTGATCACACGGAATCACGAGACGTCCACGATGAGGCCCTTTCTGAAGCTGGATTGAGTGAACCGGACCCGTAGCATACCAGCCCCACGGCTCCTTCTTCACCTCTTCAGTGATCTCACGGCGCTCCGCCCAGGTCTTCCCCGAGTCATCGCTGTAAGTCACAAAAACGCGATCATTCTCCAGCGTATACGGCAGCCACAACCGGCCGGGATGATCGGGATCCATCTGATCCACTACGGGCGCCGGGTTGCCTATCGTGATTGCGGGAGCCTCCCCCTCGTAGAGGGAAAGAAAATCATCGCTCTCCTGCACCACCTCAATGACACCCCACGTCCCCCCCCCATCGCTGGATCGCTTCAGCACCAGATCGATCTCACTGGCATCGTTGCCCTGTCGGGCTTCGCAGAATGCTAAAAGGTCACCATTCGCCGCCTCGATGATGGCAGGGATGCGATACACCTTGTAGCCGTCCTGCCCTGCCGTGAACACAGCAACCGCCGGAACATCGGCTCTCGCAGAAGGATTCCAGAAACAGATCAGCAGGCAGGCTGATAGAATGAGTTTAAGAATAGATTTCATAGTTACTTTTGATGGACCTGAGCATTCCCATCAATGAGTCGGCCGGTCGTTTTTTCTTTCCAGGTAAAAGTGTCAGGGTTGAAGTCAAAACCCGCTTTAGTCGGAGCCGGGTTCACCCACTCGTCGGTGGCCCACTTTGCCAGCCGCGCTTTCTCCGGCGCCGCCTCGGTATCGTCTGCGAGATTGGTCCACTCATAGGGGTCCAACTTCAGGTCGTAGAATTCTTCGTCTCCGTTTCGGTAGCGGATATAGCGATAGCGATCCGAGCGCACCGCCACGTTACCCGATTCGTATTGAATGATAGCAGGACGCTCCCAGGGCGCCTCCGAATCCTCCAGCAGAGGCACCAGGCTTTGGCCGTCGTGCGCCTCATCAAGGGGCAGGTCACAGAGATCGTTCAAAGTCGGATAGAGGTCGATCAGGCTCACCGGACGCGCGCAACGCGCCGGGGCATATCCAGGCGCAGACACAATGAACGGGATCCTCGTTGCCTCCTCCCACAAGGTCGTCTTGTGCCAGTGCCCCTTCTCTCCGAGATGCCAACCGTGGTCCGACCACAGCACCACCACCGTGTTTTCGGCGTGATCACTGGCATCCAACGCATCGAGCACGCGGCCGAGCTGCGCATCCGCATAGGTGATACTCGCGAGGTATGCACGAACGGCCTCACGGTATTTGCCCGCATTTTGAATCGTCTCCAGATCACCCCTCCGCGCTTTGGCAAAGGCCTGCCCCGCCTTGGGAATGTCATCCAGATCATCCTCCTTCACTCCCGGAAGAACCACCTCCTCCAGCAGATACTGATCAAAATACTTCTGCGGAACATACCAGGGCAAATGGGGGCGGAACAATCCGCAGGCAAGGAAGAAGGGCTGATCCTGCTTCTGCTGCAAAAACTGCACCGCATACGCCGCGTTGCGCGAGTCATCGTAGTCCGGCTCGTCGTAGCCCAGCGATCCCCAGTCATTCTCATGCCCCAATCCCTTCACTCCGCTGAAAGGAAACCCCTCCGGATTGGGTCCATGCCTGGACCAGGGGTAGTTCAGTTTCACCCCGCGAAACCAGGGGTCATCGCGAAAGACCAATTTCTGAAAATCCTCCCACAGATTGGGCGGATGGTTGCCGGCGGTGTGGTGAAAAATCTTTCCCGCTCCCGCCACGCGGTAGCCGTGATTTCGAAAGTGCGCAGGAATGGTGACCACGTCAGGATAATTCGCATACCACCAGTGACCGTTTCCATAGAGACCCGTGGTCGACGGCATCAACCCGGTCATGATCGCCGCCCGCGAAGGCGCACACTTGGGCGACGGGCAATGCGCGTTGGTGAAGAGCGTGCCACGCGCCGCGAGACGATCGATGTTGGGTGTATGAACCGTCCCCTCGTACCCCCCGAGACAATTGACCCAGTCCTTCATGTCATCAACTGCGAGGAAAAGCACGTTTTTCCTTTCCTCAGATTCAGTAAAGAAGTAGTCGGGATACGTCAGGTCCAGCTTCGCCTTGGAAGCCTCCCCCCCTTCTTCGATACAGGCATCAATCTCCGCCTTTAGGCGATACACATTCTCCCGCTGCCGCATGGGATCATCGGTGTCCTCCTGCCACTGGGCCAACTCATCTTTCAATCGATAAAACACCTCCTCGTGTTTCGTGCTGTCGACCAGATCAGTGAACTCGTAAGGATCCGATTCGAGATCGTAGAGCTCATACTCCGCTGGTCGCTCCATTCGTTGATAGGCAGACCTCATCGGCTCTGGCGCCTCGGCAACCACTTCCTGATTTTCCTCAAAGAACTTCCGGCGAGTATAATCATAGCCGGGATTTACCTCCCCTGGCATGAGATTCAGAATCAGTTTGTAACGATCGTCACGAACTGTGCGTTGCGGGTAATAGTTGTGCGCCGAATGGGTGTGATACTCGGTGAAGAGATAGGGACGCCATTCCGGATCAGTTCCATTAAAGAGTTGAGACAAATCCCACCCCAGCAGATTTTCAACCGGCTCAGCACCCGTGACTTTCAAAAAAGTCGGCATCAGATCCAGGGTCGAAACCAACTCATTCCGCACCTGCCCCGACTTGATCTGCCCCGCCCAGGATACAATCAACGGCACCCTAACACCGCCCTCATAGGAAGTTCGCTTGCCGCGCAGCATATCCGCCCCGTGATCCCCCATGTAGACGACAAGCGTCTCGCGAGATTTTCCGGATGCCTCAAGCACCGCAAGCAATTCACCAATCTGCGAATCGAGACGACTCATACAATTGAGGTAATCGGCCGTCTGCTGACGCAAGTCAGGGGTATCTAAACCAAAATAGGCTAAAGGCTCCACATCATCCGCTGTGAGAGGCTTCTCCGGAATCCCGTCCACCTGCGTGATGAACGGCCGATGCGCATCCGGATAGTTCACGCTGAGAAAGAAGGGCTCGTCAGACGCCTCGATGAACTCCCGCGCCTTATCGGCGTATTGCGTCTGATTCTTCCGACTAAAATTGGATGAAGGAATCGCCTTGAAATCGAAAGGGAACGCCGACTCCGGATTGATGTGCAACTTGCCGATAATCCCGGTGCGATAGCCAACCCCGTTGAGTCTTTTCACCAAGTTAGGAGTGCCCTCGTCGTACATTCGAAACTTCCATGTCGCCAAGCCAATCTGACCGTTCTGGTGAGGATACAATCCCGTCAGCAAAGCCGCTCGCGATTGGCTGCAACCCGCCTGAGGCACAAAGGCACGCTCGAAGCGCATTCCCCCCGCCGCCAATTCATCCAGAACCGGTGTTTGTACGTAAGGCTGACCGTAGCAGCCCAATTCCGGTCCATTGTCTTCCGAGACGATCAGAAGAATGTTAGGTCGATCTATCGCCGAAACGGCAACAGCGCTCAGCAGACAACTTAATATAAGGATCCACCTCATTCGCCCCTCTCCTTCGCTTCATACAGAAGATTGGGTTTCATCGGATCCGCGCCCACCTCCGCTTTCCAAGCCTGAAGTTTACGATGCAGATCCCTAGCCACCTCGGGCCGGTCCTCGACTAGATTGCGCCTCTCTCCAATATCATCACTCAACCGGTAGAGCTCCAACTCACCCGTCTCGAGAAACTCGATCAGCTTCCACGGCCCACGACGAATGATCGAAACCGGTGCGCTCGACGGATGCTGATTGTAATGCGGGTAGTGCCAAAATAGGCCATCACGCTTAGGGGCCGACTCCCCTTGAACAATTCCCGCCAGGCTGACGCCATCAGGCCACGAACCAAACTTCGCCGATGTCCCGGCCAATTCGCCAATCGTCGGATAGAGATCCACACTCGTCACCGGCACATCACAGACGACGCCAGTCTCAGTAACTCCCGCACCCGCGATGATCAACGGCACCCGAATCCCCCCTTCATAGTGCGATCCCTTGTTGGCGCGCAAAGGTGCATTGTCCGTTGCTTTCCACATCCCCCCATTGTCCGAGGTAAAAATCACCAAGGTATTTTTCGCCTCCCCCAACTCTTTCAACACCGCCATGACATGCCCGACACCATCATCCACCGCCTCGATCATCGCGGCGTAGGCGGGCGGCCCTTGCCGTTCCTCCTTGGGTATCTCTTCGTAGCGATCCACCACATCCTTTTTCCCCTGCAAAGGAGAATGCACTCCGTAAAACGGCAGATAGAGAAAGAACGGTTTTCCCTCCGGTGTATTGCGAATCAGCTCTCCCGCCGACTCCGCCATCAAGTCAGTCAGGTAGTCCCCCTCCTTGCCTCCATCAAAAGCCTGCTTCGCCACGGGCATTCCCGTAGTCGGCACCTTCCAACTCCCCTTGAACGGAAAAAAGTAGCTCCCCGGCGCGCCATGATCATCGCCCCCCACATTTTCATCAAAACCATGATGTCGCGGCATCGAAAAAGGTTCGCCACCCAGATGCCATTTTCCCACGTGATAGGTCGCGTATCCCTCCTCGCGAAGCGCCTCGGCCAGGGTCACCTCTTCCAACGGCAAGGATCGAAGAAAACGGCCTTCCCTCATTCGATCTTTCTGCGCATTCCATCTCCCGGCCGGCAACCACTGCGTCAGCATCAGTCGCGCTGGATACTTACCCGTCAGAATCGCCGCCCGCGTCGGTGAACACACCGCACACGCCGCGTAGGCATTCGTAAACCTCACGCCCAATTTCGCCAATGCGTCAATATGGGGAGTCTGATAGTAATCACTTCCCTGACAGCCCAGATCCATCCAACCCAAGTCATCCACCAGAAAGAGCACCACATTGGGTCGCTCCGCTCCTGTCGACGAAACCTGACTCCCCGCAATCAGCAGGGCCGCCAACGGCATGATTAACTTCGCGGAGTTCATCGCTTTCTGTTTTGATCAAAAAACGTGAGTACTGACTTTCTCCCGAACTTCAATTGCTCCTTCACCAGCTCTTCAGCCGCATCGGAATCACGGCTTTCAAGAAGCCCGTATAACTTACGGTGAGAGCCCAAGGTCGATTTGACCGTTTCTTCCGACAGCAACTTGGGTGAACCCCGATGCGCGGCAAAACACTGGGAAAGCACATTCACATCCTTGGTAATCTTCGATAAAAAGCGATTCCGCGAGGCACTGATCATCACCTCGTGAAAACGCTCATTGAGTTCCAGCCAACGATCGAGATCTCCTTCCGTCGCACCGCGCTTGCGATTGAGAATCACCTTGCCCAGTGCCTCCCACTCCGTGATGAGTGATTCCAGCTCCGCCAATTCGTGGTCCGTCAAAAATCGCGCTGCCTGAGCGGCGGCAAAGGGCTCAAATAATTCGCGCACATCATAGATCTCAGAAATTTCCTGACGATCAAAGGTCCGAACAAACGCCCCGGCCCCAGCCACCTGCTCCACCAATCCTTCGCTTGCCAGGCGACTGATCGCCTCCCGAACCGGAATAAAACTGGTCCCCAGCTGCTTCGCCAGGGCCCGATTCACCAGGCGATCCCCGGGTCCCAACTCCCCGGCAAACACTTGCTGACGAATGTGATGATACGCTTTTTCGCTGAGAGAGGCTGTCGACATAATTTCTAAAGATGAGGAAAAATCCTTGCGTGATATCTTATGTTATAACATCATCTAACATCCACGGGCAACCGTGTCATTATATTTTTTATCCAACAGGGTCACGTCATTGAGCCAACCCGGTTGACTCGAATCGAATCACTTCATGAAACTCAACGGACTCATTGCCGCGACCTACACGCCCTTTCATCCCGATGGGTCGGTCAACCTCGATCTCATTCCTGCGATGACCGATCACATGATCGAGCGTGGCGTCTCCGGGTTCTACGTCTGTGGTAGCACCGGCGAAGGAGAATCGCTCACCACCGGAGAACGCAAGGCGGTCGCCCAGGCGTTTATCAAAGCCACCGATCATCGCGTGCCAGTTGTGATCCAAGTCGGCCACAACTCCATCGAATCCGCCTGCGACCTTGCCCGCCACGCAGCCTCCGCCGGAGCCGATGCCATCTCGACCCTGCCACCGACCTACTTCAAACCCGCCACCCTGGATTTGCTTGTCGACTACATCAAATCAGTCACCAACGCCGCGCCTGACCTTCCCTACTACTATTATCATATTCCCCGCCTCAGCGGCGTCAGCTTCGACACCGTTGAACTGCTCGAACGAGCCAGCGCCTCTATCCCCAGCTTCGCCGGCATCAAATTCAGCGACTTCTTTCTCGCCGAAATGATGGCTTGTCAGGAATTCGACAAAGGCCGCTACGACATCCCCTTTGGATCCGACGAGATGATCCTCGGCGCCCTCGCCACCGGAGCCACTGGCGCCGTCGGTAGCTGCTACGGATTCGCCGCCCCGCTTTGGCTGGAGATCATCAGCGCCTACGAAGCCCGGGACATGGAGAAAGCTCAAGCATGGATGCGCAAAGCCGCCCGCCTGATTCGTATCATCAACACCGAACCCGGTCCCTTTCACGCCTGCGTCAAACAAGTCGTCTGGCCCCTGCTCGGATTTGATCCCGGCCCCAGTCGCTTACCCCAGCCATCCATGACACCGGCTCAAATTGGCCAAGCCCAACAGCGCCTCGAAGAGACCGGCTTTGCCACCGAGATCACCACTGGAGAGTTCCGCCTGCCGTGAACACCGCTCACATCACTGCCCTGCGCGACTGCTATCGCGACACCCTGCTCGACGATGTGCTTCCCTTTTGGCTGAAGCACGGACTCGACGAGGAACACGGCGGCTATTTCACCTCATTGGATCGAGACGGCAGCCTACTCGACAGCGACAAGAGCGTCTGGGTCCAGGGGCGTTTCGCCTGGTTTCTCTCCCACCTCCACAACGAAGTCGGACCAAATGATGGGTGGCTCCAGGCCGCGCAATCCGGACTCAAGTTCATCGACCAACACTGCGTCGACCCCGCCGACAGTTTGATGTGGTTTCACGTCACCGCTGACGGCAAGCCCATTCGCAAGCGCCGCTACCGCTTCTCAGAAGCCTTTGCCTGCATCGCCCACGCCGCCTTTCATCAAGCAACCTGCAATCCCAACAGCGCCGAACGAGCGAAGCAGTTGTTCGCTACCTTTCACTCTCACCTGCAAGATCCTTCACTCTCGCCTTTTCCACCCAAGTTCACCGGCATTCGCCAGAGCAAAGGCATCGGAGGCCCCATGATTGGAATCAACATGGCCCAGATCTGCCGCGGAGCCCGCCTGGAAGGAGATTGGAACCAAATCATTGATCAGCATATCGACGAGATCCGCACCGACTTCGTCCGCGACGACATCGAATGCGTCATGGAAACGGTTGCCGCTGACGGGTCACTCATTGTGGATCATTTCGACGGCCGCACTCTCAATCCCGGCCATGCCATTGAGGCTGCCTGGATTATTCTGGAAGAGGCCAAGCATCGCGGGAACGATCCCGAACTCATCGCTCTCGGCTGCCGCATGCTCGACTGGATGTGGCAGCGCGGGTGGGATTCAGAATACGGCGGCTTGCTCTACTTTGTCGGAATCGACGAAAAGCCTGTCCAGGAATATTGGCACGACATGAAATTCTGGTGGCCGCACAATGAAACCATCATCGCCACCCTCATGGCCTGGCAGCTCACCGGCGAGGAGCGCTACGCCACGATGCATCAGCAGATCCACGACTGGAGTTTCTCTCACTTTCCGGATAAGGAACACGGCGAATGGTATGGCTATCTCCACCGAGATGGATCTGTCTCCAGTCCGGTTAAAGGTAACCTCTGGAAGGGCCCCTTTCACCTACCCCGCATGTTATTGAAGTGCTGGAAGGCTTGTGATGAAATGCTGACAGATGCGTAGCGCTGATGGCAGGGTCGGGCATCCTCCACGGGGTGGCCTTCCATAAAAGGGGTCAGGTGAGAATGGCACTGTTTTAAGCGGATTACCAACCGTGCGCATCACCTTGTAGCTGGGGTCTGTGACCCCGGGATGGAAGCGTTTGAGTCGATGTAAGCGTTCTCCGGCCTCACAGAGGCCAGCTACATTATGCAAGTAAATGCGCGTGACTTCGACTGTGCGCACTGAGCCTTTGCCTCGTCAATTTCGCACGAAGACTGGCCTTAAAACCGTGCCATTCGGGTCAGGTGAGAATGGCACGGTTTTACGCAGAGCACGTTACCCTGTAGCCGGTGGGCCGGCCCCCAGTCTCTCTGAGGCCGGGAGAAAGCATTCGGCCATCATTACGCGTTCAACCAAAGCCCGGGGTCACAGACCCCAGGCGCTGGGCCCCAGCTACAAAGAAGCGGGTCCAGATAGCGACTTTACCACCATCCATTCCGCCGCCATTTTCCTTAGGCCAATGCTACGACACCACCCCTTAAAACCGTGCCATTCGGGTCAGGTGAGAAAATGACCGAGTCCTATATTTCCATGTGGGAGAAACACGACATCCCCGGCAATCCCGCTTCCAATCCGGTCAAGACAGACAAATGGGAAGTCACCGAATAGCGGAGAAATAATTGAGCATTTTCACTGAGCGACAATCCTGATATACCCCTTGGAATGGCCCACCTACGACTGATTCTCCTCCTCGCTGCCACCCTGCTGAGCAGAACAAATGCCAATTCACAGGAGAAGAACAACCGCTTTGCCCGCGTCGTTCTGTTTGCCGAAGAAGGCTCTACCATCCCCGAAAACTATCAGGATCGCCTCGGCTCACTGGCGATTCGCACCGAAGGATTCATCGACCAGTGGATGAATCACTGGGAACGCCCCATTGATCGAAAAGAGATATTTGCCCGCAACGATGATGGCTCCGTCCAGGTTACCCTCCTCACGGGGAAACTTCTCAATGCCAATGGTCGCGCGGCGCTTCCTGATATCCAAAGCAAGGCCACCAAAGGCGCCAGCGAACAACTCGATCTTGCCCCGGACAAGAAAACAGTCTGGTGGATTTTTTACCACTACCCCGGAGTGAAGGGATTTCAGGGCGGAGCCAGAGGGTTCGGAGGAGTGGCCATCAACGCCTACCCGGATGGCGAGGGAATCATCGACCCAGGCTGGGACCTGGCCTCACCCCCCATGGTCGAGAATTCGCTCAAGGGAACGATCCACGAATTCGGCCATGCGCTCGGTCTTCCTCACATTGGCCCCAGACCCGCGCTCAAGCTTGGCAATTCTCTCATGGGTCCCATCAACAAATCCTACTGGAGCAAAGCGGGCACCGACGACGAACGTGTCTACCTCAATGAAGTCTCCGCCGCGATGCTTTGGAAGCACCCCCTCTTTTCAAACGAAAACACCAACCGAGTGCCTACCCCTCGCGACTTAGAAGTGACCGATTTCAAAGGCACTAAGTCGGAGGATGGAAACTCCATCGAGCTAAGCGGCCGAATAATGAATCCCAAAGGGATCCACTCGGTCATCGCAGTCGACTCCGAGCGCGGGCAGTTCGGCGACTACTGGGCCCGCTCCTATGTCGGGAAAGTCGATCCAGAAACGGGAATATTCAAAGCAGTCATCACTGAACCGTTTCAGAAAGGCACAGCCTACATCGCATTCTCTTTCGAAGATGGGTTCAATACCGGCGACGGAAAGATGCCCTTCCAACGGGGCTCATCCATTAGCTATTCCTACCCGTAGCTCAACTTCAAATTCCTGGCGACTGACCGCTGGGGCGAGGGATCATTCGATATCCGATAGTCAAACCGGCCGCTACCACGTGGAGACCCTCATTCCAATCTAACGACCGGAACTACGCAACCACCCCGCCACGCCGCGTCTTTTTCTCGCGCCTCGGTTCAATACACGGGCAAGAAGGGCAGGCAGATTTCCGCTCACCTATACGAAAATTTTCCGGTTTTTAAAATTCGCATTTTTCTCGAATTCTTCCCAACCCGTTTCGCGGACTACGACGGGGCTTGTTCACAGGACTACCAGGTAAGCCGACTCCGTCGGCGGAAAAGGGTAATTAACCTAGCCTCCAACACGAACCACACAACGAAACCCGAAGCAGTCGAAGCGATATGATGGGGTGCCGAAGCGGCGGAACGAGGAACGGAGACCCAACTCTGAACCGTAGAGCCACGACCCACCGCGCAACACTCGCTTTTCTTCTTTCGTCGAATACCAATCCTGACACCATTCTCGTACATTTCCTCCCATATCGTAGAGGCCATATTCATTGACTTCAAAACTTCCCACCGGGGCCGTCCGATCATAGCCGTCGTCGTAGCCTTCTATCTGTGTCCGTTTCGTGTCAGGCCCTGGATTTCCCTTCGTTTCTTCCCCATAATAATTGCCCGCTCCTTTCGGTGGCGGAAACTTTTTTCCCCACGGGTAGATATCCGTGATCTTGCCGCTCTTCGCATCCGGAAGCAAAGCCTCGTCTTCCTCCTTCCCAATTCCCACCCCACAACTCCACTCATGGTCAGTCGGCAGATCATAGTAATCGTCTTTTCCCAGCTTCCCTTTTCGCTGGTCCTCTTCCGTCAGCCACGCGCAAAACGCCACCGCGTCCTCCCAACTCACCATCACCGCAGGGTGATCGTCGTCTTGTTTGAAATCGGGCTCCAGCCACTCGCGGTTGCGATCCTTTTTGATGAAGGCTTCGTAGTCCTCCACCCTCGTTTCCCAGATGCTGAAGAGCACCGTTGTTCCGTCGCTCGGGCCGCCCGTGATCGGCACGGGGACAAAGCGCATACCGAGGCTGTTCTCAAAGGGCTTGGCTTTGGTGGCGGAGGCGATAGACATCGCCGTGTTCCCTGACATGGCCAGCGGTTTCGGCGCGGCTGGCTTTTCGGGTCCCGGTTTGGTCGGATTTGCCGCTGTTCCGCCACCGCCACCGGCGACGACCACCCGAAAGCCGCTAAAGCCAATACTACGGTCGGGTGTAGTGCCAAAGCGAGCCGAGGACAACAGTAAGCGACTGTCGAGGCCCGAGCCGCCGCGCAACACACGATTTTCTTGTTTCGTTGAAACCCATTCCTGACACAACTCCCCCACGTTTCCTCCCATATCGTAAAGACCATATTCATTTACCTCAAAACTTCCTACCGGGGCCGTTCTGTCATAGCCGTCGTCGTAGCCTTCTATCGGCTTTCTTTTATCGTAAGGATTTCCCTTCGTTTCTTCCCCATAATAATTGCCCGCTCCTTTCGGTGGTGGAAACTCTCTCCCCCACGGGTAGATATCCGCGATCTTGCCGTTCTTGGCATCCGGGAGCAAAGCCTCGTCTTCCTCTTTCCCAATCCCCACCGCACAACTCCACTCGTGATCGCTCGGCAGGCGATAGTGTTCGTCTTTACCCAGCTTGCCTTTTTCCCGATCTTCATCCGTCAGCCATTCGCAAAAGGCCACCGCATCTTCCCAAGTCACGTTCACCGCCGGGTGATCGTCGTCTTGCTCAAAATCGGGATCCGGCCAATCACGATCGCGATTCGTTTTGATGAAGGCTTCGTAGTCCGCCACCCGTGTTTCCCAAATGCTAAACAGCACGGTCTTGCCATCGCTCGGACCGCCCGTGATCGGCACGGGGACGAACTTCATCCCGAGACTGTTCTCGAATGGCTTGTCTTTGGTCGCGGAGGCAAGGGCGGTCGAGGCAGTTCCCGAACTGGATCCTGGAGTTTCATCAGGGGCAGCGGGTGACTCTGACGCCGACACGACGACGGCACCCGGCTTGGCAAGGGTGAATGATTCCCGATAAGTCTGGATTTTTCCCGCGTTGGCGAAGTCGCGTGACTTGGTCAACTGGCCTTCGAGGCTTTTGAGGGAATCCTGAAGCGCGCCATCGAGAGTGGCGCGAATTTTCTGCCTTTCTCCCGTCCAGATCGTTCGGAGACTAACAAGACCCGCCGGCGTATCAGCTGCCAAATCCGGCAGAGTGGCCCTTTCTTCGGTGACGGCCACCGGATCAGTGACAAGGGCGACGAGTCCTTTTTGCAAATCCGCCACTCGGGCTTTTTCCTCTTGAAAGGCATTCACCAGTGTCAAATCCCCAGCATCGGCGGCTTGATTGAGACGGGAATCGAGAGCCCCAAGGTAGTTGGTGGCCAAGGCACCCACTTGCGTGCTTCGGGCAGTCAAATATCGGTTGAGACGTTCTTTCAGTCCGGGGATGGCGAAGAGATCAGCCTGTTTCTCCTGTTCTACGTCAGTCGGTGTCGACCCTGAAGTGGTGGGACCTTTTTCCGATGAGGCAGCGGCGGCGGCAGGAACGGGAACGGGCTTGGCTTCTGCAATCTTTTGCTCCGGCTCCGGCTCCGATTCCTTTGGCTTCGACGCAGCGGGGCTTGTTGCCGGGGGTAGTGGTGCTGTGACTTGGGGCTGCGGCTTTGCCTCGACCCGTTTCGGGG
>CAXBMX010000038.1:0-39192 GCA_963977055.1 uncultured Verrucomicrobiales bacterium
TCGAATTTTAACAGTCTCAGCCCGGGTGAAAGTGGCACGACAACTTTTACTTACAAGACCGATACTGGCGTAAGCGAAACGGTGACGGTGACGGTGAATGGAGTGGATGATGCGACAGTGATCAACCCGGATGCCGATGTGACCGATAAAGATACCGCGGTGACGGTTGATGTGTTGGCGAATGACAGTGATGTCGACACAAGTGATAATCCTTTAAGTGTGGCTTCGGTAACACAACCAACCGATGCGAACGATGGCACGGTGGTAAATAACGGGGGAGATGTCACGTTCACACCCGGTTCGAATTATGCCGGCCTTGCCGCAGGCGAGAGTGGCACGACGACATTCACTTACACGACTGATACCGGCGCAACCGAAACGGTCACGGTGACAATCAATGGGGTCAACGAAGGCCCAGATGCGATCGATGATGCAGATGTGACGGACCAGAATACAACCATCACGATCGATGCGTTAGACAATGATACCGATCCCAATACGAGCGATGTATTGGTGATCACGGGAGTGAATCAGCCTTCGAAAGGCAGCGTGAGCCTCAATGTCGCCAACGAGATCGTATTCGATCCAGATAGCGACTTTGATGACCTGGATGCAGGTGAAAGCGCCACGGTGAGCTTTGATTATAACATCAGCGATGGCAACGGGGGGACTGACACAGCTACCGTGACGGTGACGGTGAACGGAATCGAAGACGCAACAGTGATCAATCCGGATGCCGATGTGACGGACGAAGACACCGCGGTGACGATTGATGTGTTGGCCAATGACAGTGATCTTGATGCCAGTGATAATCCACTCGCGGTAGCGAGTGTGACGCAGCCGACGGATGTGAACGACGGAGTCGCGGTGAACAACGGAGGTGATGTGACGTTCACACCCGGTTCGAATTTTAACAGTCTCAGCCCGGGTGAAAGTGGTACGACCACATTCACCTACACGACCGATACCGGATCGACCGAAACGGTAACGGTGACGATTAATGGAGTGGATGACGCGACAGTAATTAACCCAGATGCCGATGTGACCGATGAAGACACGGCGGTGACGATTGATGTGTTGGCCAACGACAGTGATCCTGATACGAGTGATAATCCACTGAGTGTGGCTTCGGTGACGCAGCCAACAGATGCCAACGACGGCACGGCGGTGAACAACGGAGGGGACGTCACGTTCACCCCCGGATCAAACTTTAACAGCCTCAGCCCGGGCGAAAGTGGCACGACCACATTCACCTACACAACGGATACCGGCGTGAGCGAAACGGTGACGGTAACGGTGAATGGCGTGGATGACGCGACGGTAATCAATCCGGATGCCGATGTGACGGATGAAGACACGGCGGTGACGATTGATGTGCTGGCCAACGACAGTGATCCTGATACGAGTGATAATCCACTGAGTGTGGCATCGGTAACACAGCCAACGGATGTGAACGACGGAGTCGCGGTGAACAACGGAGGTGATGTGACGTTCACACCCGGTTCGAATTTTAACAGTCTCAGCCCGGGTGAAAGTGGTACGACCACATTCACCTACACGACCGATACCGGATCGACCGAAACGGTAACGGTGACGATTAATGGAGTGGATGACGCGACAGTAATTAACCCAGATGCCGATGTGACCGATGAAGACACGGCGGTGACGATTGATGTGTTGGCCAACGACAGTGACCCTGATACGAGTGATAACCCACTGGGCGTGGCCTCGGTAACACAGCCAACGGATGTCAACGATGGCACGGTGGTGAACAACGGAGGGGACGTCACGTTCACACCCGGATCGAATTATAATAGCCTAGACACTGGCGAAAGTGGAACGACGACATTCACCTACACGACCGATACCGGATCGACCGAAACGGTAACGGTGACGATTAATGGAGTGGATGACGCGACAGTAATTAACCCAGATGCCGATGTGACCGATGAAGACACGGCGGTGACGATTGATGTGTTGGCCAACGACAGTGATGTCGATACGAGTGACAACCCTTTGACTGTGGCGAGCGTGTCTCAGCCGACAGACGTCAACGACGGAGTCGCGGTGAACAACGGAGGTGATGTGACGTTCACGCCTGGTTCGAATTTTAATAGCCTCAGCCCGGGCGAGAGTGGTACGACCACATTCACCTACACGACCGATACCGGATCGACCGAAACGGTGACGGTGACGGTGAATGGCGTGAATGACCCAACCGTGGCCAACCCGGATGCTGATGTGACGGACGAAGACACGGCAGTAACGATTGATGTGTTGGCCAACGATAGTGACCCCGACGCAAGCGACAACCCTTTGATGGTGCAAAGTGTGACGCAGCCGACGGATGCCAACGACGGTGCTGTGGTGAATAATGGAGGAGATGTAACTTTCACGCCTGGCTCCAACTTTAACAGCTTGGGAGCTGGTCAGAGTGATACGACGACGTTCACCTACACGACGGATACGGGCATCACGGAAACCGTGACGGTGACGATTAATGGGGTGGATGATCCGACGGTGATCAACCCTGATGCTGATGTGACGGACGAAGACACCGCAGTGACAATTGATGTGTTGGTTAACGACAGCGATGTCGATGCGAATGACAACCCTCTGATGGTACAAAGCGTGACGCAGCCGACCGACGCCAACGATGGCACGGTGGTAAATAATGGAGGAGATGTGACCTTCACGCCGGGTTCCAATTTCAATAGCCTCAGCCCAGGCGAAAGTGGTACGACGACGTTCACTTACACGACCGATACTGGCGCAACTGAAACAGTGACGGTGACGGTGAATGGCGTGAACGATCCAACGGTGATCAATCCTGATGCCGACGTGACGGACGAAGACACGGCAGTAACGGTTGATGTGTTGGCCAATGACAGTGATCCCGATGCCAGTGACAATCCACTCGCAGTAGCGAGCGTAACACAGCCGACTGACACCGACGATGGAGTGGTGGTTAACAACGGAGGAGATGTGACCTTCACGCCTGGTTCGAATTTTAACAGTCTCGGCCCGGGCGATAGTGGTACGACCACCTTCACTTACACGACCGATACCGGTGTATCAGAAACGGTGACGGTGACAGTGACAGGGGTAAATGACGCTCCGGATGTTCAGGATGATATCGTGGTAAGTACTACTGATATTGATCCGGTTACGATTGATGTTGTTTCAAACGATTCGGATGTCGACGGAAATATCGTTGCGAGCACGGTCGATCTGGATACGACCACGGCTGGTATTCAGAATACCTTGGTGGTCGCGAATGAAGGCACCTGGACCACCGATGGGGCAGGCAACGTAACGTTTACTCCCGATGCGCTTCTCGGTGGTCAGCCTACTCCGATTGACTACGCGGTAGCCGATAATGATGGTGCAATTGGAATTGGGACCATCGACCTGAAATACAGTGCCGCTGATGTCTGGTTTGGAAATGATGAGTCGGGCAGTGTGAATACCGCTGACTTCGATCAATCCAAGACCTTGATCTCCGGCGCAGCTGATCAAATGACCTTTGCGGCAGGTGATATTGCATTCAATGCCGCACTTTTCAGTTGGTCTGGCAGTAGTCAGCAGACGGTAGAAGTGAATATTACTGATGACCAAACTCAGTTCGTTAGCGACAGTTCGGGCTACTCAAGGAATTACAATAATCTGACGGACATTGGTGCGGGGATCGTATTTGGAACAACTCAAATTGTTAATCATGTCAATGCGATGGTGTTGGCGGGTGATCCAAGGGAAGAGGTTCCTCAGGTGATGGTTATCCTGACTGATGCCAGCTCAAGCCAGATTCTTGATGACGCCAGCCTGTTGGCTGACGCGCAGAATGCGAAAGACGCGGGAATCATTCTCGTATTCGTTGCGATTCAGGAAGCTCAGGATGATCCGGTTGCGGTGGCTAGGCTCGAAGCAGCCGCGTCACTGGATGCAAGCAATAATCCTCTCGTTGTTACTGCTGCCTCATACGCGGACATCGATGCGAGCGAGATTGCTGATCTTCTTAATGCGATTCGCGAAGCCGCCGCCGCCGGGTTGCTTCCACCAATCGTGATTGACCTTGATGGTGACGGTGTCGAATTTGACGATATCGAAAATGGAATCCAGTTCGACGTGGACGGAGACGGTGATCTCGAACAAGTCGCCTGGGCCGATGAAGACGATGCCGTGCTGGTTTACGATGGGAATGACAATGATCAAGTCGATGGCGTTGACGAAATCTCTTTCGCTCAGCACAGCGATCGAATCGGAGCGACTGACCTGGATGGACTTCGGGAAGGTTTCGATAGCAATGATGACCTGGTTCTGGACGCAAATGATGACGAATTCGAAAGTTTCAAACTCTGGCAGGATCGGGATGGTGATGGAAATGTTGGTGAAGGGGAGCTATTCACTCTCGCTGAAGCGGGAATTGAGAGCATTGAGCTGACCACCGATGGAGAAGTCTATTACACCGCCGGTGGCGACGTAAAAGTTCATGGTGAAGGAACCGTTAACTACACTGATGGATCGGAAGGAACGTTTGCCGACGCAGAGTTTCAATACGATGAACTGTCCGATTCTGACCTTCAGGTCGTCACCGACGACGGAAATGTCATTGATGTGAATGGTTCAGATGCGATTCCTGAAGTCGTTGGTGAGGACCTCCTTGAAAGCGCTGGAGAGTTCGCGCCTGCAGGGGAATCGAGCGAGTTTGAAGCAGGAGGCGCCCCGGCTGCCTCCACTGGAGAAGAGGATGCTGCAGCAGCAGATGCTGCGATGTCCTAAATAGTAAATTTATTCTAATAATTATTGTAACTTTAGTAATTCACTGATAAATTATGGGATCGACTCTGTAGTTTCAGCTCCTGATCAGCGTGAACTCGCGATGAAAGCTCATCGTGGAGGAGATTTTGTTGAAGCGATCAGGCTTCAGTCCAAGGAGGTGGATCTTCTGCTACGCCGAGGAAAAAGCACGGTCGATTCACGAAAGTTGCTTTCGCTTTTTCACTACAGTGCCGGCCAACACGAGGAGGCGCTTGAGGTTTTGACTCAGGTCCATCACGAGGTTCCTGAAGAGGCTGATGTGTTGGAAAACATGGGAGTCGTTCAGAGGTTTCTCGGCAAGCTTGATGAAGCAGCAGAAAGCTTGCGAGCAGCTCATCGGCGTAATCCGAGTCGTGCGAACGTATGTGATGCGCTGGCACATTGTTATGCCAGTTTACGGGATAGGGAGAACACTCAGCATTTTGGCCGATTGGCATTGGAGCTGAAAGATCAGGAGGCTTCAGAGCGCCCCTTACTGCGTCAAATGCCTTCGGAGAATCCCCCGGCATTTTCAGACACGGAACCTACTGCCAATATTATATCATTTTCCTTATGGGGATCGAATCCTCGATATTTGAAAGGCGCAATACGGAATGCACAAGCTGCTCTCGATATCTATCCAGGGTGGGTCTGCCGATTCTATTGCGATGACTCGGTTCCTTCAGCGGTGATTGATCGGCTGCGACAGTTAGGCTCTGAGCTCGTGATGAAACCCAGTCCGGATTCGTTTTTTGACGGATTGATATGGAGATTTGAGGTCCTCGATGATCCCAGTGTATCAAGGTACTTGGTGCGGGACTGTGATTCCGTCGTCAATGTGAAAGAGCGAGTGGCAGTGGATGAATGGCTTCAGTCTGATCGCTGGTTTCACTGCATGAGAGATTTTGCATCGCATACTGAATTGCTTCTCGCTGGAATGTGGGGCGGTGTCGGCGGCGCCTTGCCCGCTGTGGCTGAGATCAGAAAAGCCTTTAACCCAAATACGGTTCCCACACGAACTTTCGATCAGGTGATGCTTCGTGAATGTGTTTGGCCAATGGTCAGGCAGAGCGTTTTGATCCACGACAGTGTCTACACAGGCTGCCTTGGCAGTGTCGCGTTTCCTTCGGTTGGCCGACTACCCGTAGGTCATCATGTTGGTCAAAACGAAGCGGCGGTTAGGCCTGATGTGCCAGCTGATTTTGGATTAGAGAGTGACTGCGAGAGCAACAGTTGCTGTGACAGTTGCTGTGACAGTTGCTGTGACAGTTGCTGTGCACAGCAAAAAATGTTCATCATCGCGGGGCTGGATGAGGAGGCTATCGACATTTGCCGTCTTGTTGTCAGCGAGTTGGAAGGGGTTACCTGTCCAAAAGAAGGTGATATCAAAGAAATCAGAAGGTGGGCCCGGAAGTTTTCAAAAAATTGTAGTTCGGGAGATCACGAATTGGAGTTGGAGAAAGAGGCCGTAGTGGCCGCGCTGAATTCCATTTCAAAGAATTGCGTTTCGGCGAGGACGGCTCATGTCGGAATGGTAGATCCGGGAGGAGACATCGAATTTCTTTCGGCGCTTTGTCACAGCGAAAATATTAAGTTACTTTGTGTTCTCAGAGACCCAAGGGACACAGCCAGCGCGAGGCGCTATACAGACGAGGACGAGTGCATCGCTTTCACCAGGAAATGGACCACGCAGTTGAAGGGACTTGCTGAGCTGAATCAAAATCAATCGGGGACTGTGGAAATTTTGAGGTACGAGGATCTCGCTCCCGAGAGGAGGATGGCGACACTTAGGCGAATGGCCAATTTTGTTGGTGTGGCTGACAGTTTGGAGAAATTCGAATTGGAGCTCGAAATCGATTCCGGTAAACCTCTTCCCGACGAATTAAAAAAAGTCATCGAGATCGAAGCTGGTGAGTATTTGTCGAAACTGCAATACCGCACGATTTGAAATCGAACTTGGGCCATGGCCAATAAATTAACCTATTCGATCACTAGCGGGCTCAGCGGAACGGCAGTTCAGAAGCGATCTGGTCATCATGATGTCGGGGTGAATACTTCGGATGCATTTGCCAGGGCGTATCAGCTGCAGTGCGCTGGAAAGTTTCATCGCGCAGCGCAGGCCTACCTTGAGTTGATTCGTAATGAACCTAAAAACGCTTCCGCATTAAACAATTTTGGGAACTGTTTGCGATCGATTGGCCAATTTGAAAAATCGATTCGCTGCTTTGATCAAGCTCTGGCAATTGATCCAGGTAAATGTTCCAGTCGATTGAATCGGGGACTGGCTTTGCTTGCCCTGGATCGATATCGCGAAGCGTGGCCTGACTACGAGACAAGGCTCGAGACCATTTCATACCGGAGCGAACTTCTTCAACAACAAGATCGTAAGTGGAAGGGGCAATCACTAGGGGCTAATAGTGTTCTCTACCTGTATAGCAGTCAGGGATTGGGAGACGAATTGCAATGCCTTCGGTTTGTCCCCATTGCTGCCGCCAGGGTGGCCAAAGTGATTCTGGAACTTCAGAAGCCAACCGCGGCATTGGTCTCGGGATTACCAAAGAATGTGACTGTCATTCAGCGGGGTGAAAAAGTTCCATCATTTGATCAATGGGCCGAACTATTCAGTTTACCGGGGATTTTCGATATTGGTGTTGATACTCTTCCGATGCCAGTTCGCCCGATTTACACGCCAGATTTACGGGTGAAATCGTTCATTGAATCTGAGGGAAGTCTAATTCCCAATCAGTTGAAAATCGGACTAGTCTGGTCCGGGAATCCTGACAATAGTCTCAATTCCGTTCGTGCTTGCGGCTTGGCTCATCTGAAGCCTTTACTTCAGATTCCCAACTGTAAATTTTACAGTCTTCAGCTTGGTAAGCCAGCTGTTGAAATTGCTCAACAAGGCTTGAGCGATGAGGTCGAGGACCTGTCTCCCTTTCTCGGCGACTTTGGATCCACCGCCACCGCGATCGACACACTGGATCTGGTGATTTCGACTGACACTTCGGTGCCTCATTTGGCGGGGACCTTAGGAGCAGAGACTTGGTTGATGTTGCAAGAACCGGCCGATTGGAGGTGGGGACAGAGTGGCGATGATTCGGCTTGGTATCCCTCGCTCCGATTATTTCGCCAAACGCTGATGGGGAATTGGGCGGAAGTGGTGGAGCGAGTCGCTTCAGCCCTTTTAAAACGGGCCTCTTGAGCCTTTTTAGCCCGCTTTAATCAGGGCGATTAAGTATTCAGGTATCAAAAATTCAGGAAAATACTGATAATTAATTGATATTTACTATAAATACTATAAATTTTAGTAATGATTCAGCATTCGGACGACATTCTTTTGGAAGCGTTGCTCTTTTTCGGCAAGCTACATTCTCGTGCGATTAATGCAGCGGGGGCGGTTCAAGGGCTTCCGGTGGTTGACGGCAAGCTGACGCCTGAATTGTTTCCTAGAGCAGCGAAGCGATGCGGATTTGATTCTCGAGTCGTCAAACGATCCCTGGCCAGCATTCATTCTGCTACGCTTCCTGTCATTCTTCTGCTGGAAGGAAACGAGGCAGTGATTGTGACGTCACTTCCCAAAAAGGGGGAAGCGGAAATAATCGTTCTGAGCAGCGGTGGGGGAGTTCAAAAGATCTCACGGAAGGATTTGGATAGTGTCTATACTGGTTTGGCGATCTATGTGAAGCCAAGCTATGAGTTTGAGAATCGCTCTGATTTCAATGCCAAGACCATCAAAAAGAACTGGTTTTGGGGAACTCTCTGGCGTTTCAAAAGTTTCTACGCCCGGGTTTGTCTGGCGACTTTAGTGATCAATCTATTGGCGCTTTCATCGTCGATCTTCGTGATGAATGTTTACGATCGGGTGATTCCGAACAAGGCAATTGATACGCTTTTTGTTTTAGCTGCCGGAGTGCTCGTGGCCTACGTTTTTGAATTCCTATTAAAATCTCTTCGCACCTACTTTGTTGATCGAGCGGGGCATCGGATCGATTTGATATTGGGCAGTGAAATTTTCAGTAGAGTGTTAGGAATGCGCCTTGGCGATCGGCCTCCGTCCTCCGGGTCGCTCGCTAGTCAGGCCCGCTCATACGAATCGTTGAGAGAGTTTTTTACGAGCGCCACAGTGGCGGCATTGGCTGACTTGCCATTTGTATTGGTTTTCGTTGGAGTGATCTATTCCCTCGGTGGCCCATTTGTCGCTGCGCCGATTGTCGTCGGTATCATATTGGCTTTTGTGGTCGGGGCTGCCATGCAGTGGCCAATTAACAAGGCGGTTTCTTCCAGTTACCATGCCACCAACCAGCGACAGGCGCTGTTTGTTGAGAGCCTTCAAGCATTGGAAAGAATCAAGGCGACCAGATCTGAATCTGAAATGCAGGCGCGGATGGAGGAGACGATTAAAGTTTCCTCAAAAGCCGAGGTGAAGTCGCGAGGATATTCTCATTTAGCAATGAATTTGACCTCGCTGTTTCAGCACTTGGTTTCGACGGCGATTATCATCGCGGCATTCTATCAGGTAACGAACGGGGAAATGACGATGGGAGCGATGATAGCCTGTGTCATTCTAGCCGGACGCGCCATGGGGCCGATGTCTCTGGTGGCGTCATTGCTGACTCGATTGCAGCAGTCACGACGATCATTGCTCGGATTGAATCAAATCATGGATATGCCGGTTGAGCGGGAGGATCGTGGAGCTGGATATCTTTCGGTTCAAAATTTCCAACCTGAAATCAAAATCGATAACCTAAAGTTTACCTACGACCCTGACGCTGCTCCGACATTGGATCAGCTCAGTCTGAAAATTGAACCCGGCGAACGAGTCGCTATTTTGGGTAAAGTCGGATCAGGAAAAAGTTCCCTTCTTCGTTTATTGATGGGCTTTGATAAGCCGATGGATGGATCGATCAGTGTTTCGGGAATCGATATTCAGCAATTTGATCCGGCCGAACTACGTCGCCACATCGGATACCTTCCGCAAGATCCTTGTCTCCTCTATGGAACGCTTCGGTCAAATCTGAAAGCAGGTTGTGCCTGGGTAGATGATGCCTTGATGCTTCAGGCAATCGAAGCCGCCGGTCTCGCCGGGTTCATTAGATCTTTGCCCAGAGGCATTGATCAACCTGTCGCAGAAGGTGGTCGCTCTCTCTCAGGGGGGCAGCGTCAGTCCGTCGCTATCGCACGTGCCTTGATCGAGATGCCCGAGTTGTTAGTTTTTGATGAGCCTACCAGTGCGATGGACTCGGGTAGCGAGAAGCACTTCCTTTCCTATCTGGATAAGTATTTGAATGCATCTCCCGAGCGCACCTTGATCGTTGCGACGCACAAAAAATCGGTCCTCGCTGCCGTTGACCGCGTCATCGTTATCGATGGTGGAAAAGTGGTGGCGGACGGACCTAAAGATGAGGTCATTCTGGGTGGATATAGTAAGCCACGTAGTCGGGAAGGGGTGTCGATTCCCGGGACCGGACTCGTGATCCCCGGGGCAGTGGTGCCCGAAGCCGCTGAAGAGCTTGGTCTGCCTTCCTAATATTTCTATGAATTCTACCCAAACAACAGCTCCTCAATCCAACGGGCCGGTACGCTCCGATGATCTCGAATTTGTGAGAAGCGCGCGAGCTGCGGTTCAAGGAGACCGTTTGAACGGTGCCAATCTACTGCTCTTTACCATTGTTGCCGTTCTCATCGCAGGGGTGATCTGGGCGGCGAATGCTGAACTCGACGAAGTGACGAAAGGACAGGGTAAAGTCATTCCGTCAGCCTCCATCCAAACGATTCAGAACCTCGAGGGGGGGATTGTTGCTGAAATCCTAGTGACTGAAGGGTCGAGAGTTGAGAAAGGGGAGGTTATTCTCCGGATTGATGACACTCTCAGCGCCTCGAGTTACCGGGAAAACCTTGCCAAGAGCCAGGCTCTCGAGGCTAGCATGGCTCGGTTCGAGGCTGAGGGGAATGGTCGAAAAGAAATTCAATTCCCTGATTCTCTCTGGGCCATTCGTCCTGATTTAGTTAAGCGCGAAGAGGCACTCTTTAATAAGAGGCAGCAGGATTTGAGTGAGCAAAGAGTGGTCATCGAGAGAAGCTTCATGCTGGCATCTGACGAACTGACAATGACCATACCTTTGGTGCAGAAAGGGATCGTTTCAAGAGTTGATCAACTTCGTCTCGAAAGAGAGGTCAACGAGTTGGAAGGCACGCACAAGGAATTGATTCGGGGATATCAAGGTGATGCCATGGAGCACTACAATGAGCTTAAAGGTAAGTTTGAGGAACTGCAGGAAGTACTTCAGGGGCGTGAAGATCGAGTCATGCGAACCCATGTGAAAGCTCCCGCAGCAGGTATTGTTAATAAGCTCTACATGAACACCATCGGGGGGGTCGTCCAGCCAGGTGAGTCAATCGTCGATATTGTTCCAAACGATGACACTCTCCTGGTCGAGGCGAAGATCAAGCCTTCTGATATTGCCTTTCTCCGTCCGGGACAGGAAGCCACCCTCAAGTTCTCTGCCTATGATTTCTCAATCTATGGCGGTCTTACTGGCATCGTCGAACACATCAGTGCTGATACCATTGAGGATGAAGTCGACAAGCAGCATTATTACATGATCAAAGTGCGAAATGCGGTCGGCAAGATGACGAAGGACGGTGAAGACCTTCCCATTATTCCGGGAATGGTGGCCCAAGTCGATGTGCTGACCGGACGCCGGACGGTGCTTCAGTATTTGACGAAGCCGTTTCATCGGATGCGTCTGAATTCTCTCCAAGAGCGCTGATCTTCAAGGGTTGACTGATTGACCCAACCCTGTTGAGTAGAGGCATGAATCAACGCGGCCTGAACTCTGATCAACTCAACACTCTAATCGAGTTATTGGAACGGCGTTTGGAGGTGATTGGAGACGAAGCATTGCGCGATTCGGATCCTGACGAGCAACTATCTCAATTGAAGCAAGTTTCCGAGGCGATCACTGTTTTTCACAAAGGGAATGAAGAAGTTCTCCCGAATCGTTTGAAGCATTTTTTGGAGAGCTGTAGTTTCGCGAAGGCGCTGGACTGGGCGAAAGAATCGCTTGAACAGGGCTGATCAAAGATTGGGAAAGGATTCAGGTAGAAGGCCCGATTTTCTGATATGACCCGGTGTCGACCCCGTCGCCTTTTTGATTACCTGGCCTAGGTATTCTTGATGGCGAAATCCGCAGCGGTCGGCAACTTCTGCGAGAGGAAGGTCCGATCCTGTGATGAGGTGGATGGCTCTCGCGATTCTCTGTTGGAGAATGTATTCCCGAATGGATTGTCCGGTGGACTCGCGGAATCGCTTTTGAAACAAGGTGCGTGAAATGCCGGCAGACTGGGCGATCAGCGTATTGGTGATACCATCGGAAAGATGCTCCCGGATAAATCGCAATCCTCGGGCCACCACTTCGTCGTCGATCGCTCTGGTCATAGATGACTCGCGTTCGACGACACCATTCGGGGGGACAAGTAGGGTGCCATCTGATGTGTCGCTGCCTTCCAGTATTTGATTGATCAGGTTGGCGGCGCTGAAGCCAACCTGAAAATGCCCACCCCTGATACTGCTCAAGGGCGGATGGCTGATTTCACAGAAGGCGGTGTCATTGTCGACACTGACCACCGCGACCTGTTCCGGTACGGGGATGTCTTCAGAGAGGCAGGCTTCCAATAACTCCAGCCCACGTTGGTCGCTGCACACCATAATGCCTGCGGGTTTTGGAAGATCTTTGACCCACTTCTGCAGCCCCTGAAACGTCTTGTCAGGTTTTGATCCGGTTTCCCTGGGAGTTTCAAAAATCTGGAAATGGCCCGATCCTTGACATAGCTCCGAGAAAGCAATCCCGCGACGGGTTGACCAGTTTTCACCCTCGAATCCATAGAAGCCAAATTGCTGGAAATTGCGCTCCAGAAAATGGTCATAGGCCAACTTGGCGATGGCGCGATCATCGACGTGCACCAGTGGGAATCGGTTTTCGCAAACGCCTAGAACATCGACGACCGGGATTTTCATTTTCTCCAATCCATCCCGAATTTCAGCATTCTGAATTCGGGCAATGATGGCATCACCGTCCCAGTCGTGGACCCAGTCCGGAATGGAATCCGAGAGGCCTCCGGCCTTGTGAAAAAGGTGCCAATCACCGGCCTGTCTGGCAAATTTCGCAATGCCTTTCAGTATCTCCCTGCCCGAACCAAGGGAGGTTTCAACCAGGATGGCGACTTTTTTTCGGGATTTCAGCATGGACTCACAGGAGTCTGATTTCTACAAGATTAAGTCTAGTTTCTCAATGCAGAATCGTTGAATAGCCTACACGCACCTGCGTAAGGTGTGGCCATGTCGGGAGTGCAGGAATTTAAAGACCAATTTGGTGGGTCACCTGAAATCACGGTGAAGTCCCCTGGTCGAATTAATCTGATCGGGGAGCATGTCGATTATCTTGATGGCTGTGTCATGCCGATCGCGATTGATCGGCACCTCACGATTTTCGCCGCTCCTTCAGGAAATAATCGGTGTTCCATTTGGCCTGCTGGATTTGGTCTTTCTGAACCGGCGGAGTTTGATCTGAGCAAGCTGGTTCAGCGAGAATTGGCTGAGGAAAATTGGCTCAATTATGTCTTTGGCGTAATCAGTGGCTACCAAGGCGCTGGGGTCGATGTCCCGGGATTTCATGCGGTTATTACTTCCGATCTTCCATTGGGGGCTGGTCTCAGTAGTAGTGCTGCTCTTGAGACAGCGGTGGCTTTGCTCATCGAAACAATGTCAGGGGTGAATCAGGATGTGGTGGACCGGGCGCTTCTTTGCCAGCAAGCTGAGCATGAGTGGGCGAATGTTCCCTGTGGAATCATGGATCAGCTTGCTGTTGGAGCAGGACGCGAGGGGCAAGTGCTTCATCTTGACTGTCGGGATCTGAAGCTGAGCTTCATTGATTTGCCTCAGGAAGTTTCGATTTTGACGGCTGAAACCGGCGTGAAACACGCCCTGGGCGACGGAGAATACCGAAAGCGACGAGAGAGTTGCGATGCGGCACTGAAGATTCTGCAACTTGAGTCATTTCGCGATGCGACTCTCGATGAGGTGAAAGCAAAAAAGGATCAGCTTGGCGATATGTTATTCCGTCGGGCTCGTCATGCCGTGACAGAGATGGAGCGAGTGGAGTCATTCGCGAAAGCGTTGCGGGATGGAGAGGTAGATAGAATTGCTCCGCTGATGCGAGCCAGTCACGAATCATTGCGGGACGATTTCGAAGTGAGCTGTGAAGAACTCGATGCTTTGGTAGCCGCCGCGTATGACTTTGGGACAGAGCGCGGATTAATTGGTTCTCGCATGACCGGTGGCGGCTTTGGCGGGTCGACCGTCTCTCTTGTCCGATCCAGCGAGGCAGGAGCATTGTGCGAAATGCTCGAAAAATCCTATCAGGAAAAGTTTGGCCGAAAGCTTAATTGTTTCATAACATCCGCAGTGGATGGGGCTCGAGCTGCAACCATTTGAATATAGATCGTTAGCCTTTTTACTACCCACCCAAATAAAATGAAATCCCTGACCCTAGTTTTACCGATTGTCGCTATGAGTGCGCTACTGACTTCCTGTAACGATAGTGAAGATAAATCCGATGCTGCTACCGTTGAATCTTCTACGGGTATTTCGGAATCCGTCTTTGGGAAATTGGCCGATGGGACCGATGTGAAATTGTTTACTCTGGCCAATTCCTCGGGAATGGAAGCGAAGGTGACTGAGTATGGTGCGATACTTGTTTCCATCACGGCACCTGACAACAAGGGCGAACTGGCTGACGTCACTCATGGGTACGATACTCTGGAGGGCTGGCTCTCGAATACTTCCTACTTCGGCTCGACGGTGGGACGGTTCGGTAATCGAATTGCTGATGGAAAGTTCACTCTCGATGGAAAGGATTACTCTCTCGTTACCAATAACGATCCCGGAGGAGTATTCTGTCACTTGCATGGCGGAACTAAAGGCTTCGACAAGGTCCTTTGGAATGGGACAAGTTTTGAGAGCGATAGGGCTCGCGGGGTAAAGCTCACCTACGTCAGTGCAAATGGCGAAGAGGGGTATCCCGGGGAACTAACTACCGAGGTGACCTATACTCTAACTGATGACAACGAATTGATCTGGGAGGCCAGTGCCACGACGGATGCTCCGACTGTGTTGAACGTTGTTCATCATTCCTATTGGAATCTCAGCGGCGATCCCAACACCAGCATCAACGATCACGAGCTGACGCTTTTTGCGGATCAGTATCTGCCGACCGACATCGGTCTGATTCCCACGGGCGATCCAGCACCGGTTGCTGATACTCCGATGGATTTTACGAACGGTAATCTCATCGGCGAAAGAGTTGAGGCCGACTTTGAGGCACTCAAGTTTGGAGGCGGCTACGATCACGCCTGGGTGCTCAGCGGAGAAAAAAGTGGGGATCTGGTTAAGGCCGCCAGGCTGAAAGATCCCGAAACTGGCAGGGTCATGGAAATTTCTACGAATCAGCCTGCCGTCCAGTTCTACGGTGGCAACTTTCTCGACGGCACCGCAGCTGGCAAAGGAGGAGTCTCCTATCAACACCGCACCGCGCTCTGTCTCGAAACCGAAGGCTACCCGGATGCTCCCAACAATCCCAAAGCCCCATCAGCTGTTCTGAGGCCGGGCGAAACCTATTATCACAAAATGGTTCATGCTTTTTCTGCTGAATAATTTTTCCTCTCACAAATCATCATGACAATCTTTACCTTTTTGCTTTTCACCGGACTGGTGGCGTTTTTGACCTGGTGGCTGACCCGGGGAAAAGGAACCAATACCGAAGAGGGTTTCTTCCTCGCTGGGCGCAGTCTGACGGGACTCGTGATCGCTGGATCGCTACTCCTCACTAACCTGTCTACCGAACAGTTGGTGGGATTAAACGGGGGAGCCTTTAAAGAGGGTTTGTCGGTCATGGCCTGGGAAGTGGTCGCCGGACTGTCTTTGGTCGTGTTGGCCCTGTTCTTTCTGCCGCGGTATTTGAAATCGGGCATCGCTACGATTCCGCAGTTTCTGGAGGAGCGATATGGTTCCGGGACCCGGGCGCTGACGACAGGCATTTTCATCACTGCCTACATGCTGATTCTGTTGCCGTTCGTTTTGTTTAGCGGAGCGAGTGCGCTTTCTTATATGCTGGATTTGCAAACCCGTCTTGATATGGGGCCAACTGCAACCGTCTGGACGGTGGTGGCGTTCATTTCCATCGTGGGTTCCGCGTATGCCATTTTTGGTGGTCTTCGGGCCGTTGCGGTTTCTGATACTTTTAATGGTCTGGGACTGTTGATCGGAGGACTTCTAATCACCTTCTTTTCACTGAAATACGCCGCAGGTGATGGTGGATCCATCGTGGCAGTGTTTGGCGAAATCAAAGAGGGCAATCCCGATGCGTTTGTCTCACTCGGAAAGGAAGGGGAGGATGTGCATTGGCCAACGCTTTTCACGGGAGTGTTGCTGCTCAACTTTTTCTATTGGTGCACCAATCAACAGATCATTCAGCGTACCTTTGGTGCGAAGAACCTGGCGGAGGGACAGAAGGGCGTATTGCTAGCCGCATTCTTCAAGATTCTGGCACCACTCATTCTGGTGCTGCCCGGTATTGTGGCGCTGCATGTCGCGACAAAAGACGCCGACTTTCAGGCTCTATTGCTGAGGGAAGACGGGAGCTATGATGACGCAAAAGTTTACGGATCTCTGGTTCGGACTGTCCTGCCGCCAGCGTTGACAGGGTTCTTCGCTGCTGTCGTCGTGGGATCGATTTTGTCGACCTTTAACTCGGTCTTGAACTCCAGCGCGACGCTCTTTTCGCTAGGAGTTTATAAGAAGGCGATCAATAAAAATGCGACGACGGATCAGGTCGTGAAGTCCGGTCGCTGGTGTAGTGCCGTAGTGGCGGTGTTCGCTGCGGTGGGCGCACCCTTGATTTTCATGGGGCGCGATGGAATATTTGGCTACTTTCAGAAGCTCAATGGAGTCTACTTCATTCCGCTCCTGGCTGTCATTCTCGTGGGAATGTTTAACAAGAGGGTCGATGGAAAGAGTGCCTTTATTTCCATCATTGCCGGACTCGCGGTGATGATGTGGGGAACCTTTTGGAGTGGGGATACCATCACAAATGTATTTGGATCCGCTTACCATTTCATGGGAGCGACCTTTGTCGGTGTCGTGGCCCTGCAGTTGTTGCTAGGCCTCTCGATGAAGCGGGACACTCCCTATGTTCAGGTTGATGCCAAGGTGGTTGATCTGACTCCGTGGAAACCGGCCCGAATCGTAGGTGGAACCATGGTTGTTTTGGTCCTTGCGGTCTATCTGGCGCTTGCGAAAGGCTAACACCAGGCGGCCCGGCCTTTATCGGGATCAACAAAAAAAGCGCCCTGCGCGTTGACATCAGTCAACACACCGGGCGCCGTTGTTGGCTTCTAATTTGGCTTCTAATTTGGCTTTCTAAATCAGGCTCCCTTGAGGATACATCCAAGTGCCAGAACCACCCATGCTGCGATAGCAATCCAGAATGAATAGCCTGCAATGGCTCCTACGACACCTAGTCCGCCGAGAAGGGCAACGACGACAAGGATGAGAGAGATGAGGAAGAACAGTTTAGTTGGGGCATTTAATTTCATACGAAATCAAAGCTACGAAAATAGTTGAACCGGGGTAAAGAGAATAGTTCAAATATTGTTGACGGTCAGGGATTTAGAGAATTCTCTGTATGGAGATAGGTAAAAGGGGGATGTTATTTGGTTTTCTCACCAAATGATGGCTACTTGTAATAGTCTTTATGTCTCTAGTGACCTCCAGAGAGTTGTTCATTGATCCCGCTCTACCAGTGGTGGTCGATTCAGTGACGAAGAGACGGTTGATTCAGAAAAATCTGCATCGGCATGAGTACCTCGAAATGCTCTTCTTCCGAAAAGGTTCGCTGACCAATCGATTTGGTAGCTCTGAAGTGGTGATGCATACCGGTGAGCTCATTGTGATGAAGCCTTATGTGCGACATGTAATTGAGACTCGCAAGGAGCCGATACCACTTCTTGCCTCGACTTATGTCGAGCCGGGTCGGGCAAAGACTACTCGCGCGACAGCCTCGAAGAATATTTCACTTTGAAAGGGGTATCCGTCCTGATCGAAGACTAATCAAAAACGATTCAAAAATCTCTATGACAAAATTTCCCGATAACATTCTTCAACGCTTGGAAAAAGGCGGCGTAGTCGCCGGTTTCTCCATTGATGACGTTAAGCACGCAGTTCCTCTGGCCAGAGCTTTGCTCGCTGGTGGAATCGACGCGATCGAACTGACCTTAAGAACTCCCGCTGCGATGGAAGCGGTTAAAATCATCTGCGCTGAGGTGCCTGAAATGCTGTTGGGCGTTGGGACAATTCTTACGCCCGAGTTGGCAAGGGAAGTCAAAGACGCGGGTGCGGACTTTGGGGTTTCTCCGGGCCTAAACTCTGACGTGGTTCGCGCCGCCCAGGAGGCAGGATTACCTTTTGCACCGGGAATCTGCACCCCCTCCGACATCGAAGCGGCAATCGCCCTCGGGTGCCACTTCGTGAAATTTTTCCCAGCCGAAGCATCGGGCGGACTGAATTACCTCAAGAGCATGGCGGCGCCCTACAAACACCTCGGGGTTCGCTATTTCCCACTGGGCGGCGTGAACGCTGAAAACATGATCGACTATATCAAGGAGGACATCGTTCCCGCCGTTGGCGGATCCTGGATCGTCCAAAAGGATCTCGTGATGAATGAGGACTGGGATGGGATCACCGCGCGAGCGGCGGAGGTCGTGATGCAAATCAATCAACACAGAGAATCATGAAACCCGTCGTCACCTTTGGAGAAATTATGTGCCGCCTCGCCTCGCCGGGAAACCTGCGACTGCGACAAACGCGCGAACTGGAAGTCACCTATGCGGGCGCCGAAGCCAGCGTGGCTGCATCTGTTTGCAATTTCGGTGGCACGGCACGTTACGTCACCGCCCTGCCAAAACACTCTCTGGCAGAAGCAACGATGGATACCCTCCGCGCCCTTGGTATCGATACACAGTTCGTGCGGCGGACTGATGAGGGGCGCCTCGGCGTCTATTTCCTCGAAATGGGTGCAAACCAAAGGCCCAGCAACGTTATCTACGACCGTGCCGACTCAGCCATCGCTATGACCCGGCCGGATCAATATGACTGGGACGCGATTTTCGATGGGGCCCAGTGGCTTCATCTCAGCGGGATCACACCAGCGCTTTCAAAAAATGCAGCTGAGGCGACCTTGGTTGCGGCAGAAAGGGCCAAGAAGGCCGGGATTCAGGTTTCGATCGATCTCAACTTCCGTAAGAAATTGTGGGATTGGGATTCGGCCACGTCAGCACGTGAGTTGGCAGAAGAAACCATGCGCGGAATTCTTCCTCAGACTGATGTCATCATCGCCAACGAAGAAGACTGTTCCGATGTCCTCGGCATTCATGCGGCGGAAACTGACGTCGAAGCCGGTTCACTGAATACGGAGCGATACCCCGATGTCGCCCGGCAGGTGGTGGAGCAGTTCCCCAATGTGAGCAAAGTCGCCATTACCCTGCGCGAGAGCCTTTCGGCAACTCATAACAATTGGGGCGCGATGCTCTACGAAGCGGCGGACGATCAGCCTTATTTCGCTCCGCTCGATAGCAAAGGAGACTACCAGCCTTACGAGATCAAAAACATCGTTGATCGTGTCGGTGGTGGCGACTCTTTTGCCGGAGGCCTGATTTTCGCCCTGACAACACCCGAACTCAGCGAGCCGCAGACGGCCGTGAAATATGGAGTGGCTGCGTCCTGTCTGAAGCATTCGATCAAGGGCGATTTCAACTTTTCGACACGCGCTGAAGTCGAGTCCCTCATGGGCGGTTCGACCTCCGGACGCGTGGTGCGTTGATCGCGAATCATTGCTTCAGTAATTCCCCAAATCCCCAATCTTTCATCTTCATGCCTTGCTACCTGAAGAAATCGAATCTCTTATCAGATCCATCTTTTCCTCAGGTGCATTTGGATCCGGAGTGGGTTTCGCTTCGACTTCCGCCGCGTCCCGGCCTGTGACGAAGAAGGCGGCCCTCTGAGAGTCTTCAGCGAGATTAGTGCACCCCATTTGAATTCGAGTGCTCGTAGTTCACTTTCCCGCTCGCATCGCGAATTCCGGCCAATGCTTTTTCCGTGTTCCGAACTCCGAAAGACACTCCCCAAAATTCTTTATCACCTCTGAGTTCATTACTCGCAATTTGAACCGCGACGATCAGTTTGCTACAAAGATAACCATTCTAGGATCGATCTCCGATTCGGCTGCGATCGATCCTAACTTAATCAGAACAAAAGCCAGTCCCTGGAAGCTAACATTCAAAGTGGCCCCAAAAGGTTGTTCAGCTCAATTTCCCATGATTCGAACCGGACATGCTGTTTTCAGCATGGGTTCTGGGAGAAAAAGAAAAGGATTAAGAAAAGGATTAAGACCGTCAAGCAATGGGCGCGACCTTCACCGGGCACACTTTCAGCTCCGCCGTCTGGGTCTCCGGATCGTAGCCGGAGCCGGTTAGAATGTTAACCGGCACATTGGCAAAAGAGAAGGAGGTGAAGACGGTGCCTTTGGGGGACATGTCGGTCACTTTGACTTGGATTTCGATTTCGCCTCTGGCACTGGCCATGGTGGCCATGCCGCCGTGAACGAGTCCGAGTCGTTCGGCGTCATCGGGGTGCACTTCGAGGGATTCGTGGGAAAGCAGATATTCCATGCCGGCACTGCGTCCGGTTTGGGTGCGTGAGTGATAGGCTTCGAGACGGCGACCCGTGGTGAGCCAGAGTGGAAAGTCATCACTGATGACTTCGGCAGGGTCGCGGTAGCCGATCACGCTGAACTTGCCTTTCATGCCGTTTTTGAATTCCTTCTCGTGAAGGCGCGGCGTGCCGGGGTGATCTTTGTGCGGAACGGGCCAGCAGTATTCACCATCTTCGATGCGGTCCCAGTCGAGGCCGGCGTAGATGGGGCTGAGTCCACAAAGTTCGTTGAAGACGTCTTTGGCAGAATCGTATTCAAAACCGGGAGTGCCGAGGCGTTTGGCAATTTCGCTGACGATCCACCAATCAGGTTTGGATTCGCCGTAGGAGGGGACGGCGGCCTTAAGGCGCTGGACGCGACGTTCGGTATTGGCCTGAACGCCATCGGTTTCGCCCCAGGCGGATGCGGGAAGAACGACATCGGCGAGTTGGCCGGTTTCGGTGAGGAAGATGTCGATGACAACGAGGTGATCGAGGCTCTTGAGCGCATGCTCGCAGTGATTTTTATCCGGGTCTGTCACGACGGTGTTTTCACCGTCGATCAACATGGCGTGGATGCCTTTGCCGGAGTTGTCGAGGGCGGTCACTTTGGTGATGCCGCGTTCGCAATCGATGTCGGTGCCATAGAGCTTGGACATTTTGGCCGTGCTCTCGGGACTGTCGCAGGGCTGAAACCCGGGGTAATTGTTAGGGACAGCACCGCAGTCGCCGGCACCCTGGATGTTGTTCTGCCCGCGCATTGGATTGATGCCGCCGCCTTCGATGCCGAGGTTACCGGTCATGAGGGCGAGGTTGCAGAGGGACTTCACGTTGTCTACGCCACAGATGTGTTCGGTGATGCCGAGGGTGTAGTAGATGGCGCCGGGGTTGCCGCGTCCGTAGATCAGGCCGGCCTGTTCGATGTCGGCAGCGGGGACTTCGCAGATTTCGGAAGCCCACTCGGGGGTGAACTCTTTGACGTGCTCGAGGAATTCCTGGCTCTCAGCGGTGCGCTCGTTGATGAATTTTTCGTCGATCAGGCCTTCGCGCTGGATGACGTGGGCCATCGCGAGCAGGAGAGCGACATCTGACCCGACCCGGATGGGCAGGTGGAGATGGGCCATCTTGGCAAGACGAGTCTTGCGCGGGTCGACCACGACCATGGTGGCGCCGCTAGTGAGGGCTCGCTTGAGGCGTGTCGCGGCGACGGGGTGGCATTCGGTCATGTTGGTGCCGATGGCAAAAATGACATCAGGCTTCTCCATATCCGCAAGCGGATTGCTCATTGCACCTCGTCCGATAGTAGCTGCCAGACCGGCAACTGTGGGAGCGTGTCACGCTCGAGAACAGTTATCTATATAATTGGTCCCGAAGCTCGCCCTGATGAATTTCTGCATCGTATAGGCGGCTTCGTGCGGCGCCCGCCCGGAGGCGACGCCGAAAATACTGTGTCGTCCAAATTTATCTCGCACCTTCTGGAAGCCCGCGGCCGCTTTGTCGAGGGCCTCATCCCACTCGCACTCGTGCAGTTCGCCATCTTCGCGACGAACGAGTGGCTTGCCGAGGCGGTCCTCATTCTGAATGAAGTCGAATGCGAATTGTCCTTTGATACAGAGGGCGCCTTCGTTGGCGGGGCCGTCCATGGCTGGCTGGACGCCGACGATCTTGTCGCCTTTGGACATCAAGTCGACGGAGCAACCGACGCCGCAATAGGGGCAGATGGTCCGTGTTTTCTTTATTTCGCCTTCGGTGTCAGCATCGCGAAGAGCCTTTTTGTCGCCGAGCGCGCCGGTGGGGCAAGTCTGGACGCACTGACCGCAGAAAGTGCATTCGGAGTCGCGGAGGTCGCTGTTGAATTCGGTGATGATCTGGGTGTCGAACCCGCGGTTCATCACGTTGATGGCGTAGTCGCCTTCGCGCTCGGCGCAGACGCGCACGCAGCGGTAGCAGGAAATGCAGTTGTCGTAGTCACGCAGGATGAAGGGGTTTTTGTCCTTGGTATTGGACGTACCGGATTTCTTGCCAGCAAAACGACCAGTGCGGGCGTCGTAGCGATCGACGAGAATGGTGAGTTCCTGAGAGGCGTATCCGCTGAGTGCATTGACATCGACGTTGCGGTTCTCTGATGCGACGAGTTCGAGGAGCGTCTTGCGGTGTTTATCGATCGTCTCGGTGCTGGTCTTGATGGCCATGCCCTCATTCGCGGCGGTGGTACAAGACGCGACGGGATTGCGGATGCCTTCGACTTCTACGACACAGAGGCGGCAGGCGCCAAAAGCTTCGAGGCGTTCGTCGTAGCAGAGCGTTGGGACGTCTTTGCGATGACGGGTTGCAATCTCGTAGATGGTCTCGCCCTCGGTGAATTCGACGAGCTCTCCGTCGAGGGTGAGGGTGCAGATTTTTTGTTCTGCAAGGTCTGAGCGGTTTTCCGTCATGGAGAGGTAGTTTAAAGGGGGAAGGGAAAAGGCACTAGGGAAAAAGAATAGGGGCTAGGCAGGAGGGGCAGGTCGATTGGGTGGAAAAAGAAAAAGATTAAGACTGCGATGGTCTCGCTGGGGCGGGACTGAGAAAAACAGGAGTGAAGCGGATGCAACTCTGCAGATCGTGCGAGCTTTGGCGAGTAGGATAAAAGGAAAAAGAGTTTTGAAGGACAGGGGGGGGGTGGGTACTTGGTTGAAGGGATATGGGGCTGAGAGAGGGGGCTGAGGGACTGGGAGAGTTTGTCTTTAAAACCTAAACTGCGAAACACCTGAACACCTATTTTCCAGCTAGATAGGCTTCTACTTGATCGGGGAAGTATTTCATGAGGGACTCGGTTACGTTGGGGGCGGCCATGCCTAGGCCGCAGGCGCTGGTGGCTTTCATGGTGAAACCGATGTCTTCGATTTCGCTTTTCCACGCGTCGGGTTCGAGTTCGGCGTTGTCGCCGGCAAGGCGCTCGGTGATGCGCTGTGTGCCGATCCGGCAGGGGAAACACTTGCCGCAGCTTTCGTGGGCGAAAAATTCCATGGCGCCGTGGGCGGCTTTGACCATGTCGCGAGAGTCGTCGAAGACCATGATGCCGCCGGCCCCGAGGAAGGACCCTTTGCTGCGGATGCAGGGTTCATCGAGGGTCACTTCGAGATCTTCACCGGCGAGGAATCCTCCTGACAAACCGGCCATAGTCACGGCCTGAATGGTGCGTCCTTCGAGTGGTCCGCCGGCCCAGTCGTTGAGCAGGGTTTGAAGGGGGAGGCCGATGGGGACTTCGTAGTTTCCGGGATGTTTGATGTCTCCGGAGAGGCTAATGAGTTTGGTTCCAGCATGTTCGCCGAGGCCAAGGTTTTGGTACCATTCGGCGCCTTTTTCGACAATGTGAGGGACCGAGGCGAGGGTCTCGACATTGTTCACCACAGTGGGTTTGTCGTTGTATCCGTGCGTGACGGGAAAGGGCGGCTTGTTGCGCGGGAAAGGATGCTTTCCCTCGAGGCTGTTGAGTAGCGACCCTTCTTCTCCGCAAATGTAGGCTCCCGCGCCGCGTCTGACATAGAGGTGAAAAGTGAAGCCTGAGCCGAGAATGTTTTCACCGATCAGGCCGCTGGCGCGGGCGTCTTCGATCGCGTCTTCGAGCAGCTTCTCGGTTTCGGGATATTCGTAGCGCAGGTAGATGAATCCCAGCGGCGCGCCAGTGGCAAAAGCGGCGAGAGTCATGCCTTCGATCACAGCGAATGGATCGTGATCCATGATGGCGCGGTCCTTAAAGCAACCCGGTTCGCCTTCGTCTGCGTTGCAGACGATGGTTTTGGGATCACCGGATGCCTCTGCCACGGCTTTCCATTTCACGCCAGTGGGGAAACCCGCTCCTCCACGTCCGGCGAGTTTGGAGTCGGAAATCAGTTCGACGAGTGCTTCGGGAGTAGAATCCTTGATCGTCTGTTCGAGCGCGGTGTATCCATTGGTGGCGCGATAGCCGGCAAGCGTGGCGCGTCCTGGCTCACGAATGCTGGCGAAGATGCCTTCTTCCGTCTTGCCGGGATTCACGGGCGGCATGGGAGTGGCTCGGTGTTCGAGGCTGTCTTTGTCGGTGCCGACGAACACTTTGTCTCCTTTGATCACGGGGATCATGTCGTCGCAACGACCGGCGCAGGGCATGGGGGTGGCACCCTCATTTTTGAGCGATTCGAGCAGCTCGTTTCCTCCGTTGAGACAGCAAACATTACCGGTGCAGACGCGGGGAGCGGACTGGCCGGGTTCTTCGCGGGAAAAGTGGTGGTAAAAGGTGACCGTACCCCAGAGTTCGGCGAGCGGGATTTTGAGTGCGTCGGATACGGCTTTGATCGAGTCTTCTGAAAGGTAGCCGTCGCGATTGTGAAAAGCGTGGAGGAGCGGCAGGAGCGGGGCGGGCTCGCTTTTCCATCGATCTATGAGGGCCTGATTTGACTCGCTTGGCATATCAGGCGGAGTTTCAGATGGAAGGGCGAAAAGGTCAAGGCTGCATAGCCGGAATTCACGCAAGAATTATGTCCGATTTGGTCTTTTTGGAAGGGGCGATTTAGGGGGAATCTAAGACTGGATTGCTTGATTTTCGATACGTGGACGCGTCGAATCGAGTTCTTTCCCATAATTTTGCCACCATCTAGGCTCTGCAGGGTTGAAAATAGGTGAGAAAATCTGTCACATTTTCTTCGCAAACCCCGAATACTCTTTGGCGGGCCAGGCAAAGTAGCTGGAACGATAGTATGAGCGAAATTCTTGAACGATTGAACAAATCTCCCGAAGACTGGGATGTTCGTATCGTGGCTATTGAGAATTCGATTAGGTCGGGTGATCTGGAAGGAGCGAAGTGCCTTGTTCGGGATTCTCCACCTGACCTTCCGACTCCTCCGGAGATACAGGTGCGACTTCATACCCTTTTGACCGAAGGGATTCCTAACGATACTCCGGCGGGCGAATCATTAGCGACTTCTGAAAATGAGCATCAGGATTCTGACTTTTCGGATGATGATCCTGACTTTTTGGAAGAGGAAGATGAGATTATATCCGAGGAAGAAATTGGGCAGGTAGACAGTAGCAGTGAGAGTGCTGAAGTTGTTAAAGAGGATCGAATAGAACTAAAAACGGAAGGAAATTACCCGGGCAAGGAGCTTAGCGGTGGTCTCAGTGCGCTGATAGAGAAGAAACCTCCCGTGACCAGCATTGGTTCGAGTTCGGCCATGCCGAAAGAAGACGACCGAGCAGATGCTGTGACGGTGTGTCGACAAGAGGAGAGCAGTGTTTGGGAGGACTATGATGGAGGGCTCAATTTAGTGAGCGGCGATTTGCCGATGGCCTCACGTCGGATGTCTTTATCGGCGGATAGGCTTTCCTCACTCACCATGGCGGTGGTGGTTCATCTGATCGTCTTTCTTCTCGTTGGGCTTGTGGTGGTTAATGTCCCGCCTCCGAAACCTCCGCAGTTGGTCGTTTCGATCATCAACGAGCGGGTAGCAGAGTTGGATATCACTCGACTCACTAAGCCGACTCCGGAGATAAAGCCTTCGGCGGCGGCGGCGCGTCCGGTCGATCTGCTTAGTTCGGTTGCTGGATCGGCGTTTACGATACCAGAGGTGGATGACACGGATAACTTGCTCTTCAATTCAATGGTGACCGGACTGCAGGATGTTGGTCAGGGGATGAGTTTTTCGACGAATACCGGCGATGCATCAGATGTGAATTTTTTCGGTATTTCAGGAAGTGGCAAAAAGATCGTTTTTGTGATTGATGCCACCGCCAACATGCTGGTGGACGAGAAAGGGGGGATGACGGCTTATAATAAAGTGAAAGACGAGGTCGGAATCATGTTGGCGAATCTGAATCGGGCAACGCAGTTTAATATTTTGCTATATGACGGCAAGGAATTGGTGGCATTTCGAGAAAAATTGGTTCCTGGTCTTCCTTCTAATCTTCGCATGGCGATCGATTGGTTGGAGCCGCTCAATCGTAGCTACGACGCGATTGGAACTCGTTGGCAATATGGGCAGTCCCTCGAAGTAGAGGGGCACGAATCACTGCCAATATTGCCGCAGGATGTGGGGCACTACACGAAAGCGATTCAGAAAGCGATGGAGTGGAACGCCAGTTCTGTGTTTTGCATTGCGAGCGGCTACCGGAGGATGAACCGATCGCTCACTCCTGAGATGGTCAAAAAGAAACAAGCGAATCCTGGCGACCCCGGGGAAGTTAATCCGCGTGACCAGGAGCGATGGCAGAAGGCGGTTGTGGAAACTCGTGCTTGGCTGCAGAAAGAAAATGCGGCGAGACGCGAAAAAGGGGTCGATCAAAAAGTGGTGACGAATTTCGACCAATTGGTCAGGGAGGTGACGGGTGTCTCCCGGCCCCAGCGAACGGGCGGTAATAACCCCTATCGGATGCCTCAAGTTAAGCCGGATGAAATCGAGGAGCAGATCAAGTTGCTCGTAAAATATGAATACAAAGAAGAGGGCTTAGACGAACCCAGTATTCACATGGTTCTATTCCTCGGAGACGATGAGCGAATTGAAGGGGAAGAGGATCATTTCAAAAATTTAACGAGAAAAAATCGAGGAAAACTGAAGATTCTAAGGGGGCTGGGGGCGCTTGAGAATGTGACCGAAAGGTGAGTGTCAGGATTCTGGAATGGATTCTGAAAAGACTTCGGAGAATCCTTCTGGATTGGAGAAGAGTTTTTGAAGCCGTCTCATGACAAGTGCGCCCTGGGCTCCGTCGGCGAAGCGATGATCAAAGGTCATGCTGATGTTGACCACCTTTTCGGCGACCACTTCACCGTCGCGGACGATTGCTGCCTCTCGCGGTTTTCCCAAACCAATAATGATGGGGCAGCGAGTATAGGGGGAGAGGGGGATGAGTCCTCTTTCAAGCCCGAGAGCACCGATGTTGCTCAAAATGAATGATCCAAAACGGTCTTTTGGCATGGCGACGCAGGTGGGATTCCAATTTAAGCGGTAGGCGATCAGTTCTTGAAACCACATCGCAATTCGGAGCAATTCGGCGGGAATCTTATTGGTGCGATTTTTAACCGCTTCCATTTCCTTGTCTTCGCCTTTTCGGAGCCGGTTAGCTTCTTCGGCGGATTCTCGTGCTACTGCGGATAGGCTCTTTTCGGTGATACCTCGAATAACGAAACCACTGAGGTCTTTGCCGTCTTTACCTCGAAGCAAAGTGGTAATGAAGGCATCAGTTGAAAGGCGGGGATAGAGTTTTCCCGCCCTGAGAAACCGGTCAAAATCAGGCTGTCGTTTGAGGCAATCGGCGATGGCGATGGCGAGAAAGTGAGTCAGGGTCGGAGTGACCTCAGAATCGACCGACTTGAGAAAAGCCTCGGCGGGTCCTACCGGAACGTCGATCCAGCTGTAGGTGCTTGGGTCTCGCGGGTGCCGCCAACTGGCGATGGCGATTTTTCGGTAGCTGGTGACCTGATCGGGCGGTCCGACTTCGATATTCATGTGGTGAAACTAGCACAATTCCAGACACAGTGGGGGTTCGAAAGGTTTAGTTATCTTAAAAATATAATTATCATAAATACAATAACATGTTAAATTGATTAGAAATCATGGTGGTAAAAGCCACAAGAACGATGAATTCGGTCAAAACGTTACCCTTTTTGTGCGCTTTAGCGCTCAGTCTACCCGCATCTCCTGCGGTGGCTTCGTTGGTGACTGCTGTCTACGACATCGAGGTGATCAGCAACAGTCAGAGCCTGACCGTCAATGGTGTCCTGATAGAGGCGACGGATGTTCTGCAATATACGGTGACGTGGGATACGGATGCGGTGGCCGACACGAATGATACGGGACCTGATGGTAAGGCAAATTACGAGGATGATTCGATACAGCAAGGGGGAGGAGTCGAATTTGGGGGTGTTAACATTGCTGTCAATAACGGCACGGATGTCACGTCGGCACCTGAATTTGAAGTGAAAAACAATGACGGGGGGAGATTGACAGACAGTTGGAAAGTGGCTGCCAATTTCAGTGATGCTACGGCGCCATTGCTTACGGTTGATGATGGCGGATCGATGGTGGATATATCGAATTTCACCCCCGGCACGATCGACATCGAACTGTTGGGTTCGGGCAGGGTAGGCGGCTTTGATTTTTTAAGCACCTTTGAGTTGGGTGGCGCTACGTCGGATCTGGGCAGTATCAGTGCGGTAGCCCTGTCGGGAATGAATGATAGTGACCGCTACTTCCGGATTAGCTGGGAGAAGGGCAACGGAAACGGAAACGGAAACGGAAACGGAAACGGAAAAGGAAAAGGAAAAGGAAAAGGTAAGGGTAGTCCCGAAGTGACGGGAAGAATTATCGCAATCACGACATCCATTCCTGAACCCGGAACAGTTGCCGTTCTTGGGGTGATTTTTTTGCTGTTTGGGTTGCTATATCGAAGTCGCCGCCAAAAAGAGGCGGCGCGTCTTGCCTCTGAATCGCCAGCGGCCTAGATTATCGCGGATATCGAATAGATTCCCGCGACTGATTTCTACAAGAAATCACCTGAAATCTTTGTGCGGAGTTATTGCGCCGGGGCAAAGTGTGTTCAAAATTCACTAAGGGTGCAATTGGTTTCGCCTGATTTGAATTTCTCTTCATGAAAAAAGTATCCTTGTGTTTCATTCTGCTGATTTCATCGGCAGTGCTTTCGGCTGCCGATCGGCCCAATATTCTGCTGCTGCTGGTTGATGATTTAAAGCCGGCATTAGGGGTGTATGGAGACGAGACGGCGATCACGCCAAATATGGATGCCCTGGCTGAGAGCGGAATCCGATTTGATCTTGCGTTTTGCAATCAGGCGGTGTGCGCTCCTTCTAGATTTACTTTAATGTTAGGATCTCATTCGACTTCGACTGGCCTTTACGGATTGGGGAGCCCTCTACGTGGGATTCTTCCTGACGCTGTGACCATGCCTCAGTATTTCGCCAAACACGGATATCGAACAGAGTCGTTGGGAAAAGTGTTTCACATCGGGCACGGAAATCTTGGAGATCCAGACTCTTTTTCTGTGCCGCATTTTAAGGAGAAGGTGATCGAATACGTCGATCCTGCCAGCAAACCAAATGGGGAGTTGACTCGGGAGGAAGCCATGTTCACGAACCAGAAGGTCGCTAACTTCAACGATCTCCCCCGTGGTGCCGCATATGAATCACCTGATGTCGACGACGACGCCTACGCAGATGGGCGAGTCGCGGCAGAGACAATTCGGCGGCTGGAGGCGGCGGCGGAACGCGCGGATGATGGGATGCCTTTTTTTATCACGGCTGGATTTGCTCGGCCACATCTACCGTTTTCAGCACCGAAGAAATATTGGGATCTGTTCGATCCTGATCAGTTGCCCATGCCTGAGAATGAAGATTTTCCGGAAGGATCACCGGTAGCGGCGCACAAGCTAGGGGGTGAAATTCGAAACTACTTTCCCGTCCCTGATAAAAATGATCCTGCCCAGATTTCGGATGAGGTGAAGCGGAATTTGATTCATGGATACTATGCGAGCACGAGTTATGTGGATGCTCAGATAGGCAAGGTTCTCGACGGTCTGGAAGAGCTGGGCTTGGACGACGATACGATCGTGGTGTTGTGGGGCGACCATGGATTTCACCTAGGCGATCTCGGAGTTTGGACGAAACACACGAACTACGAGCAGGCCAACCGCATCCCGATTCTGATTCGGGCGCCGGGAATTACAGAGCCGGGTTCGTCGACTGAACAGCCAGCCGAGAGCGTTGATATTTTCCCAACTCTTGCTGAATTGGCTGGTCTGCCGGCGCCTGAGGGGCCCCAGCCGATTGATGGGATCAGTCTGCTGCCGGTGCTAAAGGATCCCGAGTCGAGAGTGAGAAGTTACGCCTATCATATCTACCCTAAGGGCAAGTTGGGGCGGGCTGTCAGAACGGAGCGTTATCGCCTGGTTGAGTGGCGGCCTAAGGGCGCCAAAATGGGTGATGAGAGTATTGAATACGAGCTTTACGATTACAAATCTGACCCCACAGAGACAAAGAACCACTACGCTGATGCCTCGCCAGAGCTGCTGAGCGAATTGAAAAAGCTATTGGAATCACATCCAGAGCCGGTCGCTATTGGTCGCAAAAAAGGGAAATCAAAAGCGGCGGCGACACCGAAAGAGGGGAAGGGGAAGTCTGTTGGAAATCATGGAGATCTAGGTAGCCCCGAGATTGCTAAAAAGGGGATCTCCATCGTGGTCGAAGCCAAGTCTTCGGAACCCAAGGGAGTAGTCCTGGCCCAGGGAGGACAGGAACATGGGTATGCCATCCATTTCGTCGAGGGGAGAGCGGCTTTCGATGTGCGTTTGAATGGTCAAGTGACTCGGCTGCTCGCGGAGGAGCCGTCAAAGGGTGCCATTCGGGTTGAAGCTTCCCTTGGTCCGAAGCAGATGCGGATGATCGTGGATGGTGGTAAAGAGATCTCGGGGCCTTCACCTGGATTAATTCCAAAACAGCCCGAGGATGGGCTTTCGGTTGGGTCGGACATCCAGTCGGCAGCAGGAGATTATGACGCTCCTAATCCGTTTGATGGAACTGTCATTTCGACTCGCGTTTCAGCGGGAGGGATACCTCCGGCGACCGCGTCGGTGATGAGTCGGGCAGAAATTAAGGCAGGATTAAAGTCTCATGATAGGGCTTTGTTTGTGAAGGAAGGTTGGATTAGAGATCCCTACATCAGTAGGGGAAAAGATGACTGGTTTTACCTGACTGGCACCACTCCGAATCCTGGTGATCCTCGTGAACAGAGTGATCCCTACAATACGGGCTTAGGTAAGGAATCGATTGTGGGATGGAGTGCGCAGATTTTTCGAAGCAGGGATCTGATTGATTGGGAGTCGCTCGAGGTGCCTTTTTCTTTGAAAGACGGTATCTGGTACGAGTCAGATCGTGAGAAATTTGATCAATCAGAGGTGGAGCAATGGAGGCTGTGGGCGCCGGAACTTCACTGGGTCGAGAGTTTGAATCGCTGGGCAATGGTGCACACCAGTCCGTATCCCATGAAGAAAGCGAATCTCTCATTGAGTGCTTCGAATAAAATTGAAGGACCTTGGGAGAATCCAATGGGAGTTAAGGTAGCGCGGCGGCATGATCCCTCTCTCTTCAAAGATGATGACGGGACCTGGTGGATGGTTTGGGGTGCCACAACAATCGCGCCGCTGAAGCCGGATTTTTCTGATTTTTTGGCGGAACCAATCGCTATTCATCCCGCCGGAAATACGGAAAAAATGGGACACGAAGGGTGTCTCATCATGAAAATTGAAGGCAAGTATGTGCTCTTCGGAACGGGATGGTCGACCCATTTGGGGCGTCGCGGCAGTTACAATCTCTATTACGCCACAGCAGATAAAGTTACCGGGCCCTACAGCGAACGAAAGTTTGCGGGGCGATTTCTTGGGCATGGCACCCCTTTTCAGGATGATGAGGAGCGCTGGTGGTGCACCGCCTTCTACAATGGGAATATTCCGCCGGTGAGTATCGAGGGAATTGAAGATCGGGATCTGAGCGCTACTGCACAAACTGTTAATCAGCGTGGCACTACCTTGGTGCCCTTGGATGTTCGCTTGCTCGACAGCGGTGAGTTATTTATTCGGGCAAAAGACAGTGCCTATGCGACGCCCGGTCCGGATGAGGCGCAGGGTTTTTCTCAGACTCAATAGCAGATGAGACGCTAATGCGTCCCCCAGATACGGAATATTGAGCTTCTGTGAAAGGCTGAAATTGGGAACACTGGGAGCATGAAAGTGTCTAGCTTGCTCTCCTGTTGTGCTTTGATAATCGCTCTATCAAGTGGAGGATCGAACCTTGCTGCCCAGGATGATAAAGCGGTGAAACCACTTCGTATCATCGCTTTTGGTGCGCACCCTGATGATCCCGAATTTCAGATTGGTGGTTGTGCCATCAAGTGGACGAAGTTGGGGCATCACGTGAAGTTAGTGGCTTGCACCAATGGAGATATTGGACACTGGGAAATGTCAGGCGGGGAGCTGGCCAAAAGGCGCACTGCTGAAGTGCAGGAAGCAGCCAAGCGGATGGGAACCGAAGTGGAGGTGCTGGATATCCATGACGGGGAATTGCTGCATACCTTGGAGAACCGAAAGACACTGGTCCGACTGATTCGGGAATGGGATGCGGACTTAGTTTTTTCTCATCGCCCCTATGACTATCACCCCGATCATCGCAATGTGGGGTTGCTGGTTCAGGACGCGGCTTTCATGGTCATGGTTCCGAATTTCTGCCCAGATACTCCGTCGTTGAAAAAGAATCCTGCGTTCTTCTTTTTCCCTGACGGTTTCACCAAGCCGTATCCTTTTACCCCAACTATCGCGGTGTCGATTGACGACGTATTAGACGAAAAGGTAAATGCGATCGATGCCCTGGAATCGCAAGTTTACGAAGGGGGCGCTTTAGGGAATTCCAATACGAGAACTCAGCGATGGGGGGACGATCCGATTCGTCGTGTTAGCTTTCTCAAGAAAAGCTGGTCGAATCGGCATGGCCGAATCGCGAAAAAGCATCGGGATGCGTTGATCGAGTGGTATGGCGAAGAAAAGGGGAACAGCATCGAGCACGCAGAAGCCTTTGAACTGTGCGAATACGGCTCGAAACCATCTAAGGATCAGTTGCGAATACTGTTCCCGTTTTTCGATTGAGGGCAGCTATTCCACCAGTTTCACCATCGAAATGGTATTAAGTAGCTGCGCGGCGACGGGAATTTCCGTTACGGCTTCCACCCGAGGAGTTGCGGTTACCACCGCCGCCTCGATTGCCGTTTCCTCCGCGGCCACGGTTACCACCGCCACCACCACGTGATCCACCTCTTCCTCCACCGCCACCTCTGCGGCTTTGCTGCTGGAGGCTTTCGTCGCGGTCACCCGGCTGGGGATCGCGGTGAAAAGGTTGATCTCGATCTATCGGAACGCTGGTGCGAATCGTCTTTTCGATCTGACGAAGGATGCCCTGGCTTTTTTCGTCGCAGAATGAAATGGCCCGGCCTTCAGCTCCAGCCCGGGCTGTTCGCCCGATACGGTGGACGTAAGAATCAGGCTCGCTCGGAAGGTCATAGTTGACGACAAGGTCAATGCCTTTGACGTCGATTCCACGTGCTGCAATATCGGTCGCAACGAGGACTTTGATGTCTCCCTTTTTGAAGGCTTCAAGTGCCCGAACGCGTGCGGTCTGAGATTTGTTTCCATGGATCGCGTCAGCCGGCAGACCTTGTTTGTTCAGATGCTCGGCGATGCGGTTGGCGACATGCTTCATGCCGGTGAAGACGAGAGTCAGGCCGTCGTGGTGGTCTTTCAGGACATGAGTGAGGAGCTCTTTTTTATCTTCGCTTCCGACGTGGCAGACGTGCTGGTCAATTTTTTCCACTGTGGTGGCAGGAGGAGTGACCTCGACGTGTTTTGGGTTTCTGAGAATGGTGCCTGCCAGCTGGATGATGGAATCCGGCATCGTCGCTGAGAAAAAGAGTGACTGGCGTTGTTTCGGCAACTCTTTGATGATCCTTTTGACATCATGGATGAATCCCATGTCGAGCATGCGGTCCGCTTCGTCGATGACAAATATTTCCAGTTGATCTAGGCGAATGAAGCCTTGTCCGATGAGATCAAGGAGGCGTCCCGGTGTCGCAACCAAGACCTCTGGACCGTTCTGAATGGCGCGAACCTGAGGGTTCTGCCCAACGCCACCGAAGATGACTACTGATTTAAACGAGAGATTCTTTCCGTAGGCGGAGAAACTCTCCTCAATTTGAATGGCTAGCTCGCGGGTAGGAGCGATGACGAGAACTCTTGGAGCTCTAGCGAGGCGTTTTTTGGGGTTCTTCGAAAGGTGCTCCAAAATGGGCAATGCGAAGGCAGCGGTTTTTCCTGTTCCGGTCTGGGCGCAACCCATGACATCGTCTCCTTCGAGAACGAGCGGAATGGTTTTCTCCTGAATTGGAGAAGGAATGGTGTAGTCGCGATCGCGAAGAGCGCGCTGTAGTGGTTCGCTGAGAGCGAGAGAATCAAATGTAATGGACATGATAAAACGAGGTTTTCGAGGTGCGATGCGATGACACGATCATTCGTGCCAATATGGATGGGTCGGAGGAAGATCGCTTCCTCATCGCCTGCGCCGCAGGGATTGGTTTCGATGAAACAAATTTAACCCAGAGCAATTTTCACCGAAGAAACCGTCAGGGGAAACCGGGTGGTAGAGAGACTACCTCGACCCGGTTAAGAGACGGCGGATAGTCGGCCGGATCGATGTGAAAGCAACTTTTTTTTCGAAGCGTGGAATTTTGATGCGGAGGATAACGGTTGCCCTATGACGTGGTTCGGTCGGGATCCCAGCTTGTTCCGACCTTGGATTGCCTGCTAGGATGGGGCATGAAATGGTGGTTCGTGGTTCTTACAGTCGGTTCGCTTTTCAATGCAAATGCAGAGGAAAGGAGCCGCGATCTTGTCCGCGCGGTGGAGCGCGCTATGCCATTTATCGAGAAAGAAGGGGCCTGGTGGATTGAGGACAAGGCCTGTGTTTCGTGCCATCACTCCACTTTTCTGACGTGGGCAAAAGATCTGGCAGTGGAGGCAGGGATTGAAGTTGATCCAGTGAAGCTGGATCAGCAGCGGACCTGGGTTTGGGAATCAATGATGAATCCAGTTCAAGCTAAAGAGGGGCAAAAAGTGAAGGAGGGTGAGCTAAATGGAGATCGCAATGTGGAAGGTGTCAGCCAGTTGCTGGTGTCTGCTTCAAGGAGGCATGTTCCTGATGAAGTGCTGAAATCGCTCCAGGAAATTATCGAAAGAAATCAGAACGAAGAAGAGCAATGGAAACCGGGTGGTCAACTGCCGCGACAGAAGCGTTCTGCTGCTGAGACGCAATGGACGTCCAATCAATGGGCTGTTGCTGCGCTGAGGTCAGATGGTCCAGCTGAAATTGAAACCGTGACGGGGTCGCAGGAAATTGCGGCCAAGACGAGCGAATGGTATGCGATGAATGTGGTTTTGGATTCTTCTGACGAAGCGATGGAGATACTCCTTGCCCGACAGAATGATGACGGGGGATGGAGTTGGATTGATGGAGAAGGTTCAGATCCAACTGGAACGGGGCAGGCGCTCTTTGCTATTTCAAGAGCGGGGATGTTGGACCAAAGATCTGACGCGGTGACTCGGGCTCAGAATTTTCTTCTGGCCACTCAGGCGAAAGACGGGCGCTGGAAAACAATGAGCACGATGGACCGAAAGAAGTCGTCGCGTATCTCGGACTTCTGGGGGAGTGCGTGGGCGGTGATCGGATTGCTGGAGTCGAAGTCCGATTAAGGATTCCGAATCAGTTCGATCGAATGAACATCGATGGCTTCCTCGCCGGTGATGTTCGGTGCACTGAGGCGGAGTAGGTTTCTGCCTTTTGTTAGCGTTAGGGTTCCTAGCGGTAGCGGTTTGAAATCTTTTACGATGTAGTGAGAATTCTCCATCCGCTCCTTGGAGTTGTCGTAGAACGGTGGGTCGAAGGCTTTTTTGACTTTGGCTTCGGTCGAGTCACCCCCGTCCTGGGTCAGGCGAATGGTTCCGCCGACGTCATCTGCTTTGCAGGTGTAATAGACGACCGCTTCGTAGTTGCCCGGCGTGGTGATGTTCGCGTCCCAGGTGATGGAATCTTCGGTGCTGCTCCAGTTTTCGAAGAAGGAATTATTTGGGGCCTTAGAGCTTCTTGTGATGGTGGTTCCCTGAGCGATGCCGTCACGTGCTGGCAAGGTAGTGGTGGTAGCGTGGCCAACAACAAAAGGACGATCACGGGAAGCTTCGAAGTGTTTCTGCATCGCTTTGTTGAACTTGGCGGCTTCTTCGCTGAGCTCAGCCACTAGTTCTGGATATTGGTCTGCCACGTCTTTGGTCTGGCCCCTATCCTGATCGATATCAAAGAGCGCTCCCGCCGCATCGAGTCGAAACCGATTCGTCCGGATGCTGACTTCATTGCGACGAATACTGAAAAGACGACGTTCCGGGAGCTCAGCTTTGCTGCCAGAGAGGAGGCTCGAAAAGCTTCGTCCGTCGAGCGGTTTGGCCGTTTTGATTTCGAGCCCAGCCAGATCAGCAAGGGTAGGAAGCAGGTCAATCGCAGCCGTGACCGGCTCGATCTGAGTTCCGCCGGGGATGTTTCCGGGCCAGCGAATTAGAAATGGGGAACGAACGCCGCCTTCGTCGATTGCCCCTTTTTTGCCCTTCATGCTTCCGTTCCAGCGGTAGGAATTGGGGCCATTGTCAGAGAAATAGAGGACGATGGTGTTTTCCTTGAGATCCAGATCATTCAGTGTCTTGAGAACACGCCCGACATTCATGTCAATGTTCTCGACCATGGCGAGAGCGGCTCGCGTCATGTTGATATCTTCCTTTTTTTCGTCCCGGTACTTCATTGCCGGATCCACGTCGGCGAAGCGATCGTAGAACTCGTCATCAATGATCATGGGGGAGTGAGGCGTGTTGTATGGGACGTAGCAGAAAAACGGCTGATCTTGATTGTCCTTAATGAATTGAATGGCGTGATCAGTAAAGTCGTCGACGACATATCCATTACCCTTCACCTTCTTGCCGTTGTGATCGAGCGGGGGACTGAAATAGGCGCCCCAGTGCCCAGAGGTGAAGCCGTAAAATTCGTCGAATCCTCTATCATTGGGATGGAAAGGAGATTGAGTGCCGTTGTGCCATTTACCAAACGCACCAGTGGCGTAGCCGTTTGTTTTGAAAACGTCGGCGATGGTCGTTTCGTCAGAGTTGAGGCGACCTTCTCCGCTGCTGACTCCGCTGACGCCGGTCTTGGGATAGTACCGCCCAGTCAAAAACTCGGCCCGGGTTGGCGCGCATACCGCGCAAACATAGAAATTATTGAGGATGGCACCTTCCGACGCGATCGAATCGATGTTCGGTGTCGCCAGATTGGTGTTGCCGTTGACACTTAAATCCCCCCAGCCCTGATCATCGGTCAGAATAATAACGATGTTAGGTCTCTCCGCGGCAATGGCAGAGAAAGAAAGTAGAAGAACGGCGGCAGCAGCCAGGATGCGATACATGCCGGAAACCTTGGAGAAAAAATAGCCGAAGGCCACTCCTTGATCACGCCTCATGATGAAAACGGATCAGTGTTTGATCCTCTTTTTTGGAGGCTTCAGAGTGTCCTCAGGTTTCCGCTTCGTGCGATTCCTGACAAGAGAGACAAAGTGAAACGCTTGGTTTTGCATCGAGCCGAGCCGTGGCTATTTCGTCGCTGCAGGATTCGCAAGTGCCGTAGGACTCGTTGTTGATCCGATCGAGAGCGTGTTTGATTTTTTTGACAAGGTTGAGCTCGCTCTCAGTGACCGAGGAGTCGACCTCAAGTGTTTCCAAATCGGTGGCTCGATCCGCTCCGACAAAATCATTCGATGTGTTGCTCTCCTCAATTTGTTGCTGGTGAAGTTTTGATGCTTCGTCCAGTGACTTGAGTTGCTCCTCTAGCTGGGAGCGATAGTGAGCAATCTGATCGTGGTTCATTTGACGTGGGGGAGTAGGATAAATCTATTTTTTTAATTCAGGAGTAGCGGTGCCGTCTTCGTTGAGGTTACCCGTCGCCCAAAGCAGGCCTCGCGTGATAAGATCGAGATAGCGATCATCCGCTACCGTCTCGTTGAAATGGCCGAGTGTGGTGCTGAAGATACGAGTTTTGTTGGGGCCGTATTCGTTGGTCCAGGCGACGACGGCTTCTGCTTCGGTCGGCTTCGCGTTTGGATCTGCCTTCGCGCCTTTTTTCTTTTTAGGCATCTGAAGTTGTTTGCCGCTAATCAAAGCGTGAGCATTTTCGTAGATGGAGATATTGTTGTAGAGTTCTTCATCCAGGGTGGTCCAATCCTCAAATCCGACTGTGATCGGATGGGTATTGTCGACGTGGGTGAGATCAATCGGTGCTTTTGGGCCGTGCCCGGAAGACTGCAAACCGATCATTTCGTACCAACCTGCATTGTCTGCTCCAATAGCGACAGGCTCCTTGAACTCGCCCCAGCGATAGCTGTGCATCGCGCAGTGAAGATTCACCGCAGGCGTTCCATTCTTGTGTGCATTGATGATGCGACCGACGTAAGCGGGGTCAGTTACATTGGCAGAGCACTCGTCGTGGATGACAACATCGTAGGCGTCTGCCCAGTTTTCGTTATGGTAGATCTCGAAAGTGGCTTCGGTCGTGGTATCGGGGTTGTGCTCGATATCCACGATCGCTTTGATGCGCGATTCGATGCCGGCTTTGAGCAGGTCTTTTTGGACCGTGTAGTCGTGGCAGCAACCACCCAGCACGAGAAGAACCTTTAGAGGTCCGTCGGCTTTTGCATCGGTGGATCCAGTGGATTTTCCAGATTGAGATTCGCCACAACCGCTCAGGGCGATCAACAGTGCGCCGAAGGTCAGAGCGACAAAAGATGGGAGGAATTTTTTCATAGGGATGATTTTTGTAGGGTCGCCACCATGGATTGGGCTTTTGTCCGCGTCGAGAAAGAAATTATTGCCGCGAATCCTTAGGCCTCGGCTTAGGCCTCGGCTTAGGCCTCGGCTTAGGCCTCGGCTTAGGCCTCGGCTTAGGC
>CAXBMX010000039.1:0-39025 GCA_963977055.1 uncultured Verrucomicrobiales bacterium
GGCCTCGGCTTAGGCCTCGGCTTAGGCCTCGGCTTAGGCCTCGGCTTAGGCCTCGTTGGCGCGAAGTAATTCAGAAATTTGATCTTTGAGGTCGAGTCGGTGCTTTTTCAGATTGATGACCACGGAATCTTCTGGCGTTTCGATTCCTTCTTCCATCCGAATAATTTTTTTATCGGTTTCCTCATAGGTGTCCATGAGGCGCCGGAAATGATTATTGGCGACCTTGAGGGAGTGAATCGTCTCGCGGTGCTCGGGGAACTCGTTGACCAGGGGGTGGTGGTTGTTTGACATGGTTACAATTTGCTCCGCATTCTGTTGTGTTCGAGGAGAGTTTTTCCCGGGCTGGCGCAATTTGCGCGATGCTTGTCAGGTATTGCGCATCGATTGCCTATTTCCGCCGAATCATCTGATTGCGCAGGGTTGTTTTTTGCCTCAGTCTTGGACCGATGAAAAAAATTATGCCTGTTTTGGATCGGGGGCTTGCTTTGTCAGCTACCCTTGTTTGTCTGTTTTGCTTTGTTGCCTGCGCTAAAACGGCAAAGGGCGATAGCAGTTCCTTTGCCTTGCCGACCGATTTGGAAGGCCTTCCAGGTGAGGGGGCGCTGAGAGATTACGAAAACTACGTGAATAATTGGTCCAAGTTTCGGACGACCTGGGTCAATGAGGTCGACGCGGATCAGGGAGCTGTTGTTTTTCTTGGTGACTCGATCACTCGGGGATGGGGGGTGACTTTTCGGGACCAATTCCCCGGGATGAAGCTCGCCAATCGCGGAATCGGAGGCGATACCACTCGAGGCATGTTGATTCGCCTGAAGGATGTGTTGGATGTTAATCCCAGCGCCGTGGTGATGCTAATGGGGACTAACGACCTCGAAGTCGAAATCGAGCCCGAAGAGATTGGGCGGAACTTTGAACTGATTGTCGAAGGGATAAAAATCCACGACCCAAAGGTTCCGATCATTCTGTGCCTCGTGTTTCCAAGTTCGGCAGAAAAGAATCGGCCTTTGGAAAAAATCCAGCGGGTCAATGAACTCTACCGGGCTGCGGTCAAGGGTGATCCTCAAGTGACGGTGATCGACACATGGACTTTGTTTGCTGATGAAAATGGCGATGCAGATCCAGCTATCTTTAAAGACCTCCTGCATCTCAATGCTCAAGGTTACGAGAAATGGGCATCGGCGCTGCGTCCGATTTTCGCGACTTTGGGATTCATTGATACCGAGCCTGATTCTTTCGAGATTGAGGAAGGGTTCACTTCCTTGTTCAATGGTAATGATTTGACTGGTTGGGGATTTCGTCCATCGCCGCCGAGAAAGCAGCCCAAGAAGCCGAATCCCAATGCGCCAACTCGCCATGTGGTGTCCGAGCCCGTCGATTTTGATGGGGAAGTTCAAAGTGATGATGGCCGCTACGTGGCGATTAATGATCGACTGGTGGTGACGACGCCAAGCGAAGGGAGGCGGATTCAGCAGTTGTGGACGACTCAGGATTTCCCAGAGGACTTCACTCTGAGATTAGAATTCCGAGCGACGCCGAATGCGGACAGCGGCGTGTTCATTCGTCAGCCCCAGTTGCAATGCCGGGATTACATTTTGGCAGGTCCCTACACCGAGCTTCAGAACTATCGTCCTCAGGAATGGAATGAGATGGAAGTAGTTGTTAGTGGCGAAACCGCCCGGGCGACTTGCAACGGCGAAGTGCTGGAGGAAGCAATGGAAGTTCCGGTGACTGGTCCGATTGGGCTGGAAGGGGACCGCGGTCAGATCGAGTATCGCCGCATTCGAATCAAGACGCTGCCATAGTTGGGTTGACCTACGACGCCAGCAAATTTTTCCTAAGATGAAGCCTACCAAAACTTTAGGGGAGACCCGCACCCCGGACGGGTCCCGGTTTTCTCTTCACGGTCACGACGGTGACTACTTTCTGAAAATCAATGGTGACCAATTGATGAGTTCTACCTGGACTCTATCGGAGCGACTCCTAGCCGATTACGCTTGTCCCGGGAAAGCGCCAGTGGCGGCGAAAAGGGTGTTGATTGGTGGTCTCGGATTGGGATTCAGCATGAAACGGGTGATCGAACTGGTTGGCCCGGATGCGGAAGTGGTAGTTGCTGAATTGTTGCCGGAGGTGGTCGAGTGGAATAAGGAATTTCTTCATGACGTCAATGGTCACCTGTTGGATGATCCGCGAGTCACGACCTTCGTTGGCGATGTTTACGATCGCGTTCTTCGGGCAGCTACCGGGAATATTAAAAAGTGGGATGCGATTCTGCTGGATACGGATAACGGACCGACTTCGCTGATTCAGCCGCAGAACAAACAGATGTATGACCGCAAAGGGTTCGGTTTGCTCTATGATTCGCTGACACCGGGAGCGCGGGTAGCATTCTGGGCTGCCTACGAAGAGCCGGGTTTTGAAAAGCGTCTCAAGAAATTTGGTTTCAGTCACACGGAGCGTCACAAGATCAAGGCGCATGAGAGAGCTAAGAAACCGGTTCATCGCGTCTATGTCGCGGAGAGGCCACTTTGATCGAACCCTCCGGTGGTATTTGATCGATTAGGGCGTATTCTGGCGGAGAAATGAAATTCGCTCAAAACCAGATCTGGCAACAGGGAGATAAATACTATCGCATCGTCAATCTCGAGCGTCTCTCGGTTGATTATAAGGAACTGGACATTTTTGATCCGGAAAAGGGTTCCCATCACCAGGTTTCAAAAAAGGAATTCACCCGACTGGTCAAAGGGGCCAAGGAGGTTAGCGATTCCTGGGAGAATTGATATTCTTTCACGGGCTGTTTTGAGCCCTCAAGTAGGCGAGAAGGTCTAGGACTTGTTCTTTTTCGAGTCCGTTGAGAAGGCCTGGAGGCATCGTCGAGATATTGGGGCCGGCCGGGTTCCGATATTTATCCCCGATAACTCTGGAGGGGTGAATGAGCGATTCGATCAGGGCACGGGCATCGAAGCGGGCTCCGACAGCACTGAGATCGGGGCCGAGAATGGCGTTGGCAGTAGAGGCATCACTTTTGACCTTGTGGCAGGCGGCGCAGCCTGCCTGGTGAAAAACATTTCTGCCGGACTCCATCGACCGCTTGGAGAGTGATTGTTGGAGCGCTTCAGAGAAGTCATCCATTTTCCAGTCGTTGACGTAGTTGGCTGGATCCACCGTGACGGGTGGGGGAGGAGTGTCAGGCACTGCCGGGTCGAGCAGGTCGGAAAGAATAGTGAGTTCATTTTCAGTGAGAGCTGCGACGGCCTCTGTTCGCAGATCCTGAGCGGTGCGGATGTACCAACGTCCACCGGGGAACTGTTCAAATCGGCGCAGGGCTAAGAGGTATCGCTTTCGTCGTTCAGTGTTCCAGCCGCTCTCGACGTAGCGAAGAAATACGAGGTAGTGAGACCAATCCCGGGTGTCGTCAGATTTCTCTAGCAGTGTCAGGGTTCGGTCAATGATGTGAGGGGCTTCCAGATAGACCAGTAGCTCGCAGAGTTCGTGATTGGCTTCGCGTGAGAGCGAGGGGTAGAGCTGGGACAAAGTTGCGGTGACGGTGACGAGCGGGGCTTCTTTCGGTTCGCCTTGTCGAATGAAACTGACTTGAAGAACTCTAAGTAGATCCAACAGGGTTGAGTCGTCGACCTGACCCTGCTGGATGAGGTCGCAAACGGTGTCAATGAGGTCAGGCTGAGACTCTTTGGATCCGAGTCTAGCGAGAGCCAATAATCCTGCCGGAGTTTTGTTTGAGAGGGCTGACTCTTCCCACTGGAAGAGTGGCTGATTCTCCAGAGCGACGCGGGCGGCAAAACGAATGAAGCGATCGGGATGGTCGAGGTGGGCAAGTGCCAGGTCTAGGCCTTCGCGGCTTTCTTCAACGTGGAAGTGTTCCAGTTCCTGTCGCAGACCACGTAGTGTGCCATCGTCGAATCCAGTATAGTTCAAGGTGTCGGGTTTTTCTTTTTCACCCTGCCAAGTCACTCGGTAGAGCGCGGACTGGGTCCGTCTGCCGCCGGTGATGAACCAGAGCGCGCCATCATGAAAGACAAAATCGGTCAGATTGAGAGGGCGTCCGGAGAGAAACGTTTCCGGGTTGCCTGTGTAGGTGGCTCCGTCAGGACTGAGGTGGACCGCGAGCAGTCTGCCGTAGGACCAGTCGGCGATGAAGAAGGCTTCTTTCCATTTTTTTGGGAAAGCAGATTCGTAGCCGAATCCGACTCCGGTGGGTGATCCCAGTCCGATGTCGCAGGTGGAGGGAAGAGAGTCGGCGTAGTAGGCGGGCCATTTTCCTGTGCCCCGGCGCCATCCGTAGTCGCCCCCGCTAACCAGGTGAAGAACGCGGGTTGGTTTGTACCAGGCAAGCCCGGCGTCCCATTCGCTGTCGGCGTCATAGACGAACATCTCACCATCGCGGTTGAAATCCATGTCGAGCGAATTTCGGAGGCCACCGCAGAGCCGCTCGAAAAAGGTCCCGTCTTTGTCCGTGCGCAGGATGTATCCGGCGGGGGCCGGCAGTTTATTCCAGCTGTCGTCCCATGGATTGGGAATGAGCTGATCTTCGCCCCAGTTCTTGAAGGGGGATCGCGGAGATTCGTCTGCAGCATTGAGCCAGGGGTCATTGCCATGAACAATATAGATGAGCCCGTCGGGCCCGAGTCGAAGGTGATTGCGTCCGTGACCCACTCCACCGCTGGTAGCGAGCAAAAGACGTTTTTCGTCGAGCTTGTCGTCACCGGTTGTGTCGCGAAGCCGGTAGAGCGCTTTGGAATCGTTGGCGTTGGCATAGAGTGCGCCGTGCGCCCAGAGGAGTCCCCGGCACTCTTCGAGAGAGTCTTCGACCCAATCGCTTTTCAGAAATTTGGATGAGGTGGAATTCGCGGCATCTTCGAAGTGAAAACGGAGGATTCCTTTTTCTTCGACGCCAAGATAGAGCCGATTCTGTTCGTCGAAAGTGAGACTGACCCAAGAGCCTTCCTCCTTGGAGGCAGCGTGAACGAGTTCCACGACGAAACCAGGAGGGGCTTGGATGCTGGTGTCGGGAGTGATTGATCCGGGGTCGCCTGCTTTCGCGATTTTCCAGCTATCGTAGGCTTCCAATTGGGGAACCGGAGTCGACGGATCAGCTGCCTCAGAATGGAGAGGGAAAAAAGCAGGGCAGGCGATCAGCACTGCGAAGACTTGAGGCTTCATTGTCGAAAAGGCTATCAGGGTAAATGGAGAAGAGCAGCAGGAAATCCCAGTGAATTGCGCCAAAAAAAACGGAAGCCTTTCGGCTTCCGCTTGTGAATTGAAATCGCCTTGGATCGAGCGACGAATGAGCAAAGTGTTACTCGGCCGCAGGAGCTTCCTCAGCTTTTTTGGCGGGAGCTTTCTTAGCCTTCTTAGCTTTTTTGACAGGAGCTTCCTTGGCTGCGGGGGCTTCCTTGGCTGCGGGGGCTTCCTTGGCATCAGCGGTTTCGCCCGTTACTTCCTGAGGGGCACCCGGCGCACCCGGCTGGTCGATTTTCGCTTTGCCTTGAAGCTCTTTAATGAAGGCTTCGACCTTTTCTCCTTTGGCTTTCTCAAAAAGGTTGGTGGCTAGCTTTTCTTCTACGTCAGCAAAGGCAATAGTCTCAGCGTCGCTGCGCTCAGTGACCTTGATGATGTGGTAGCCGAATTGTGTTTTGATGGTTTCACCAACAGCACCGACTTCCTGAGTGAAGGCAGCTTCTTCAAACTCGGGGACCATTTGACCTCGTGCGAACTGTCCGAGATCACCGCCTTGAGCTTTGCTCGGGCAGTCGGAATGCTCACCTGCGAGCTCAGCGAAGTTTTCGCCTTTGCCTTCTGTGAGCTGCTCCTTGATTGATTCAACAGATGCCAGCTTGGCGGCGAGCTCAGCTTCATCGGTGATTCCCTGAGTCGAAACAAGGATGTGCGAAGCCTGAACGCTTTCTTCCTGTTTGAATTCGTCGGGGTTCTCATCAAAGTAAGTCTTAATGGCTGCGGCATCGGGCTCGGTGATATCGGCAGTGATTTTGTCGATGAGCTGACGGATGACGGTGTCTTCTGTGATCTGCTTTTTGATGCGATCAATGCCGATGCCACCCTGTGCGGCAAATTGCTCCAAAGTGGTTCCTTCAGGAAGTCGTTCGGAAAGTTCAGCGAGACTTTTTTCGATGTCCTCGTCGCTTGCTTTGAAGCCGTCCTTGTTGGCGGCATTGAGAAGCAATGTTTTGGAAACCAGATCGCCGATGATCATGTTCTGAACCTGCTGCTGGACCATGGCAAGTTGCTCTGGTGGCATTTGCTGCATTTGCTGGCCGAATCGGGCCATCATCATTTCGCGGACGTCGGCAGCCATGATGGGCGTTCCGTCTACAGTGAGAACGACTGGGTTTTCGTCAATTGCCACTTCGGGCGTTTCGGCTGGCTTATCTTGGGCCACTGCAGTGCCAAAAAAAATGGCGAGTGCTGCGATTAATCCGTGCAGGGTGAGGGAGGGGTTCGTCATCATAAAGTGCTTTTGATATATCGTAAAAAAGTCGCCTGAGGGCGACCGGAACGAGAATCCTCGCCGGTAATGGCAGTGGAAACAACCGGAAATTGCCCACAAATGCGGCAAGATGTTTAGACAAGTTAGAGATGGGCTACGCTTTGAGCGACCAGCCGTCACGATAGGTGCGCCCAAGAAATTTCTCGGCGTCGGGTGCATTGGGAAATCGCATGTTTTTGCTGTCCCATTCCAGCTTTTTCCCAGCGCGATAGGCGACATTTCCGAGGTGATTGGCCTCAGTCAGAGGGCCGGAGTAGTCAAAGTTGCAAAGTGGTTTGGGACCTTCGCCTTTGCAGGCCAGAACCCATTCCGCCTGCTGACCGGGGGAAGGAGGGATGTAGGGTTCGGGGCGGGTGAAGTCTTTGAACTTCTCCTCGGGTAGAAGCACATTTTTGCTGTAGTCGGCCAGGACCATGCCTTCCTCTCCCACAAAGAGGCAGCCTTCACTCCACTGGGGGATCTTTCCCTGAGTCCAGAGATCCGGCTTCACATTTCCCTGATACCAAGTGAGTTCGACCGGTGCCAGTTCTTCGCCCCGGGCGCCTTTTCTTGAACCGTAGCTGTATTTCACTGCCATGGTGGCAGGGGCGATGTCGTGATGCGGTTCGGGGCCGGCGAGCGGTTCGATGGTGAGGGGAGCGTCGAGTTTGAGCGCCCACCAGGGAAGATCATTCCGGTGGCTACCGAGGTCGGACATGGTGCCGTTTCCGAAATCCCACCACCGATACCAGCGCGGACCGGGGATGTAGAATTCGTGAAAATCCCGGTAAGGGGCCGGTCCCAGCCAAAGATCCCAATCCAGTCCGTCGGGAATTGGCATCCCGCGTTCCGGTGTGTCCGGCGTGTAGATCACATCTTTGAACTTCTTGGCATCCTCTTCGGACTGCCATCCCCAGGTGCGGCTGGTCCATACGTGAGCTTCTTTTACCGGCCCAATGGCACCTGATTCGATTAGCTCAACCACCCGACGATAGTTCTCTTTCGAATGAATCTGGGTCCCCATCTGGGTTTGCACGCCTGCTTTGGCTGCTGCTTCGGTGATGATGCGGCATTCGTGGACGTCCCGGGTGAGCGGCTTTTCGCAGTAGACGTGTTTTCCCGCCGCCAGGGCCGGCAAGGTGGCAAAGGCGTGGGTGTGTTCCGTTGTCGCGACAATCACCGCATCGATGTCATCAATCTTTTCGTAGAAACGCCGAAAGTCATTGTAGCTGCGAGCCTTGGGCGCTTTCGTTAATGCCGCACCGAGGTTGTTTTCGCTGACATCTGCCATCGCGACGATGTGTTCGCCAAGCTTCACCATTTCAGAAACGTGCGAGCGGCCGCGGCCACCGACTCCGATGAGGCCGACATTCAGTTTGGAATTCGGGGACTGGCAACTCGTGATGGCGGGGAATCCGAAGGCTGCTGTTCCGGCTGCAGTGGTAGTCAGAAACCGGCGGCGGTTGAAAGTAGGGGGGCTCATGATTCTGAGCATAGGGAGTTGCAGTTGCTGCATGAAAGCTCAAAGGCATGGCGCATGCAGGTATCCGAAGCGCTGATACGTAACACGCGAAAGGGGCATGGTTGCGTGGGGATTGAAACGTTATTGCGCCAGTGCTGATCGCTAAGAATGGCGATACGATTTTGTGATGAAGTCGCATATGAACCGTCCGGTGATAAAGGCATTCTGCAGTGGAGTGTTTATGATTCTGGTTTTCTGTTTTGCTCTGAATTTTGAGGCTTCAGAGATCGAGATTACTATCCTGCACACGAATGATCTCCATCAGCACCTTGAACCGCTCCCGCATATTGCGGGATATGTGACTGGCTACAAGAAGATCCATCCGAATACCCTGTTTGTGGATGCAGGGGACTGGTTTGACCGAGGTTCATCGCTGGTTCCCCTGACTCAGGGCGAGGCTCTCTATGGGGCAATGAGGGAAATGGGATACGACGCCTGGATCGTAGGAAATCATGATTGGGCCTATGGGGGTGAGCGTCTCGTCGAGCTGATGGGGAAATATCCCACTCCTGTTTTGGCGACCAATCTGGCGACGACTATGCCACCGCTTCCCACGAATGTGGTGCAAGTAATGGTGAGGGATTTTGAGGGGGTTCGAGTGGGGCTTTTCGGCATCACGCTTGATACTTACGGAACGGACCCGAAAGGCCGACCCGATCTTTATGTGCTGGATTGTCGTGAGCGAGCAGTTTGGGCGGTCGCTGAACTGAAGGAGGCGGGGGCGGACATCATCGTGGCAGTGACTCATCTTGGCTTTGAGAAGATGAAGCATGAAGTGGGGCGGAGTTTTCACCCGTCGGATCAGGATTTGGTGAAAGAAAATCCTGATATTGATGTGGTGATTGGGGGGCATTCTCATCAATTGCTGAAGGAGGAGACTATTCGAGAGGTGCATGAAAAAACGGGGGCAATCATCACCCAGGCAGGCGCCCAGGGGCGGTATGTCGGCCGATTGACGCTGTTGGTGGATGCGGATGATCGCTCGATCAGGAGTTTTGAGGTGGAGGCCATTGAGGTGTCAGAATCTTTACCGAAGCATAGGGAAACGGCGGAGTTCATTGCCGCGCAATACGCTGAGCACATGCCGAATGCATCGGCAGTTGTGGGCGAGTTTAAATTACCGATGCCCTTACATGGCCTGGCGTTCTGGTATGCTGATTTTATTCGTCAGCAAGCGGGTGCGGATGTCTGTCTGCTGCCTCGAAAGGCTCTCTATGACGAGCATGCTTCCTTCGAAGCGGGCGAGGTCGATGTGGAGCGGTTGATGGGATATCTCTACGATCGATATGTGGTGACCGGCATGGTGAAAGGGGCCGATCTGTTGAGCTATTGCGATACCGATGAAATGCGTGACCGCTTCAATCCACTTCACCATCAAGGCCGACCGTTCAGTGGCGACGCGGTTTACAGTGATGGAATCGATGTGTCTTTCGATGCCGATACCAAGAAGGTGAAATTTGAGATCGATCCTGACAAAATATACAAGGTGGCCTTTCCCTGGCCGTATGGTCGGAATAAGGGGGCATTGCCAACACGAGGTCAGGCTGAGGAGGCGAGGCTACCTGGGGGAGGTGATATGAATGACCTTGAGCCTTTGCCAATGACGACTCATGAATTGCTGGTTCGGGAGGGAATGAAACGGGGATTGGATTTCTACCGTCAGCCACCGCGAGCGTTGTCTGATTGGGACGAGTGGACGAAGCACTTTGAAGCGAAGCTGAAATAGTCCGTTTTTGTTGGTCTTTCATTCAGCCGTTCGAACGGCCGTAGGAGAGGTGGGTTTTTCTTGAAGCGGCTGGATGGCGGCCTCGAATTGGCGGGCGCTGGCGTCTCGCTCCTTGTCATTCTGCTTTCAGCGTGAATTGGATCACCTGAGCCCGAATGATTGTGTTGAGGGAGGGATGAAGACGGATTGGGAATGCAGGGGCATTCATGGCTCGAAGTGAAACTTGGAGCGGATCTCACGCAGTTCTGTCCAGAGGGCTTGGTCGCGTTCGAGTGGAGACACACAGGAAAGCACGACAGCTTGTCCGTTGTGTTCCCAGGTGTGAACTTCGAAATTCAGCAACTGCTTTTTCTGAGTCGCAAAGGGTTCGACCCAATCCAGGATACCAGTGTAGGCAGTGACTCCTTTGGCCGAGGCCGGGGCACTCTCTACCTGATCGGCTTTGTCGATCGTGAAGGAAAAGGCGGTCGTGTCGACAGTCTGCTTTTTACCTTTCATGACGGCCGTAGAAAGACCTTTGAAGTAGGTGAGTAGTTCGCGAGTCAATCCCGTTTCAGAAACGTCGGATCCAGGTTCGAGTAGGAAGACCAGGACATAGGAGAAAAAATCGTCGGCTTCCGCTTTGAACATGCCGGGGGCGAAGCGGATTTGTTCCACGCCGTTCCATCCGAGATCCCGGGCAAATCCCGGCGGCAGTTCGATTCGCTCACCACGCCAGGCGGGTTGACCCGTGTCGAATACGAAGGTGGGTTCGGTGGTTTGCTGGGCGTTCGACGAGGATGCGGCAGTCAGAACGAGGAGCAAGCAGCCAACCGTGGCGCTTGGGGGGAGTCGACGCAAAAGGAGTTGGGTCATGAGGGTTTTTATCGTTGTGGCTGAGAGGAGTCAAGTTGCGCTCCGCGCGGGTTTCCGTCATCATCTTGGCCATGGGTCGGAGTTTCAGATGGATGGTGATGTGGTTAGCGTGTTCCCTGAATGGGGCCGCAGCAGGTGAGTGGCCGTCTTTTCGGGGGCCTTCGGCATCGGGTGTTTCGGAGGGACAGGACCTTCCGCTGAAGTGGGACGCCGCTACCGGTGAAGGGATTCTCTTTAAGGTGGCGATTCCGGGGCTGGCACATTCGAGTCCTATCCTCTGGGGTGATCATCTCTTTCTGACCACGGCAGTGAGCAGTGATGATGACGCTGGTTTCAAAACAGGCCTCTACGGATCAGGTGAGGCGTCGGCGGATCGCTCCATTCACGAATGGCGTGTCCTTTGCCTGGATAAACATAGCGGCAAAACTCTTTGGGAAAAGACCGCGACGCGGGGAGTGCCGAAGGACAAACGTCACATCAAAGCGACCTACGCCAATGCGACGCCGGTCACGGATGGCAAATACGTGGTGGCGTTTTTTGGTTCCGAAGGGCTTTTTGCTTACACTGTTGACGGTGAGTTTCAGTGGAAGAAAGATTTGGGTCGTCTCGATGTAGGGGCATACGACCTACCAAGCTACGAATGGGGCTCAGCCAGTTCACCTGTCATTCACCAAGGGAGGGTTGTGGTACAGGTCGACGTGCAGGGTGATAGCTTTCTCATTGCGCTTGATATTGAGACCGGAGAAATCCTTTGGCGTACGCCTCGTGACGAATTGCCTTCCTGGGGAACGCCTAACATATACCCAGGGAAGGATCGTGACGAGCTGATCACGAACGGCTCGAACTTCATTCGCGCTTACGATCCTGAAACGGGCAGGGAACTCTGGCGGCTGGGTGGCAGTTCGAAAATCACAGCTCCAACTCCCGTGTTTGCTGAGGGCCTGATTATCGTAGCGAGTGGGCGCGCTCCGGAGCGTCCCATCTTTGCGATCCGGGCTGGTGCGCAAGGAGATATTAGTTTGGATCGAGGTCAGGCAAACAGCGCTGCGGTTGCCTGGAGTAAGACACGGCGTGGTCCCTACATGCCGACGCCCTTGATCTATCGGAGCAATGTTTACGTTCTCGGCAACGACGGCCCTTTTGCCTGCTACGATTTGGAGACGGGGGCGGAGCATTTTTACCAGCGACTTCCCCATCGCGGGGAGGGTTTCAGCGCTTCGCCGGTTGCCGCCGACGGGCGCCTCTATCTTTCGAGTGAAGGTGGAAACGTGTTGGTGGTCGAGGCGGGTACCGAACTTCAACTGCTGGCGACGAATCCCATGGGAGAACCGATTATGGCGACGCCGGCAATTTCAGATGGGGTGCTCTATGTGCGCGGAGCAAAACATCTGTTTGCGGTCGGCAAACGATAGCTTGCCGCAGCGATGGCGAGCATCACGAAGCCTCGTCGGAAGAAGGTGGTGACTCAGGGGATTTCCGTGCGGCAGTTTCGCGCAGTTTGTCCTTTTTGCTTTTGCGCCGGCCTTTGATACCACCGGTGCCATCGCTATTTTTCGGCGTGGCCAAGAGTAGCTCAGTTGGTTCAAAGCCGAGGATCTCTTCCCGGGAAATGCTGAGCCCTTGCCGTTTTTCGATGAGGCAAAAGTGTGCGTGCGATTCGGCGGTCACGAAGCTGATAGCGACGCCCGGTTCTCCGGCACGTCCAGTGCGGCCGATGCGGTGAGTGTAGTCGACCGCGGAACGGGGCAGGTCGTAGTTGATTACGACGGGAAGTTTTTCGATGTCGAGGCCGCGGGCGGCGAGATCGGTCGCAACGACTGCTTTAACTTGAGAATCTTTGAAGGTGGTCAGGACTTCCTCGCGTGATCCTTGAGTGAGATCGCCATGGAAAGCGAGCGCGCTAATTCGGTTAGCACGCAGCTTGTTGGCGACGTGATCGGCCGCGTATTGAGTGGCGACAAAGATGAGCACGCGCTTCCAGCCTTCCGTTTTGATGAGGTGACGAAGGAGGGGGGCTCGTTTGTCGGTGTCCACCCGGATGGCGCGTTGGGTGATGGCAGGGGTTTCGACCGGGTCGGACGCTATTTCGATTCGGACAGGATCATGGAGTAACTTCAACGCAAGAGCTTCAACTGCCGCTGGGAAGGTGGCGGAGAAAAGCAGGTTTTGACGTTTCGAGGGCAGTCGGTTAAGAAGCTGCTCGAGTTCATCGGCAAATCCGAGATCGAGGAGACGGTCGGCTTCGTCCAGCACGAGAGTCTTTACTTCTGCCAAATTTACGGCGTTGCGCTCAGCGAGATCGAGAAGCCGGCCGGGTGTTGCAACGATGACGTCGGCACCGCCGCGCAGAGCCATCATTTGAGGATTGATAGAAACTCCGCCGATGGCGCTCACCACTTTGATGGACTGCGGGAGATGACGGGAACATTCCTGGACGACTTCTCTGACCTGGGCGGCCAGTTCGCGGGTCGGCACCAATATGAGTGTGTGAACGCAGTTTCCGCGGGCATTGTCATGCGGCAATTTGGAGGTTTCCAGCCATCGCTGGAGCAGGGGCAGAACGAAGGCTGTGGTCTTGCCGGAACCGGTTTCGGCCGAGGCAAGGACGTCGCTGCCCTTCAGGACAACTGGAATGGCTGCTGCCTGCACGGGAGTGAGTCCCGAATAGTGGCTGACCGCTTGAATCAAGGGGTCAATCAGGCCAAGAGAAGAGAAAGGCATTGCCACTTATAATCGCTAACGACGATGCGGAAAGGGCAATAGGCTGGCCTTTTGAATAAATCTTTCAAACCGAAGAATGATTGGGCTAGACTGCGCTCTTTATGAACCGCCGTAATACTGCCCTGATTCTAAGTGTCATTTTTGCCAGCTTTCCTGCCGTAGCCGGGTCGCAAGCGCAAGCCCAGGCGCAAGCCCAGAAAAAGCCTAACATCGTCTACATTATGGCGGACGATCTTGGGATTGGCGATGTGGGTTGCTATGGCCAGAAGTTGTTGAAAACCCCGCGGATTGATCAATTGGCCAAAGAGGGGATGCGTTTCACTGAACACTATTCCGGCAGCGCGATGTGTGCTCCCACACGGAGTTGTCTCATGACGGGGCAACACACCGGGCATACTCGTATTCGCAAGAATGGCGCGGGCCCATTGTTGCCGGAAGACGTGACGATAGGCGAGGTGCTGCAGTCTGTAGGCTACAAGACGGCGGCTATTGGAAAATGGGGTGTCGGAGAAATCGAGTCCACTGGCGTGCCGTGGGAGCAAGGTTTTGATTTGTTCTTTGGCTATCTCAATCAAACCAATGCCCACTTTCACTACCCGCCGTTTTTGTGGCGGAATGATGAAAAGGTTTTGTTTCCGGAGAATCCGGAGAAACGGACGAACTACAGTCACGATGAGTTCACCCGCGAGGCGATGCAGTTTCTTCGGGATAATCAAGACGAGCCATTTTTCCTCTACGTGCCCTATACGCTGGTGCACGTGGATCTCGATGTGCCGGCTGATTCTATGAATCCATGGATTGGTAATATCGAAGAGACGGAGCCCTATGGGACGCCCGAAGGGCAGCACTACATTCATCAGCAAACACCGCATGCAGCGTTCGCAGGTATGGTGTCGAGGTTGGATCGCGATGTCGGTCGCTTGGTTGATCTGGTGGATGAGTTAGGGCTCTCAGAAAATACGCTGGTGATTTTTACGAGTGACAATGGCCCGACGTCTGCAGGTGGAGCGGATCCTGATTTCTTCAACGGGAACAGTGATTATAGAGGTATCAAATTTACGCTGTACGAAGGTGGGGTGCGCTGTCCCATGATCGCGCGTTGGCCGGGACGAATCGAAGCAGGATCGGAGACCGATCACGTGTCTGCTCATTGGGATGTTTTGCCGACAGCCGCAGAGCTAGTGGGCGCAGAGGTTCCGAAAGGAATCGATGGGATCAGTTTTTTGCCAACGCTACTAGAGAAGCCAGGTCAGGAACAGCACGACTACCTCTACTGGGAGACCACCGGAAATTCTGGGTGGCAGGGAGTTCGGTCGGGCAATTGGAAGGCCCATCGACTGAAAACGATGCAAGGTCCCGACAAATGGGAATTCGAGCTCTACGATTTGTCTTCGGATATGGCAGAGGAAAATAACGTGGCCAAATCCAACCCTGAGGTGGTCAGCGAGATGATCAAGATCATGGAAACGGGTCGCACTCCTCCCGAAGGGATCGATGAGTTGTTTACCAAGCGTGCGCCGAAAAAGAAAAAGTAAGTTCCTGTCAGTTTGCGGGGAGGCAGTTGTCTCGGAGAATCACGAGTCGATAGTGCGAGCTAGTTTCCGTTTTTCCGAAGCTGATCCAGTTCGCGGAGAACGGCCCGCTCCTTGTCGAACTTCTCGCGGTTGCAGTTGCAGTGGAGGCAAAGAGGGGAGTTGTAGGCGAGAACAAACTTTTCAGGGAAAGAGAGCGGGCGCTCCTGTCCCAGTTCGACCAGACGCAAAGCAGGTCCGCAACTGGGGATGATACCACCAATGAGATCAAAAAATCGGTCACTGGCTGATCGGGATGATTTTTTGTTTTCTTCGGGCATGCGATTGTTGAAACTTCCCGGCAGCACGTTTTGCTGCCGGATGACTCCTATACGAGTGTAGTCAGGAAAAGGAAACGATCATTTACTCGAAACCCATCTGTGCTCGGCATGGTTCTTCATGGACTGAGCCAATCAAATTCCTGCGTGTATTTTTGCCGTGGCAACCGGGGAGCGTAGGGGACGGATTCCACAGGCAGATGGGAAGCCAGTTCTCGGATGATTTTCGCAAAGGACTCGTCACCGGCGAGGTTGTGAAACTCATGGGGATCACTCCGATGATCGTAGAGTTCCTCGTCACCATTCGCGTAGCGAATGTAGCGCCAATGCTCGGATCGTATGGCGTGGTTGCCGGGATGATGAGTGGTCAGCACCGGATGATTCCATTCCAGATCGGGATCATTCAGTAGCGGAACCAGGCTGCGCCCCTGTAAATCTTCTTTAGGGGGCAAGTCGCAAAGCTCCACCAGCGTCGGATAGATGTCGATCAGTCCTACAGGCCGGGTGCTTCGAACATTTCTTTGCTGCCCTTCTCCTGGAACGGAGAAAATGAGGGGCACCCGGGTCGACTCCTCCCACAGTGATCGCTTTTCCCAATGCATTTTTTCGCCCATGTGAAATCCATGATCGGACCACAGAACTACGATAGTATTGTCCGCATGAGGGCTTGCCTCAAGAGCCGCTAACAATCTCCCGACACAGTGATCAGTGAAGGTGGCAGTCGCGAGATAGGAGGCGACCGCTTTGTTCCACAGGCCATGACGAGTGATGTTGTGATGACTCATGGGCGTGCTGTCAAAATAGCGGGTGAATTTGAGTCCCATCGGAGGAAGGTCATCGAGGTCGCCGGGTAACGTTTCGGGGAGCCTCAAGGTGTCGAGGGGGTATTGCTCGTAGAATTCTGTGGGCGTGAAGTGTGGTAAATGAGGCGTGACTAAGCCCACTGCGAGAAAAAAGGGTTCTTCCGCAGCTGGTTGATTGAGACGGTCAACGGCCCAGTCAGTGATCCTGGAATCGTTCATTTCTTCTTTCTTCACAGGCAAGGGGCCAAAATCAAAAATGCTCGGGGTTGGTAACCCGCTGATACCTTCCGGGCCTGCCAGTTTGCCCATCCAGACCCAACCAAAACGATCTCCCGATTCGTCCCAGTCGTCCGCGTCACCCTCCTGGACCCGGTGATAAATCTTGCCCGCCCGAAGGGTGCGATAGCCGTTCTTTTTGAAGTATTGTGGCAGGGTCACCGCATCCTTCAGGATTTCGCCGTCTCGGAGATTCTGTTCGATCAGATAGACTCCGTTACGGTGAGGAAAAGTCCCGGTGAGCAAGCTCGTTCTGGATGGCATGCAGATGGGTGCCTGACAATGGGCGTTGGTGAAATTAACCCCCCGGGTAGCCAGTTGGTCGATGAAGGGAGTTTTCACCTGAGGGTGCCCATCGAGACATCCCACCCAGTCGTTGAGATCGTCGATTGAAATGAAGAGCACGTTGGGGCGGGATTGAGCCGGTCCCGTTAAGGCGAGGGAGCCCAAAAGAGACAGGGCGGGTATCTTCCATCCAGGTTTGCTGAAAAATCGGGGCCAATTCATTGGATGGACTATGAACTGAGCGGGGGTTGATGACCATGGCCTGATGATGTGGGCTAGGATTGCCGTTCTAGTCATCGAAAGGAAATTCGAGGTGAGAGCATTTGATCCAGGATAGTTCAAAATTGGATGAGTTGATGGCGGCAAAAGCGATTGTCAGGCCGGTCACTCCGCGCCAGATTGGAGGCCAATGCCCGAAAGAAAATTGGTAATAATTGGCGGTGGTCTCGTTGGCCTGGGGGTGGCCTATCGGGCGATGCAGGCCAAGCTTTTTGATCAAATTCTGGTTCTGGAAAAAGAATCGGATGCGGGCCGGCATCAATCGACGCACAACAGTGGGGTCTTGCACTGCGGGCTCTATTATGAGCCTGGATCGCTCAAGGCAAAGTTAGCTGTCGAGGGGCTGGCTCAGATGACGGAGTTTTGTCGCGAGTTTGATATTAAGCATGAGATCTGCGGCAAGATCGTGCTGGCCGTTGATGAAAGTGAGCGCGAACGGCTCAGTGATTTGCAGGAGCGGGGGGCCAAGAATGGGCTCCAAGGGCTGAAATGGCTGGAGGGGGCTGAAATTCAGGAGCGAGAGCCGAACGCTCGAGGGGTTGCTGCTTTGTTGGTGCCGCAGGAAGGGATTGTTGATTACCGAGCGGTGGTGGATCGGTTGGTGAAAGAGCTGACCGCCGGGGGGCACGAAGTGCGAACTGGGACGGAAGTGACTGCCATCGTCGAGGATGATAATGATATTGTGGTCGAGTCCAGTGATGGGTCTGTCAGGGCTGACTATGTGGTGAGTTGTGCCGGCCTGCAAAGCGATCGGGTTTCCGCGATGAGTTCAGGTGGAAAAAGAAAGGCACGCATCGTGCCGTTTCGAGGGGAATATTATCAGCTCGACGAAAAGGGGGAGAGCTTGGTGAATCATTTGATCTATCCCGTGCCGGATCCTTGCTTACCTTTCCTTGGGGTCCACTACACTCGCATGATTGGAGGTGGCATTGAGGCGGGACCTAACGCGGTTCTTTCATTCAAACGGGAAGGTTATCGCAAGACTGATTTTTCAGTGCGTGATCTTTGGGATACCTTGACCTACCCGGGCTTCTACAAGTTCATGATGAAGTATCCAAAATCCGTCGTCAGCGAATTCTTAAATTCGCTTTCGCGAAAGGTTTTCCTTCGAAATCTCCAGCGCATGATCCCAGGCATCAAGGATGAGCACCTTGCTGATATTGGAGCTTCGGGGGTACGAGCCCAGGCAATCGCACCGAACGGATCGCTTCTGATGGATTTTACTTTTCAGCGAGGCAAAAACCAACTGCATGTGGTCAACGCGCCTTCGCCAGGAGCCACCGCGTCTCTCGCGATCGGCCAACACGTGGTTGACCAGATTCGCGAGGAGTTGGGCGAGTAGTTGTTACCGATTTGGGTCAAAGCCTGAAAACTCGATTCCGGCAAGTTCGGCGAGCGCTTTGTCCCAACTTGCGATATCGTCTTTGCTGAACTGATCGAGATGGGTGTGTCCGCAGGCACGCGCCATGACCTGCATTAGTTCGACACTGGCTTCGAAGAAGTTCGCGAGACGCTGCGCTGCCACATCAACTTTGAGCTTTTTACGTAGCTCAGGATTCTGAGTTGCGATGCCGGCAGGGCAGAGGTTGGTGTTGCAGATACGCGCTCCAACACAGCCGATTGCCTGCATCGCTGAGTTCGAGATGGCGACTCCATCAGCCCCGAGAGCGAGGGCTTTGGCGAAGTCAGTGTGAGTGCGTAGCCCTCCCGTGGTGATCAAGGTGACTCGTCCGCTGGCGCCGACTTTGTCGAGATGATGACGTGCCCGGGCCAGGGCGGGAATGGTAGGAACGGAGATGTGATCGCGGAAGAGCAGAGGGGCTGCACCCGTGCCACCGCCACGACCGTCGAGGATGATATAGTCTGCTCCGGCGGCAATTGCGAAATCGATGTCTCGCTCGATGTGTTGGGCGCTGAGTTTGTATCCGATGGGAATGCCTCCACTGACTTCGCGAACGCGATCGGCAAATTTGCTGAAATCTTCCACCGTATTCAGATCAGTGAATGTGGGTGGAGACACCGCGGGTTGTCCTTCGGGAATGCCACGCACTTCGGAGATTCGTCCGGTGTTTTTGTTGCCGGGTAGGTGACCTCCTGTTCCTGTCTTGGCGCCCTGTCCGCATTTGAAGTGAAAGGCCTGAACCCGTTCGAGCAGTGATTCATCGTAACCGAACTTGGCAGAGGCGAGTTCGTAGAAATAGCGGCTGTTGGCCTCTTGCTCATCTGGAAGCATACCGCCCTCTCCGGAGCAAATTCCGGTGCCCGCCATTTCAGCGCCCATCGCCATGGCGGTTTTAGCCTCCTCTGACAGAGCACCAAAACTCATGTCGCTGACAAAGAGCGGGATCTTGAGATGGAGAGGTTTCTTCGCTTCGGGTCCGATCACCAGATCGGTTCCGACGGCCACGTCTTCGAGTAGCGGCTTTGTGGAAAGCTGGGCGACCATAAACTGAATGCCATTCCAGTCAGGGAGGCTGGGGCGGGGAACTCCCATGGCGCCCATCTCTCCGTGATGACCCAGTTTACTGAGCCCATCGCGTGCCAATTGATGAATGAAGGCAACCGTAGGCTCTTCGGGAGTCGGCTCCGCTTCAGGCATCGCATCAGCGTCGCCGCTGACTTCGAGCGCAAACTCTTTCCCTACCTGATCGGCCGGAACCTTGGCATGTTTGCCGTCGCAGAATGGAGCGTTGGCAGTTTGTTTGCACTGGCAGAGATAGGCTTCTCCATCCTCTTCAGCGACGAATGACTTGGGTGTGAAATTCGTCCCTTTGTGCGATCCGTCGCAGAAGGGTTGATTAGCCGATTTGCCGCAGGTGCAGAAGTAATATTCTTCACCTGCCTTGAGATCGACGGGAGTGGGTTTGTTGTCAGCGACGGTAGGTTTGCTCATGATAAAAGTAATTTGGTAAGATTAGCCTGCGAACGCCTGAACCGCATTGTTCAGTTCCGTTTCGAGCGCGGCATCGGAAATCCCATCCGCTGAGAAGTGGTCGTAGAATGAAGGCAGGCTAAAGGTTGCTTTGAGATCAGCCCCCATGCGTGGAAAGGTCGCCTTGGCGGCCTCGAGAACAGTGGCCCCACCGCGTCCACCGGGGGAGCTGGCCATCAGTAGCATGGGCTTGTCCGACCAAACACTTTGGTCAATTCGGGAAACCCAGTCGTAGAGATTTTTGAAAGCTGCAGCGTAGGATCCGTTGTGTTCTGCCAGTGACAGAACGATTCCATCGTGGCTCTTGATGAGGTCTTTGAAGGCCTGGGCATCGGCCGGGATACCGTTGGCCTCTTCCTCATCCGAACTGTAGATGGGGAGAGTGAACTGGCGGAGATCGAGGTCAGTCACCTCCGCGCCGGGAATTTTCCCGGCGGCGTGGTTGGCGAGTTGACGATTGACAGAGGAGGAACTGGTGGAGCCTCCGAAGGCGAGAATTTTCATAAAATGATGATTTGAGGACGAATGTTAGTTCACCAGCTTGGCAAACGAAGACCTTCCTGCCCAGAGGAGAAATGCGGAGAGGACGGCAACGAGAATGACGGGTGGCTGAGCGAGACCGCCGGGAGCGACGAAGGTATTGAAGGCAAGGATGTTGATCACGATTGGTCCAAGCACGAGCAGTCCAATGTTCCTTGTCTTGGGAATAGCGACGAGCACTCCTCCGAGGATTTCGAGCACTTTGACGAAAGTCAGGTAACCAGAGCCATACATGGCGCCCATGAAGGCTGCGGCTGGGGTTCCTTCAGCCGGAGAGGGCATTGGGAGAAAATTAAGGAAGAAGTTAAGTCCGAAGACGAGGAATAACAGACCGAGTAGGCCTCCGGCGATGAGTGCGATTTTGTTTTGCATGGGTGTTGGTGAGTTCTTAGTTTTTGGTTTTTAGTGGTTGGTTTTAGGAAAGGCGGAAGAGGAGAAATTTGCTGTCGGCGCTTGCATTGATTTCGAATGCTTCTGGAGCGTCTTCGATGGCGAGGCCGTCGGCGGTGGAGAGTGTTTCGTCGAGAACCGATACTTCACCCGAGATGACCTGAATCCAGGCGTGAGGCGTTGATTCAGAGGCTGGCACGGTAATGGTCTTGCTGGCATCTGCCTGGCCAAAGGAGATCTCGGCATCTTGTCGGATTTCGGTTGAGCCGTCCCGGCCGTCCCCAGAGTAGAGCAGAGTGAGATCGTTGGGCTTCGCCATATCTGCGAGAGGCTTTTCCATGTAGCGGGGGGTGCCTCCTGGTTCGTTGGGGTGCAGCCAGATTTGGTAGAGGTGAGTTTGTTCTGTTTTCGATGGATTGAACTCACTGTGTTCGATGCCGCTTCCGGCACTCATGTACTGGAGATTTCCGGGAGCGAGGACGGCGCCATGACCCATGCTGTCGCGGTGTTCGAGTTGGCCTTCGATGATGTAAGTGAAGATTTCCATGTCGGAGTGCGGGTGGGTTGGAAACCCCTCTGCCGGTTGAATCGTGTCATTGTTCATCACCCGAAGCGATTTGAATCCCATGTGATCGGGATCGAAGTATCCAGAGAAAGAGAAGGTGAAGCGAGCTTGAAGCCACCCGTGATCAGCGCGGCCTCTTTCGTCAGCTAAGCGCTTCGTGGTTTTGGGAGCCATGATTTCTTTCATGTTGTCATTATTCTCTGTTTCAAGGAATACGGCCAATGCCTTGTTATTGGGCAGGTATGCGTTTTAGTTATACCCATGGCATGTTCGAAAAATCACTCGCACCGCCACTCACCTGACTTCTCGAACACACCCTAATGGAACTGCGACACCTTCGATATTTTGTGATGGCGGCCGAGGAAGCCAACATCAGTCGGGCGGCGGCACGGCTGAATGTGTCGCAGCCGGCGGTTTCGCGTCAGATCAAGGATTTGGAGGAGGAGTTGGGGCTGCCTTTGTTTGTGAGGGAGCCGAATGGACTGAGCCTGACCGAAGGTGGCGCGGCGGCATTGGCGCACGCGAGGGAGATACTGCGGCAGTCCAATACGATGGTGGATGCGATGGAGGCCCTGGCGAATCGGCAGGCATCGGTATCGGTGAAGGTGGGATTTCTTCCTACGGCATTACCCGGATTTTTGGCTGATGGAATGCGTCAATTTAATCGGAAATACAAAAATGTTAGTGTGCAGATTTTTGAAATGACGCCGACGGAGCAGGAGGATGCCTTGCGAAATGGGGAGATCGACCTCGCCTTGATTGGGGAACTTTGTCCGAATGTGAAGCGGGACTATCACGTGGATACGATCCGGCGAACGGAGATGGCGATGGTGCTGCCGGATGACCATCCCTTAGCCGGAAGGAAATCGGTCGATTTGTCAGAGTTTGGGGAAGACACCTTTGTGACTCTCCATGAGAAACATTTTCCGGGGCGTCCTCAGATGATGGCGGACATGTTTTCCAAAGCGGGGATCAATCCGGAGGTGACGATGCACGCAAAAGGATTATCGGAATTGTTAGGATTGGTCGGAGGAGGAGCGGGTGTTGCCATGGCGCCGGCAGATCTGGTGCAGTTGCCTCATTTCGGTGTCGCTTTCGTGAAGATGAAAAAGCCGAAGCTGACTTTGTTGTTTTCGGCTGCATGGAGAAAAACGGGCGATTTGTCAGGAGTCGAGGCCTTGGTGGAGTTGTTAAAGGGAGTGGAGTAGTGAGCAGATAGGCTTGGGTCAAACTTCTTACCCTGTTGACTACTGGCGCTGAACGAATGACTCTTTGGCGATCCATTTGATGATGAGTTCACTTCCCAAAATAGCGGTTACGATGGGCGATCCAGCTGGGGTTGGCCCTGAGGTCTGTCTCGACCTGCTGGCACATGCCGGTGTGGCTGAGGTTTGCGTGCCGATTGTGTTCGGCGATCGAGCCGTGTTGGAGCGTTGCGCCGAAGTCACGGGTAAAGCGATGCCAGTTCGGTTTATCGAGGAGGGTGAAATGGCGGATTGCACAGCCTCGGCTGTCTTTTCCATTCCCAGTATTGGGTTAGACGATTTTGAGCCAGGAACCGTGAACGCTGCGACAGGTCAGGCGGGTTATGATTATATCGACAAGGCAATCGATCTTGCTTCGGCCGGCGTGATTGATGGGGTGGCGACCGCTCCGATTAATAAGGAAGCGTTGCGCGCGGCGGGTTATTCTTATCCGGGGCATACCGAGATTTTTGCGGAGCGGGCGGCGACCGGTAAGTCCTGCATGATGCTGACGGCGGACATTTTGACCTGCAGTTTTGTGACGGTGCATGTGGGTTATCACGAAGTGCCTGACTTGCTCACCACCGAACGAATCGGTGAAGTAATCGATTTGACCCGCGATGCCATGATTCGGATTCGTGGCAAGGAACCGAAGCTGTTGGTGTGCGGTCTGAATCCTCATGCCGGGGAGCATGGGCTCTTTGGAAACTCCGAAGAGGAACAAATCATTGTGCCGGCTGTCGACGCCGCCCGGAAGAAAGGCGCGGATATCGAAGGGCCCTTGCCACCCGACACGGTTTTTCTGGAATGGCGGCGGGAACAGACCGATGCGGTCATTTGTATGTATCACGATCAGGGGCACATTCCGATGAAGGCCCTCGCTTTTGACCGGGCTGTCAATACGACGCTGGGTTTGTCTTTTCCGAGAACTTCGGCCGATCATGGCACGGCACTCGATATCGCCTGGCAGGGCAAAGCGAATGCCGGCAGTTTGATCGAGGCTGTTTTGTTAGCGGCTAAGATGTCCTGACGCGAATACGGCATTGCCGGATTATTTCTCAACTGTTTCAATTGGCGCCTCATCTGAATGATTTGGCGTGTTTCTATTAAAGGCTTCAGCTTACCCCTCTTCGCGATAGTGATAGGTGTGCTGATTTCGATATCGAGTACTTGGGCGGTCGATTTCGAAAAAGAGATTAAGCCGGTGTTAGAAAAAAAGTGCCTTAGCTGCCACAATCCGAATCTTGAGAAAGGGGATCTGTCTTTGTCAGATCGGACGACGGTGCTGGATCCGAAGTCCGAACTGGTGATTCCCGGTAAGGCGATGGCGAGCGATCTCTATCTGATGTCGACTCCAGAGGAGCCGGGAGAGGATCCTGAGATGCCGGAGGAAGGGGATTTTCTGACTGAGGTAGAGGCGGAGTTGTTGCGGCAATGGATCGATGAGGGCGCGGAGTGGCCGGAAGGATTAGTGCTGCGTGAGGCATCGAAGGCGGACAAGTCGTGGTGGGCGTATTTGCCGCTGAACGCTGGGGATCAGCCAGAGCAGTCGATCGATAGTTTTGTCACTGAACAGCTAGATAGTGAAGGATTAAAAATGAATCCCCCTGCCGATCAGCGGGTGCTAATTCGAAGGGCAACGTATGATCTTACGGGTTTGCCTCCGACGGCTGAGGAGGTTGAGGCATTTGCGAAGGATAAGCGTCCGGATGCCTACGAGCGTCTCATTGATCGACTACTGGCATCGCCTCACTATGGAGAGCGGTGGGGGAGACATTGGCTCGATGTGGTTCGATTTGGTGAGAGCGTTGGATTTGAGCGAAATGGCATCATCGATAATCTCTGGCCGTTTCGCGACTACGTCATTGAATCGATTAATCAGGACAAGCCCTTCGACCAGTTGATTCGTGAACACATCGCGGGTGATGTGTTCGGGAAAGATGATCCCGACGTCGAGGTCGGTAGCGCCTTTTTAGTGGCCGGCCCTTATGACAATGTGAACAATCAGGACGTGGCTCAAAAAGCGCAGATCCGAGCGAACACACTTGACGAAATTATCAACGCGACAGGGCAGGCTTTTCTGGGGATGACCGTGGGGTGTGCCCGCTGTCACGATCACAAGTTCGATCCGATTTCTCAGCGTGATTACTATGCGCTCTATGCCACTTTCTCCGGCGTGCGTCACGGTTCCCGAGTGATGGCAACGGTGGAGGAACGCAAAAAGCACCATGATGCGTTGGCGCCGCTGAATGCGCAAAAAGAATCGCTCGAGAAGGCGCGCAACGAGATTAACACTGGAGTGATGGCCCGTGCTAAAGCAAAGGCGGCCAAGTACGAGGCGAGTTGGACACGGCCTCAAGTGGATCGCACTGGAACGGAGGATCGATTTGATCCGGTCGAAGCTCGATTCATCAGGCTGGTTTCGGAGGCGAGGGACGATAGTCCTACCACTCCGCTCGGGTTCAGGATCGATGAATTTGAAGTCTGGTCATCGGAGCCTAAACCTCGAAACGTGGCTCTTTCCAGTCAAGGTGCCAAAGCGACTGGCGCGGCGCGTGAGATTGAAGATTTCCCCGGTGCCTATGGGCCTCAGCATGCCATTGATGGGAAAACCGGAGAGCGCTTCGTCTCAGCTGGTCATGATCTAACGGTGGAGTTCCCTGAGCCCGTTAAGGTAGAACGTGTGATCTTCTCCAGTGCCAAAGGGGAGGAGACACCAGAGCATAGGAAATTCACTTTTGTGTGCGAGTATCGTATTGAAGTCTCGGATGACGGTGAGACGTGGGTGGAGGTTGCGAATGGGCAGGATCGAAAGCCAGTCAGTGAGGCGCATCGTAAAGTTCGATGGCAGAAATCTGAGGTCAGTCGTGAGGAAAAGAAGGAGCTTGCCGAACTCGCCAAAGAACTCGCTCAAGTGAAAGGGGTGGTGGCGGCGTTGCCCGGCCTGCGCAGTGTCTGGCTTGGAAGTCGCAAGGCTGAGGATGCGAAGGGACCGTTTCACCTTTTTATCGGAGGCAGTCCGCAGAAGCCGGGTGAGGAAGTGGTCCCGGCGAGCTTATCAACTTTGAGCGAGGTGGCCCCTCATTACGAACTTGCTCCTGACGCGTTGGAATCTGAGCGTCGGGTCGAATTGGCTGAATGGATCACGCATCCTGACAGTCCGTTGGCGGCTCGGGTGCTCGCCAACCGTCTTTGGCATTATCATTTTGGAACGGGCATTGTCGATACGCCGAACGACTTTGGTTACATGGGCGGCCGACCGACTCATCCCGAATTGCTCGATCATTTGGCACTGCAGGTCAAAGAGAACGGCTGGAAGATCAAAGCAATGCATCGGCTTATCATGACGTCGAAAGCTTACCGGCAGTCCTCGGACTGGCAGGAGGAAGCGGCTAGGGTTGATAGTGACAGCCGGCTGCTGTGGCGCTTTCCTCCTCGTCGACTCTCCGCGGAAGAAGTCCGCGACACAGTTCTATCTGTGTCAGGACAATTGGATGAGACACGCGGAGGCCCGGGGTTTCGTTTGTTTCACTACATGGAGGACAATGTCAGTACCTATGTGCCGCTTGATGAGCATGGTCCCGAGACGTATCGCCGGGCGGTGTATCATCAGAATGCGAGGGCCTCGGTAGTGGATTTGATGACTGAATTCGATCAGCCAGATTGCACTTTTTCGGCACCGAGGCGAGCTGAGACGACCACGCCATTGCAAGCGCTAACCATGTTGAATCACGATTTCACGGTTGAGATGGCAAAGGCCTTGGCGGAGAGAATTGAAGCGTCGTCCATAGGGGATGGGGTGTCCCAGGTTGATGCGGCTTTTTCAATTCTCTATCAGCGCGAACCTTCCGAGCAGGAGCGAAAGCGATGTGGCGAGGCGATCGAAAAATTGGGCCTGACGGCATTTTGCCGGGCGGCGTTGAACTCGAGTGAATTGATCTATCTGGACTGAGCGATGAATCGTATTTCAACATCAAGTCGGTTCGACCAAGTCCCTCAGCTGATTGGTGGCCTGTTCGCGAGAGAGCTCTCCCGACGCAACTCCCATGGTGAGACTTTCCCAATCTTCGGAGTCGGCCGCTGGCCTGGCTCCGTTGATTTTGAGGAAAACGAGGCAGGCGCCAAGAGCGGTTCGTTTGTTGCCATCAAGGAAAGGGTGGTTCGAACACAAGTAGAACAGATAGGCTGCTGCCACTTCGATCAAGTCGGCGAAGGTGGACTTTCCGCCGAACCCTGCTTGAGGCGCTGCCAGAGCAGACTCAAGCAAGTCCGTCGATCTGACTCCATCCGTTCCACCAAATCGCTTAATCGATTGAGTGTGAATTTCCTTTACCACCTCCAGGGAGAGATGGATGCAATCGTCTGTTCCTTTCATTTAGCGAGACGTTCCATGGTCTTGCTGTATTCCTCCATGGTTTCACTGATGAGGTCAGAAGTGTCTTCAACTGTCAGTTCTTTGCCCAGGGGAGTGATGGTGATGGCACCACCTTGGTGCACCTCCACGTTCACTTCATCTCCTGCTTTGAGACGAGCCAGCTGTAGCAAGGCAGAATCAAAGATAATACCATGAGAATTGCCCACCTTTGTGATCGTCTTAATCATGCGTAAAACTACGTTTTACATGCCAATTTGTCAATTTTGCCCCTGATCTTCATGAATTTCAATCTCCATCAGCCTCGCCGTGAATTTCTCGGCAATGTCACCTCAGGTCTTATGGGGGTTGGCTTGACGCAACTTATGTCTCGGGAGTTGATGGGTGCGGGGACCTCCACTGGCAAACCGCATTTCCCGGCGAAGGCGAAGCGGGTTCTGCAAATTTTCTGCCCGGGGGCGGCGTCGCACATGGATCTTTGGGAACACAAACCGATGCTCGAGAAGATGCATGGAAAGCCGCTTCCAGGGGAGGAGGATTTTGTTTCTTTTCAAGGTAAGAACGGGCCGCTCATGAAGAGTCCATGGGATTTTAATCCCGCGGGCGAGAGTGGAAAAATGTGGTCTTCCTTGTTACCTGAGATGGCTGATCACGTTGACGACATTGCTTTTTTTCATGGGATGCATTCGAAGACGAATACCCATGGGCCGGGCTGTGTGTTCATGAATACGGGACATGCCACGGAAGGTTTCCCCAGTGCAGGTGCCTGGGCGAGTTATGCGCTTGGTAGTTTGACCGATAATCTGCCAACTTACGTGGCGATACCGGATATTCGGGGTGAGGCTCCTAACGGAAAGGCGAATTGGAGTAACGGATTTCTGCCGGCAAAACATCAGGCAATCATGATGGCGGCGCATCAGCCGATTCGGAATATTGAGCGGCCGGGATCGATCAATCAGAAAACCGAGAGTGGGACCCGTGATCTGTTGAAGTTTTTGAATGAGACGCATTCCGAAGCCCGTCCTGAGGAAACCGAACTTCGCGCTCGGATTGGGGCGTATGAATTGGCCGCAAAAATGCAAATGTCGGCGCCGGAGGTGAGTGATTTTGCGAGTGAACCGCGTCACATTCACAAAATGTATGGCACCGATTCCGGGAATGAATTGAAGGCGGCCTATGCCCGGAACTGTCTTCTGTCCCGGCGTCTGCTGGAGCGCGGGGTGCGCTACGTGAATCTCTACTGTTCCTCGCGGGCGAGCGGGGTGGATGGATTGCTCAATTGGGACGCGCACAAGACATTGAAGCCGGACTACGAGCGTCATTGCCCGATCTTTGATCAGCCGACGGCTGCCTTGCTGACGGACCTGAAACAGAGTGGGATGCTGGAGGATACCCTCGTGTTGTGGACCACGGAATTCGGACGGATGCCGACTCGACAGGTGGGGACGGCGGGGCGTGATCACAATCCCGATGGTTTCACTCTCTGGATGATGGGAGCGGGAGTGAAAGGGGGCGTCAGCTATGGTGCGACCGATGAGTTTGGTCGACGAGCTGAGCAGAACCCAACCAGCGTGTGGGATTACTATTCAACGGTGTTGCACTTGTTGGGCCTGGATTACAAGAAGCTGAGCTATTACCACAATGGCATCGATCAGCGACTGACCGATGTTCATGGCGGAGTAGTGAGGGAAGTGCTCGCATAAATGAAGGCATCACGAAGAAAATTTCTGGCGGCGGCGGTAGTTCCGATCGCGGCAGTTGGTGGAGCTGCCGGAGAGGAGGCGCCGAAAAATCGGATCCATCGGGAGAATCAACTGGAGGGGACGACGGACTGGCAGCTCACGAGGGTGAAAATTAATGAGGGGGACTATCGCACCTCATTCATCGAAGGGTTTGCGTCGAAGCAGTCTGTTAACGTTGGCGAGAGTATCGACCTGTTGGTTTCGACTCGGCCCGAGAGTGAGTTCGTGATCGATATCTATCGGATGGGATATTACGGGGGAACGGGTGGTCGTTTCATGAAAAGGCTTGGGCCCCTTGCCGGGAAGGCGCAGGCCATTCCTGAAATGGAACCGCAGAATCGCTTGCGAGAATGTCAGTGGGAGTCCAGTGCCAGTCTTGCGATTCCCGAAGACTGGATCAGTGGAGTTTACTTGGGAAAGTTGACCACGATCCCGAAAGATGAGGATGAGCCCTACTGGCAAAGCTACATCATCTTTGTGGTTCGGGATGATCGTCCAGCGGACTTGCTGTTTCAGGTGAGCGACAATACCTGGCAGGCATACAATCGCTGGCCGGAGAATGAATCCCTCTACACCGATCCCCGCGGAGCGCATGCACCCGGAGTTTCGGCCAGTTTTGATCGTCCTTATGGGAAGTATCCACAAATCACTGACAATCCTCTTTCGATAGGATCAGGCGAATTTCTCCTTTGGGAGTTCCCGCTTTGTTATTGGCTGGAGAAGGAGGGCTACGACGTGACTTACCTTTCAAATAGCGATGTTCTCGATGAGGGAATGATCGAACGCGGAAAGGTGTTTCTCTCGGTGGCCCATGATGAGTATTGGGACGTGAAACAATTTCACCGTGTCAGGGACGCGATCGATAACGGTTTGAATGTGCTCTGGTTAGGAGGGAACTCGGTATTTATCGATTCTCCGTTTTCGGCATCCTCGGACGGGAGGGATAATCGAATCCTGACCCGGCGTGGCTGTTTCGGTGAACTGCGACAGGATGAAGTTGAGATGTATGCCAGGATATTCGATGCTTTGAAGAGCACCGCTCCGGATGAAAGGGGAATCATGGGAGTGCGTTCAGTGGTTCCTTTCAACGGAGGCGGCGACTGGACGTGTCGAGATCCTGAGCATTGGGTATTTGAGGGAACCGCGATGGAGAAGGATGAGTCTATTCCCGGGCTCGTGGGTTGGGAGCATCACGGAGAACCCGATCCGGAAATTCAGGGTTTGGAGATTCTGGCCGAGGGCAAAGTCCTGACTGGAGGAGGGCGCGAAGGAAAATACACCTCAGTGATTTTTCCAGGACCTAAAGACAATTTCATTTTCAATGCCTCGACTGTCTTCTGGGCACAGGGGCTCGCATCTCCTCCTGGGCATTGCCTGCCTTATGCACACAATTCTCGGCCCCACGGACCGGACCAGAGGGTTCAACGGATCACGCGGAATCTGCTTAAGCGAGCATTGGAGTGAAAGCTTTTCGTGCTGATCGGGAGTGTGGATAGGACGTGATTGGGTTTCTGGTCGAAGGAACATGATAGTCGAGATTGGCCTTAGTGAGTCGCCTGTTTGTTATTGCCATTTTCCTTTCATGTTTATCGTGGATCGCGGGGGACGCGGAACTTGTTCTCTTTGATCGAGAGGAACAAGTCGAACTGCCTTTGATTGCCCTTTGCCCCGAACCTCCACCGCAAACCAGGGATGCAGCCGTCACCTTGGCGGACTATCTGGAAAAGATCACGGGACAGCGGCCTGACTTGGTGGACGAAACTCTCACGAAACCCGTTACGGTTTCGCTACGGGTTGATGCAAGGGTAGCGAAAGACGTGAGTCTTTCGTAGATGGACGAAACTCTCCCGAGGCCCGTTACGGTTTCGCTACGAGTTGATGCAAGGGTAGCGAAAGACGTGAGTCTTTCGTAGATGGACGGTTTAAGCCTGACGCAATACTTACTTAGCCTCTTCCTTCTTCAAAAAATCGTACTCCGGTGACTCGACTTTCCCCTTGGCGTAGTCGTAGACGGCCTTCAGTTCTTCCGGGCTGTCCATCTGCTGGCCTTGATCCCCGCTGGACTGGATCCAGCCTTCGAGCATCTCACGATGTTCTTTGAGCACCGCGGCATACTCTGGATCTCTGGCCAGGTTGTGGGTTTGATCAGGATCTTTCTCGATATCGTAGAGCTCCTCCTCGGATCGGGTCTCAGCACTCATGTAGGACGCTTGAAGGGGTGTCATCTTGCCTTCTTCATAGACTTTCTTGAGTTCGATGATTGACGCGAACTTGTCGCGGTATTGGGATTGATAGAAGGCCCGGTCGGTCAGGTAGTTCTTGATGTAACGAAAACGATCGGTTCGCACCGCACGAATGTGATCCACCGCGATGCCGCAGCGGTCGCGGGCGGAGATGGTGAACTCTTTGGGCTGATAGTCAGCGGCGAAGAGATCATCTCCTTCGAAGGAAGCGGGGATCTCCAACCCTGCCAGCGCCAGCGTGGTGGCAGAGATGTCGATGCCATTGACGAGGTCAGTGCGCACAATTCCAGGTTCGGCTGGTGCGTTCATTGACGGCGGAAAGCGCACGATCAGTGGCACCTTGGTGCCGTCTTCGTAGAGGAACTGTTTGGAGCGGGGCAGGGGTGCGCCGTGGTCGGTGAAGAAAAAGACGATGGTGTTGTCCCAGAGTTCGTATTCTTTCAATCCGGAGACAATGGCGCCGACTTGCTCATCGGTTTCGACGACTTGCTCGTAGTGGCGGGCGATCGCATTGCGCATGACGGGTGTGTCAGGGTAGTGTGCCGGCACGTGGACGGTCGCTGGATCGACCCGGCTCTCAGCAGGATATTTGGATCCTGTCTCGCCCCCGAACTTGCCGCCCTTCAGTTGAATCTGGCCAAAGAAAGGTTTTCCCTGGAGTTGCTTGAGGAAGGAAACATCACGTCCGACCAGATGACCTCTCATGGTCGGTCGATCGAAATCAGCGGAGAACAAATCTTCGCGATCGTAGGCGAAATTGTAGTCCTCTTTTTCCTCGTTGAAGGTGGTGTAGCCTGCCTCGAGAAAGAGCGATGGCACGGTGAGAACTCCCTCGGGGAGCGGCTTCTTCAGCATGGTGCGGTGCCGATGCAGCCCGTGAGTGGTCTGCATCGTTCCGGTGATGAGAGCGGAGCGTGTTGTCGAGCAGACCGCGGAGGGCATGTAGGCGCGGTCGAAGCGGATCCCCGCGTCGGCGAGGGCATCGATATTCGGCGTCTCGACCGCGTCGTGGCCGTAGCAGCCCATCCAGTCGCTCATGTCGTCGACGTAGATCCAAAGGATGTTGGTGTGCTCCGCCGCTTTGGTGAGAGAAGGGAGGATGGTAAAGATGGCACACGTCAGCAGGGGCAGAAATCTCATGCCATATCGTTCCATTGCCGATGATGTCGTGCAAGTTTTGGCAGCTGACCGTAACGCGGCAACTTTCTTGGGTTGCTTTTGGGATTTGAGGAGCGTTTTCGAAACCGCGGAGTTATGATCGACTTGATAAGTTCGCGGTTTTATATTAAACCGCGTAATTATATTGACTCCTATAAGTTCGCGGTTTTTAATGGATTGCATGGCAGAGGCATTTTTTGGTCGGGACGAGGAATTGTCTCGATTGCTGGAGTTTGTCGATTCGGAGCGATCGGGTTTCCTGGTGGTGCGTGGTCGGCGGAGGATCGGCAAATCGTGGTTGCTGGCTCAGTTGGCTAACCAGGTTTCGGCTTTTTCATTTCAAGGGGATCAGGATAGTTCCACCCAAAGCCTGATACGGAAGTTTGCCCAGGAGTGGGCTCAATTCACGGGAGACGATTCCTTGTCGATTATTCGAGCTGTCGATCTGAATTGGGTTCGAGTTTTCCGTGCGATGACTCAGTATTTCCGTGCGAATCAGAAGCAAACATATGTCATTGTATTGGATGAGATTCAGTGGATTGCGAAACGGAAGTCTGGGTTTCTGAGTCAACTGAAGGAGATTTGGGTGGAGTGGGAGCAGATGGGTAATGTGAAAGTTATTATCTGCGGATCTTCCCAGCGATTTTTTGTGAGTAACACGCAGTCAGAAACTTCGGTCCTATATCGCATGCGGACGGTGGCGGATTTGTGGGTCAGGCCATTTAGCCCAACAGAGATTCGTCGGCACTATTTTCCAGATTGGACCGACGAGCAGATCTGTCTTGTTTTTATGATGACGGGTGGGGTGCCCTACTATCTGGAGCGAATTCCCAAGAATGACAATTTCATCAGGGCAATCAATCGAACATTCTTTACCCAAAACACCATCTTCCTCGATGAGTTTCGCGAAGTGATTAATTTGGAATTCACCAAGGAATCGGCCCGCACAGCGGAAAAAATCATGGCTTCCTTGGGGCAGGATGGATCCACCATGAAAAATATTCGCAAGAAGAGCGGCATCACGAGTGAATCAACGGTGCGGACTATGATTGATCAGCTGCTTGAATTCGACATCGTGAACGAAAAAACTCAAGCCGGAATCGCGAAAGCCAACCGACGAGGTAGTAAATACTACCTCAAGGATCCGTTCTTGAATTTTTACTTTCAAATTCTGAAAGGGTTTGCCCCTCGCATTCGAAAGAATGTTCGAGCCAACCTCTTTCGCGAGTGCATCGGTTCAAAGACCGGCTATTACATCGAGAATTTTTCAGGCAAAGCTTTTGAGCTGATCACCGAATGGGTCTTGCGTCAGGAACTCAGCCCAGTTGGAAATGAAAAGATTCTAAAAAAGCTGGAAATTCGTGACGATGACTATGAAGTCGGACATCATTGGGTGGAAGGTAAAACACAAGTTGACTTGGTTGTTGAGAACAAGGCAGATCGTGAGAGCCGACTGCTTGAGCTAAAGTGGATCAGCGGTAAGGCAGATTTGGGGGCCGGCTATCTGGAGCAGGTAAGGGAGAAGGATTACTCGCCATCGAAGGGGTGGACCATCAGTTATCATTTGATTCTGTCAGGCGAAGCCTCCACGCCTCTCAAAAAGAGTGCGAAGGCGGCTAAAGTGCAAATCCTGGGACTGAGCGATTTGTTTGAGGAGTGAAATTAGAATTTGAGAGTTTTAACATCAGGAGCGGAATACCTTCAATATGGCCACGATTCAGCACACCGTCGTTTTTCGTCTCAAGCATGACGTTGGTTCCGTTGAGGAAACCGGTTTTCTCAACGCAACCGCCAAGTTGGCAGAGATTCCGGGAGTGAAGAACCTGCAATGCCTACGTCAGGTCAGTGCCAAGAATGACTTCACCTTTGGCCTCTCGATGGAGTTCGATTCTCAGGACGACTATGACGCCTACAGCGCGCATGCGATTCACGCGCAGTTCGTTGAGACACGGTGGATCCCGGAAGTGGAGACGTTCACAGAGATTGACTATGTGCCGTGGAGAGATTGAGTGCTTGGGCTGACGGAAGAGCTTAACAGATTCGGAAGGCAGTAGAGAAAGACAATCGAGCATGGCGAGATAGGTGTTCCAAAGGAGCAAGCGAAGCGTCCAAAGCAGAGCGAAGTCAATTGGGTGGGTGAGTGTACCCTGTTGGGTAGGGGGAAAAGAATGTTCGCTACGCCAAAGGTCTCAGAGTATCTTCCTAGTATGACCACCGAGGAAATCAAAAGCCTCCCCACGGAGGAAAAGTTTCTCATCATGGAGGCACTCTGGGATGATCTCCGGGAGCGCTTTGAACAAGCGGAGATTCCTGAAGAGCATAAGAGCCTTCTCGATTCACGCCGTGGTCGGTTTGAGTCTGGCGAGTCCAAGCTTCTTGACTGGGATAGTGTGAAGTCGAGCATTGGGCGTCCATGAATCGGGTTCAGATCTCGGAAGAGGCTCTCCAGGATCTGAATGAGGGATTCCTTTTCTACGAAGCCCAGCAGTCCGGTTTAGGGGATTATTTTGTCTCATCCCTCAGATCCGACATCGAACGCCTCAAGATTGCGGGAGGAGCCCATCGGATCGTCTATTGCGACTATCACCGGCTCATCTGCCATACGTTTCCCTTCGCCGTCTATTACACATGCGAATCAGATTCCGTGATCATTTGGGCGGTCATCGATCAGCGGCGTGATCCGGAATGGATTCGGAAGCACCTGAATAATTAGATTGGACAGGGCCGTGGCATTTCACGTGTGGCTTCGAGTGAGATTCCTTCTTAAAGGACGTTCTCAAAAGGATTTGCAGCGCTACTATATCACCGCGCCATTGTATCCTGTCCCTAAAATTTTGAGAAGAAGGGAACCACGGAGGAGTGGAGGAGTGGTCGGGTGTTGCTGATCAATGATTTGAAACACTCCGTATCTCAGTGATCTCAGTGATCTCCGTGGTTGGGTAAGAAGAAGGGAACCACGGAGAACACGAAGGAACGGAGAGGTGGGGATTATTTCAATAATTAACCTGTCCCGAATGGCACTGCATTAAGCGGAAATTACAAATGCAAGGTGTGACGAAATATGGCGGGTTGGTAGGGCTGGGCCTCCGGACCCGCAGTCCTGTAGCTGGGGCCCAGCGCCTGGGGTCTGTGACCCCGGGGGCCGGCCTACCGGGATTCGGCTGAACGCGCAATGATGCCCTAATGCTTTTCCCGGCCTCAAAGAGACCGGCTACAGGGAGACCGGGGGCCGGCCCACCGGCTACAGGGTGGAAGCGCACAGTTGGTAGTCCGCTTAAAACCGTGTCATTTTTGCCTGAGTGGAGACAGATGAGAAGTAGCGATCCGGTGTATCTCGATTTTCGACCTGCCTGCGTTTAGACGGCAATCATGTCAAAGGATGCTATCATCACTAGCTCTCCTGGGTGGGCCATGTTGCCTGCCCACCAAAACCATCCACCGCCTTGAAATCTAAAACACTCACCGAAGGATCGATCCCGAATCATATCCGCAACATCGCTTTGCCGATGAGCATCGGGTTCTTTTTTAATACGATGTACAATGTGGTCGACTCGTTTTATGCGGGTCGGGTTTCGACTTCGGCTCTGGCTGCGCTGGCGCTTTCGTTTCCGGTCTTCTTTATCATCATCGCGATTTCTGAAGGCATCGCGCGGGGATCAGCCGCTCTCATTGCCAATGCGATCGGGGCGAAGGACGCGGAAAAGGAAAAGCTGCTCTCGAGTCAGGTCTTTTCGCTGGGGTTGATTTGCGCGCTGTGCCTGACCGCAGTCGGTCTCAATGTGGCGCCTCCCTTGTTTCGGATTCTCGGGGCCGAAGGAGATTACTTTGATCTCGCATTGGGATACGTTTCGCCCTTGTTCATCGGGGCGGTGTTTTTTCTGCTCAGCAGCATGAGCAATGCGATTTTGCTCGCGCACGGAGACAGCAAGACTTTCGGGAAGGTGCTGATCGCCGGATTTTTGCTGAATCTGATTCTTGATCCCTGGTTTCTATACGGTGGGCTAGGACTCCCTGCGATGGGTGTGCCGGGAATTGCGTGGGCGACGGTTTCGATTCAGGGAATCGGTGGACTCTTTCTCTTCTCCGTGGTGCTAAGGCGAGGGTATGTCGATCTCGGCGCCGTTTTCAAGAAGCTGCCGAAATTTAAAATTTACGGCGAGATTCTAAAGCAGGGGATTCCGACTAGCTTTAACATGATGTCGATCGCTCTCGGTTTCTTCGTCACGACCTATTTCCTGAAATTCTATGGCGAGGTGTCGGTGGCGGCTTTTGGGGTGGGAACCCGAATTGAGCAGATTGCGCTTCTCCCCGCGATCGGACTGGGGTCGGCCATTGTTTCCATCGTCGGACAGAACAATGGGGCCGGAAGATTGGATCGGGTCAGTGAATGCATGAAGCTGTGCGTGAAGTACGGCCTGTTCCTGATTCTTCTCGCTTCCGTGTTGATCTTTGTGTTCGCCACTCCGCTGGTGCGAATCTTCACCAGTGATGAGGAGGTGATCAAGGCCGGGGCCAACTACACCCGGATCATGGCATTTCTCCAATGGGCCTACGTGATGGGGTTTATCTACATCGGATTTCTCCAGGCGATCAAGAGACCCATGTATGGATTCGTCGAGGCGGTGATCCGCAAGATCGTGTTGCCGGTCGGTGTTTTTTACTTCGTCGTCAGGGTTATGGAAGTCGATCTGAACGGCTTTTGGTACAGCATGGTGGCGATCAATGTGGCAATGACCGTGGTGACGATGACTTACGCTCAAAGGGTGTTGAGAAAGATGACGGTGTAGTTTGGTGTTTGGCGCGTATGTCAGGATTTTAAGCGGAATATAAACTGTGCGCTTTCACCCTGTAGCCGGTGGGCCGGCCCCCGGTCTCTTTGCGGCCGGGAGAGAGTATTAGGGCATCATTACGCGTTCAGCCGGCCCCCGGGGTCACAGACCCCGGCTACAGAACTGCGAGTCCAGATGGCGACCTTACCGCCATGCATTTCTACGCTGTTTTACTTAGGCCAATGCTACGACAATGGCTCTTAAAACCGCGCCATTCTTGTCTGATCCGAATTTTACTGCGGAGGCAGGGATCACTCTTACGTGGCAGAGTGAGCCGGAAAGTCGGTGTAGCCCTTTTCCTCAAATGAATACCAATCAGACACAGCAGCGGGTTCAGCCAAGGGCCAGTCGTTTGCAAACCGGTCAACCAGATCGGGATTGCTGATGAAGGGGCGACCGAACGCGATCAGGTCGGCGTCTCCACCTGCGATGGCGGCTTCTGCCGATTCCTGGGTGTATCCGACGTTGCCCATCAGTGGGCCGTGAAAAATGTCCCGGAAGTCACGCAGAGTCATTGGATCGCCAAGCTCGTGGAATCCGAAGCCCAAGCCATCCAGCATGTCCAGAAATGCCAGGCCGTATGAATCGAGCTGACGGGCTACGTAAGTGAATTGTTCCCGGAATTCAGGCGATCCCATATCGTTGAAATTGCCATTGGGAGAAAGTCTCACCGCGACCCGATTGGCTGGAAAAACCTTGGTGACAGCATCCACGACTTCTCCAAGGAAACGGTATCGATTTTCGATGCTTCCACCGTAAGCGTCGGTCCGGTGGTTGGTCTTCGACTGCAAAAACTGATCGAGCAAGTAGCCGTTGGCTGAATGAATCTCGACGCCGTCGAATCCTGCCGCCTTGGCCCCTTCGGCCGCGCGGCGATAGTCCTCGACGATGCCTGGGATTTCGTCGGCTTCTAATGCTCGTGGAACCTCATACGACTGCTTGCCATTGGGGGTGTGAATGTATTCGCCGTTGAGCGCAATGGCCGAAGGGGCCACCGGGAGCTCGCCAGGATGAAAGTCGCTGTGCGAGGCGCGACCGGTGTGCCAAAGCTGGAGAAAGATACGACTGCCTTTTTCATGAACTCCATCGACGACTGGTTTCCAGGCATCGACCATTTCGTCCGTATAAATGCCCGGTGACTGGTTCCAACCATTGGCTTGCTGCGAGATGGTGACGCCTTCGGTGATGATCAAGCCTGCCCCGGATCGCTGCGCATAGTATTCTGCGACCGACGCGTTTGGAACTCTACTTTCACCCGCCCTGGATCGTGTCATCGGTGACATCACGACGCGGTTGGCGAGTGGGAGTCCGCTGAGATCGAATGGTTCGAGTAAGCATTTTTTTGAAGGTTGAATAGTCATATTTGATTCCATTTTAGGCCACGTTCACACACTTCGTCAAAGTGCCTCTTCATCATCGTTGCGGTTTCCATCTCCGTTTTGCTCACAGGTTACCGATTCAACAGGATCTCAAAGGTGGCATTTGAAACCAGACCGCCCTGAGCTATGATACCTTGCTTCTGCCGGGAAGCGTATTTCCCGGTTGGACGTCGAAACTTCATGAGCACAGAGATAAAGGAATTACCAGACTTCGATGAGATCGCCGAAACGATGGGCTATCTTCCTGATCTGGATGCCAAGTACCAGTTTCTCATCGATCTGAGCAAGCGTTTGCCGTCGATTCATGAAGATGAGGAGACGGATGACTTTCGCGTCTGGGGCTGCCAGTCGTCGGTCTGGATTGTACCGTTTCAGGATGAAGCGAATCCCAAGATTCTTCGTTTTCGAGGAAAGAGTGACTCGGTGTTGGTTAGTGGAATTATTTCAACGGCCTTGAGTTTGTATGCCGGGTGCACGGCCGAGGAGATCTTGAAGATTGATGGTCCGGAAGAGATGAAAAAGCTGGATCTGGAGTCTCACTTGAGCCCGACCCGAAGAAATGGGCTCATGGGCATGATCGAGCGGATTCGCGAGTATGCGGCGGCGTCTCTGGGGTGAGGCAAGCTTCGTTTGCCGTGTGAAGGTGCGAAGGTAAAAGGTGAAAAGTTGAGGGTGTAGCGAAAGACATGAGTCTTTCGGGATAGCGTTCTTGAGCTAGGAGGGATGCGGATGGGCTTCGTGCGGTCACGGGGGACCGTGACCCTTGTGTCTTGGAAGTGTGGTTGAGTAGAAGCGCCCACTTTTAGGCTGTCG
>CAXBMX010000040.1:0-38599 GCA_963977055.1 uncultured Verrucomicrobiales bacterium
AGGCAGAAGGCAGAAGGCAGAAGGCAGAAGGCAGAAGGCAGAAGGCAGAAGGCAGGAGGCAAATACCCTAACCCTATTGAGTCAGGTGCGAATGGCACGGTTTTAAGGCCCATTGTTGTAGCATTGCCTATGGAAAGTGGTACGGAAATGTATGGCGGTAAAGTCGAAATCTGGACCTGCAGTCCTGTAGCTGGGGTCTGTGACCCCGGGGGGGCGGCCTACCGGGCTCCGGCTGAAAGCGTAATGATGTACTATTACTTTTTCCGGCCTCAAAGAGACCAGCTACAGGGTGATCGCGCACAGTTGGTATTCCGCCTAAAACCGTGCCATTCGAGTCAGGTACCTAACCCTCTTTGGTCGGCGGATGTAGGCGCCGCGCGCACCTGCTTTCTTTGAAAAGACGAAAGCCTCACCAGGCAAGCGCTGCCGGGCTACTCTGCCACTGCCCAGTCGATGGCGTTCTTGATGAACTTTCGGAATTCGGTGTTCTCGAAATCGCTGAGCTGACCCAGCGAGGTGGAAAAGATTTTTGCATTGTTGTCGCCGACCGTATTTGTCCATGCGGTCGGTTCAGGGGCTTGACCTTCGATGGTGCCGGTGAGAAGCAAGGTGGTCGACTCAGCCAGAGGAGCGTTCCTGTACAATTTGTCGGAGGTGGGAAGCTTTCCGAGTCCTTTGAAGATCGGATGATCCTTGGCCTCTTCGGCAACGGACATAGTGGCGATTTCCTCCCGATAATGGCCATCGTAGTTGCCGCCAAGAATGGCGGGGTCAAACTCTTCCCAGAGTTCGTGTCCATCCGGGATCGGTGCGCCTTTGAGATGAAAGGCGTGGCTGGATGTCCGGATCGCAATGAGCGGTTTTCCATCAGCGACGAACTGCTTCAATGCCTGCATGTCTTTCGCCGCAGGGGCGCGTCGGCGAGCGCTGATGAAACACGCGTCGGCTTTCTTGAGTGCTTTAGCGAGACCTGAGAAATCGTCGCGAACTCCTTCTTCGGGTGGAGCGGTGATGAAGGTAGCGGTGTAGCCAGCGGGTTTGAGATCGCTCTCAAAAAAGGCGGGAAGCGATTCGTGAGTTCCGTATTCCTTTTCACCAATGACAAAGACAAGATGCGGTCCGGCCTGTGCCAAAATACTCGTGAAAGTGAGTGCCAAAATCGTTAAGAGTTTCATAGGGAAAACTTAGCACAAAAGAAAACAGGTCGGAGGGATGTTTCGATACTTGATGGCGCTCCGAAATCGTGCGCAAAGATGAAGAAACCATTTCAAGGAATGGCACAAAAAAGCGGGCCCGGTTGCCTTTCGACATCCGAGCCCGCTTGGTAAAAATTATTCCGTGAATCTGTTTTTACGCTTTCTTCCAAGGAAGGTCCCACTTGCCTGGGATAGCGACATCGTATTCTCCTGCATCATTCGGCATCACTTTGGGATCTGCGTCGAAGGAGAACTCATCTGGCATCAGCGAGTAGTCTGAGGCAACCGCTTCGTCCCAGTTCACGAGCTGACCACTGTAGGTCGCAATGCGTCCGAGAACGGCAGTGAAAGAACTCTTCGCTGCGAAGTAGGCGTCGTTTTGTGGCTTATCATTCTGGATCGCATCCCAGAGTTTCGCGTGCTCCGCGTCTTTCGGATTACTAGCTCCGGTGCGGGGTTTGCGATACTGCCATTTCACATTGCCCTTGAGGTCAGTGATGGTTCCTTTGCCTGGATCCATGATGCCCTCGGAGCCGTGGATCTCTTCACCAACTCTGCGCCAGGTGCCGGGAGTCTGACGGCATTGGCTGTTGAGAATCATGTTGTTCTCTTCAGGGCCGTAGCGGTATTCGATGAAGTGTTGGTTAAAGATCTCGCCAATTTTCGAGGACTCGTTTGTTCGCGCACCCTGTCCTTGTGCCGAAATGGGGTGGCCGCCCATGAGAGGGTCGCCGCTGGCAAACCAGTTGATGACGTCGAGATTGTGAACATGCTGCTCAGCGATGTGGTCGCCGGAGAGCCAGCGGAACTGCTGCCAGTTGCGCACTTGAAATTCCATTTCGGTCCAGCCTGGCTGACGCTCGATGGTCCAGGGGCGGGCTCCAACCCAATAAGCGGAAGCACCGATCATTTCGCCGATGGCACCTTCTTGATATTTCTGGTAGGACTGCAAGTAGGAGTCCTGACAGTGGCGCTGAAGACCGACCACAACTTTGAGGTTCTTTTTGTCCGCTTCTTTAGCGGCAGCGATCACCTGATTGTATCCGTGAGCGTCGACGCAGACCGGCTTTTCCATGAAGACATGTTTGCCAGCATTGACGGCGTATTCGAAGTGAATGGGGCGGAAGCCGGGAGGGGTTGCAATGCAAATGACGTCGACCTGATCGATGACCTGCTTGTAGGCATCGAAGCCGGCGTACTGGCGATTTTCCGGTACGTCGAATTGGCTGCTTCTACCCATCTTTTCAAGCTGCGCTTGAATGGCAGGTAGACCAGATCCCCGAGGACCTGTTCCAGAGAGGTTGTCCGCGAAAGCTTCTGCGACGGCGACCACCTGGGCGCCGTCGTTGGCGTTGAGGTTTTGGATGATGGCGCCAGAGTTGCGGCCACCGCAACCGACCATGCCGACTTTGACGGAATCACTTCCGGCAACTTGAGCAGAGAGTTCGACTGGTAGAGCCACAGCAGCAGTGGCTGCGGCGGTACCGGCGAGAAATTTTCGACGCGAGGTCGGGGTCGTTTCAGTGGGTTTTTCGTTCATCATAGATAAGCATGAACAAAACGGCAGATACTTCAAATTCGAAAGGTTCTTTTTGCGGAAGAATCGCGCTATAGGGCATATGCAGTCCTGAATTTTCTTTGTGTGTTTATAGTTGGTGCGCGGAGCCCTTTGCCTCTAATGTTTGCGGCTATGAAAAAACTTTCTCAAATTTGCCTGACGGTGTGCGTCCTTCCGGTGATCGCAGGCATTATCGTCAGTTCAACGCTGATGGTTCATGCTCAAGACTGGGTAGTGATGGAATCGGAGGAGTTTGATGTCCAGTTTGAGGTCCCTGCAAACTGGGAAACGGAAGCAGAAGGTGATACGGTGACCTCTTACGGGAACGGAATTGTATTTGTTCTTACCGCAGTCAAAGATGACTCAATCAGCACTGAGGACCTGTTTTACGCTCAAGTTGATGCGCTTGATATTGACTCAGAAGGCGAAATCGATGACATCGAATTACGAGGAGGGATTCTCGGAATACTGGGCGCCGGGGTCGGGGAGATTGATGGCGAAGTTGTCGGCATCATGTTGCTCGCCGCCACGATGGATGATAACAACTACCTCGCTTATATCTTTGCAGCGCCCAGGAAATTCGAAAGAAAGGCGGACCTGATTGCTGATGTGATCACGAGTCTCGCTCCGCTTGGATACGAGGAGTGAGGAGTCGACGGATTGTCGTCCCATCTTTTGGATTCAGTGCGTCCCGATTTGGCGACGGGACGATAGACGCAGAACTACGCGTCAGTCTCACTGCTGCAGAAACGCAATCAGGTCAATCACGTCTTGTTCGCTCATGATCTGTAACAGGCCCTCCGGCATGATGGACTGTTCGAACTGTTCCTGTTTCACCACTTCAGTGAGCGGGATCACCTCGACGCTGGCCAGACCGGCGATGGTGAGAGTGTGTCGTGTTTGAGCGGTGATATTGCCACTCAAGACACGGCCGTCCTTGAGGGTAATGACGTTCATTCGATAGTCCTGCGGGAGCACGGCGCTGGGATCAATCAGGTTTTCGAGGAGGTAATACAGATTCTTCCTGTCACTTCCATCGAGGTGCGGCCCCAGAGATCCGCCCTCACCATAAATGGCATGGCAGGAAGCACAGGTTTTCTCAAACATAGCTTTTCCGTTTGCGATACTGGCGCCGGCCAGAATGGGGGGATTCAGCTTCGATTGCCAGGAAGCGATGAGGTCTTTTTTCTCTGCGGAGCTTTGGCGCAGCTGGCCCCAAACTTCTTCCAAGAGTTGATTGAGTCGTTCGTCACCCAGGTTGTGAATCTGTCGGGCGTGATAGGCTGATAGGTCCTTCCGTTCAACTTGTCCGTTCTTAATGGCTTGGAGAAGCGGACCCGCGTAAGAAACGCGCGAACTCAGCGTTGTGATGGCAGCCTGCCTGTCCTCGGTTAAGTAGCGGGGGTAGGGTTTTAGGATAGTGCTAGCGATTTTAGGATGGTCGAATGCAGCCAGTTCACGAATGGCCTGATTGCGACGGGTTTGATTGTTGATCAGTCCCAGCCAGTCCTTTGCCGTCATGGGGCTCCCTTGATCAAAAACCGGATCGAGCTTGGCCGCCTCATCTCTGACTCCTGCGTCAGCGGAATTTGCGACCAGATCCCAGTTGGACGGAGCATCGATTCCCTTTAATCCGTTGAGGGCTTCTTCAATTCCGCGAACTCCGGCGGCTGCATTTTGGGCGTGGCCTTGTTCCAGAGTTGTGCTGATGGCGGTGATCAGGCTGGGCATCAATTCGGCATTCAGATCAAAATCAGAGGCGATGCGACGCACGATGTTTTTGTAGACTTGGGGGTCGTGGCAGGTTTTCAAGAAACCGAGTGCCCGAACCGGATCGGTTTCTACTAAGGGTCTGAGGGCATACCAGATCAGGTAGGGCAGGTTCTGATCTTCCGTGTATCCGAAATCTAACAAGAGGTCTTCTGCTAAGGCCCATTGCTGGGCTTCTGAGAACCTTGGAAAAGTCGAAGCCACATAGAGGCGAACGAGGCGTGATTTTCCGTCGCGGGCCAATTGGCGAATGAAATTGAACTGAGTTTCATTCGGCTCTCCTCCTTCGCTTATCAGACGCACCGCCCAACTGCGCATATGTTCGTCTTCGTGTTCCAGTAGATGGGTGAGTCGCTTTTCTCCCACTCCTCCAGTGCTGTGTAGCGCCCAGAGAAAACGCAGTTGGCGATCCACTGGTTGATCGGATTCCTCCAGTAGGCCTTGCAGCTCCTTTCGAGCGTCATTCAAATCTTGTCCGGCCACATAACGTTCCTGCAAAAGCCGGCGCGCATGGCGCACATACCAGTCGTTGCGATGTAGTTGATGGGCTACTAGTTCAAGGTTTGATTGTTTTGACAGGTCCAAGGGGCTCGGGGTTTTTGCTTCGCCGTAGACCACTTTGTAGATGCGACCACTGGTGCGGTGAACTCCGTCATTGTCGTGACATTCACCGTAGTCGGTCCAATCTGAAAGGAAGACGCCCCCGTCAGGCCCATAGAGTTGAGTGACGCCTCTGTACCAGGGATGGTTGGCGATCATGAAATCTTCACCATGGGTGCCCACGTAACCGGAGCCTCTGCGCTGCAGGATGTCATTGTTGACGCGTCGGCCGTGAGTGTTGCTTAGGAAGATAGTGTCCCGATATTTCTCCGGCCAGTTATCGCCCAGGTAGATCATGGCTCCACAGTGTGAGTGACCGCCTCCCATTGCGTCGGTGACGCCTTCGGGATTGTCGCGGAACTTGGCTCGGTCGGTCCATGCACCTTCGTGGTGGAGGTGGTCTGCCGTCAGCGGAATGCGATCGTAGACATGAGAGGCTGAACCTTGCCCATGCATTCGAGGATAATAGGCTCCCGGGATGACGTGCCAGAGGTGACCATTCACATTGCCGGTCATAAACATTTCGCCCATTTCGTTCCAATCGAGGCCCCAGGGATTGGTGGTGCCGCGAGCGACAATTTCAAACTCACGGGTGACCGGATGAAGTCGCCAAATGCCGCAACTGACATCGATTCGATCTTCGGCAGGAGTTCCGGGAGCACCGACCAGTGAAGAGGCGGTGATGCCGTGCCTTCCGTAAAGCCAGCCGTCGGGTCCCCAGGTCAGGCCGCTGAAGAAATTGTGTTTACCCTGCTGGGTGAATCCATCCAAAACCACCTCGGGCGGACCGTCCGGTATATCATCGCCGTTGCGATCGGGAATGAACTCAAGATTGGGCGAATTACAGATCCAGACGCCGCCAAAGCCAACCTCCATGCCAGAGAGGTGAGTGGCGTCGTGGTAGAAGATTTTGCGTTGATCAAATTGTCCGTCGTTGTCGGAATCTTCGAAGACTAGGACACGATCCTCTCCTTTCATTTCCCATTCTTTGTAGGAATAAGCCTCGGCCACCCAGATCCGTCCGCGATCATCGGTCTGCATCGCGATGGGCTGGCGTAGGTCCGGCTCACCGGCAAACAAGCTGACCGAAAACCCCTCCGGCACCGACATGATCTCGACCGCCTCTTGCGGGGAAATAGGTTCCTCTCCTGGCGCCTGAGTATTGACGGGCACGTAGTCATCAGAGGCAAGGAGAGGCACTGAGAGGAAACCAAGAAGTCCGAGGAGTGTGGTGAGATCTTTCATGGAGGTAAGACGGAACGGAACGGTGGGGGAGGCACCATTGTTCAACTGGGCTCGGCACGGGTCAAGAGACGCAAAAGGGCCCGGATAAGTGTCGTGCCCGTGAACGAAGCTTAGCCAGCCTTGTGGACTGTTAGGCGCTGTTTCAGATCTGACGTGACGCCGATGTAGGCTTGGACTGGGTCTGCCTCGCTTCCGAGAAGATAGACGTAGGTAAAAGAATGCCCTGCCACGCGCCCGAATGTTTCAATTGCCTCGTAAAACAAGGTTTCACAATGTTATGACCTATGATTTCCGGCAACCCGAAACCAAAAGAAGCAATCAACAGGTTCAGCTAGGCGCGTGCTGTTAGCTTGCTGTTGGCTCCGGCCGGGACAATCAGAAGAAGCGCCGGAAATGCTGGCCCTCGTCATTGAATTCTATACAAACGGTGAACGACAAACCCTGTGGGAACCCTGTGGGAACCCTGTGGGAACCCTGTGGGAACCCTGTGGGAACCCTGTGGGAACACACCATGATCAAATTTTTAAATAACCTGCCGAAAGCGGAAATTCATATTCATCTCGAGGGTTCGCTCGAACCCGAGCTCATGTTCGAGATTGGCAGGCGGAACGGAATCGACATTCCTTATGAGAGTGTCGAGGAGGTCAAGGAAGCCTACAATTTTAGCAATCTGCAGTCTTTCCTCGACATCTACTACAGTGGGGCCGGCGTACTGCAACACGAACAGGATTTTTACGACATGACCTGGGCTTACCTCAAGCGCTGTCATGAGCAGAAGGTCGTTCACGTGGAACCCTTTTTCGATCCGCAAACACACACCGACCGGGGTATCGAATTCGAAGTCGTCATCAGCGGCATTACCCGTGCCTTGAAGGAAGGTCAGGAAAAACTCAACATAGGCAGCCGGCTGATCCTTTGCTTTCTTCGTCATCTCAGCGCAGAAGCCGCGATGGAGACGCTGGAACTAGCCTTGCCGTTCAGACATCTCATCGCCGCTGTCGGACTCGACTCTTCCGAGCTTGGCCACCCACCTGAGAAATTTCACGGAGTCTTTGAACGAGCTATGGAGGAAGGATTCCCTACCGTTGCCCACGCCGGAGAAGAAGGCCCGACTGACTATATTTGGCAGGCGCTGGATCTCCTCAAGGTCAGCAGGATCGACCATGGAGTTCGTTGCAAAGAAGATGCCAAACTGATGGAGCGCCTCCGTGATGAACAGATACCGCTTACGGTGTGCCCATTGTCGAATACCAAGCTCCGCGTATTCGCCGAGATGAAGGATCACAACATCCTGGAGTTACTTGAGCAAGGCATCAAGGTGACCGTCAACTCCGATGATCCCGCCTACTTTGGCGGCTACATGACCGAGAACTTTCTGGCCCTGTATCACGACCTCGACATGACCCGCGAGCAAGCCGTTCAGCTTTGCCGAAACGGGTTCGAAGCCAGCTTTCTTTCCGATGATGAGAAGCAGATTCTTCTAGATCAGCTGGATGCCTATGCTGAAGCCCATGTCTGAAAAAGTGAAGTAGGCCTCGATCACCTAAGGGCGAAATTTGGACGTGTGTTTCGCTTTGCCTGCGTTGTGGTCCTTGAGACGCTGTTTGAGATCCGACGTGATGCCGGTGTAGACTTGGGCCGGGGTCGCCTCGCTTCGGAGAAGGTAGGCGCAGGTGAAAGAATGGCCTGCCATTGGTCTTGTTCTCCGTAGCCTTGGAGAAGGGGAAAGCTCGCGGCGATTTTGGATTGATGTGATCGGCCCTTCGTCGCCAAGGCTATGAAGGGCATTCTACGCTCTCGAGCGTAGAATGGAGGTGAGGGGAGTTGAACCCCTGTCCTGAAGGCTGTCTAAACAAACGTCTACATGCATAGTTGATCTTTTGATTTAGGAGAGGCGGCTTCGATCAACAGAATCCGTTCTCTCCGGTTGCCCTGTAACCTTTCATCGCTCAGACCGGACACCCGTCTGGAGACTAAGCCGACTAAATTAGCGGGATTTGGCTCAGCCGGCGTCGGCCATTTCCCGGGCAACTCAATTAGGCTGCCAGCGCAAGTTCAGGTTCGTTATTTGCTTTTGTTTTTTGATCGGTTTTTTACGAGGCCAACCGATCAACCTCGACACGCAGTCTGCTCTTCAAACCATCAGTCGAAACCAGTACACCCCCGATTTGTAGAACATGAGTAACCTACGCCAGAATTGGGAAAAAGCAAGTTTTCAGTCTGTTGTTCTCCGGGCGAAACCTACCTTAGAAAATCAGTCCGTCCATTGGCTCGGAAGCTTCTTCGAACCGGTCGATTCTGAGGATGGGCAGGAGGTCACCATCCTCGTGGACGTAGTGAAGATTGCCGTAGATTCGGTACCATCCCATTTCGGTGTATTCGGGCGGTGGCTTACCGAAGTCGACCGGAATGGAGAGGGGGCGTGCATCGGCGGCACAACACTCAATGAAGAGGCGAAACGCCTTGAGGCGGTGACCGTTGGGATTGCTGAGAGTTTCCTCCATCAACTGAGCGGTCGTTTCGATCGAGATTCCTTCCATCACGGCCATGAGTTCTTTGTCACCGGCGGTGTAAAAAATCTGGGGGACATCGAGCTGGAAATCACCTGCTTCGTTTTGTGGGACCATCTGCTTGAGGTCTTCGAGGGTGAAGGTGGCCCAGCTGTCGTTGCCTGCATCTGCATCTGCCTCGGTCGTTGCAGTGTCCTGTGATGGATCTGGGGGAGTGTCAGCGGCACCTGGCTTGGGTGCTTCGTTGCCGTTTTCACTGCCGACTGCATCGCTGGTATACGGATTTTTGTTAGGGTCGACCGAGCCTGGGGATTCTTCGATTTCTGCGGCGCGAATCTTGGCGATGCGCATCTGCATCATTTGCCGTTCGATTTTGCCCCACTTGGCGAGGTATTGATTGCTGAATTGATCCTTGGAGTATCCGGTAGCGAAAAGTAGAGGGATCAAGAGAACTATTACCGAGAAGATGATCGACGACGTGGTGTCTTCGTGGTGGCTGTGATCGTGTGCGGTGGCTTCCTCCTCCTCTTCCTCATGATGGTGGGATTCAGTGTCGTGATGGTGGTGATCTTGATCGGTGCTGTGGTCGTGATCGCAGGCTGCGTGATCGTGATCATCGACTGCCTGATCGTGATGATGTTCGTGATCGCAGGCATCACCATGCGCGTGGTCGTGGGTGCAGGCGCCGAGTGCGCGGTTGCGGTTGATGAAATTGAAGCTTCCCAGCAGGAGAAATCCGATGCCGGAGAGGAGCGCATAGATTCGAAAGCTGGGATCGAGATGTTTTTCAATACGCCCCGTTGTGTAGAAATAGAGGAACACCACGCCCCACACGATCAAAGTCGTGATGGTGATGATAGGGAGCGCTTTTTTCATAGAAAGGAAGTGGAGGGAGTTACAGCCTGATCCAGAAATAACTGAGGGTGCCAATGACGAAGAAAAGCGTGATTGCGAGAATGATGACGAACTTCGATTTGAAAACGGTAAGATACATGAAAACAAGCTTCACGTCCATCATGGGGCCGAAGACGAGGAATGCGAGTTTCGCTGATTGAGGGACAGGGAAGTTCGCGGCGATGAATGCGTCAGAGGTGCTGCAAAGGCTCAGGACAAAAGCGAGGATCATCATCAGTCCAATGCCGGTCGTTTCACTCTGGTTGAAAAGCAGAATGAGGTCGTCGGTGACGTAGGCTTTGAAGACTGCTGTGATCGCGACACCAATCGTGAAATACATGGCGGTTTCCATGAAGTCCCGCATCGTGGTGCGAAGCGCGAGAACAAGCTTCTCTTGTTTGCTGGGTAAATCTTGATCGCCGTGTTGATGTCCGCCGTCAGATTTGCTGGAAGTTGCCGGAGCCACTTTGGCTTTGAGGATGGAGCCCGGTCGAGCACGCAGCACGACGAGGCCGACCCCTACGGTGACGAGGAACGCGATAATGAGACGGCTTGCGGTCATGAAACCGGGCCCATAGGCGTCCAGGGTTTCAGTTTCTCGAAGCGAGAACTGGCCGACCGAGGAAGAGAAGGCCTTCATCGTACTGATCACTACGATGGGATTGATAATGGGCGCGGAAAGCATGTAGGTGATCGCGCAGGAAACCGGCAGTCCTTTGCGAATCAGTCGTCGGATAACCGGAACGATGGCGCATTCGCAAACTGGAAAAATGAAACCGAGCAGGCCGCTGAAGATGACAGCGAGAGTTTTGTTCTTTGGTAACCAGCGATCAATCAGCCCCGGAGGCAGATAGGCATCGATGAACCCGGAAATGAGAGTGCCGAGTAGAATGAAAGGAGCCCCTTCGAGTATGATACTCAGGAACAGGTAACAAAAGTCAGTGAAGGGGGATAGGCTCTGAGAATCCATCGTGGTGCTGTTAGGCTCGATACTTTAGGGGCGCGTGCGGGCTTTGTGCAAACGCGAATACGTGGAATTGGGCGCTTGGCATTATAAAATTCAAGAAAATAGTTGTTCTTGTGAACAGTTGTTGTTATAAGTGTTCGCATGAGTAGTTTTAATCGAGTTACCTTGTTGGGGAATCTCACCCGGGATCCTGAGTTAAAGAAAACCAAATCTGGCGCGGCAGTCGGCGAGCTGGGTCTGGCGATGAATCGTTCGTGGACAGGCGAGGACGGGCAGCGTCATGATGAAACCACCTTTGTTGATGTCGTGGTGTGGGGACGCAGTGCCGAAAATACGGCGAAGTATTTGCAGAAAGGTCGCAGCGTGCTGATTGAGGGGCGTCTCCAACTCGATTCCTGGCAGGACGCGAAATCGGGGCAGAACCGGTCGAAGCTTCGAGTGGTAGCGGAGTCCGTTCAGTTTCTTGGCAATCATCAACAGGCGTCGGAGGCGGTGGGGACAGCCGATGCCTCAGGTGCCTCAGGTGCCTCAGGTGCGGCTGTGCCGGCAGGGACAGCGGTGGAGGAACCCGAGTTTTCGGGTGCTTCGGCAAGGGGCGCTGCCTAGATTGGTGGGGGGTGTCATTCCCGCCATTCCCTGTCCATAAAGTGGATTCGGTTTTGCCCGGGTGGAAAGAGATTTAGCGGTGGTCGAGCCCCGGTTTCGTTGTGCAGTGATTTTGGCTGGGATTCAATTGCTGCACGACGGACGGGGCTATTTCGTCTAAACCGCTTAAGCTAAGGCTATCTAGATGAATATCTTGCGTTTGAGCAGGGCGTGACAGAAGGTTTCGATTCTTTGCTCAAAAACACTTATGAGGGTTCTTGTCACCGGTGGAGCCGGTTATATCGGAAGCGTAAACGTTGATGCGTTGATTGCTGCAGGCAACGAAGTTGCCGTCTTTGACAGTCTATATCAAGGCCATCGGGACGCCGTCAATGAAGCGGCGAAGTTTGTCGAAGGTGACTTGGCAAACCGGGAGGAAATTGAGACGGCTGTTGCAGAGTTCAAGCCTGACTCGATCATGCATTTTGCTTCTCATACTTTGGTGGGGGAGTCGATGGAGAAGCCGTTCATGTATCTCGGCGAGAATACGACGAACGCGATCAATTTGTTGGAGTCGGCGTTGAAGCATGGAGTGGAGCGTTTCATTCTTTCTTCGACGGCCAATCTGTTTGACGATCCGGAGAAAATTCCGATCGGACCTGAGGAAAAAATCGTTCCGGGAAGTCCTTATGGGGAGTCCAAATACTTTATTGAGCGGATATTGCACTGGGCTCATGTGACGAAGGGATTGCGTTACGCTGCCTTGAGATATTTTAATGCAGCGGGCTGTACGCCGACCCGTGGTGAGGATCATGATCCGGAGACGCATCTCATTCCGTTGGTGTTGCAAGTGGCGTTGGGACAGCGCGAAAATATCAAAATTTTTGGGGACGACTATGATACCCCTGATGGTAGTTGCGTGAGGGACTACGTTCATGTCGAGGACTTGGCGCAAGCACACATTCTGGCGCTCAATGCGTTGCATGAAAGGGAGGTGCTACACTACAACCTTGGAAATGGGAATGGTTTCAGTGTCAAAGAAGTCGTTGAAACGGTTCGGGAGATCACGGGACATCCCGTCCCGGCTGAAGTTACGCCGCGCCGCCCGGGAGATCCGGATGTTTTGATTGCTGATAGTCAAAAGATCCGCGCAGAACTAGGTTGGGAGCCGAAATTTCCCGATGTGAAGGGCATTGTTCAGTCTGCCTGGGATTGGCATAGCAAGAATCCAGAGGGATACCGCAGCTAGGTTTTGCCTCATCGATGCTCTCGGGTTTGCTTCGGAATTCCAGCGGGTCCATGTATGGGTTTGATAGGCCGCAAATTTGACATGAGCGTCTTTACCGATTGACGGAGGCCTCACTAATTGTGTCTGATGGGAACGGGATCACTTGGTTCCGGTTTCTCCGATGCATCGTTCACTCTTCTTACTCATTATGCTGCTTTCGTTTGCAGTAGTGCCCGGTCAGGCACAAGAAGAAGCCGGAGACGAAACGCCACAACTTGATACGGAAGGGCCTGCGCAATTACTTGAGAGGGGGCGGGCAGCGTTTTCGGCGAATGATTTTGCTGTTGCTGAAGCCGCGCTTGAAAAATTCATTTTGGATTATGGCGAAGCGGAGGAAGTGCAGGAAGCGGTCAGGATTCATCGTCCCCTGGTTGCTATATGTAAGGTGGGGCTCAAGAAATTTGATGAAGCGTTGATTTGGATCAAGGAATCTCTTGAGGACCCGGAATTGCCTCCGTCTCTGGAAGACGAATTGCGATTCTGGCTTGGTATTTGTTTGATGAATCAAGGCGAGTTGGTCGATGCCCAGCGAGCCTTTGGCGGGTATTGGGCCGATCAGAGCCACCAGCCTTTTAAGCGATATGAGGCGCTGCTTCTTTTCGCTACCCTGTATTTGCAGCAGGATTTTCCGGCCGAGGCGGCAGATTTTTTGGCCGCGCAGCTACCGAAATATCGTGAGGATGCTCCCGAGGCTGCGAGCCGAGCGATCGTTCTGGAGTTGTATGCGAGGATTCAGGCAGAGCAATTTGATTTGGCTCTAGAATTGTTGAAGCGGGAATATCCTAACCTTAGCGAGATGACCCAGGTAATCAGTTTTCAGACTCTGGCTCTCAAGCTGGGATCGAAATTCCTTGAAGAGAAACAGTGGTATGATGCGATCACTTGTTTGCAGCGAATTTGGGATTCGGAGAAGCTGCTTGAGCATCAGGCTGCCAAAGTCAAAAAGATCAAAGACCGTATCGCGGTATTGGAGCAGCGCCCTAATACGAGCGGAACTGTTTTTCAGCTCAATTCGATTCTCAAACGGGTAGAAAGGGAGTTGGAAAATTTTTCAACGATAGAAAGTTTTGATTCGGCTCTTCGCTTGCGGCTCGCAACCGCTTACCAGGGGCTCGGCAGATACCGGGAAGCAGCTCTGATCATGGAGGAGATGCTCGGGTCCATGCCGCCCGACGAGGTGGTCGAAAGCGCGAGTTTGGCACAGATTCAGTGCTGGATGGAAATTGGGCAGTGGACCAGTGCTGCGGCGGCGGCGGAAACATATCAAAAGGTGTTTGGCAATGAAGGAAAATATCTTCCTACGGTGATGTTCCTGAAAGCCGAAGCCCTTCGGGAAGATCAGCAGTACGGAGCAGCGCAGATTGCATACGGGGAGCTGGTCGAAGACTTTCCGGAGGACGATTTTGCCGCTAAATCATTGTTCATGCAGGGCTTTCTCTATTTGCAGCAAGGAGACAATGACGGGGCGCTCTTTCAGTTTGATCAAGTTCAGCGGACTTATCCAAAATCAGGGATGGTCGAAGATGCAGATTATTGGACTGGAATGGCATTCTCGTTCAGTGGCCAATATGATGAGGCTCGCAGTCATATGGGGGCCTACCTGGATCGTTACGAGACTCCCAAGTATCGAAAGGAAGCCCGCTTTCGAATCGCTGTTTGTACCTTCTCTCAGGCCGAGTATCCGGAGTCGATCGAGTTGTTCGAAGGCTTTAATGAAGCCTATCCAGGTGATCCTTATACGGATGAATCAAATCTGCTGATTGGTGATGCCTACTTTGGGGAGGGAGATTCAGAAAACGGGTTTGCTGCCTATGATCGTGTTCGACCTAGCTCGGGTCGATTTTTTGTGGATGCCTGGTTTAAGAAGGGAAATGCTTTGAAACTCCTGGACGAAGTTGAAGCAATGAGGGCCCATTTCGTTGCCTTTGTTGATCAGTATCCTGAGAGCTCGAGAATGCCGGAGGCGGTCTACTGGATAGGATGGACCTATATTAATTCTGGTGAGATTGAGAAGGCCCGGGAGATTTATTGGGAAACTATCGAACGTCATGGCAATGATCCTGACCTAGTGACAATGACTGACGTTCTTGCGGCGCTTCCGAAAGTGTATGCGGATGGTGGTGGCACTGGAAGGGATGAATTGCTTACCCGGCTGCAGACTGCCAAGACTCGTGCTTCGGTGGCTGAGCAGTTTGTCCTCGCGACTCGGTTAGGGTGGGGAAAGTCGCTACTGATGCGGGAGATCAGTCCCGTCGCGGAACGGACTGATCTGATGGATATTGCGAAATGGGTGAACGCCAAAGATAACCGCCCTGTTATCAGTGTGTCGGTCGCTGAAGCTCTCATGGAAGCGGGAAATTTACTCACTGCAAAAGAGCTTTTTCGCGAAGTCAGGCGGTGGCATCCCCGGGCAGTCGAGAAGGGGAGGATCTATCGCGGGCTGGGAAATATTGCTGCCGAAGAAGGTGACATGGAGAAGGCGATTGAATATTTTGACCGTTACGAACGAGAGGCATTGGTCGCTCTTGATCTCGGTGACGTAAAAGTGAGGAAGTCGGAGATATACGCGGCGCAGGGCAAACTGGATAAAGCCCGAATTGAATTGGAATCGGTGTTGGAGACGCCAGGCGTCAAAGCGATGACGAAGGCTGAAGCATTGCTCAAAATTGGGGAATCGTTGGCTGGATCGGGAGATCATGAAAGGGCGATCGTGTTTTTCGAGCGCGTCTATGTCGCCTACGGGAAATTCGGAGAATTGAATGCCAAGGCTTATTGGGAAAGGGCTCAGTCGCTTGAGGAGTTAGATCTCAAACTGGAAGCGCTGGAAACCTATGAAGAGTTGGTGTCCCGGGATGATTTGGGGCGCTACAAAGAGGCAAAAGAGGCGGTGGCAAAAGTGACGCGCCTGAGGAGGTTGTTTCCTGAAGAAGAAACAATTGCCGAACCTGAAACGGAGGTATCCTTATGAGGGTATTGATAGGGGTGTTTTTTGTATTGGTAGGATCTCTGTGCCCTGTTGCTCAGGCTCAAGATGTGATATTTCTCAAATCAGGTCAATCGGCTGCGTGTGAAATCGAAGCGCTTACCGATAACATCGTAACCTTCAAAATGTCGTCCGGTTCCGGTTCTGTGCAGAGAACGATGGGCATGAAGCAAGTGGCCTACGTCGAATTTGATTTTGAGCCCGGAGAAGAAGCGTTGTTCGAGCGAAGGTTGGAAGTCGATGTGGAGACAGCTGAAAAGTGGTGGGACCATCATTTTGCGCATTTGCATCGTCCTCGATCCCGGACTGCGGGTTGGGGGATTGCTTATGCTTATGCCTTGTTAAGAAAAGAGTTAGAAAGTGACAGTCTGCATGCCTTGCGATTGTTTGAACGGATTGAGGAAAGAGCGTGGGCCGATGAGGATATCGCAACGGCAAAAAGGGGGCGACTGCAGTCGCTGATCGCTCTGGGCGAACTGGAGAAAGCGACGGAAGAAGCGCATGCCATGGTTAGAGAAACTGAGGATCCTGAACTTTTGATCGAAGTGAATTACCTCTTAGCAAAGGCAGAGTTTGCTAAGCTGAAAGATCTCGAAGAGGAGCATCCTCGTTGGGAGGTGGACGACGAAGTGCGTCCCGGGCGAAATGAATTGTATCATGGTACCATCAACCAGTTTTTGTGGCCTTACCTATTTCATGCTACCCGGGCGAGCGCTGCGGCCCGGGGGTTGTATGCTGCTGCTGAGACTTATGAATTTGGAGGTGAGCCTTCGCGGGCTGTTGCTGCCTACACGGATTTAGTTCAGTTGTATCCCGATACTGAATTCGGTGCTGAAGCCGCGACCAAGCTGAAGGAGATGGCTGATGAATAGACTTTTGATAATACTGTGAACCTACGATTAAAGACTCCATGACTAGTATGAAAACCCACCTCAGAGCGTTGTCGACCGCGCTTCTGCTCTCAATGGTTCTGGCCGCCATCCCTGCGGCGGCTCAGGATGATCCTCCTGCCGATGATGCCTTGCCGACTGAGAATGTCTCTGCCCTGGACTTGTATAAACAGGGGGGGAATTTCATGCATATTTTGCTGATCTGCTCGATCGGCACCATTGCGGTAGCGGTCTATAGCTTTATTCAGATTAGCAGCAAGAAAATGGCCCCGAAAGAGTTGGTCGATCGGGTTAATGCTTCGATGGCGGCCCGTGATGTGGGGTCTGCCTACAGCGCCTGTCAGCCTCATCCGTGCAGTTATGCAAAGGTGATGTCCGGGGCTTTATTGAAAGTGAACTTTGAAAGGGATCTTGCGAATAAGGCCAGCATGATGGATGCAGCGGCGGAGGCACTGGACGAGGAAGAGCATCGCCAAATGGTGTGGGTGAACTATTTGAATATCTTTGCGACTTTGGCGCCGATGATTGGCTTGTTAGGAACGGTATGGGGGATGATTGAAGCGTTCGACAAGCTGGCGACTACATCGGGGGATCCGAAGCAATTGGCTGGTGGAATTAAGATTGCGATGGTGACGACAGCAGGTGGTCTTGTCGTAGGTATTCCGGCAATGTTCTTTTACTTCTTCTTTCGGGATAAGTTGCAGGGAGTGATGACGACGGTCCAGAAACACGCGGGTTTTGCGATTGATATTCTCTCAGGAGAAATTCGACTGCAAGGGCAGGAAGCGCCAGCTCAAGCTGTTGCGGAAACCGTTGCGGAAGCCGCGGCGGAAACCACTGACACTGCTGAGAGTTAGAAATGACGCGTCGCCGGAAAAAACCTCTTGATGAAGTGAGTTTTCAGATCACTCCGATGATCGATATGACTTTCCTTCTCCTGATTTTTTTCATGGTGACGCAAACCATCACGAGTCAGCAACTCAATGTGCCGGTGAAATTGCCTGTCGCAATCAGTGCAGTGGACCCTGAGCGGACCGAGCGAGATGTGATCAATATTGACGGTGACGGGAACTATTACATTGGCGATTTGATGTCGACCCAGGAAGAGGTATTGGCTCACCTAAAGGTGAAGTTTAAGGATTACCCGCCTTTGCAAATTTACCTGCGGGCGGACAAGGATACGCCGACAAAAAAGATTCGAGAGTTTGTGGATATGGCAACTGAAGTAGGAGCGATTGATTTGATTTTCGGGGTGTATGGAAACTAGGGTTTGATAGGAATATTGAGAGTATTTGATGAGGAGGATTAGAAAGAGACGTCACCAAACGGTGGAAATGCAGATGGGCCCCATGATTGACATGGTGTTTCTTCTGTTGGTCTTTTTTATGGTTTCCGCTAAACCGATTACGCCTGAGAGCGATATTCCAATGGGCCTTCCAGGGCAGGTTTCTCAGGAGGAGGCAGTGGATATTCCTGACGAGGCGAGAGTCATCATCATGGAAGGGGGGCAGGTGGTATTGAATGAGCAAGAGCTTGATTCGCCGGGGAGTTCGGATCTGCCAGACCTTCGCGGAGTGTTAGAGCGCTTTCGGGTTTCGGCAGAGAACGCGAAGGCGGATGCGTTGGTAACGGTGGCCCCTCATGATGCGGTGCCACATCAGCGGTTGATTGATGTCCTGAACGCGATTGCTGAGGCCGGGATTCGTGGGGTTACGTTGGCGGGAGGTGGTGATGAGTGAGGTATCCGTTCAGTTGAGTCCTGACCCTCCGAAGAAGGAGAAGAAAAAGGCGCCTTCTGAAGGGAAGGTGGTTTCTCACCGCCGGGCTATGATCAGTTCGGTGATTATCGGGAGCATCATTGTTCATGCCATTGCGCTGGCTCTGTTTGGAGCCTGGACCGTTGCGAAACACTTCAGGCGTCCGGAGGCGCGGTTCGAAATGCAGAAGTCGGTGAGGATTCCCCCCAAGCCGCCCGAGCATAAAATGAATGTTGCGAAACACGAGGCAATGACTCCGAAGCCGACATTCAATGACAGACTGGTCAGCACGAGGCCGATTGAGTTTGCTTTGCCTGAGATGCCTGAGGTGGATCTGGATCAGATGTTGCCGCTGGATCCTTCTGAGCTGATCTCGGATCAGGTCAACGGATTGGTTGGTAGCGCTGCGTTAGGTTCCGGTTTGGGGCAGGGTTTAACGGGAGGCGGGGGCACGGGAGACGGGATGAGCTTTTTCGGAGTGAAAGCTCAGGGTGATCGCATTCTATTGCTGTTTGATGTGTCTGCGAGTGTGGTCAATAAGGCAAATGCAGCCGGTATTCCTTTGGAGCGGATTCAGACGGAGACGATTCAATTGATTAAGTCCCTACCAATCAGTTCGCAGTTTTCGCTGATTCAATTCACTGGAAACTACATGGCATTTACCGAAGAATTGGTGGCGGCGACACCCGGGAACAAGAAGTTGGCGGTAGCCTGGGTTGAGGAAGAGTGGGAAACCAGTGGCAGCATGGGGGTTGCTTCGAAAGGGGTGGTGGAAAATCTCACCGGAGTGGTGGGGATTCTGGAGCGGTCCATTAAGATGCGCCCGGATGTGATTTTCCTGATTTCGGACGCTAGTTTTCAGTGGCGGCCAACAGGCGGATTCAGCAATATACCCTATAAGGATATTAAAGAGGTAGTTGAACGGATTGAGGAAGAGACTCAGGCGGAGGTTCCGATCCATTTTCTGGCTTTCGAGCCGAAATCGGATGATGCCAAGGAATGGAGCCGGATTGTCAGAAAAACAGGTGGTGAATTCAAAGAATTGAAAGATCAGTGAAAATTCTTCGTATTATGGACGTGGAGAAACGGTGCCGTTTGATTGGTCGTTTCGTTTTTTTGGGATTTGCTCAAATTTGAAGACTCGGACTTTTTAAGAAATACCAAAGAAACTGGGGCTAATCGGTAATCCAAGGGCAGGATTTTTATAGATTTGGTCCCAAATGAGGCTATTTTAGCACTTGAGAAATTAAAAAGTTTTTCTAACCTCTTACTAAACCGTAATTTTCTTACACTTAGTGATATGAAATTTGAGCAAATCAGCTCCCTTCTCGCAGCTTTGGCTGTGCTATTTTTGATTTCCGGCTGCCGGACGCAAAATAATCAGCCAACATTGATCGAGCAGGTGCCACCCGCTGAATATGGTCAACCTGGTTCGGAGATTCCCATGCCTCCCGGGCAACCTGGCGGAAGATTCGGATACACGGGTGCCAATCAGGCACCGACAGCTCCACCGGCTCCGCGCGATGTGAGGAAGTTGGATGGCCAGTTATCGCCGACTGCTCCTCCTGAGACACCGAAGCCGCAGAAGCCTGCCGCATCTGCTCCGACTCAGTTTGCCAACACGGTTCCTGGTAATCCATTGGTCGTAACGCTTCCCGGTAGAAATTCGTCCCTTGGGCAGATTTCCGTCGAGAAATACGATTCAGCTGGCAATCCTACGGGTGAACCACTCAAGCGGGGGACTCCGGTTCAGATTCCTGATCCCAACAACCCCGGTCAGAAAATTTACTTCAAAGTCCCCTGAGCGAAGAAAGCGGAGATCCGTTTCAGAACATTGCGGTTCTCGGGCCGGGACTGATAGGGGGATCATTGATCCGAGCTGTTCGGTCAAATAGTCCTGACGTTGAGATTCGGGCTTGGGCTCGTCGTCCGGAAATCGTTGAGCGACTGCGTGACGAAGAAGGGCTGGGTAGCGGGGCAACCAATTCTTTGAGGGAAGCCATTGCTGGAGCTGACTGCATTGTTCTGGCGATGCCGACCGGGGCGATGGCTGCTGTGGTAGGGCAATTCGATGGGTTCCCTGCAGATTCGGACGTTTTGGTCACTGATGTAGGAAGCGTTAAGTCTTCGGTTGAGGCCGATGTTGGCAATTTGGTGCGGTCACTGGGGGCGCGGTTCATCGGAAGTCATCCAATGGCTGGTTCGGAAAAAGCGGGGCTGGTTCACGCTGACGAGCATCTGTTTGAAGATGCTCCCGTTATTCTGACTCCGCAGGGCGACGATGAGGACAGCAGGGCACTAGGCCAACTCAGTGACTTTTGGATTGCTCTAGGAGCTCGAGTTTCGACGATGTCGCCGGCAGAGCACGATACGCTGGTGGCCTCGATCAGCCATTTGCCTCACTTGGTTGCGGCAGCGCTAGTTAAAATGGTGATGGGTTCGAATGAGCAGGCGGGGAAGTTTTGTGGTGGTGGTTTTCGGGATACGACTCGAGTTTCGGCTGGGCTTGAAGAGATGTGGTCCGGCATTTTGGTAGACAACCAAGAGGCGGTATCAGATCAGTTAGGTGCGTTTATTGCCGAGCTGGGAAAATGGAAAGAGGTGATCGACTCTCTTGACAGAGATCAACTCCGCCGTTTCCTGTCACAGGCCCGCACCCTCAGGGAGTCGCTCTGAGTTATCGGGTCTTTTTATATTATTGATTTCCATGGCCGATCTACGCGTCAGAAAAGTTAAAGATTTCTCAGCTGAGCTCAAGGTGCCCGGCGATAAGAGTATCTCTCATCGTGCTTTGATGTTTTCAGCTCTATCGAACGGTCCGTGCGAGATTACGGGATTTCTCGCGAGTGAAGATTGCATAGCGACACGAAATGCCCTGGCTGCATTGGGGGTTGAGATCGAAGAGCTTGGGTCCGGTGGCACTCACATACGAGTTCATGGTTGCCGGGGAGAGTTCAAAAAGCCGGATCGTGCACTCGATTGCGGAAACAGCGGGACTACGATGAGACTGATGTCTGGAATTCTGGCGAGATGTCCTTTCGAAACGGTGTTGACCGGCGATGAATCCCTGACGCGTCGCCCCATGAACCGGGTCGCGCTTCCTCTCGAAAAAATGGGGGCCCGAATCAAAGGGAAAGGGGATCACTGCATGGCTCCTCTATCGATCACAGGCCGTGCGAAGCTGACTCCGATTCACTATGAATCACCCGTAGCGAGCGCCCAGATCAAGAGTGCTATCATGCTCGCCGCGCTGGGTGCAGAGGGTAAGACCAGTGTGACCGAGCCACATCCCTCGCGCGATCATACGGAGCGGATGTTGAATTACCTCTTGGTTAAGAATATCAGAGAGGGTGATACGGTATCTATCTGGGGAGGCCAGATCCCGGAGTCGCGTGACATTGAAGTCCCGGGAGATATTTCCAGTGCTGCCTTTTGGATTGTCGCTGCGGCAGCGAGGCGCGGGGCGCGTCTTCTGATTGATCGGGTCGGGCTCAATCCAACTCGCATTGGTATCCTCAGCGTGATGACTCGGATGGGTGCCAAAATCACGGAGCGGATTGATGAATCAGGATGCGAGCCGATGGGGTCAATCGAGATCATAGGGGGCACTTTGAAAGCGACCGAAATCGGTGGCGCGGAGATACCAACTTTGATTGACGAAATTCCCGTCCTCGCTGTGGCGGCGGCGCTGGCAGAGGGCACGACGGTGATCAAGGATGCTAAGGAGCTTCGGGTGAAGGAGAGTGATCGTATCTCTGCGGTGGCTGAGAACCTTCGACGCATGGGGGTAGAAGTTGAGGAATTTGCCGACGGGATGGAGATCACTGGCGGGGCGACTTTAAAAGGGGCTGAGATCAGTTCGTTAGGCGATCATCGTATTGCGATGGCGTTTGCCATTGCCGGTCTTTTTGCCGAAGGGGAAACTGTTATCAAAGGCGTCGAATGCATTGAGACCTCCTATCCAGGATTTATTCGGGAGTTGGAGCAGCTTCAGGCGATGGGTCGTTGACCCGATCGAAACGCTGTAACAGGTGATTTTTTCTTGCCTCATTTTGGATTTCCTGATGTTCTCGCAGTCGATTCGCGAGCTTTATCCGATTTGCGAACATTTAGGCCTGTAAATACATTGTATTGGCAAAAAAATGGACTAAATCCGGTTTTGGGCTTGTATTGGCTATGTATATCGATCAGTTTACATAGTAAAACATTCCTCAGGCGAGGAATGGGCCATTTAAAGCAGTAATTTAACTCCCTCTGACCCATGAAAATTGCGGAAAAACTTCCATTCAGGAGATTCCTCCCCACCAACCGAAAAGGCATCGCGCTGGTAACGGTGCTGACAGTGATGTCGCTGACGACGATCTTGGTGCTTACTTTCTTTACTCTGGCGACGAGTGAACACCGGGCATCGACGACCTATTCGAATGGTCTTCAGGCGCAGCAGGTGGCGGAGCAGGCAGTAAACATGGTCATTGCTCAGATTCGGGAGGCGACGACAGTTAGTGGCGATTCGGCAAACATCAAGGTTTGGTCATCTCAGCCCGGGGCGATTCGGACATGGAATCAAAACGGGGACTTCGATCGAATTTTTAAGCTCTATTCTGATGATGACATGAAGTCGGCCGATCAGTTGGATATTAGGAATGACTTTGCTGATATCAACAAGTGGAGTGATCAGCCCGATCACTTTGTTGATTTGAATGAGCCGGTCATTCGAGGGGAAAAAGTCTATTATCCGATTGTAGACCCTACGGCATCGGTAATTCCGTCTTGGCCCGGCGAGAAAGGGATCAAAGATGTAACGGGTGAATATGATGCTAATGGAGTCGAGGGATTTAAGTATGATTCAGAACTCCTTGCGGAGGGCGATTTTGGGAAAAAGGCGGCAGGGGTGGCGAAAGCAACGGACGGCCATGTAGCGATGCCGGTTAAGTGGATCTACCAGTTGGCTGATGGAACGGTAGGTAGTCTTAACAATGGTGGGAGTGCATCAGAAGGGTACACGTTCAAGGTTCTATCTGGAAACGGATTGCCGTCTGCGAAGAACCCGATGGTGGCTCGATTTGCCTTTTGGGCGGATGATGAATCTTCCAAGCTTAATATTAATACTCACGCAGGAGGTGCTGCATGGGATTTGCCCCGATCCGGTGGCACGATGGACAGGGACCTTGCGAGGTATCAGCCCGCAAAGAATGAGTGGCAACGTTATCCCGGGCACCCGGCGACGACTCATCTTAGTCCTGCTTTGGCACCGGGGTATTTGCTGAATATGATGGATGACAGCGCCCGGGAGAAAAACCGTGATGCTCTTGAGAAAATTTTCGATGTCGTTCCCAGGGTGGTTCCCGGTGGTTCTCAATCGGGAACTCGTAAGGTGGATCCAGATGTGGAAAGTGAGTCAAATGGGCTGACTCCGGATACAGAGCCGCTGTTTCCCTCATTGGATGACATGGTGATGCGCTCTGATCGCCAGCCTCATATCTATCCTGATAATACTGGAAACGATCTTGAGGGGGCTGAATTGGGTGACTTTTTGGAGCGTTCGAAGTTCTTTATCACCGCTTATAGCAGGGCTCCTGAAGTGAATCTATTCAATCTACCCCGGGTGGCGATCTGGCCAATATTCAATGCTGAGGTTTCTACTGATGACAGTTCACCTTACCAGAGGAGGCTGACGCCCTTTGATCAGTTGATTCACTATTGCGCCTCGGTGGGAAAGACGAGTGCGGGTGATCGGTATGACTATATTTTTCGGCGAGAAAAAGCTGATTCAGCGACGCATGACTACGACAATATTCAGCGGAATCGTGAGTTGTATGCCTACCTTGATCGGCTCATGAAGGCGGATTACCCGGGTTATGGGGGCAGCTTTCAATCAAAGTATGGTCCTGATCAGGAGCAGATTCTCACTGAGGTTGTTGACTACATTCGGTCCACTAATATTTACGATGATTCTTTATATGCGGAGAGCTCGACTGGAGCTTTTGCTGCTGACAATAGTGATACTCATTTCACGTTTACCAATTGGCGAAATAGTAACGGAAATTCGCTGAAGAGGGGTGAGGGGATGAAAGGCCATGGGCAGGTTGCTCCTCTTCAGATTGGGGACACGAGGGGCTTTGGTCGTTTTCATACTCTGGCTAGTGCGCAGATTGTGGCGATCTGTGCAGGTCAGCCACAGGTGAGGGCGATAGGGCGGTTCCCTGGCGAAGTCACTACGGCTGATGAAAATACTCCGAGGACTGAGGTTGAGCCGGGGAATGAACCTTACGGTCGGGTCTACATGAACCTGCCACCTAAGCCAAACTCTGTCGATAAAAGCATGGCGGGAACGTGGCCTAAATGGCTTAGGGATTTGAACGATCCGATGCACCCAACTTATGATATGAAACAGTTTGAGGCGGCTTTTCTGCCATATGAATGGAACTGGCAACTGGCCTTTACCCTTCCTGAGTATCGAGATGCCGTACTGAGTGATCCGACTTCCGCCAAGTTCAGCGATACCTGGCTAAGTAACGGGGCATATGAGACTGCTTACCGGGCTAATCCGGGAACGGCAGGAGCGCTCCGTTTGGATGCTGGCGAGCGCATGGTTCAAGGTATGATTTTGTTTAATCTTTTTTGTCCCAGCATAGGATGGGTGGCGATCAATCCTGATTTGGAGATTGATATCGAGAATGCGGGTGGCAGCCTTACCTTTGACGGAGCGGATAACAGCTATGGGTTCCTTGGATTCAGTCCGAACGGTATCGGAGGGGGAAGTGACACCTACACATGGGCGACGAACTGGGTGGATTCAGTTCAGGGGGCCCGTCGTTATGGGGGGCTGCTTCCGTTTCAGTATATGCTGCACGCACCAGCGGATGTGATTCGAGAAACGGTGAAGGCAGTGGGTCTACCTGATGTGCTTTCGAAAAATATCAGTCATACCCGCGGAGGAATGGGGCGTCTGTCTCCGATTGATCGATTTTATAACGATATTTCATCCGGAGTTTCAGCGGTGAAACGAGATGCGATCAACACTGATGATAACGTGGCCAAGTCCTATCAGTATGATCTTGTGACCTTGCCGTTTAAGATTAATTCGCCTCAAATCTCTTTTAATGGCGGTGAGGTTAGCTTCGAATTTTACACCGGTCGGGACCTCGCAGAAGGCAGTGCCCCCGATTCTCCTAAGCCAACTTCTCCCTTGCAGACCGTAACGATAGAGTTCCCTAATTTTTCGGTGGACGCTCCAGAATATGTTGAGCCGACTGTCGACGTAGGAGAAAATTGGGGGCAACGAAAACGGTTCGGTGCCGCGATGGGCAAACGAAATAGAAATGGTACGGTTGTTAGGGCGAGTTTTGGGCCGCTTGAGCGAGCCAGTGTTACTGCTGACCCGGGTAATCCGCATGTTGTAACGGACATGCACAAGTCATCATTGTTTACGGGGCATGTGGATACCCCGTCTAACTCTCAGCCAGGCTGGGCCCATGGGCGTATGGCTCAGGTCAATGTTCGTCGAAGCGGCGGGCTTTCGGCAATGTTCGGCCCCGGGGATGTGGTCCAGTCTGTAGAGCTGAGCCACGGGGATGTGCGTCTGGTATCCGCTGACGAGGACGTCACCTCAGGGGAGCACTTTGCGCCGCATCGGGATTATGGCGATAATTCAGGAGGAAGTAACGATAACGATCCTCGCATGTCTCATTCATTGACTAACTCGGTAGGAAATAATTACTGGGGTTTTCGGGAGGATGACGATTACTTAATTATTCCTGATCTGAAAAAATATAGAAGTGTCAATTCATATGGCCCCAGGACGCCTCTTCCATTCGGGTCGGAAAAGTCAGTGGATGTTCAACATTATGGCGATTTTGATGCTGGAATTGGATTGATGGCTGATGGTCCATTTATCAATAAGCCGGACGAGGGCAATATCAGTAACCTCAAAGGTAAGGAGGAGCACGAGCTCGATGCTTACTGGGCAACCTTGGGCAGAGAACGGGATATTCCATACTTCACCTCATCATGGAAGGGTGAGGCTGGAGGGGCCGCTTATTTTTCTCCGAACCGTCTCGTATCAGGGCCAGGTATGTTTGGGTCCCTTCCGACAGGCGTCAAGGCGGGTGAGCCGTGGCAAACACTCTTGTTTCGTCCGAATGTTAAGAACGCTGTGCATGATTCACATCCTGGGGCTGGAAAAGATTTTGGAGGCACCAACCCTCCTGACCATGCCTTGATGGATCTGTTCTGGATGCCGGTCGTGGAGCCTTACGCGATCAGTGAACCGCTTTCGACGGCAGGTAAGATCAACATGAATTTTGAGATGGCTCCGTTTCTGCACATAGATCGCGCCACTGCGTTGATCGGATTGTTCAGGGCCGAGTACATGTCGATTGTTCCAAACTCAATGCACCGTGACTACAAGCATCGATGGGGTGTTGGTTACAAGGTCGGAGGCGAGTTTTATCTCGAGAGAAGGTCGACTCGAGCAGTGATTGAAGAGAGTGCCACGCTGGCGCAGTTCGAAGAGCATTTTAACAATGGTGAGGATATTTTTAAGTCAGCTACTGAGATTTGTGATATCCACCTCATTCCTGAAGAGATTCAGAAGCGGTTTGGTATCCCTGATCGCTATACCAGTGGCTCTTACACACCCGATATGGAAGGCATGCAAAGCGGTGTATTTTGGGAGCGGCACTCCATCACCGGGGATAACACCCGTGAGCGTGCCTACACCAATATGCAGCAGCGTCTCACGACCAAGTCGAATACGTTTAAAATTCACTTCAGGGCACAGGTGATCAAGCAATCACGTCGTGGAAGTGATGACGAATACAAATTGTGGCGTCCTGAGTTGGATACAGTGCAAGCTGAATATCGGGGGTCTTCAATTGTGGAGCGATTTGTGGATCCGAATAATCCCGGCCTTCCGGACTTTGTTACTGAGCCTGACAAGTCGCTTGATGAATTTTACCAGTATCGGGTCGTAAACCCTCGTCGTTTTGCTCCGTAATTATTGAAGGATATTATTTTTGATGAGAATAAATAATCAAACTAATAGCGGTGGGTTCAGCCTGGTTGAGGTGACGATTGCGATGGCCATCGCGGCGGTTGGTATCGTTTCGATTCTTGGCTTGCTTCCGCAAGGGATGGAAACGATGCGAGATGCGGGTGATCAGGCGATAGAAGCCCGAATTCATCAGCAGCTTCTCAATGAGATTCAGATGACGCCCTATAAGGTTGGGACGTCGGGCTCTCCTATTGAAGACTTTGACGGCTTGGAATTGTATTACGATAGTCAAGGTGAGGAGATAGGCGACAGCAAGGCAGCGGGAGGAGCAGAAGTGAAGGGGAGTTTTCAGCATGTTTACAGTGCCCGTGTCACTCTTCCTCCTGTGGATAGCGCAGGAAAGGGCAGTGGAAATGTTCCCGAAAGTGTTGGAGGTGCAAAGTTTGACGGTTTCAGTTTTTCCGACGCGGGTGAATTGAATCGCTACATACGGCCTGTGCTCATCGAAATTGCCCCTGTTGGCGGGCTAGGTGCAGACTTCGACTGGGACGATGAGAAAAACCGTCGCCTCATTGCCACCTATCAAACCTATATCGTTCAAATGGGGCACGACTTTTCCGCAACAACACCATGAATCTATCCTATAGAAAAAAAAGAGCTGGCTTCTCACTGATTGAGCTCATGGTCTCGATGGGGATTTTAACGGTGCTCATGTACATGCTCACCATCTTGCTTGATAATGTGCAGAAGGTTTGGGTGTCATCAGAAAGCCGCATCGGGCAATTTCGGGAGGCAAGGGTAGCTTTTGACTTGTTGAGCAAGAACCTGGGGCAAGCTTCCCTGAATACCTATTTTGATTTGGAAGATGAAGATGGAGACGGATTAGTTGATCAGTATTATCGCACTTCAGAACTTCATTTTGTTACGATGGATGCTTTAGGGCTGGATGTGACTGGGGAACAAAAACCGGTGGGACACGCAGTGTTTTTTCAGGCCCCTTTGGGATTCTCAACAGCTTATCGGAATCTGAATAATCTATTTAATGGTAGGGGGTATTTTGTGGCATTTGGGGGTGATAAAAATTTCCGACCAAGTTTCGTTAAAAGCGCTGAGAGGTATAGATTTCGACTGATGGAATTCAGGCCTCCAGCTGAAGCGAACCAGATTTTCGAGGATGGAGGAACAGAGCGTGCGGCGGGGGAACCACAGGAATTCACTGAATGGTTTAGGCAAGCTGCGACACTGCCGGGTGATTCTGGTGGTTTTGAGGATCATCTCAATCCGTTGGCAGAGAATATCGTCACTTTAATTATTTCTCCTCGGGATTCATTAATCGGATCCAGCGGTGGGAGAAAAAATACCTTTAGTGAGATTGCTCCGAATTACAAATATGATTCCAATGATTCCAGTGATGGATTTGCCGGTTTTGCTCAACAAGTGCCACCTCTTGTCAGGGTGACGATGGTGGCGATTGATGAAGTTTCGGCGATTCGACTCGAAGATGGAGACCAATTACCGGAGGTTATACCGAGCGAGCTTTTCCGAGTGACGTCGAACTATGAAAAAGATATCGCCGCTTTGTCAATTGAGCTCGATGAGAAGCGAATCAATTACAAGATTTTCAGTTCGATGGTGATGCTGAGAAGTGCTAAGTGGAGTGATAACAACTAGCGTCGTTTCTGGAGTTATATTGATATGAATTTGTGGTCTAACCGAAAATCAAAGGCGTTTTCCCTCATCGAAATGATGGTGGTATTGGGAGTGGTAGCAATCCTCTTGGCATTTGCCGCACCAAACCTGTTTAGCTTGATCAGTTCCAGCACGCTTTCCGGCGAAGGTACGGTGATCCAGAACCAACTGACATTCGCTCAGCAGACAGCAGTTTCAAAAAGCGCTGATGTGGAGGTTCGATTTTTTAAGTTGGCTGATGCTTCAGCAGCACTCAACGAAGAAGCATTTCGAGCTTTTCAGCTCTACCAATATAATCCATCTGGAGAGATGATTCCGATTAGCGAATTCTACCGGATTAGGACTCCGGTTGCGATTCACGAGGACTTAAGCACGTTGATTATGCCAAATGGCGGAGGGGACCAGACTGATCGAGACTACGGATTCGATTCGCCTCGCGAAAGCATGGGGGATGAGACCAATCCTGTGCCTGTTGGTAATGGGGGGGAGAAAATTGCGGCGCCATACGTAGCCTTCCGATTCCGCCCTGATGGTTCGACTGACTTACCTTATCGTTCAGGTGATGCCCGTGACACTTGGTATCTGACTCTTGTGCAAGGAGAGGGCGCGCTGCTAGATAATGAACCGGACAATTTTGTTTGTCTTCAGTTGAATCCCTACAATGGGAAGGTCAACGTATTTCGCCCATGAAGGGATAAGAGGTGCGGGTGAAGTCACTTTTAGGTCCTTTTCACCGCACGCTGAGGTGCTCTCCCTAGGTTGTCCTGAAACTGTGACAATTTTGCTGAATCTCTTCCGGAAAAGACAAGGTATTTTCCGTTGAGGGAATTGAAGCCAATTTCTCCGAAAAAAACGCTTGTGAAATTTTTCACAAACTCTTAAGTAGGGCGGCTTCGAATCAGAAATGGGTAACATTTTTCCACGTTGGACTAACCTACTTGCGGTTAAAATTTTCGTATGTCTCGGGGCTCTCGGGACATGCGTCATTGCTTTGGCATGGTATTCCTGGACACCGAAATACACGCGTGTCGGATACATGCCGCAGCAGCCGATTCCGTTTGATCACAGTGTGCATGCCGGCCAGCTCGGAATGGACTGTCGATACTGCCACTCATTTGTGGAGAATTCACCGCATTCCAATATTCCTGCCGCGCAGGTTTGCTGGAATTGTCACGGTCCGGGCAAAGTGAAGGCCGACTCTCCGAAGTTGGAGCCGCTTCGCCAGGCGATGGACGTGAATTATGAGAATTACACCGGCGAGCCGATTCGATGGGTGCAGGTCCATGAGGTTCCTGATTACGCTTACTTTAATCATTCTGCCCATGTGAACCGCGGAGTGAGCTGTGTGGAGTGTCACGGTAAGGTTGATGAGATGCCGGTGGTGTATCACGCGAAGCCTTTGAGTATGAGTTTCTGTCTCGATTGCCACCGAAGCCCTGAGCAGGCATTGCGTCCGGTCGATGAGATTGTGAACCTGGATTGGACGCCTGAGGACCTCGATCCAGATGAGTTTTATGCCTATGTCGCCGGGAAGACCGGGGGGGATGCAGGAGAGTTGAAGCAGGCTGACGAGGGGAAGAGCTGGGATCAGGATTTGATCGGGGCACACTTGCGGCAAACCTGGAATGTGAACCCTCCGCAGGATTGTGCCGGGTGTCACCGTTGATTTAGAGGATTATTGATATCGAATGAAGCGTAAGTGGAAACATCCTGCTGAATTGGAGTCGTCACGCGACCATTGGCGTAGCCTTGGTGAGCTTGAGGGTTCTGATGAGTTCAAGGGCTGGTTGGAGCGTGAGTTTCCTCAGGGGGCTGCTGAGCTGGAGTTGGATGATACGTCCCGTCGTAGCTTTGTTAAGCTGATGGGGGCTTCAACGGCTCTAGCGGGGTTTGGAGTGGCTTGTAGTCGCCCGGTCAGGAATCTGATTCCTTTTAACGAGCATGTGGAGTGGATTGTTCCGGGTAAGGCACTTTATTATTCTACGGCAAAGCCTCGTTTGGGCGGCCTTGGGTGCGATCCTCTCGTGGCGACGACTCATGAAGGTCGTCCCACCAAGGTGGATGGCAATCGTCTGCATCCTGGAGTGAATGGCGGTTCGTCTGCCTTTACTCAGGCGTCGATTTTGGATCTTTATGATCAGGATCGTTCCAAGGGGTTTCTTGCTGATGGAGGCGAGACTGCCCGTGAAGATTTTGAAACTTCTTTCCTTCAGCCTTTTCGCGAAGCGAAGTCCGGGGAGAAAGTAGCGATTCTGGTTTCGGGATCCACGTCTCCCGTGAGAAACGCTTTGCTCGGTGAGGTGGTTAAGGCCTATCCGGGAGTTTCTTTGCATGGGTATGAGGCGCTGCAGGCTGATAGTGCGCGTGAAGCTCAGGCTGAGTTATATGGCGAGGGCGTTCTGCCGGCGGTGAATTTTACAGACGCTCAGCGCATCCTTTCTTTGGATTGTGATTTCCTTGGGTATGAGTCAATAGGGGAAGATTCTTCCTCTGAGTTTTCTTCAACGCGGGATGTTGACTCTCGTGATGAGATCAGTCGCTTCTATGCGGTTGAGTCGGCATTTACTTTGACGGGTGGTCAAGCGGATCATCGTTACCGGATTGCTCCCTCTCAGATTCTGCCGATTGCGGCGTTGATTGCTGCTGAATTGGGCAAGGCGCTTGGAGATGCTGCTCTCAGTGGGTTGGCTGCGAAAGTGGTCGGTCAGCTGGTGGTGCCTGTGTATCGGCAGGACTGGATCAAAGAATGTGCCGTTGATTTGGCGGGCCATGTTGGTGGCTCGATTGTGGTTGCCGGTGGGCGTCAGTCCCGCGAGGTCCATGTGTTGGTTGCGGCTATCAACCAGGCGCTTGGTGCCTATGAAAAGCATATTTCACTAGTGCAGCATGAGCTTCCGAAGCTTGGTTCACTGGTTGATTTGGCAAAATCGATCAAGCAGGAGAAGGTTGAGACGCTTTTCGTTCTGAATGAAGGCGACGTGGCTTTTGATGCTCCTTCGAATCTTCATTTTGCTGACCTTCTTGGTCGCGTCGCGAACGTGGTTCACTTGGGTTATTCGGTAAACGAGACGGCGAAGGCGGCGGATTGGCACGTGCCGGGGTCTCATTATCTCGAGTCTTGGGGTGATCACCGCAGTTTGACTGGGGTTTATTCGGTCCAGCAGCCCATGATTAACCCTCTTTGGGGTGGGGTTTCTGAGAATGTATTTTTGCTTTCGCTGCTTGATGGCGAGGCTTCCGAAGAGGGGGTTTATGCCCGGGTTCGAGAAAATTTTGACGCGGCAGGGTATCAGAAGTGGGACGTGGCGCTTCGCGATGGGTTCGCCGTAGGAAAAGGCCTCCCTGAAAAGACTTTTGCGGGAGATGCTATTTCTGCTGATGCTTTAAAGGCTGCAGAGATTGCGGATTTTCCTCATGCGGATGCGCTTGAGGTGGCCCTGACTGTCAGTGGTTCGACCTATGATGGTCGCTTCGTGAATAACGGATGGCTTCAAGAGGCTCCGGATCCAATTACGAAATTAACTTGGGATAACGCGGCGCTCATTAGTGTTTCGACAGCGGAAGCGCTTGGCCTCGAGGATGGTGAGCTCGTTGAGCTGTCAGTTGGTAAGCGCAGTGTCAAAGCGCCGGTGCTTCGTTCACCGGGTCATGCTGATTTTGTTGTCAGTTTGCCGGTTGGTTATTACGGGGATGTGGCAGAAGGGACGGTTAGTAAAGGGGTTGGATTTAATGCTTACCCTCTTAAAACGGTGGATCAATCTTATGTGGTCACCGGTGTTGCGTTGAAATCGCTTAGCGAGGAGTATCCGTTGGCCATCACTGCTGAGTACTACAGCATGGAGGGGCGTGCCATTGCTCGTGAGGGCACGGTTGAGATGCTCAAGGAAGAGCCTGATTTTGCTCAGCATCAGGGGATGGATCATCATATCCCTGAAAATATTTCTCTCTATGAGGGGCCTAATTATGACACTGGGGTGAATCCTGAGGGTCCTTTGGTTGGTGCGCTTCCTGGTCATGAATTTAGGATTGACCCTTTGCATCAGTGGGCCATGACGGTGGACCTGAATACCTGCACCGGGTGTAATGCCTGTGTCATTGCGTGTCAGGCGGAGAACAATATTCCTATCGTGGGTAAAGATCAGGTTCTGGCGGGACGTGAGATGCACTGGATCCGGATGGATCGCTACTTCACGAGCCCAAAGGACGATGAGATTATTTCTGAGCGCGGAACGGCATGGGATTATTTGACTGGTGCTGAGTCGACTGAAGATACTGCGGGTAAGCGTAAAGTTGATGACGATAGCGTTGAAATGCTTTCGCAGCCGGTTGCTTGTCAGCAGTGTGAGAGTGCTCCTTGCGAAACGGTTTGTCCGGTTAATGCAACGGTTCACACTTCAGATGGTCTCAACGCGATGACATACAATCGCTGTATCGGGACTCGCTACTGTGCGAACAACTGCCCATACAAGGCGCGTCGCTTTAACTTCTACGACTACAACAAGCGCCCGATCGATAAGGTCGAGCTTGGTCCGTTAGCGCCCGCGGAAGGAAATGCGACGACGACTCAACAGTTGCAGAAAAACCCTAACGTTACCGTTCGGATGCGCGGTGTGATCGAGAAGTGCACCTATTGTGTCCAGCGAATCAGTGTGGCGAAAATTGCAGCTAAGACAGCGGCGAGGGATTCCAATGATATTCAAGTGAAGGCAAATTCATTCACGGTGGCTTGTCAGGATTCCTGCGGTGCCGGTGCGATCACTTTCGGGAATTTAAAGAATCCGAAAGATAAAGTGAACGCACTGAAGGAAAATCCTCGCAACTACGATCTTTTGAAGTATGTCGGCACGCTACCGCGCACGAGCTACCTGGCTCGAATTAAGAACCCGAATCCGAAGATGCCCGGGGCTGAGAGTGTGGGAACGGTAACCTCCAAGATGCATTAATCAGTTTTTTCTCTGAAGATGGCCGATACGAAAACAGCAGATCAAAGCGTTCATCCTTCCGAAGCGGAAGGGGTCGCTCGTGAGCCCTTGGTTCTCAATAATCGGTCGATGGGCTGGGTTACGAACCGAATTTGCGGAATCGTAGAGAATCGTCAGCCTTTCGTCTGGTGGGTTTTGTTTGTTCCGGCTGCAATGCTGTTTTTGTGTTTGGTTTTCACCCTGGTTTATCTCGTTTCCACTGGTGTCGGGGTTTGGGGCAATAACCAGCCGGTTGCCTGGGGTTGGGCGATCGTGAACTTCGTTTTCTGGATTGGTATCGGCCATGCGGGAACCTTGATTTCTGCCATTTTGTTTCTGACTCGACAGCGTTGGCGAACGTCGGTTAACCGCGCTGCTGAGGCGATGACGCTGATTGCGGTGATGTGCGCGGGTATTTACCCCGGTTTTCACGTGGGCCGTTTTTGGATGGTGTGGTTTTTGGCTCCGGTGCCGAATGCGAATGCGATCTGGCAGAACTTTAAGAGTCCATTGCTTTGGGATGTTTTCGCCGTTTCGACCTACTTTCTGATCTCCGTGATTTTCTGGTATATCGGGTTGATCCCAGACCTCGCGACCCTTCGTGATCGTGCTACCAAGAAGATTCCAAAGATGCTCTACGGGGTGTTTGCTCTTGGCTGGCGTGGCGGAAACCGTCACTGGCGGCATTACGAGATGGCCTACTTGCTTCTGGCTGCGCTCTCAACACCGCTCGTGCTTTCGGTGCACTCGGTTGTCTCCTTTGACTTCGCGACTTCAGTGGTGCCGGGGTGGCATACCACCATTTTCCCACCCTATTTTGTGGCAGGAGCGATCTTTGGCGGCTTCGCCATGGTGCTCACGCTGATGCTTCCCGTTCGAAAGCTTTATGGCTTGGAGGATCTGATCACGGCGAAGCACATCGATAACATGGCCAAGATCATTCTTTTGACGGGAACGATCGTTGGTTATGCCTACATCATGGAGCTGTTCATCAGTTACTATGGCGCCAACAAATTTGAAGCAGACGCATTCCATCTCAGGATACTTTCTGGTCCGTACACCTGGGCTTACTACTGCATGTTTTTCTGTAACGTGATCGCACCTCAGGTTTTCTGGTTCCATAAGGCGAGACATAATCTCTGGGTGGTGTTCGTCGTGGTGAACATTGTGAACATTGGGATGTGGTTTGAACGTTTTGTTATTATTCCGACGACCTTGGCGCGGGACTTTCTACCCGGGCAATGGGGCTATTACGAGCCGTCTTGGGTGGAGAAGCTCATGTTCGCTGGAACCTTCGGTATGTTTTTGATGCTTTTCTTACTCTTTGTCCGATTCCTTCCTGTCATCGCTATCAGTGAGGTGAAGGGGGTTATCCCTGAGTCGGATCCACACTATCCGGACTGGAAGAGGCTTCGTGAGAAGCGCCGCCAATCCAACGCCTCATAAATTTTAGAATATTGTATTGAACTTTACCTCGATTCGTAGCCGTGAGTGAATCAACTGACAAAGCAAGCAGCCTGTTTGGATACGTGGCCGAGTTCTCGAACTCGACCGACCTCTACCATGCTGCCGAGAAAGTCCGGGAGGCCGGGTTCCGGCGCTGGGATGTGCATACGCCGTACCCGGTTCATGGTATGGATCATGCGATGGGGCTAGGAAAGAGCTGGCTCTCAGCGGTTGTTCTTTGTGGCGGTGTTGCTGGATTTCTTACGGCACTGTTTCTCCAACTTTTCACTCAGGTTTCGCTGTATCCGACGGTGGTGCAGAACAAGCCGACAAACCTGTTTACGGTTCCTGCTTTTTTCCCGGTGACCTTTGAGCTGACGATTTTGTTTTCAGGTTTCACTATTCTTTTCACCTTGCTCGTGTTCATCATGTTGCCTCGGTGGAATCATCCGCTTTTTAATTCATCGCTGTTCTCAAAGTGCACCGATGATGGATTTATTATGGTGATCGAAGCACGAGATCCAAAATTTAAGAAAGAGAAGACCCGGGAGTTCCTTAATGAGATAGGAGCCGGGAATGTTGAGGAAGTTTCTTACTGAATCGGAATTTAGGGATGCGTTGGTTTTTTCTAGTTTTAGCAATAGTAGTTGTTGCCGCGGTCTATGCGATCGGGCCTCGTGGTGAAAAGTTCTCGGACCCTCCGTTTGAGCTGTTTCCAGATATGGATCGGCAGTACAAATTGAAGTATCAGAAGCCGAGCCACTTTTTTGCGAATGGTCAGGGCGCTCGCAAGCCGGTTGAGGGAACCATGCCGCTTGGATTTACCTTTCCAATTGCTGACAATTTGAAGAATCTGACAACGGATCTCGATTTCGGGAGAGGTGATGATTACGCCAGCACTGGCTTATTTGGAGATTTTTACGGAAAGGGATTTCCGGAAGGTTTGGAGTTTGATGCTGAATTTCTTGCTCGAGGGAAAGAGCGATACCAGATCACCTGTACGCCTTGCCACGGTGAATCTGGTAACGGTGTCGGTGTGGTGTCTAAGTACTGGGCCATTCCACCGACAGCCAATCTTCTCGATCCAAGAGTGGTGGCGATGCCTGAGGGGCAAATCTTTTGGACAATCGTTCACGGTAAAGGGCTCATGGGGCCATATGGTGGCGTCGTCACGGTGAAGGATCGCTGGGCTATTGTTGCTTATTTGAAGTCTCTTCAGGGAGCTTCTGGAAACTAACTCGTTTTTTAACTGTATTAATAGAATCACATGGCAGGACTGAAAGACGGCGACGATTTTAAAGACGGAGAATCCTTCAAGGCTTCCGGCTTGCTCAAATTCGTGTTTGCGGTGCTTGGATTCGGAGGATTACTTCTCTTCTTTATTCTCCGATTCGCGATGCCTGAAAAGGCTCCTGAGATGGGGTATAGCTGGCTGTTTGCGGTGATTTTCTTTCTCTCGCTTGCGGTTGGGGGGCTCTTTTGGACGCTTCTTCATCACGCTAGTAACTCGGGGTGGGGCACCGTTGTCCGTCGACTGATGGAGAATTTGGGCAGCCTGATTCCCTTTATTCTGATTTTGGCGATACCATTGTTGTTCCAGACTCCGTTTGGATTTCGTGATGCTTTATGGGAATGGTTTCCTTTGCGTGAGGCAGCCTTGGTCGCTGCTTCGGATGCAGCCGTTGAAGGCAAGGATGCCTATGTCGTTTCCCAGCAGAAGGCTTTGGCTGAAGCTGAGAAAGAAGTGAAAGCGGCTCGTTCCGAGTTGGAGGGAATCGGATCTCCTAGTCCAGGTCATAAAGCCTACTTTGATAAGAAGATTGGGGAACTGGAGGAAAAAGCCGCCGTGATTGGCGCGGAAGACCTCTCTGAGGGGGCTGTTCTGCAGAAGCTTGCTGATGAAGATTTCCGTGAGCACGAGGGATTGCTTTTTGTGAAGCGGGGCTATCTCAACAACGGGTTCTGGTGGTTTCGAAATATTTTCTACTTTGTTGTTCTTTCCGGCATCGCTCTGACTCTCCGTAAGATGTCGTTGATTCAGGATGGAGACAGCAATCCAAAGTGGTTTCGCTGGATGCGTCGATCGAGTTGTGGATTTCTGCCTTTCTTCGCCACTGCTTGGACCTTCCTGGTTTTTGATTGGCTCATGGCTCTTGATTACACTTGGTTCTCGACCATGTGGGGAGTCTATCTGTTTGCCGGTGCCGCTCTCAACTCGATGGGCTTCCTTGTCATTCTGCTAACACTGATTCGCCGGGCGGGCTACTTGCGAAATGTCGTGACCTTGGAGCACTACCACCTCATGGGTAAGCTGATGCTCGCGTTCGTGATCTTCTGGGCCTACATCGCTTTCTCGCAGTTCTTTTTGATCTGGTATGCGAACATCACTGAGGAAACCAAGTTTTACCTGACTCGAAATACTGAATTCTGGAATACCTACACCATCACTTTGCTGGTGATCGGCCACTTCTTTGTTCCCTTTGGCATTCTATTGTTTCAATCAGTGAAGAAGGTCCCAATTATTCTTTCTTTGGTGGCGCTTTGGAACTTGGCGATGCATGTGTTTGATATCTACTGGATCATTATTCCTGAGCGGGGTCCTTCGTTGACCGCTGCTTCTGGAGACATTGCGATGACTATCCCGGGTGCGTGGATTTTTGATGTGCTCGCTTTCGTCAGTGTCGGTGGTATTTTTGGATACTTCCTTATCAGGCAATTGAGTTCTGCTAGCCTTTTCCCGTGCCGTGATCCTCGTCTCGACGAATCACTCAATGTCGTTAACTAATTTCGGTATCCATTTTTTAGATTTATGAGCGACCAAACTCAGCCAAACAATTCAGCATTCAGAGACTTCGTGTGCGGAGCTGGAATCCTGTTGTTTTTCGGAGTTATCGTCCTGATCCTTTCAAACGGAGCCGGACAGGAGAGTAGCGAGGATCGTGCTTTCAAAGGCGATTTTTCGAAAGAGGTAACTGAGGCCCGTTGGGCGAATCTCGATGAGATCTCCACGGCTCAAGCTGAATTGGTCGATCCGAAAAAGGTAGAGGCTGCATTTGCCGTCCTTGCCAAAAAGGTTCCGGCGCCAGCAAAAAGCGAAATCGTAGTCCTTGGTTCTCCCACTTTCATGAAGCAGGCCGAAGCCGCTCAGGCAGCGGCCAAGCCTGAGTCGGGTGATAAACCGAAAGTTGAACCAAGTGGTGAACCGAAAGCTGAACCGAAAGCTGAACCGAAAGCTGAACCGAAAGCTGAACCGAAAGCTGAACCG
>CAXBMX010000041.1:0-37230 GCA_963977055.1 uncultured Verrucomicrobiales bacterium
TTCAAGATGGAATTGGTTATCTAAAAACGGTGCCGACGGCCTTTGATAATTTGATTCACAGTGGTGAGATGCCGGTGACCATTGGGCTGTTTGTGAACCCGGGAGTGGTTCCGGCTGCGAATGAAACGTCGCTTCCACGGTATAATCGATCTTTCGAGTATGACGCGGTTAGTGATCGCTACGCGAGTTTTCTGATCGATGAGTTGATGCCTGTCGCGCTTGAAGGGCTCAATATAACAAGTGATCCGAATCTGCGGGGGACGTGTGGGGCCAGTTCAGGAGGGATTGCCGCATTTACCGTCGCCTGGGAGCGACCGGATCAGTTTCGGAGAGTCTACACGACCGTCGGCACCTACGTCGGTCTTCGGGGTGGCAATGAGCTTCCGGTTTTGGTGAGAAAGATGGAGCCAAAGCCTTTGCGGATTTTTCTTCAGGATGGTCGCAATGATAACAATATCTATTGCGGGAGTTGGTGGGTGGCGAATCAGGACATGCTTTCATCGCTGCAGTGGTCCGGCTATGAGGTTAATTACGAATGGGGTGAGGGTAGTCATAACCGAAAACATGGGAACGCTATTTTTCCGGATGTGATGAGATGGCTTTGGGAGGGGTGGAAGACCGATCCAGTTGTCAGGGTGCATCCCGATCAGTCGCAGAATCTGGCCAATGGATTTTTGATTCCCGGTGAAGACTGGGTTGAGGTCAGTGGTGGCCATTTGTTCACGGAAGGACCGGCGGTTAACGCTGATGGAGATTTGTTTTTTACGGATCTGGAAGGCAGTAAGATCTGGAGGATTTCGTCGGAAGGTGAACAAACTTTGTTCAAGGAGAATACGGGTGGCACCAATGGGCTAGCATTTGGCCCCGATGGAGAGACCCTGTATGGTTGTCAGCGGGAGCCGGGGCGGCTGGTTTCATGGAACATCAAGTCAGGGAAACAAAGTGTGCATGCGACTGGCGTTCGACCAAATGACGTGACTGTCGCTCATGATGGGTCAATTTATTACACGGATCCAAGAAGCCGAACGCTGTGGGTGATTGTTCCGGGAGAGCAGCCCAAAGTGGCAAGTGACGCCTTCTCAGGCGTGAATGGAGTCGTATTGAGTCCGGACCAGTCTCTGGCCTATGTAGCTGATTACACGGGACGATATGTGTGGTCGGGACAGCGCAATGCAGATGGAACGTTGTCGGCAGTGCAGCCTTATTTTCATCTGCATCTACCACCGGCAGCCATTGATTCGAGAAGTTTAGCTGATGGAATGGCGGTAAGCGAAGACGGCTGGGTCCTGGTGGCTACGGCGATGGGTATCCAGATCTGTGACCAGCCCGGTCGGGTGAATTCAATTATTCCAAGTCCGATTGGGGAGAGGCATCCTTCCAATCTTGTTTTTCACGGCAGCACGCTCTACGCAACCTGTGGGGAAAAGGTTTTTCGGCGGGAGACCCGTTTGGTGGGGGCGCAGGCCTGGGCCGCTCCTGTTTTGCCGGCAAAGCCGAAGTTGTAGGTTCGTGTCTTCATTTGGCATCAGGAAATGCTGGCACTGCGTTTTGGAAGCAGCTAGGTTTGGCTTTCCCCTATGAAAACTTTTCTCTTTTTTGCTCTCACCTGTGCCTTGCCTTTTTCTGCGATCAGTCAGGAAAATCGAAAACCAAATGTGATCGTCATTATGGCAGATGACATGGGTTACGGAGACTTGTCCTGTTACGGGGCAACGGATTTTGAAACGCCCAATATCGACCAGCTCGCGGCTGAGGGTATTCGATTCACCAGTGGTTATTGCTCCGCATCGACATGCACTCCCACCCGGTACTCATTTCTGACAGGCACCTATGCTTTCCGAAAAGAAGGAACGGGCATTGCTGCACCGAATAGTCCTTCGATCATTCCGGCAGATACTCCAACGATTGCGTCAATGATGCAGGGTGCGGGTTATAAAACGGCCGTGATTGGAAAGTGGCACCTTGGATTGGGTGGAGAAGATGGCCCTGATTGGAACGGTGACTTAAAACCGGGACCTCTGGAGTTTGGTTTTAATACCTGTTTTCTGCTGCCGACGACCAATGATCGGGTGCCTCAGGTTTATGTGCAGGACCATCGGGTTTTGAATTTGGATCCCAATGACCCGCTATGGGTCGGGAACGATAAGCCGAGCCCGGAGCATCCGACGGGGCTCTCTCATCGTGATTCTCTCAAAATGGATTGGACTCACGGGCACAATTCTACGATTCACAATGGCATCAGTCGGATCGGATTCTACACGGGTGGTCATGCGGCGCGATTTCGCGACGAAGACCTTGCTGATAAGTGGGTTGAGCAATCAGTGAAGTGGATCGAGGGGAATCAGGATAACCCGTTCTTTCTCTTCTTCGCTTCGCATGACCTTCATGTGCCTCGCATTCCGCATGAGAGATTTCAGGGCGCGACGCCACTAGGCTTTCGCGCTGACTCCATCATTCAGCTTGATTGGTGTGTTGGAGAATTGATGAAGACGCTCGATCGCCTTGGAATTGCGGAAAATACCATGATCGTTTTTTGCTCAGACAACGGCCCGGTGATGGATGATGGCTATGCCGATGAAGCACTCGAAAAGTTGGGTGACCACAAGGCGGGAGGACCTTTCACTGGAGGAAAATACAGCATCTACGAAGGCGGCACACGAACACCGTTCATCACTCGCTGGAAAGGTACGATCGAGCCAAGTGTGTCTGAATCTCTGGTCTCTACGATCGATCTATATGCTAGTTTGGCCAAGTTGACTGGAACTGAGATTGTCGAAGAAGGCGCTCTCGATAGCATCGCGGTTACCGGTGCGTTGCTGGGCGAAGAAGGAGCAAAAGGTCGATCCGATTTTGTGCAACAGGATAACGGAAGCAGAGGGAACTTCGGATACGTTTCGGGTGATTGGAAACTGTTGTTACACGCCAAAGGGCAGGGACGAAACCTGGTCGTTGAGAAATCGTTGGAGAACTCGGAGGTGCCGAAATATCAGCTATTTAATTTGGCCGACGATCCATCCGAAAAGAACAATGTGATAGAAAGTAATCCGAAGGTTGCAGAGCAAATGAAGTCGAGCCTGCAGTCGATTATCGACGCTGGCCGATCGAGGTAACGAAAAAACCGGGGTCAAAGACCCCGGCTAAAAGTGCCTGCATCTGAATCAAGAACTGACCGAGATGCTGGCCGAAATCGCTTCTTAGCAGTTTACCTCTGGGCGACATAGACGGGCTGCTGCTGTGGGGCTTGCTGCAGCTCGTTACCATCCCAAAAATCGACGACTTCCACGGTGATGCCGGAGTTCATGTTAGCGAACATGACAGGAGCCACACTGTGGGGAAGCCGAATGCAACCAGCGGAAGCAGGATAGCCGGGAAGATCACCCACATGCATGCCGATGGCTGAATCACCCAGACGCTGCCAGTAGGGAAGGTCGCAACCGTAGATGGTTGAGGTCTTTCCTGTTTCGACTCTTTGTGTGATTTCGAAAGAGCCCCGTGGAGTGTGTTTTTCGGAACGTGCTGTGGAAATCGCAGTGTCGATTGCGACCTGATTATTGATAATTAGAAAAGCGCGCTGCCTCCCGATATCAACGACTACTTTTCGGTCAGCGCCTTCGCTGGACTCGAGAAGTTGGTGGTTGATGTGGGCGTCGTTGTGCATGTCGAGGTACCCGGTTTGCTGGGCCTGCTGAATTGCGGCTTGCTTGGCCTGTTGAATTGAGTGGACCTGTGCGATCCGCATTTCCTTGGCCTGCTTGGCCTCCTTCTTTGCCTTTATGTTGGAAAACAAACCAGCTTCGGCACTGGTGGTTGCACTGAGTGTAATTCCAAGCAGCGCTAAGGCAGTGAGTGCCTCTCTGACCCCGTGGGCTTCGACTTCGGCATCTTCAAAAATGAGACCAATGTTTTTGTCCTGATCCTGACAAAATTGATCAAATTGTTTTTCGTCTGCCAGGAGGAAACCGAGCAATTGAATCTGTGCAGATTCTCCGTCCTTTCCTGCTTGCCAGTGAATCAAAGGCAGTTTGGAGCCTTCATGATTGAGCGCGGGATCATCGAGTGATGACGAGAGAACTTCGAGAAATCGGCGGACGTAATCTTCCGGCTCCGAAGCATCAGATAATGAGTTGAACGCGTGCCTGTCTTTGAACAGCCCCTGAAGGCGCACATCGTAGGCGTTCTCTTTCCACTCGAGATAGGAATCGTCTCCGTTCAGGTTAACCGAAAACTCTTGAAATAAATCGGGTTCATGGGGATTTTTCTGGAGGTAGGCTCCATCACGGGAGACGTCGAATGTTAACGAAGAATCGGAAAACATCGAAGCGCAGAAGTCGACTTCGGACTTGGTTGAAGGCTCTCGGTCAGCCCCTTCGGCAGGTAGCTCATTGACTGGCCCGAGGAATGTAACTTGCTTACTCATGGTGGTCGGATGTTTAGGTTTATGTGCCTGTGTCACCAGTCTGAGCTGAGGCCGGGATGCCACGGCTCGGCGACTGATGATAAAAAAGTGTACATCATTGACGGTGAAACGTAAGGATAAACGGAAAGAATCCGTGCAATGCGGGAGGTCAAACGAGGAGCCGCGAAGCTTGTCCCTGTTTGCATTTGAACGCCTCCTCCAAGCCAGGCAACCTCGATATTCTCTCCTTTTGCCGAGAAACTGACGAGGTGATCGGGGCGATAGAAAATGTCATTTGAACTGGTATCGGCGATGTCCACTCCAATAACTGAGGCAAAGTGTGCCGGCCATTCGGCTTCGGTGCTGTCGGCGTTGCTTGCTGCTGCTACGACGTGAACACCCTTGATCCACGCTTCGTCAGCCCAGTCTTTGTGAGGCAAAATATGCTTAGCTAACCCTCGGCAGCCAAAGCTGCAATTGAGGATCTGATAGCCTCGGTTGATCGCTTCGCGGACACCGGCGCAGATGAGATGTGTCTTCGATAGACTGCGCGCGTCGATGACTCGAAAGCTGCCGATCTCGGCTTCGGGTGCATCTTGATGAATGATGTCGGCCACGGCGGTTCCATGGCCGTAGGTATCATGACCTTCACCTTCCAGTGCTTCGATTCGGCCGTTTTGTTCAACCAACGCAACTGAGTCACTGAGATTTAAAGATTTGAGACGGGGATGGCGGGAGTCGATACCTGAGTCGATCACAGCGATCTTGACTCCAGCACCCGTGCCGTTTTCTGCGGCAGACCGCACCTCATCAAGAGTGGGCCAGGCAATATCGTGGTCGGCTCGATGACTCATATTTCGAGGTCGAGCAAAGTCGTTAGGAGCCGGTAGTTGATGAGCCGCTCCATCACGGTAGAGAGGCGGGTCATGCGGTTGAGACAGCGAGCAGAGAATCCTTCGGGATCGGCTGCTTCTTCATTCTCTTTGAGTTGAACGGCACTGATGACGCCTCGGAGCGTTCCTGCGATATAGAAAGGCGTCGCGATCATGGCGCAGGTGGTTTGCCCCATCATTTCGTCGGCCCGTTTCGAGTGTTCCTTGTTGAGGTAGACCCGGTTTTCGCACAAGGGTTGTTCTGAGGCAAAAACGAGGGCGGTCAATCCTTCGGAACTCGATTGTTCCCAGCCAATGAAGGCGTGGTCAGGTTCGCTGTGGGTTACGACAAGATTTTGCTGGTCAATGTCGGCTAGCCAAACGGAAATCGAGTCCGCTTTGATGCATTCCATCGCGGATCTCAACACAGAAAGTCCGGGATCCCCAATCAGGCCTTTGAACTCGTCGGGGTTGATGCTTGTGGCGGCTTGAGTGAGCCTCCGCTCGATGAGCGCGGCGTGTTCGGAAATGGTGGGGTCAGGAGCAATCACGAGTCGATTCCGGTTGGTATAAAAATTTACGATGAGGCTGTAGCGGTGGGTAGATCGTAATTAAAGGACGAACGAGAATCAAAATGAATCGGAGATTTCACGAAAAATCATTGAGGGGAAGGAGAAACGGACCTGGTTGAAACGACCAAGGGCAACCTTGAAAGTCGGGAAGTGGCCGGTCAGTGAGTGCAGATTACCCTTCTCCGTTAAAGATTTTCTTCAGGTAGTTGGTGAAGGTCGATCCAAAGAATTCTTCATCGGAACCGAAGGTGGCGTGACGATAGATCGAGGGGCTGTGGCCAAGGGAAATCAGGTAGCGGAATTCTTTGGATTCACCAAATCGGATCCATGGGTGCGAACTAATGCATTGATCGTGGATGAATTCCCACTTTTCGATGGGTAAGACTGGCCACACCTTGCCGCATTGGGCTTCCAATCCGTTGGACTGGGCCAAAAATGATCTTAATTCATCCGGGATAGAAGATTCATGAGCAGTCTCCCAACCAGTGAGTTCCGCTTCGCTGACCAAGGGAAAAAACGAGGCATCGATTTTCGATGCTCGGGCGGACGCCTGTTCCGTTAGGGTGATGATGTGAGACTTCCAGAGCATTGCGAAAAGGGAGAGGTATTAGATAAGTGAATTCAATGCAATGCTTGAAAATTTTGCCGCTCGGATTTCGGATGAAATCGCAGACGCCGGGAAGAGACAGGAGGAATCAATATTGGTGATTGATGGCGAATCGTTTGAGTGGATAGAGAGAGGGCGGTAAAGTTTCGAACGGACGAGTGAACTTGAAATAATCTCACTTCAGCGATGGCGGGATGAGGGCTTTATCGAAAGATGGAGAAATTCGCTAAACCCTGTTAAGTGAATGGTATAACCCTGTTTACGATTGTTTATGAAAGCTCTGATTGCCCTTGTTTGTCTCATTTCTGTTTCCTTCTCAGCAGCCGCCGGGAAGCCGAATATTGTTTACATCATCTGCGATGATCTGGGTTATGGCGATATTCAGTGCCTGGCTCCTGAGACTAGTAAAATTCCGACTCCGAACACCGATCAGTTGGCGTCTGAAGGGATGACTTTCACCGATGCTCATGGTGGATCTTCCGTTTGCAGTCCGACTCGTTATGGAATCATGACGGGCCGATACAGTTGGCGCACTCGTCTGCAGAAAGGGGTCGTAACGGGATTTGCTCCAAGTCTGATTGCTGAAGATCGTCTGACGGTCGCTGGATTTTTGAAGGACCAGGGGTACGCCACGGCGATGGTAGGAAAGTGGCATTTGGATTTTGAGTATCTCGATCCTGAAACAGGCGATCGATATTCGGCGAAGGATCACAAGACACCTCCAGTCGGGGCGAAGATTCCGGATGGACCGATTCATCGCGGGTTTGGTTATTACCATGGCTTTCACCATGCCCGAAATATGGAGGCGGTGATCGAGGGCGATAAAGTGATTGCTCACGATGAGGTCATCAACATGTTGCCACGCCTGACTGAAAAGTCGGTTGAGTATATTGACTCTCGAGCAGGAAAGAAGAAGCCGTTCTTTCTCTATGTGCCGCTGGGATCTCCTCATACGCCCATCGTTCCGGGGCCAGAATGGCAGGGCAAAAGTGGCTTGGGCGACTATGGCGATTTTGTGATGCAGACAGACAACGTGGTCGGAGAAATTTCGAAAGCGTTGGAGCGAAATGGATTTGCTGATAACACACTGGTTATTTTTACGAGTGACAATGGATGTTCCAAGGCGGCCGGTATCAATGAACTAAAAGAGCAGGGGCATATCGTGAGTGCTCACCTCAGGGGTTCTAAAGCGGACATTTGGGAGGGCGGACACCGAATTCCATTCATCGCACGCTGGCCCGGCAAAGTAGAGGCTGGTTCCATTTCAGATCAGTTGATCTGTTTGACCGATTTGATGGCGACTACGAGTGATATTTTGAAGGCAGAGCTTCCGGAGGGAAGTGCGGAAGACAGTGTGAGCTTCTTGCCTGCCCTTTCGGGTAAACCGATTGAAGGGTCTCGTAATGGAGTGATTCACCATTCCATCAGTGGGCACTTTGCCTACCGTCAGGGTCCGTGGAAAATGATTCTGGCTCGTTCGTCAGGTGGTTGGACCTCGCCAAAAGAAGGGGAAGCCGCTGCTGATGCGCCCAAGGCTCAGCTTTACCATATGGATGACGACATTGGCGAAACGAATAATCTCTACACTCAGAATCCAGAGATTGCCGCCAAGTTACTAAAGTTGTTGGAAGAGGATGTTTTTTCGGGCCGGAGCACGGAAGGTGCTGATTCCATGAATGATGTGGAGGAAATTGTTCTCTGGAAGAGTGGCCAGTCAGTTGAAGAGAAGGGGACGAAAAAGAAAAAGCAGAAGAAGTGATTTTCCTATTTCTTACCCTTTTTCTTGGCTAAGTCCTCAACATCCCGGCCTCGGAGGATCTGGCCGTCTTCTGTTACCAAAGTGAATTCACCCTGGGTCTTGTCGGCGAGTTCCTTGAGGTTTTCGTATGCCTGTAGGACCATGAAGCAGATCGAATTGATCTTTGCTTTGCCCTTGATCCGGTTGAAATCGAGCACGTCGTCCACGACGGGCTTTTTCTCCGGGTGTTTGCCGACGGCTCCGTCAGTCATGAAGTAGATCACATCTGGTTCCATGTTCATCGCCATTTTGAGGGGATCGCGCCAGTCCGTGCCAGTTACCATGGGGGTTTTCTGAATCATATCGGCGATCCTTCGAACCGTGCTGGGCGTGGCTTTGTGATATTTGACGCTAGGCCATTTCTCGGGATCGCCGCCCATGTATTCCCAGTAATTTCCTCCACCTGCGTGTTTTGACCAGTCCTTTGGGGTCTTTTTCTTATCCCATTCGCCGATGAACCAGGAAGGGCCGGAAAAGAACAGGATCTGAAACTCCACTCCGGGAGGCAGTGATTTTACCGTCCGGGTCAGCTCTTCCTGCATCAGCGAAAACTTGGTGCGTCCATTTTTGCCGGTTCTTTTCATCGACGCGGATGCATCCACCACGAAAACCACCTTAGTGGCACTGGTCTTGGAGCCGAAGAACGACACCATGCTGCCCCCATCTTCCCCGGCGAAGCTCATCGAGGGGCCGAATGAATCGCCCATACCGAGCGGATCGAAAGTCATGTTGGTGGAATCAAAGTCTGGAACCGCGAACGAGGATGCAGCGAGTACGGTGGCGATTTCCATCTGATTGGATGCGCTCTGAGCAGTGGGCTGGACCTCCTGCTTTTCCATTCTAACGCTGTCCATCTCTTCCTTGTTGTCCGAAGGCATGTAGGTGCCAATGACCTGGGGAGGGGCATTCCGTGGTTGAGCGACTTGTACTAAAATGAGCAGCGCGATGAGCAGCGCATGAACCACCATTGCAACAACGGCGGCGGTCATCTTGCTGGCGCGAGTGGATTCCGAATTAGCGGCGTGAATCGCTTCTCCCTCCTGAGTGACGAGGAAGCGGTCGTGGCCCTCTGTTTCGTCAATTTCGAATTCGTGCGGAACCTCCTCCGGGTGTACTTCGTGAATTTCAGGAACGGATGGCGCTGGTTCACCGGATTGAGCGCCCTCTTCTCCCGGCGGCTTCAGCGCGTTGGGAGTGGCGGGGGGCGCTTCCAGTTTTTCATCAGCTGCTTCTTCAGGCTCTTCGACGGTGTCCTCTTTCACTGCAGAAACGGTGACAACACCTGTTTCAATCGGAATGGAGGTCATGGCTTCGGCGAGCTGCCCCTCCTCTGCAACCGTGACCGGTCCGGTCTCTTCCCCCTCAAATGTTGTTTCGTGAGAGGTGAGCAGTGTATCGAATTCGGGATCGACATAACCCGCATCGAGAGCAATAGCCGCGTCATAGTGCTTTCTTGCCTTGGTGGGGGCATCCAGAGCTAGCAGATGAGAGGAAAGGACCCGGTGGGCGTATCCGCTGGTAGGATTCTCGGTCGAAAACTCTTTCAGAACTGTGTCCCAATTGCCGGAATTGGTATGACCAGAGCAAAGCTCCAGAGCCTGATGGAGTTGGTCTTCATCGGATGGAGTGCCTTCTCCGGCAGAGACGAGTTCCGTGGCCTCTTCAAACTGGCCTTTATCGACAAGTTTCCGGGCTAATTCGAGGCGGAGGTCCCAGTTCGAAGGGGATTCTTCCAGTCCTTTGCGTAAAAGCTCTTCAACGCTACTCATGAAGTTTTCGATTGGGGGGGGGATTTTGGATTCGATTCTGCGAATCGACTCTCCTCAGAGGTAATGCACACGAAGAGCGTAGTTTGTGACGGAAAAATTGAAAATGGGTCAGTATATCTGACCTGTTTCTATTTTCTTCATGGGATTGGGCCGTTAATTTTGATCCGAGTCGCCAGTCATGATGAAGCTTCAGCGATTGGTCAACTGCGGCTGAACAGGCCAGTGACGGAAAAAAGCCATAGCGAGTGGCCCTGATGGTTGATATAAGGCTACGCATTCCATTATGAGAATCCTTCTAATCCTATTATCCGCTTTTTGCTCAGGCATCGTTTTTGCGGAAGCCGTGGTTTTCGTTTCCGAACGTGGTGACAAAAAGATCGCGGTGTATTCGCTCAGCGAAGAAAGTGGTGCCCTGACGAGAACGAGCGAAGTGACTTTTGATGGTTCACCGGGTGCTCTGTGTTTGAGATTGACGGCAACTCGGGTGAACTTGTTGCCCTTGGTCAATCGTCCACCGGCAAGGCACTTCGATTATTTAATTTGATTACGGGTGGGGATAAATTTCTCGTCGCTGCTGGGCAGGGTGATGGGACCCTGACTGTCTATTCCCGTGATGTGGTGACAGGCTTACTGAAGCAACTCAATCGTATCGAAGGGGGATCGGGGCCCAGTTGGGTGATGGGATTGAAGTTGCCATAGCAACTGCTACTCAGCGCTTACCCGAAACACACCGTTCATGGTCATCCAGTGACCTGGAAAGGTGCAGACAAAGTGGTGCTCACCGGGCTCTTTCGGAGCCGTAAAATGGAGTGTGTGGATGCCTCCCGGTTGGACGAGATGAGTGCCTGCAATGACTTCAGTCACTTCGGGAGTGTAGTGTTTTTCCGATGCCTTCGGATCGTTCAGCATTGAGAACGAGAGATCGCCAACTTTTTTGAGGTTTCCCTTGGTCACGAAGACGACGTTGTGAGGCATGATATCTGGGTTCTCGAAGATCAGTTTCAGCGGCTCGCCAGCTTTGGCTTCGATCAGTTTTGTTTCGAACTGAAGGGCACCGCTGCATTTGAGCGAAATGGTGCGCTCTCCTTCAATTAGATTTCCAGATTCGCTAACGAGTTCGCCAGCGTCCTCTGGGATATTGATACGAAGGGTGATGCTGGTCGGCTTTCCTGTGATGGGATTGGCGAGGTCGGGGCTGTTAGTGAAGGCTTCGCCGAGTTCCAAAATACTGGGAAACAGATCTGCTTCAAAAGCGATGCCGTCCTCATCTTTCAGGTGCATCCGAAGATGCATTTGCATGACAGGTTCGATTTGCGGGATTTCGACAAAAATCGAAGATCCGGATTCGAGTAATTGAACCGAGCAGACGCTGACCACATCGTGTCCGAGAGACTCTGGATCACTGATGGAATATTCGGGTGAACCGTATTGAGGGGAATACTCGTAGTTCCACTGTTGGACAAAATAGTTTCTGAAACTCGTGGCAGACTTTTTGTCCAGCTTGGTAGAAAAGTCGACTCTGATGCCATTGGAGTGAACTTGGAATCCGATGGGCTTCCGCAGTTTCTCACCGGTATATCGGACTCGTTGAAAGCAGCCGTCGCTGACGGAATAATCTCCCCACCCATCGATTCCGGTGACGTAAAGCTGACCGTCCGATGGCGAAAAGGCTCCTCGCATGATACCACTCAGAAAGTCGCCTTCGAGGGGCACTGTAGCGCCTTGGTGTCGGCTGGTTGAGCTGTCGCGAAGAATCAGGTAGTGGGTTGAGTAGCCGTAGGAGAACCCAAGAGTATGGCCCTTTCCAAGAGGTCCCCATCGATCACTGGTCGTTGCGAGAAACCCTCCGGTAGAGTTGTCGATTCCTCGTGGAATAAAGCAGAGAGGTGGAGATATTTTATTGCCGGGGTTGTCGCCGGGGTGCCCGTAGTATTCTCCTTCGTGGATATCAATGACCATGGAAGTGGGCGTGTAGGTGCCTTCTTGCGGGCCGGCGAGGATGGCTCCACCTGAACCACTACCAAGTCCCATGCAGTTGCGGACGCCGAACGCGTAATATTGAGTAGAGCGATCAGGGGCAGTGCGGAGAATGTCTTTCCAATTAACGAAATAGAAGGCTCCTTCCTCGTCCCTGGTAAGACCGAAGCTGTGGGTGTGACTGTTGCTGTGACCATCGAAATCATTGGCATAGGTTTCGTAGAAGTCGGCCTCGCCATCGTGGTTGAGATCGACGAGTCGGGTGATCTGTCCTCGTTCGAGGACAAAAATGCCCTCGTCGTCGATGTGAATTCCGATCGGTTGGTGAAGGCCGGCTGCAAAGCGTTTCCAAATGATCTTGCTGAGATCGTCGTTTAGCCCGGAGACCGACCACATCTCGCCTGCGAGTGTGGCAACGAGAGCCGTGCCGTTGGGGAGAAACCCGACACTGGTGATCTGCATGACGCTGTTGAATCCGGTGTCTTTCGGAATCGTGACAGTATCGATGACGTAGGGGAGTCCGTCATCGGTGGCAATCGTTCCCCGGGTTGTGATAGTCTGGGGCCATTGAATGGATCCTCCCGTCGTGAGGCTGGAGAGATCGGTCTCTGAGGCCTCTGTAGCGGCAGCGACAGTAGCGACTGAAACTTGTCCGATAGCGATGCCGAGCGAACCTGAATTTTCAAATGGAGGGATGACAATGGCAGTGAATTTGCCCGATCGCTTGATGGTGGCATTGGCTTCCCGGGCAGGTAGGAATGCTGCCACATGGAGATCGTCGGGCAGTTCCCCCAGTGAGAGTTCGCCGCCAGTGAACCCTTTGGGGAAAGTGAGAGTGAGTCCGAAAGCTTTCTCCTTCTGTTTTCCCTTGGCGATCGGGCTGCTGAGGACAGGATTCTCGTCGACATCGAATGAGAAAATGGCCCGACCATTGTGGCGGTAGTATCCGCTGTACTGCGTCGGGACCGTTTGGCCATCTTTTTGCCAGGCGGATTCTTTGCTGTCATTTGTGAACCAGACTTTCCCGTCAACATTGGCGTTGCGCGAACTGCCCCAGCGAAAGGGGTCGAATTTGGTGAAGCCGCCTTCCCAAACCAGAGGGTAGCTAAGTGATTTTGGATCGAAGCACGCTGATAGTTTGCCGGCGGCTAGTTTCAGGGCAATTCCTTTGCTTAGCGCAAATTTTTCGTGGCGAATGGTGTGCCCGAGAATGGGACCCATATCAATTTCATTCCACCGGCCGTCATTGTGCTGATTCTGATTGTGTTTTCCCCAATGTCCATGGACGCCGGCGTCCAGACCGGGAAATGCCGGGACGATTTTCGGACGGGCCTCGCCAGCCATGTAGTGGTCGGCCTGGCGCTGATAGAAATCGTAGACTCGAGCTTCGTTGACGACGGCGTCTGAATGGACGTGCTCCTCGCGATTCCCTTCGGGACTGACGTAGGGGTGGGACTCAGGGTTGGCGATATTGAGTTCGTCGTCGCCTGAGGCTGAGAATGAAGTGAAGAAAATAGAGGCGGCGGATAGAAAGCGGAGAGGGGTCATCTGGGATAATAAGGAATTCGATATTGTCATATTGCGGTCATCTTTTGAAGGCAAATTCGCGGATTGGCATCATTGTGGCATTCTCTTGTTAAGGTTGTTGGTGGTGATGCGTTCTCATAGAGTGTATAGCTCCGCTCTTTCCAGGGGCGGCAGGTAAAATCACGAGCAGAGATCCTTCATAATCATTGAAAGAAAGCAGACATATTTCGTTTAGAATGATCAGGATTCACCTGGTTGGATTCGCGTGTTTGATGCTGATTCTCGGAGGGCAGTTGACCCTGAGTTCAGTAAAGGGAGGCTTGGTAAAGCCCCAGCCATCACACTCCAATGTGAGATACGGGCCCGACAAGCGGAATGTGCTCGATTTGTGGATTCCTGAATCGGCTGAACCAGTCCCATTGCTGATTTTCTTTCATGGAGGGGGATTCAAGCAGGGCGGGAAGCAGATGATAATGCCAGCTGATGTTAAGGATGCGCTTGCAAATGGCATCGCAATTGCTTCGGTTCAGTATCAATTTGTGCATCGAGACGGGCTCGGCGATCCTGAGCGAGCGGGAGTGCAGGATGTGCTTCGCAGTTCGGCCCGGGCAGTCCAGTTCTTGCGGCATCACTCAGAATCGTTCGGTATCGATAAGACCCGAGTTGCCTGTTTCGGAGAATCTGCCGGGGCTGGAACAAGTCTCTGGATTGCAGCCCATGATGATTTGGCTGATCCATCGAGCTCTGATCCAGTGGAGCGCGAATCGACGCGAATTCTGGCTGCGGGGTTAACCCACTGCCAGTTCACTTATGATTTGTCAAAATGGATACCTGAATTCAGCCGCCGATTCGGGGGAGGAATCAAAATGTTTGATTCCGTCGATCACGCGGCATTTTTTGGGCTCACTTCTGAGCAGTATCGTGGGCCTGAGGGCGTCAGAGGGCGAGCGGAAGCTGACATGATCAGTCACCTCAGCCCGGATGATCCTCCTCTGATGATGGTTTCTTTCATGTCGGCAAGGAAGCCACTTTCTCTGGTGGGGTTCAGCCACCATCCTCTTCATGTCGAATTGGTTCAGGCTCGATGCGCGGAAGTGAATGTGGAGATGACAGCGCTTATCCCGAAAGAGCGTCCCGAGGATGGGGACTATGTAAAAAATAATCCTTCGCCGGTAATGGCATTTTTGGTTGGAAAATTGAAGCCGACCGAAATAACACCGGCGGAATCGGGGAATATTACGATTCAAGCGCTTCCGGTGGAAGAGTGATATAGCTGTATGATCGTAGTGGGCTCCAGGTTGTATCCCTTGTATGCGATGGAAATGATATTGCTGGAGATTGAAAAATTGGCTATCTCAGTTCCATGCCGATTCAATACACGGGTTTTGCCGACGAAGCAGAGAAGTCTCTCGCTGATCAAATAGCTGTCCTGAAGGAAGTGGGATGGTCCGCGATTGAGTTGAGGCTGATCGATGGGAAAAACGTTTGTGATCAGAGTGATGCTCAGTGGCGAGAGACCTGGGAGCTTCTCCAGCAGGAAAAGATCTCAGTGGTTGGATTTGGTGGCCAAATTGGGAACTGGGCACGTTCGGTTGATTCAGATTTTCAGATTGATGAGGACGAACTTGTTCGGGTAGCCCCCCGGATGCGTGAGTCCGGTTGCAAGTTCTTGAGGGTCATGTCGTATCCGAACTCGGAAGTGGCGCCACTTGATGCGGCTGATTGGCGGCATGAAACGGTTCGGCGAATACGTGAGTTGGCGGAAATTGCAGAGGGAGAAGGAGTTATTTTAGGGCACGAAAACTGCAGCGGATACGGTGGCACCAAGGAAGGGTTTCTCGAATTGGTCGAAGAAGTCGATCACCCTGCCTTTAAGTTAATCTTTGATACGGGCAACAACACGCTGCACGAAAAGAGCGGCGAGGCGACTTGGGAATATTACGATGCCTGCCGTAGTGAAATCGTGCATGTGCACATCAAGGCTGCGATACCGGCAGAAGGTGGTGACTATGAAACCTGCTTCGTGGACGAAGATCCGATTCAGGCGCGAATTCTGACTGACCTTCAGGCAAATAATTACGAAGGCTGGTTATCGATCGAGCCGCACCTTGCTGCTGCGATTCATGCAGGGCAGGACATTGATGACTCTGGGAGAGCTCGGCAGGTTTGGGTGGAATACGCAGAGCGTTTGGAGCAACTGGTTGAGAAAACAGCAAGTTGAAGGTGCGCTATTTTGAAGCGAATGCCGCGATGAGAATTTTAATTTCGGGTGGCTGGTGAGTGCGAATTTGAGAAAGACAATGTTTCCACAATCATGAAAGGTATTATTCGATCGATTGGCCCGGCGATTATCGTTGCGGCAGTTGTGTTAGGGCCGGGGTCCATTCTTACTAGTTCAAAGGTCGGGGCGACGTTTGGCCTGATGGGGATTCCTGTGGTGGTTGGTGCCGCTATTCTCATGATCGCAATGGTGGCGTTGTCAGCACGATTGGGCGTGGTATACGAAAATAGCATCTGCGATGAGCTAGCGAGTCGTTTGGGGAGACCCGTTGCTGTCGGAATTGGAGGAATTTTGTTCATTCTCATTGCTCTGTTCCAATCTTCTAACAATGTTGCCTTGATCGGTGGGATTGAGGCAATGGCGGGGAAGGGGGAGCTTTCTGGGGCTGTCCGATTTCTCGTTCTTCTAGCGTTTAACGGATGCATCATTGCTTGCCTCTACTTACTGAGAAATCTCTATCGATCGGTGGAAGGGCTCATGAAGTTGCTGATCGGGCTGATGAGCGTCGCTTTTTTGGTCAATCTGACTGTCGCGTTTTCGACTCCGCGTGGATATTCATCGACGCCGCCAGTGCAGGCTCCTGATTTGTTGCCGTTACTTGCGATGGTGGGTACGACGTTCTCGGTCGCTGGTGCTTTTTATCAGGCTTATCTGGTGAAGGAAAAGGGATGGGGGATTGGCGACGTCCGAAAGGGAGTGATTGATTCCGTCGTCAGCATTTCGGTTCTCGGCTTGATGACTGTCGCTTTGCTGTTAACTGCCTTCCGTGTTTTCTACGGTCGGCCTGATCCGATCGAATTGGGATCGGTTGGTGATGTGGCGCTGCAGTTGGAGCCCTTGTTTGGTTCCCAGGCGAGGGTGGTGTTTTCTGCTGGAATTTTGGCCGGGGCGTTGAGTTCTTTTCTCGTTAATTCAATGATTGGCGGGACGGTGATGTCCGATGCGATAGGGAAAGGATCGAAGCTGAGTGACCGTTGGCCGGTTCATCTCACGGCGGTGTGTTTGCTCATCGGCATGGCGGTCGCGATGATGTCACTGGCTCGCGAGGGCAGCACGGTGCTTCTGATTACGCTTGCTCAAGCGCTGACGGTGCTGGGGATCCCAGCCCTCGCGGCGGCGTTGATATACTTAGGCACTCGGAAAGAGCTAGTCGGAGAAAGAAAAGTGCCAGCTGCGATTTTGATCGTTGCCACGATCGGATTTTTTGTATCCTGCGTCCTGGCCTGTATGACGGCAGTAAAAGTCTACGAGAAGTTGATGTAGTTAGCGGGATACGCTGAAAAAAACTGAAGTCGAACCTCCTGCTATCGGCCTGTCCTCAATACAGCAGGAACCGTTGGGATTTTTGAAAACGCTTTCGTTTCCACGGTTTCGATCAAGGGGATCAAATAGGTCATTTGTCCTTCGAAATCGCGAGGTATCCAGTTCTTCGGAATAGGGTCGAGGGCGAGAGATTCTGTAGGAATGTTAGACAAAAGATTATCTTCTCGAGGAGTCCAAGCGACGGGTTGGCTGCTCTCGCGATTAATTGATTCCCTGATTTGATCCAGCTTCTTCAGTAGTTCATCGCGCCTTATTTTTATACGTTTCAGTTCGTCCTTCAGCTGTTCGATTTCACTTCTCTCTTGGGTAGGCGGAGCTGATGCTTTTAATTGAGATTGTAATTGAAATCGTTTGTCTGCGATCAATTGCAAGCGTGCCTTTACCAAGTCCGGGTGAAAATCCGGGCTGTCCAAGGTAAGTGCCTTGAACATCTCAAATGCTGAGTCGGTAGCATTTAACGCAGCAAGAATTTCTCCTCGTGCTTCGAATTCCTGCGATTCCTTCACTTCCAGAAAAGCTCGGTACCAAGTGTCTTCAGGAGGTGCGATTTCGCTTTCAACAGCGTGAAGAGTTCCCGCGGCGATTGCGATGACGCCAAAACAGAGGATCAAACCTTTCATAGCGAAGGACACTGGCAAATTCCGTGATCGATGGCAAATCATTTAGATTCCTCGAGGTAGAATCGAAATCACGGTATAACTTACAATGGTAATAGAATCAGTGACTTACGTCCCTTAACTTGAAGGCATCGGGTGATTCTACACCGATGATTGGCCAGGCAAACTGAGTGACTTCTTCTTCCTGATCTGTGCCAATGGCGGCGTAGATATCCCAGGAAAATTTGTGGCCGTAGTTGGGATTGGTGAGTCCCAGGAGGAGGCCGCCTTCCGCTTCCGGGGCGTCCCGATAGGCATGATAGTGGAAGGCTTCAATTTGGGGAATTTGGCGGACGCGGTAGATCGTGTAGGCGATTCCGGCAGCTTGAAGCTTTTGATCTTCATCAGAAAGTGAGGGGGCATTGATGCCTTGTTCCGATAGCAGGATGCCTCGGTTTTTGCCCTGAAAGCGGAAGGGCTCCCTGTCGAGGTAGGCGGGGAGGACTTCGATGTTCTTTGGGGTGATGTATTCGGTGTCGAAGTCGTAGGTGACATCGTCTTCCCAGGTCCTGGGTTCGAAGAGAGATTCAGGGTAAGGGTGGTAGGCGATGCCCCAATCGTAGTCACCCTCGATTCGAGAGGCTCTCGCAAATAGATCAATAATGTCTCGAACGATAAACGTTTGGGGGCCGCCGCTTTGTTTCATCCAATGGTGAGTGAGGGAAACAAATATGCGGGCATGAGGGTCGAATCGCCGAGCGCTGTGATGAACGAGCCGAGCTGATCTGATGAAGGTTTCGAGATAGCGTGAGAGAGGTTGCTCTCCCATCGTGGTCCAAGTGCCCGACTGGTCAATTTCGTTGTGCATGATCCAGTTCGTGATTCGGCCGTGTTCACTATTTTCGCGGGTGTATCTTTCAGTCAGGAGGTGGATGACAGCCCGGTAGAGGCGACTGCCTTCTTCCGTTTTGAGGTCTGGCATCGCAAATCGCCCAGCGATGAGTCCCTCGGGATGGACCATCGGGCTATTCGGGTTTCCGTCTTTGTCGCGCCCGTTTCCGACCAGGAGAATGGCACTTACGACAGTTTCTCGTTCTGTGAGTATCCTCACATTGTTATCAATTCGATTGAGATAGTTGCGATTTAGGAAATAGGTGGTGCCTTCGAAGTTCCAAGTTTCTCGGCCGGGCCCTTTTTCCGGAGAGAGAATTGAACTGACCACGATGTTCACGGTCGCATTGTGAATGTTGAGATCAAAAATTTCGTGATCAGGGGAAGTCAGAGCAGGAATGCCGCCAAGCCCTTTGAACCCTTCAGGAATCAATTTTGGAATTTTGCGTGCTACCTCAGAGGCATAGGCGGTGGGATACGTTGCCGCCGAGAGAGCCTCTCCTTCAGAGGAAAGAAGGATCCATCGTGATAGCGATCGATCTCGCGGGCCTTCAAATCTGGGGAAGGAGGCCTCAAAGCTGCCGTCCTCTTTGGTTTTGACCGGTCGAGGATGAATGGCGTGCTTCATCGCATGATGACTGGGGATGTGAATGGGAACTTCGGCGAGGGTGAGTTGAAGGGCCTCAGCTTCAATCCGGCCGGTGAAAGTCAGATCGCGTTGTCCCACCGTAATGGCCAATGGAGGGAGTTTTTCGTTATTGTCTAAATAGGTGAGGTAGCGATCTCCATCCGCCTCTCGGATTTTTAAGACGCGATCCCTTTCGGCGGCGGATCGTTGTTCCTCCGTATTAGGCTTTCTCAGGCGGATATTCCGAACCTGAAATGTGTGACCGGGGCGAGTTCCCAAGAGGAGCGCGAAATGCTCTCCGGAGATGTAGCGGCGATTGCACAGCCTCAGATCAATGCCGTGAGTCTTCCATGTTTCTGAGAACGGAATTGTTCCGGCACTGAGTTGGGCAGGCTTTTCTGCTCCGGGAACTCGAATTCTGAGATTTGGAATCGGTTCAACTGAAAAGTAGTCGAAGCTGAGGATGGGATGTGACCCAAGCGATGCTGAAGCCGGAATCTTGGAGGTCCAGACGTGAGGGTTTTTCCCAGTGGTATCCAGGGTCCAAATTCCTTTCTTGTGAGCAATCTCAAGTCCGGACCTTGGGCCAAGGGTCAGGGGAATTGGATCAGCAATAGCCTCTGAATACGTAGCGAACAGAAAGAGTGCTGTCGTGATCAAATGGAATTTAGCACTCACAAAGGGGTCAAGGGGTCGACTTTTTCAGGTCCCAGTATTTCTCCTGATCTTTCGTGGAAAAGGTGATCTTGCTCACGGTTGTTCTTCCCAGAGGTAGGTGCAGCCGGAAATGAATGGCCTTTCCTTGAACTGGGGCCGTGATCTCAATCTGCTGAGTTTCTCCGGTCGTGGCTAGTTCGGTTGAAGCGGTCTGCTCTTTGGGGAAATCTTTTTGGCCATCCTCTCTCCATGAGAGCACAACTCGCCCTGTTGAACTATTATTGAGTTCCAGGTTGGCTGTGACGGGGCCACTGAAATTGGCGGCGGAGAGAACGAGAAAAACTGCCTTCGACTTGGCCGTTGGGGTAACGACGAGTCCGTCTGGAGCGGGATTGAGCGTACCGTTTCTGATCGTCCAACCTTTGAAAGTGTCTGAATTTGGTGTGCTGGCTCCGTCGTCGGGAACAAGTTTGGCATGCAAAGGAGCCGCTGGTTTTCCGTCGAGATAGAAGTCGTAGTAGTTTTCCCAAGTGGGAGACATCTCAGCTGAGTTGAGTCCCGGAGGCTGCATTTCGTCGGCCCAGTCGTTGAGTTGTGAACGAAGACGCTCGGCGATTTCCGGATGACTCGAGATCAAATTACTCGTTTCGCCACGGTCCGATTCGAGGTCGTAGAGGTATTCACGGTCGCCACCGACCAGTAGTTTCCAATTTCCTTCGCGGATCGCTGCCTGGGCAATCCAGCGCCAGATGAGTGTTTTGTGAGGTGGGTTGGTTAGTTTTCCGCTGAGGTGGGGGACGATGTTGACTCCATCGAGAGATGGATCGTCGGGCAGCCCGGCAAGAGCGACTGCCGTTGCCGCGACGTCGAGTGACCAGATTGGATGCTCGTAAATTTGTCCGCCGGGAATGGTGCCGGGATAACTGACAATGAAGGGCACGCGCATCCCTCCTTCGGAGAGCATGCCTTTTTCGCCGTTCATTGGCTTATTGAGCGAGCCGTCCCATCCTGGACCGCCGCCTGGGGCGTCGAGTTGGTGAATCTTGAGGGGGGCTCCGTTGTCACCGATGAAAAAGATGAGGGTGTTTTCATCGATGCCACGTTCCTTGAGGTCTGCGGTAATCTGGCCGATTCCGTCGTCCATCGCTGAGATCATGGCTAGCGCCTGGCGTCGGCGTTCGGGCATTTCGTCGGGAAACCGCGAGAGATACTTTTCGGGAGCATCAAGAGGAACGTGGGGAGCCCGATAGGCGAGGTAGAGAAAGAACGATTCGTCGGCATGGCGGTCGATGAATGTCAGGGCGGCCTTACTGCAAGCGTCGAGGTGATACAAATTATCATTCACCATTTGCATGGGAATGGTTTTTCCCTCCAGCGAAAAGTTGGCTGCGCATTCGCGATTGGCGTTTTTGGCGTAGACATCGTCGAACCCGTGAGTCGGAATTTCGTTGGAGGGGCCGAGATGCCATTTGCCGATTTGACCAGTGGCGTATCCGGCTCCTTTGAGGCGCTCTGCGATAGTGCTCTGGACGTTAAAGCCACTTAGATCATCTCCATTGCCGTCGACGCCAAAACGATTCTGAGATCGTCCTGACAAAACTCCTGCACGAGAGGGGACACATTGCGGGGCCGTTGAATAGCCATTGGTGGCATAGACCCCGGATGTGGCGAGCGCATCAATATGGGGAGTTTTTAGATCGTGGTAGATCCCAGCAACGCCAATGTCGGGCCAGCCATGATCATCGGTGTAGATCAGGATGACGTTTGGCTTTTCCGCGGCGTGGACGAATGAGAGGAACCCGAGGGTGAGAAGGAGGAGCAGGGGTTTCATTGGGGGCTCTGGATTCGGTCGAGAGTAAGAAGAAGATTATGAGTAAGAGTAAGATTGGGAAACGTGGAGCAGTTGCCGAACGGGACGCCCTGCGCGCCGCGATGTAGCGGATGCATTTTTAGAGCAAGAGCAAGAGCAAGAACAAGATTAAGATCAGGAGCAAGATGGGGGCCCCTGATCTTGGATGTTTCTGTGATTACTTTTTGAACATGTCGTTCTCCTTGTCGCCGCCGCTGAGGACGTAGGCGAGCAGGTCGAGGACCTCTTCCTTCGTCAGCATGGCGAGCAGCATGGGAGGCATGGGGGAGACTTTGGAGACTTCGATGCTTTCGACTTCCTTGCGATCAACGTTGATTCGTTGGTTTGGATCGGAGAGGTCAGTATTGAGGGTGACGTTGTCACCACTGAGATTGACCACGACACCGCTGATGACGCTGCCGTCATTTTTGGTGACTACAATAGGAGCAAACTGTTCGTTGATTTCCTTGCTGGGGTTGATGATTTGGTCGAGCAAGTCGTGGGGACTGTAGCGGCCACCGGCTCCGGTAAGATCCGGACCAGTCATGCCGCCGGCATTGCCGAAGCGGTGGCAGGCGTAACAAGCAGTAGCGGAGAACATATTGCGGCCGTTGGCAAAGTTACGGTTGGTCATGCCATCTTGAGCGGAAGCACTGAGTTCGTCCAGGGTCCACATGGTGGGGGTGCGACCGACGAACATAGCGCCTAAGTTTTCAATGGCAGACTTGACCTCGGGTTTCTTCGCAATGAGCTCGGCGTGCGTTGCATTTTCTGCATCGGTGAAAGTGGCAAGGCTGTCCGTTTTGATGAATTCAATAAATTTACTGAAGCTGGCGCCACCGCGGTAGTTGGCTGCTTTGATGAACCAGTTGAGTTGCTGTTCGCGCAGTTCAGGTGTCCAGCCGGTTTGAAGCTGCCTGAGGCTACGGGCATATTCCATTTGAGGTTCCTGACTCTCAGCGGAGGCGATCAGGGCCATTCCTTTAGATGCTGTGTTAGGGGCTTGAAGGTAGGCCAGTGTTTCGCAAAGCAACCAGTTCAGTTCGAAGCTGCTAGCAGGAAATGTGGGATCGAGCGTGGCGATCAGCTGATCGGTAAGATTCGAGTCCGGATTTCCAAAACGGTGCAGGGTCACCTGGGTTAGGCGAGCGTAGGCAAGTTGGTCTGAATCGCTGAGCGAGGCCAAATCGATCTCGAGCAAAGATGTCAGAATTTGGTCGCGAAGTTTGGGGTCCGGAGTGAAGCCCTCTTCGGGACGATGGGTGGGACAAACACCTGAAACGCGGGCGAGAGCCAGCAGCGCCGGGATGCGGCGTCCTGGTTCTTTTTCGGCGAGGGCTTTGTCGGCCCATTCAGCGGTGGGCTGATGTTCCAGGGTAACGCGGGCAGCCCAGGCGATGAAACGGTCTTCGTGATTGAGATGAGGCCAGGCTGTTTCGATTGCCTTGGGATTGGCAGAACCATGAAAGGCTTCGAGTGAGTGTCTCAGTTGACGAGCATCGCTAACTTTGAGGGTTAGATCGACTGCGCCAGTGTCTTCTTTTCCGGTGTAGGTGACACGGTAGAGGCCTGATTGAACACGACGCCCACCGATGGCAAAATACATGGCTCCGTCTTTGGGGTGAACGATGATATCGGTGACCGGAAGCGGTGCACCGGTGATGAAATCTTCTTTGGCTCCACTGTATGAAGATCCATCTTCAGTGAGGTGGACAGCGTAGACTTTACCCCAACTCCAGTCGAGAATGTAGAGAGCGTTTTGGAATTTGGCGGGGAACTTGGCCCCGTAGCCAAATCGGGTTCCGGTAGGAGAGCCAGGACCGATGTTGACTGCGGCGGGCAAGTTGTCCGAGTAGAACTCAGGATATTTTCCGGCTCCGTTGCGCCAACCGTATTCGCCGCCGCTGACGACGTGATTGACGCGGGTGGGACGATACCACGGAGTGTTGAAGTCATACTCCATGTCTGCGTCGTAGGTGAAGAGTTCGCCGTCTTTGTTCAGTGATCCACCGTAGATATTGCGAAAGCCAGAGGCGTAGATTTCCCACTTGTCTTCGTCAGGAGTGAATCGATAGACGATGCCGCCTGGGGCCATGACGTGTCTGTTGTGGCCGCGCCCGTCCAGCATGCGGGGAAGCAGATGGTCGTCACCCCAGATCTTAGCGACAGGGGAAGAATCGGAGGTACCTTCGACGTAACCGCCTTCAATGATTGCGTTGTTTCCGGTGATGAGGAAGAAAGATTTCCCGTCGGGATTCGGAACGATCGCGTGCACTCCGTGATCGCTTTTTGACTCGAACGATTTTAGCTGTTCGACCGTGTCGAGTTGATCGTCGTCATTGGTGTCAGTGATACGATAGACACCGCTTTGAAATTTGGTTTCGTAGTCATTGACTCCTGCATAGAGCGCGCCGTCGACGAAGACCATCCCGTTGATTGCCCGGATCTCGACGGGGACTTTGGTGACGGAAGCAGGATCGAGCGTTTTGCCGGGGGCAGGGGCCTCGAATCGGTAAAGGGAGCCATATTGATCGCTCGCGTAGATGCGACCTTTGTCATCGGGGCAGAGGGCAACCCAGGAGCCCTGTTCGCCGCCGGGCACTGAATAGAGTAGTTCGACCGCGAAGCCTTCGGGAACCTTGATGCGATCAACCGGGGTGGCTTTGTTTTCACCGATGGCGGGTCCGACTTCGGTCTGCTTCTTCTTGGGTGCGGGCTTTGCCTTTGGGGAAGCCTTCCCTTTTGCTTTTGGTGCCGCTTTCCCTTTTGCTGCAGGGGAGCCTTTTCCCTTTCCCTTGGATTTCCCTTTTGGGGCTTTGGGTTTTGGCTTCTCAATTTTCTGTGCGTCGGAGGGGATATCGGCGTTGGCGAAATCGGTCACGCCTCCGTCGGGGAGTGCCTTGAGTTGGACATCCTTGATTTGAACTTCCATGGCAGGGCCCTGGTGGACCTGGAAGGCGAGCAAGCCGGCGAGTGAACGATTTGCCTCGTCGTAGTCGGCAAATTCGATAGTGAGTTGGCCGTCGATGAAGTGAGAGAGGTGATTGCCTTTGGCGATGATCTTGTATTCGTGCCACTGGTCGATATCGACAGCGACTGGGTCGCGTTCGGCGACGATCCATCGATCACCGGCTGTATCGGCGACAACGCTCTGGCCGTTTTGGACGACGATGCCTCGTCCGCGTTCGTGATAGATCATGGCGTTGTTCTCCGGCTTGGGATGAACGTCGCACTGATAACCGCCAACGGACCACTTGCCGTTTTCGGGGAGTTCTTTACTGCGGTACTGGATGCCGGAGTTGTTTCCGGTGGTTCGAATTTTGGCTCGCAGTACGAAGTTTTTCAACTCCCCGCCACGCCAGATGAGGAACTGATTGTAGCTGAGATGCTCGGGGCCCTTGGTGCGTCCGGTAATGGCACCGTCTTCGACAGTCCAGAGCTCAGGATTACCATCCCAACCGGTGAGATCTTTGCCGTTGAAGAGGGATTGAAATTCCTGGGCGTTCAGGGTGAGACCCAGGCACAGGGAGAGAAGGATGATTGGGAGTGATTTCATGGGAGGGTTTTGGAAAGAAAAAGACTGCGTCTATCCCGCATTTGTGGGATTAGAAAAATACGAAGGAAATTTGCAGATCGTGCGAGCTTTTGGCGAGTTGGAAAAAAAGATTAAATGGGGTTGGATATGGGATGTTCTATCTGTAGATCGCCTCCGGGTCAGTATTCTGCCGTCCTTAATTGCGTGATGCGTTCGAAAGTTACGCTGAAATGGCTTTGGCGGTGACGCCATGGGGAGCCGGGAGGCCGGAGGAATCAAGGTTTACGAAAGTGATTTCCTCTACGACGAGAATGGTGTGATGGGTCATCATGTTGCGGACTTCGCAGCGAAGCGTGACGGAGCTGCGGCCCATTTTGATGACTTTCATGCCCATTTCGATGATATCTCCGGAGCGGGCCGAACTGACGAAGTCGATCGCGGACATCGCCTTGGTGACGACGTAGGGGCTCTTGAGCAGAGCGATTGTGAAGATGGCAGCTTCTTCGTCGATCCATTTGAGAAGACTACCGCCGAAGAGGCTGCCATTGGAGTTGAGATCCTCTGGCTTGATCCACTTTCGGGTCAGAAATTTCATGTCCTCGCTCATCGCATCCGGGGGTATTAGGGGTGAGATAAGGTGGGGCTTGAGGGGCAGGATGCTATCTCGGATTGAGCCGGTGTTGGGTCGAATTTGACGAGTCGCTCAAGCAACCAAGGCGAGCGCTAAGAATGACTTTGTCAAAAATGGTCACTTGAGCTTTTTTACTTGAAACATGTCGATCGACCCCTTTTTTGTGTCCAGTTTCAACGTTGGGATGGACGCTTCAAGGGGGATTGGTTTGCCGGTGGTTTTGCCGGTGGCTCGCCAATGGTTAAGGCCGTTGATAGACTGAATTGATCAGTATTCCATATCGACTTGGTTTCCCGTCCTGCTTCAGGGCAATGTAGGCGATTTGTCCGAGGGGCACGGTTTCTTTCCCTTGGAAAACATCATCACCTTCTCGGTAGGTGATGCTCAAGTCCATTTGACTCCGGTCGGCGCTGATCACTGGATCCCACTCGATCGAATGATCCGTCGCCCTCTCGTCACCGACTTCTCCCTTGTTCCGCTGGCCGGAGAGAGAAATCATCGTTTGCTGATAAACTAGTCGCCCCTCCCTTTCCGCTTCTTCCGTGGTAGGAAACTCTGCGTCCGTCGATGACTTAAATCTCAAGACCCTTAATGAAGATCTGGCCTGTTTGAGGTCGTGCTCACTTGTAGGCGATTGGTTTGGCACTGTTCCCGTCACGAATACAGTGATTGCGTTTTCCCCGTTCGTGTCCTCCCAACTGTTGATCAAATAGGGTTCATTCAGCGGTATCTTGACTGAGCCGGTGAACTGGTAGGTATCGCGTAGCGACAAAGTGGCAACGTAGTTCAGTGAAATCAATCCGTCGCTTCCCAGAAATGGATCGATCTCCACTGAAAAGGATTTGTCTTCCAGTTTCCTTCTTTCGCCGGATTGACTGGTATTTTCGACGGTGGCCAGAGGCTCGACCCCCGGCAGCTGAGAGAGTTTGGCAAAGGCATCGGATGCGGCCTTCCCTCCTTGATCCAGATGCTTGCCCAGTGCCTCATAAGTGGCCGTCGGGATCTCGTAGCAATCGAATTGAATTTTAATTTTCGGGGGACTCTGCGCCTGGATAGCGAAAGGGAACAAAATAAAAATCGTAGTGGCTAGTAGAGCTCTCATAAGGTCGACAGAAACATGCTATCTGTGAGGCTTCTGTTGTTCAATTCTATAGTTGCGGTTTGTAGTTCCTGGTGTGATCTGGATTAGTTGGCGAATCCCGGTTATTGGACCATCATCCTCTGCCGTTTCTCAGATAAATGACCAAAGATGTCGATTGACCCCTATTTTGGATTGTCGATTGACCCCTATTTTGGATTGACCCCTATTTTGCTATGGTTTCCCTTTCGCCAAGGCGGCGCGTCGGTGCGCAGTGGCAAGTTCAAACTAGTGAAGCGTTTCGAACCCCTTCCTGAGCTTCCCGATCTGGTCGAACTGTATGACCTCGAGGAAACTTCCGGGTCCGCTCACCCTGCGCCTGACCGTGCGCAGTGAAGCCGGAGGCACCGGACGCATCGCGTGGAAGACGGCCAAGCAGGAGGTGTTTCCGGAAGCGCAGGTTGTGGAATACACCGTGGCCGGTGGGAGTGAGTGGGAATCGGTGGAAGTCGCGATTCCGGCGAAGGGTGTGACGGGAGTTATCCGGATGTTTCTGCCGGGTAGTGCGGCGACGGAGTTTCAGAAGATCGAGTTTTCGGCGGCGAATGGGAAAGGGAAGACTTGGGAGTTTGGTGAGTGATGGGAAAGAGTCTTACTCTTACTCTCCCCAGTCGACTGCCGGGACGACGAAGATTTCGGGAAACGAAATCTGGAGATCGTGCGAGCGCTAGCGAGCAGGATAAAAAGAGTAGGAGTAGGATTAAGAGTAGGATTAAGAGGCTTTTAAGAACAGGCCACGTGTATTGACAGTCGGATAGCGTGACTGCAATCTACCGTCATGAAATCCCCCTTTGTGATTCTTTTTCTCTCTGCCCTGGCCTTCTGCGGTGTTGCCTTTGTGACTCCGTTGTCCGCCGCCGACAGCTGGCCCGACTTTCGTGGGCCGACTCAGGATGGTCACGTCGGAGCGGCCAATCTGCCGGAGACCTGGAGCGAATCTGAAAATGTGAAATGGAAGACCGAGGTCCCTTTGCTGGGGCTGTCTTCTCCCATCGTGCTCGACAACCAGGTCTGGCTGACTACCGCGACGGAGGAGGGGCACGAATTTTACGTGCTCTGCTTCGATGCGACGACCGGGGAGCTTACCAGCCAGAAGAAGGTGTTTCACAGTGACGACCCGCAGTCGATGGGGAACGGAGCCAAGGACAACACTTACGCGACGCCCTCTGCGGTCATCGAACCGGGGCGCGTCTATGTGCACTACGGTCATTTCGGGACGGCCTGTCTCGACACCGAAACCAAGGAAGTTCTCTGGAAGCGGGACGACTTGAAGTGCTGGCACTATCGGGGGGCCTCTTCCTCTCCGGTTCTCTTTGAAGACCTCTTGATCCTGACTCTTGACGGCGCTGACCTGCAGTATCTCGTCGCCCTCGACAAACGCACCGGGGAGACGGTTTGGAAAACCGACCGGTCCGTGGAGTGGAACGACGAGCACATCGACAAGCAACCGATCCAGGAAGGGGATTGGCGCAAAGCGCACAGCACGCCGCTGATTGTTGAGATCGACGGAGAACCGATCCTCTGCAGCACCGGAGCGAAAGCGGCCTACGGGTATGATCCCCGGACCGGAAAAGAACTCTGGCGGGTGGAGCACGAGGCCTATTCCGCCACGCCCCGGCCGGTCTACCACGATGGCCGTTTCATCCTGGTGACGGGTTTCAGTCGAGGAGCAGAAATGATGTCGGTGAAGGCTGGTGGCAGCGGTGTGATCACCGACACTCACATCGAGTGGCGATTCGACACTTCGTTCCCCAAGTATTCGTCGCCCGTCCTCGTCGACGGTCTCGTCTACTATGCGATGGACGACAGTTTTGCGGTCTGCGTGGAGGCGAAGACCGGTGAGACGGTTTGGAAAGGTCGACTCGGTGGCAAGTACCGCGCCTGCCCGATTTATGCCGACGGAAAGATCTACTTCTTCAGCCTCGAAGGACTGACCACCGTGATCGATCCGGGCCGCGAGTTTAAAGTTCTCGCGACTAACCGTCTCGCCACGGATGCCCCGCTCGACGATCCAAGACGCGGGCCCGGTTTCATGGCCTCACCCGCGGTGGTGGGCGATGCGCTGTTTGTGAGGACGCGGTATCATCTCTATCGGATTGAGGCGGAGTAGGGGGGGCTTCTTTTGAAGGCTTCTTACTCTTAATCTTATTATCCTACTCGCTAGCGCTCGCACGATCTCCAGATTTCGTTTCCCGAAATCTTCGTAGTCTCTCAGGTCGACTGCGGGGATTAAGATTAGGATTAAGATTAGGAGGTGGCGGCTGGCGCCGCCGGATTGACATGCTTTAATTAAGTGTTTAAGTGAACACATGATCTATGGCTAACGAAATTCTCTTCTACAAAACGCCTTCCCGTGAGCAGCGGATTGAGGTGGTGTATGAAGAGGAAAATTTCTGGATGACTCAGCGGGGACTGGCTGAGCTTTTTTCGGTGGGGGTTTCTGCGATTGAAGAACATTTATGAGTCCGGTGAATTGTCCGATTCGGCAACTATTTCCAAAATGGAAACAGTTCGCCAGGAGGGCGAACGCGAGGTTCGACGTGAGATCGATTTCTACAATCTCGACGCCATCATCGCAGTTGGCTATCGCGTTAACAGCTACGAAGCCACTCAGTTCCGGATCTGGGCAACGCAGACGCTGAAAGAATATGTCATCAAGGGCTTTGCCCTGGATGACGAACGGCTCAAGCAGGGCAAGGACTTTGGGGTCGACTACTTCGACGAGCTGCTGGAGCGCGTCCGCGAAATTCGCGCCAGCGAGCGACGGTTCTACCAGAAGATCACGGATATCTACTCGCTCTCTTCGGATTACGATGCGAACGCACCGGTGACCCGGGAGTTTTTCGCGACGGTGCAGAACAAGCTGCATTGGGCCATTTCGGGACGAACCGTGGCAGAGACGATTTATACGGAAGCGGATGCGTCGAAGCCACACATGTGATTGAAGAGCTGGAAAGGTTCTCCTGAGGGCAAGGTGCTGAAATCTGATGTGTCGGTGGCGAAGAATTATCTGGAAGAGGCTCACATGAAGGAGTTGAACCGCATTGTCTCCGCCTATCTGGATCTCGCCGAAAATCGAGCCGAACGTCGGATCTCGATGACGATGATGGATTGGCTCGGCTTTCTGAATCAGTTTCTGGAACTGTCCAGTTATCCTATCCTGGAGGACAAAGGCAAGGTCGGTGCGCTCGAAGCTAAACTGAAATCGGAGGCGGAATACGAAGCGTTTCGCCAGCGGCAGGATCTGGATTTCGAATCCGATTTCGATCGGGAGGTGAAGCGGCTGCGTGACGAGCAGGGGGATTAGTTGATCGAGAGCTTAGGAGTTCGAGATGGGTTGATAGCTTTTGGGAGGTTGAGTAGTGGGGAGGCTAAAAAGCTAAACGGCTACCTGCTAAACAGCTGCATGGCAGGTCGACCTGCGGGACTACGAAAATTTCGGGAAACGAAATCTGGAGATCGTGCGAGCGCTAGCGAGTAGGATAGCAAGAGTAAGAGCAAGAGTTCCGGCCTTTGGCCGGGTAGCTCACAACCCACCCAATTTCACCCTCGCCAGCTTGATGATTCGACCATCAACGTTCCAGTCCTGCACAAAAAGGTCGCCGTTGTTATCCCAGTAAGATCCATGCGTTCCGCTGAAGACGCCTTCGATCCAGTCTTCCTGCTTCACGCCGAAGCCTCGGGCCTTGGGATTCGGATTGTGTCCGAGCACGGCCATGATGGTATTGGTCTTGTCGAGAATGACGACGCGACCGTGGAGATCGGGAACGGAGACGTAGTCACCCTGGATGGCAACGGAAGTCGGCATCCCCAGACCCGTGATCACTTCTTCAATGAACTCTCCTTCGAGGCTGTAGTGTAAGAGGCGTCCCTTTGGCTTGTGATTGCGATCGCAGATGAGGAGGCGTGGGGGATCGTAGCGTTCGTCCAGCGTCATGCCGTGCGCGGTGTTGAACTGCTTCAGTTCATTGCCTTTCTCCCCGAAGTGGCTCTGGTACTTGCCGTTTTTATCGAATCGAAAGATGACATTACTTCCGTATCCATCGGACAGATAGATGTCGCCGTTGGCTGCCACGGTGATGGCCGTCGGACTGAACTTGTCGAGGGGGTTGAGTCCGGAGGCTTTGGGGAAGGGGAGTCTTAACACGATCTCCCCATTGTCAGCGCGAAACTTGATGCCTTCGCGATTCTTGTTCCTGGCCCCGTAGATGTATTCGACCCCCTCCTCCTCGCGGATTTCCATATCGTGTAGGTCGGAATGATCCTCACCGACGAACTCGCGAAGTATTTTTCCCTCGGGCGAAAAGACCACGACGCCCTTGTTGGCACTGACGTAGACATTGCCCGCCTGGTCGACGACCACACCGCCGTGAGTGCTGCCGAGAACTGACTTTCCATCCTCACCCAATCCCCAACCGGGAACGGTGTCGAAGGTCATCAGTCCAGCCCCCATGCGCACGGGTTCGGTGTCGGCGGAGTGCGCCGAGAGTGGCAAGAGGCAGGTCAGGGCGAGAAGCAACAGGAGGGATCGGTTTTTCATGGGGAAAAGAGGTGGGCGAGTTTTTTGGGTTTGGGCGACTCACTGAAGGTCTGTAAAAAGGTTAGGGAGCCGCCCCGGTGGTGAGCAAGGGAGAAATGGTGACCGACTTGCGGGATGAGGAGGGGGGCTTGGGGCGGGACGGCTAGTATCCCGTATCGCGAATGAAAGGGGGGCGCAGTGATCGTCGCTAGGGCCTACGGCCACGACTTCAACGCATTGCCCTCATGATCGCGTAACGTCAGCGTCTCTAGTTTTGCCGTGCCTGGCCGATTACCGGGATCAAACCGAAGCGCGTAAATTGTTTTTTCAGTCGGCAGGGTGAGTTTGAATTTCTGGGTGGCATCACCGGCTTTGACTGGGAAGGTCTGGTGCTCGCCTTTGGGCAGAATGGTTTCCTTGTCAGTCGTAAAATAGATCTCTCCTTCCCCGGCGACATCTGAGGTGAGTTTGAAGGTGAGCTGGTAGGGCCCCGCCTCGGTGAGATTGCTGATCTGATTGATGGCCAGTCCAGAATCGTCGCCGCTACTGGTAAAGATAAGAGCCTTTCCTTTCTTCTCAATCTTGGTGTCCTTGCGAGCGCGGAGGCTATCAGGTTTGCGGGATTGCTTGAGGTTGGGAGGTCCGCCGAAGGTGCCATCAAAGTTAGTCCATTCGAGGTGTTGGTGAGGGTCGGTGGATTCATGCACGGGTTGTTGGCTGCTCTGGGGCAGGGAAGCCTGACCGGCGGCGAGTTCGTGCCATTGCTGGATCATGGACTCGAGCCGCTCGGGTTGCTGGTCGGCGAGGTTGTTCAGTTCGGTGCGATCGGTGGTGACGTGATAGAGCTCCCAGGGGCTGCTTTGAAAGCTGACCAGTTTCCAGTCGCCATCACGTAGGCCGCGGTCGGAGGAGAATTGCAGGAAGATGGGGGGGCGTTCTTTGATCGATTTTCCTTTCAAGCTGGGCACCAGTGAAATGCCGCTGACAGGCACGACTTCGCGACCGGGCCAGGTCGTCGGAATGTCCGTCCCAGCGAGGTCGGCGAGGGTGGGCACGACATCGATGAGGTGAGCGGGCTCGTGGGTGATAGTACCGGGGTTTTTGATGCCCGCGGGCCAGTGCATGATGGCGGGGGTGGAGATGCCGCCTTCGAACTGGTTCTGCTTGTAGAAGCGAAAGGGGGTGTTGCGTGCCCAGGCCCAGCCAGTGCTGTCGGGCCAGGTGACGTCGGGATCGTAGGGGTTGGTGTCAGGCTGGGGCGCGCGGCGGTCGTAGGGGCAGGCACCGTTGTCGGAAACAAAAAGGATGAAGGTGTTGTCCAGTTCGCCGGAGGCTTCGAGGTCGGCGACGAGTCGGCCGAGTTCCTGGTCGACACGGTCGATCATGCCGGCGATGGCGGACATGCGTTTGGATTCCCAATCTTGTCGTTCGGTGGACATGGTGTCCCAGGCCGGGATGGAATCGGGGCGCGGGGAGGGAGCGAGGTCGGTGTGAAAAATGTCGAGTTCCCGCTGCTTGTTAATGCGGGCGTCGCGGGTGATGTCCCATCCGTCGGCGTAGCGGCCTTCGTACTTGCGGTAGTCTTCCTCGAGCGGTTGGAGCGGGGCGTGGGGAGCATTGAAGGCGACGTAGAGATACCAGGGCTTCTCAGTCTGGCGGGCTTCTTCGAGGAATGTCAGGGCATAGTCGACGTTGGCGACGGTGGTGTAGAAGTCTGATTCAGGCACCGTCCAGGGTTCGCCGTTGAGGCGGAAGGTCTTGTCTCCTTTGTAGAAGTTACAGGCGCCGCTGAGGTGACCCCAGTAGCGTTCAAATCCGAAGTCGGTGGGCTCGTTCTTGAGATGCCATTTGCCTGTCATGGCGGTGAAGTAGCCGGCCTGACTCATGACTTCGGCGGAGGTGACGCATTTAGTGAGGTCGAGGTTGCCGGCCTGGTAGGGATACATACCGCTGAGCAGGCTGATGCGTGAGGAGTGACACTTGGCGGTGTTGTAGAATTGGGAAAAACGCAGTCCGTTGGCCGCGAGACGGTCGAGGGTGGGGGTGTCAATTTCGCTGCCGTAGCAGCCAATGTCGGAGTAGCCAAGATCGTCGACCATGACGACGAGGACGTTGGGGCGGTCTGCGGCTTGGGCGAACGAGACGAGTGCTGCGGCGAAGAGGGGGAGGAGGAGTTTCATGGGAGTGGAGGGACGGGTTCCTAATCTTAATCTTACTCTTACTCCTAATCATACTCTCAGGGGATTAAGAGTAGGATTACGATTAAGAGTAAGAGTGCTTGGGCAGCGAGGGGGGGGGCAAAAGACGATGTAGGGCGGCCTTCTTGGCTGCCGTCGATAGAAAAAGAAAAGGATTAAGAAAAAGAAAAAGAGGGCGAGCCGCTCGCCCCTACCGCCTGCGAAGCAGGAAGAGAACTAATCACCAATAACTAATAACCAACTACTCATCCGGCAAAAACCAGATGTTACGGAAGCGGCCGGGGTTGTTGTGATCCTGGAAGCTGAGAGTGCCATTCTGGGTTGCGTTGTGAAAGGGGATCTTGTCCTGGGTGAGGACGCCGTTGTGAAAGACGGTGAGGTAGGCTGGCACTTTGACTTTGCCGTCCTTGTCGAGTTCGGCGCGGGTGAAGTGGATGTCGTATTTTTGCCAGAGTCCGGGGCCGCGACTCGCATTGACTAGTGGAGGGGAGTGCTTGTAGAGCGCTGAGGCCTGACCGTCGAAGTAGGTGGGATTTCCAAAAGAATCGAGCACTTGAATTTCGGGAAAACCTCCGATGAAGACGCCGCTGTTACCGCGGCCCTGTCCGTCACCGACGACTTCCTCGGGGGTGGCCCATTCCAAATGTAGGTGGCCGCTGGTGAGAAGGGGCTCCTTCAGAGCGATGCCGCCCTGCTTGGGGACAATCTGGATATGGCCGCTTTCGACGAGCCAGCGGAATTCACCGTCCGGGTTTTCAGCGCCCTTTCTGGGGGTGCCTTTCCAGAGGCTGGTGTCTTTCCCGTCGAAGAGCGTAGTCGCTCCCTCAGGTGCCGGGACGGGAGTGCCGTCGTATTGAGGATCGACGACTTTGGGTTCTTGGTAGGCCGCAGGTCTGATGACAACGTTTTTGAATACCATTTTCTGGTGCACGCCTCCGTGAACCTGCAGGCCGATGGGGCCTTCCTTGGGCATGGCTGCGGTCATGTAATCGACGATGAGTTCGCCGTTGAGATGGGTGGTGATGCGGTGGTTGACCACGCGAATCTTGAGACTATTCCATTCTCCCGATTTGTGGGTGGTGGCGACTTTGTCAGACTGAATGGGATACTTGCCCTGGAGGTCTTTGGGGCAGTAGAGGCAAGCAGTCAGGTCGATTTTGAGAGAGCGAGAGACGCCGATCTGGACCTGATGGCTCGGGCCGCGAACAAAGGCACCAGAGTCGTAGTCGGGAGAGTCGGTCTGAAAATCGAAGGTGAGTTCGAAGTCTTTGTGGTTGGCGTCAGTCCATAGGACGGAGCCTACTTTGTCCGGGTTGTCGCCAATCACCGTGTCGCCTTCGACGAACCAGTGGGAGGCGGCTTCTTCAGGGCTGACGTGCCAACCGTCGAGGTTCTCTCCGTTGAAAAGCGGGGTGGAGGGAACTTCAGCTTGGGTTGATTCCTCAGGGCGATTCTCGGCGCATTGGGTGAGGAAAAGAAGGCTAACTAGCACAAAAAGTGTGTTCAGATGTTTCATGGATTTTGGGCAGGGGTGAAAAATAAGGGGCTAGTCGGTGAACTTCCAGTTCTGTTCGGACTTTCCCTTTCGGAGGAGTTCAATTTGTTCAATTCTAACGGTGCCAGCTGATTGCATGAAGTCGATCCGAAATGAGATCACGGATGCGCGTGCGGAAAGAGGCAGGGAGACTGATGTTTCGGTACTGGCTGGGTAGGGCTTCGAGTGAATCAACCGGGTATTAAAATAGAGGGGAGTGACTCCCTTTTCAGACCAGCGGAGGTCGATTCTTCCTTTGGCCGAGGAGGTAAAGGTCAGCTTGAGTTCGAGGTCGCCCGGCTCGGCAGGATCCTTCAAGGTGAGGGAGGTCTGAGCGTTTTGATCGAGAGCTTTGAGGATAAGTTTGCCTTCTTTGATTGAGAGTTGTGTGTCCTTGCCGACTTTGAACCCGAGCTCGGTCAGGAGCGGATTTGTGGGAAGGTAGGCTGGATTGTATCGCGGCGTCACCGCACCGGTGGTGGTTTCGAAAGAATCCAGTTTCGCTGAAAGGGCCGCTACTCGCTCGGGATGTTGGGTTGCGACGTCATTGGATTCGCCGATGTCTTCGATGAGGTTGTAGAGTTCGTGGCGGTGATTGCCGTCAGGGCCGTCGTGGAAAAAGCGAAAGAGTTTCCAGTCGCCCTGATAGATCGCAACGCTGGGAGGTAGTGTGTCTGGCACGCCGGTGGAGTGGGGGAAATAAGTGAAGATGGCATCGCGGTCGAGAGCTTCACCTTTCAGTGCCGGGGTGATGCTGATGCCGTCGAAGGATTGATTGGGTGATGGCGATAAATCGAGCATGTCGAGGAGGGTCGGGTAAAAATCGGTGCTGGTGATGAGTTCGTCGCTGCGTGATCCGGCTTCAATTTGGCCAGGCCAGATGACGATGCCCGGCACGCGCGTGCCGCCGTCCCAGTTGTTGCCTTTGCCGCCGCGGAGGGGACGGTTCGCTGTCGGCGTCGTCCCGTCGACTTCGTTGTACATGTTGCCTCCATTGTCAGAGGAGAAAATGATGATGGTGTTGTCGGTCAGGCCGAGCCTGTCAACGGCGTCTAACACTTTGCCCACATTCTCATCCAGAGACTGCATCATGGCGGCGTAGGTGGGGCTGCGTTGCTCGTCGTCGGGATCAATCCGGTCCCGGTGTCTGTCGATGTATTCCTGTTTGGCGTTAAAAGGCCCGTGGACTGAGAACTGCCAGTAGTTGAGAAAGAAAGGTTCGTCCTGATGTTCTTCGAGGAAGGTCACGATCTCATCGCCCATGCGGTCCTCGATGTGTTCGCCGGGATAGGCTTCGTCAAAGTCTTTGAATTTCCATGGGGCGACGTAGCTGCCGGCAGGACCGGGGCCGGGGTGGTGCGGAGAATCGGTATCGAAACCGTGTTCGAGCGGGGAATAGGGTTCGGATCCAAGATGCCATTTGCCGAAGTGAGCGGTGGTGTAGCCTTCTGCCTTGAAGCGTTCGGCGAGCGTTTCGTATTTGGTGTCGAGCCGGGTGACGTTGGTGAGTTGAGTCAGCTTTTTGTCGGACGGAGCCTTCTCGGCCGCGATTGACTGAAGGACGATTTCCGGTTTGTGGCAATTGGGAGTGGTCAGTCCAGTGCGGGCGGGATGTAGTCCGGTGAGAATGCTGGAGCGGGTAGGGGAGCAGAGCGGGCTGGCGGTGTAGGCCCGGTTAAAGGTCATACCGCGTGTGGCGAGCCGTTCCAGGTTGGGCGTTTCGTAGAGCGAAGTGTGACCGTAGAGAGTGGTGTCAGCCCAGCCCAGATCATCGGCCAGGATGAAGAGAATATTTGGTTTTTGCTCGGCCGAATAGAGAGAGCTGGAGGCGGCGAGCAGCAGGATGGTGAGTGTTAGGCGTGGTATCATGGAAGGCAGAAGGCAGAAGGCAGAAGGCAGAAGGCAGAAGGCAGAAGGCAGAAGGCAGAAGGC
>CAXBMX010000042.1:0-37141 GCA_963977055.1 uncultured Verrucomicrobiales bacterium
GGCATAACCCGGAGCAGGAGCCCCATTTTGCGCCCCGTTCATGACGAGAGCAGGCGTGCCCATTACTGGCACTTGAATGGTCTTTCCTGCGAAGATAGTTGTGCCCGACAATTTGTTCGCATCCTGGATTCTGCTGATACTACTCTTGTATTTGCCCGCAATGCTGGTCAAAGACTCACCAGACACAATGAGGTGACTGACCAACGTTTCGCCCTCGCGAAGCTGAAACGGCTCAGGCGCTGCAGGAGCCGCAGCCTGATAGGCTGGATTTGAAGGAGGGTAGGCACCCGAAGTAGCAGCGGCTCCATTAACTGCGTCACCATAGGCAGCGGGAGTTGCTGGATAAGCAGATGCCGGCGGCGGCTCCGCATCAGCCATACTATCTGACTTGTTACTGAGGCAACTCACCGAGAAAAGTCCGGCACCGCACGCCAGAACAAGACCAATAGATAATCGTCCGGAAATCATGGGAACAATTACCATTCCTATCCCCTTTAAGAAAGTTAAATTTCAAACTTTCTCAATATTAATTCTTAAATTTTAATATTTTCGCAAATTTGAATATTAAAACTCGGTAATCAGGCCTGCCAGCCCAAAATATTTATAAAAAATCAAGCACCGACCAGCATACGATCAGGATGCTCGAGGCACGCTTTAACCCGAACGAGAAAGGTAACCGCCTCTTTTCCATCCACGATTCGGTGGTCATAGGTCAAAGCGAGATTCATCATTGGTCGTATCACGACTTCACCATTGATAGCAATCGGCCGCTCTTGAATCGTGTGCATTCCTAGGATACCGGACTGAGGCGGGTTTAGAATTGGAGTGCTCAGCAGTGACCCATAGATACCACCATTGGTGATCGTGAACACTCCTCCCTGAAGGTCTGCCAATGCCATCGACCCTTCTCTGGCGCGCGTGGCATATCCGATGATCGCCTGCTCAATCTCCGCGAAAGATTTGTCTTCACAATCGCGCACCACTGGGACCATCAACCCTTTGTCGGTTCCAACCGCGACTCCAATATCATAAAAATGGTTTTCAACGATTTCATCTCCATCAATCTGAGCATTGATCGAAGGAACCGCCTGCAAGCCATCTACCACCGCCTTGATGAAAAAAGACATGAATCCCAGCTTCACCCCGTGCCTACTCACAAATCCCTCTTGAACCCGCTTACGCAGGGCCATGATTTCAGTCATGTCGACTTCATTGAAAGTAGTCAACAGCGCTGCCTCTTGCTGGGCATTCACCAGATGAGTGGCAATCTTCCGGCGCAATGGCGACATCTTACGCCGCGTCGTTCGGCTCCCCTTATTCTCCGTCGTCGTTTTTGCGCCATCAGGAGTCGAGGCGGGTTCAATGGGCGTGCTTGCTTCGAGAACATCCGCTTTGGTGATCTTACCCCCGGCACCACTGCCATCCAGGCTTGCCAAATCGATCCCCTCCTCTGCTGCTATCTTCCGGGCAACAGGAGTTACTTTGATCTCTTCGTTAGACTCATCAGCTCTATCATCCGTATCCGATGATTCGGCCGCACCTTCACTCTGGTCTGCGACCTCCGAACCCGCACTCGAGTCATCTGGAGCATCTCCTACCTCGATGCTTGCGACGACCGCACCGATATCGAGTTCATCGCCTTCAGCCGCCTGATGTTTTAATATCCCTGAACGATCCGATTCAAGCTCGGTAGATATTTTATCAGTTTCGATGGTCAGAATCGCCTCACCAGCTTTGACAAAAACGCCATCCGCTTTGTGCCAGGCGCCGAGAGTAGCAGAGACGATGGATTCGCCTACTGAAGGAATCTTTATTTCGTGGGGCATGGGAGAAAATCTTTAAGTATGAAAATACGATTCACCAAATCGTGATTATCTGAATTAGGCATGAAAGGCTTCTTCGATAAGCCGCTTTTGCTCATTTTTGTGAACTGCTTTTGAACCGGTCGACGGGCTCGCCGCAGAATCCCTTCCGGCATAACGCACCCGATGGTCAGTCATTTTTTGCAATCGAGGTGAAACAAAAGTCCAGGCACCCATATTAAAAGGCTCTTCCTGACACCAAACCCATTTTGAAGCATTAGGATACAGATCTGCGACTGCCTGAATTCCTTCCTTATGAAACGGATAAATCTGCTCAATCCGAATGATCGCAGCATTTTTGAGCTCATTCTTCCGCCTGTAATCGATCAGATCGTAATAGACTTTTCCAGAACAGAAAATCAGGCGACTGATACGATCCCTTTTACCACGGTGCTCAGAAGCGTCATCGATCACTTCTTGAAAACGCGTGCCCTCGCTAAAATCATCCACTGACGAAACACACTCCGGGTGCGTCAGGAGGCTTTTGGGTGTCATCAACACAAGAGGCTTCCTGAAGTCACGTGCCATCTGCCTCCGCAACAGATGAAAATACTGAGCAGGAGTTGTCACATTGCAAACCTGCATATTCTGCTCGGCACACAATTGAAGAAATCGTTCCAGCCTGGCACTACTGTGCTCAGGACCCTGACCTTCGTATCCGTGAGGCAAGAGCAATACCAAATGACTTGGCCGCTGCCATTTCGATTCAGATGAACTGAGAAACTGATCGATGATTACCTGGGCCCCGTTGGAGAAGTCACCAAATTGCGCCTCCCAGAGCACCAGCGTATCGGCCGCGACTATCGAATACCCATACTCAAACCCGAGCACAGCATACTCAGACAGATTGCTGTTGTAGACCCAAAGCTTTTGTTTTTGATTCTTCTCAAGGTGATTCAGCGGCGTGTAGCGCTCTCTAGTTTCTGGATCATAAAGCACGGCGTGCCGCTGACTGAAAGTCCCCCTTCTACAATCCTGTCCCGAAAGCCTCACGGCAATGCCATCCTTCAGGAGAGAGCCGAAGGCCAGTGCCTCGCCGAAAGCCCAATTGACCCCATAACCGCTCTCAATCGCTTCACTTCGGGGCCTCAGAAATCGCTTGGCCAACTTTTCGTTCACGTGAACGCCCTTGGGGATAGCTGAAATTTTACGGCCGATTGATTCGACATCTTCTCGCTGTATCCCAGTCTCGACTGGATCGTGCGAATAATCTGGCTGCGGTTCGGTGTTCGCCTCAGCCATGGAGTGGCCCTCTCCTTTTTCCGTGGCAGCTTCCAACTCAGCATGCTCGCTATCGAGCTTAGCCTGATAGGCATTCTCAATCACGTCGGCTTGCTCGATGGTTAGATCACCCTTCTCAACGAGCTCACTTCGAAAGATCGCCAATGGAGTATCGTGGCGGCGAATATCTCGATAGGTCTTTGGCAAAGTGAAGGCGGGCTCATCTCCTTCGTTGTGACCGTGACGACGATAACAAACAATATCCACGACGACATCTCGACCGAACGTTTGGCGGAATGCCAAAGCCAGTTCGGTCACGTAAAGAACATCCATCGGAGAGTCTCCATTCACGTGAAAAACCGGAGCTTCGATGATCTTCGCTACATCAGTGCAATAGGCAGAAGATCGGGCGTCCTTTGGCGTCGTCGTAAACCCAATCTGGTTATTAACCACAAGATGCACAGTTCCCCCGGTCCGGTATCCCAGAAGCTGCGAAAGATTAAGGGTCTCAGCAACACTGCCTTGACCTGCAAAAGCGGCGTCTCCGTGAATTAGCACCGGCAAAATAGTATCCCGGTCCACGAAAGAATCCCTCAGTTCAGGATCGTGCGCACGCTGCTTGGCTCTTACTTTGCCTTCGATCACACCATTAACCGCTTCGAGGTGACTTGGGTTTGCACCGAGGTGGACTTTCACCATCTCACCGTTCACTTCGTATTCCGCGTCGTATCCAAGGTGATATTTCACGTCTCCGTCTCCAGCAACGAGATTCGGCACATAGTTCTCCGCAAATTCATAGAGAAGTACCGTAAGTGGCTTTTGCAGGAGGTTTGCCAAAACGTTCAATCTCCCCCGGTGAGCCATCCCCATCACCATTTCCGAAATCCCAAACTGGGAAAAGAGCTGAACCATTCCGTTCAGGGCCACGATTAGGGCATCACCACCTTCAAGCGAAAACCGCTTTTGACCAACGTACTTGCGGTGCAAAAATCGCTCAAAAAGCTCAGCTTGCGCCAGCCAGCCCAGCGCTGCCTTCTTCGCCTCGACTGGCGGCTCAGGCAGCTCAATCCGCGCCTCAATCCTCTCTTGAATCCAGTCGCGTACATCAGGCGTCTGAATGTGCATGTACTCGAATCCAATCTTACTGCAATACGTCCGCTGAAGCCGATCAATCAACTCTCTCAGCTTCATTTTGCGCCCATCCTCATAGAATTGGGTCGCAATTTCTTCGTCAAGGTGCTCCGGCAAAAAGCCCAACTCTTTCAGGCTCAGCAGAGGCTGATTAGGCCCGCACTCCTCCAGAGGGTCAAGCCAGGCAGCGGTATGTCCAAGTGAACGATATTGATGCACCGTCGAAACGATTCTAGCCCTCGTGGCCAAGTCTAAATTCTCCACGCCACCCTCAGAGCCACCCGAATTGGCCGTTTTCCCTATGGGCGCTGGCTGAGTGAGACCTAACTCAAACCCCTCAAAAAACATCCCCCAGCTGTCATCCACAGAGCTTGGGTCCTGTTTCCATTCGCCGTATTTCTGGTCAATCAGATCGACGTTGGCACGGGCTGAAATAGCATGGCTCATGAGTAATAATATCGGTCAGGGAATCGGAGGCCACAGGCTCGCGTGGATAGCTGGAACTGGCTAGGGAAATTTCCCAAAAATAATCGAAATTTCATTTCTGATTCACCCGATCAAAGACCAACTCTGAGCCGACACGCTCGAATCGTATTCGCCATCAACATCGCAATCGTCATGCGGCCAACTCCACCCGGTACAGGCGTGATGAATTCACACTTGTCGGCGACCGCATCAAAATCAACATCCCCAACCAGTCTTGTGCCCTTTTTTGCAGAAGCATCATCAATCCGGTTGATACCGACATCAATAACCACGGCGCCATCTTTGACATGGCCGGCGCCAATGAAACGCGGTATTCCGATCGCAGCGACCAGAATATCGGCCTCGCGGGTGACCGCCTCAAGATCACGGGTTCTGGAATGAGCCACCGTCACCGTTGCATTGGCCCCTGGCCCTTTGCCCATCATCAGCAGCGCGAGACTCTTACCCACGAGAAGACTGCGCCCTACGATAACAACACTTTTCCCGGATGTCTCGATCCCACTCTCAATCAACATCCTCTGGCATCCTGACGGCGTACACGGAGCAAACCCAGTCGGATCATCCATCGCAAGCTTCCCCAGGTTGATCGGATGAAGTCCATCAACATCCTTCGAAGGGTCGATCCGCAAAGTCACTTCGTCCTCATTGAGGTGCCCAGGCAATGGCAATTGAACCAAAATTCCATGTATCGCATCGTCCGCATTCAGTTCGTCGATCACAGCAAGCAGCTCTTCCTGAGTCGTCTCTGCCGACTTTTCGATCTTTATTGAATGGAGTCCAAGCTCCTGACACTTTCTCTCTTTCGATCCGACATATGCTTTTGATGCGGGATCATCCCCTACCAAAACAACAGCAAGTCCCGGCAAGTGACCAGCAGCTTTCAGCTCCTCCAACGAAGCAAGACATTCCGAATAAACAGCTTCCGCGACTAGTTTTCCTTCAATCAGTTTCATGGGCAGGATTCATGACTCGCTCGATTCTTTGCCGTTCCACCTCAAAGCCCTCGTCATCGAGATCCTTCGGCGCAGATTCAAGTGGTTCAAAATAGACATTTACGGTGGTAAATGGTTTCGGCAATCGGAATTGATCCCAGCTTTTAAATTTCCAATACGAGCCATACTCGATTCGAATCGGAAGGATCTTCGCCTTCGTCAATTGGGTCAGCTTCACTACCCCCGGCCCCAATCGATATCGGGGGCCCCTTGGACCATCCGGTACGATCAGAACATCATAACCATCCCGGATCCAATCGACTAGCCCGAGTAGAGCGGCTCCGCCCCTCCTGGACGAGGATCCCCTTACTACCGCGCATCCAAATCGAGAGACCGTCGCGGCAATGATATCACCATCACGGCTCGGGCTGGTCATCACCGCGCCACGTCGCGAAGTGAGAAATTTGCGATAAACCACCGGTGCCATGAAAACCCGATTGTGCCAAACGCACCAAACCATCGGATGCTCAGGAAGATTTTCCATGATCCCGCCTGGATCGTGAACCCGCCATCGGAAGGTCACCCCGAAAACCCGCATCAAACAAGTCACCGCCCAGCCAATCCTTCGCGCCTTCGCCGAAAGATCTTTGACTTCAAAACTCTTTTCTGCCGGCTTCGCCATTATGAGACTGTTGAAAAACGATGGAATGAAAAACTGCGAGGCATCTTAATTGAAGGCGAGGCGCGATGAGTAAAGGTCGCTCGCTACCTGACCGAATCGGAACGAAGCCCACGAATAAAGTGGCCGCAGCCCAAGGGGGCGGTTCAAATTCAAGCTCCGGCGAAGCCGCAAATTTAAAGCAGTAAACTTCATAGCTTTTTCGTTTCAGAGTTTCTCAACAGTCTCTTAAAGCATTCCCGCTTCCTTGAGAACTCCGGTGAGCTTCGTCTGACGTTCGAGCTTATCACGATAAATAGCCGAAGCCTCCGCATCCGGTTCGCATCTTGTCGCATCGTCGAGGGCCACAAATCGGCCGCAAAGTTCTTCGTAGCTGCCTTTTCCGTCGACATGAGCGGCCTGAATTGCCCCTCCCAGGCCTGCTCCTTCTGCCGTCGCCAATCCCACCACCGGAACACCAAATGCATCGGCGGAAATCTGGCGCCAAATGGGACTCTTGGACCCGCCTCCAGTTAGGCGAATCTCGCCCGGTGTCAGACCCAGTGCGTCGAATCGTTGCAACCCATAAGCAAGACCTAGCGTCGCCCCTTCCATCGCGGCACGAGCAAGATGAGCTGGAGAAGCACTTGATCCACCCAAGCCATGAATCACACCGCTACCGTTGGGAAGATTTGGAGTTCTCTCTCCATTTAAATAAGGAAGAAAGCTCACTCCATCTGCACCAACCGGAACCGATCCGACCTGCTTTTCAAGTTCATCATGGTCCCAGCCAAACCAGCTTCGGACCTGCTCCGTCACCACCGTCACATTCATCGTACAAGCCAGAGGAAGCCAATGATCAGTGCTATCACAAAAAGCAGCGATCTCGCCATTTGGGTCAATAATGGGTTTCTCGGCACATCCATACAAAGTTCCGGAGGTACCGAAACTGGCTGTGATCGTGCCGTTCGAAATATTACCGGTCCCGATGGCACCCATCATGTTATCACCGCCTCCAGCACTGATAATAAGGTCATCAGATAGCCCCCAATCCGAGGCGAGATCAGGCAACAAGGTCCCATGAATCTCATTGGATGACCCAAGCTCCGGCAACATGTCAGCCACACGAGAGTCTACAAATTGGATCAAGTCTTGATCCCACTCACGCGTGCGAACATTAAGAATACCCATCCCCGAAGCATCGCCATATTCCATTCGCTTCACTCCTGTGAGCACGAAATTAATATAGTCGTGCGGGAGCAGGACAGAACGAACTTTGGCGAACTGATCCGGCTCATTTTGCTTTAACCACAGCAACTTGGGAATCGTATAGCCCGGCAGCATCGTATTGCCGGCTTTCGCAATCAATCCTTCGGTGCCACCAAACTGAGAAGCAAACTGCTCACATTGGTCGACCGTAGAAGTATCACACCAGAGCTTGGCGGGGCGAACGACCTCATCATTCTCATCAAGAACGACCAGCCCGTGCTGCTGACCGCTCACTCCTATCCCTCTGACTTCAGATCTGCGATCACCCAATTGCTCTAGACAACTGGCGATCGAGTTCTTTACCGCCGCGATCCAATCGGCAGGATGCTGCTCCAAATGACCGGGAGGAAGCCCGGATATCAGTTCATAAGCCTGACTCGCCTGAGCCACTATTTCTCCGGTCTCAAAATCGAGTACCACTGATTTGGTGCTCTGAGTCCCGCTATCGATGCCTATGTAGAACATAGGGTAATCGCTAGCGGTGATTCATCCTAGGATCAAGACTGAATCTTGTCATCTCGCCGCAATCGGCTTCGGGGATACCCCAGGCCTATCAGGCCACCTGAACGCAGTGGCCGCTACCTCACCCCTTCAACCCTTGGGCAACAAACCTTCTTTCAGCGCCTTCGCGACCGCACCGGTCATGGTATTGACATGGAGTTTCGAATAAATTCCACGAATGTGTTTATCGACTGTGTGAAAACTCAGGTCAAGCTGGTCAGCGATCTCCTTCTTCGTTAATCCTTCGACCATCTGTTCAAGCACTTCTTTCTCGCGCTCGGTCAATCCGTAATCACGACTCTGGGGAGCCAAATCACTGAACATATCCAGCACTCGGCGCGCAATGAGTGCGTTGATCGGAGCTCCTCCAGCGAGGATCTCACGAATGGCATCAGGGATCTCACCCATGCTCGAAGTTTTCAACAAATAGCCAGAAGCACCCGCACAAATCGCATCAAAAACCTTTTCGTTATCGTCAAAGACAGAAAAGACCAAAATCTCAATCTCAGGCAAGGCAGTCTTGATCCGTCGAATGCCTTCGATCCCACTCATTCCAGGGAGGCCAATATCAAACAACATCAAATCGGGGCGTTCACCGGCCACTAAAGCCTCAATCGCATCTTCACAACGCTCGAACTGATGGACACACTTCATGTCCTTCTGACGATCCAGCACCCGTGCCACGGTTCGTCGAAGCGTCTCGTTATCTTCTACCACCCATACTTTGGTTGGTGTTTTCGGGGCCTCTTCGGTTTCTGCTTCCTTACTCATGGTGTCGCTTCTAATTAAAATAACTTGGAGTGCTTAGCCCGTTTTGCACCTGATTTTATGCCCTGATTAGGGCATAGGAACCGTCAAATGGACCTGCGTTCCTTCGCCTATGGCACTGCGCACCTTTAGATTTGCCCCCAAGGCCTGCGCTCGCATCCGCAAATTACGCAGCCCGTTCCCTTCCCTGAAAGCCTCATCCAGATTGTTATATCCAATCCCATCATCCACGATCACCATCTCCAAACGACTTTTTCGACAGTCGATCAGGATTTCAACATTCTCCGCTTGAGCGTGTCTCACGATGTTGTTAAGCACCTCCTTGTATATCAGAAACACGTCACGCTTAAATTCGAGGGGAAGCCGCATGTCATTGCCATCCCCATTAACATTAAGCGCGTATTCATGGGCTCTCAGTAGCTTAGATGCTGTCTCCCTAAACCTGGTCAACATTTGCTGCCACGTTTCCTCCCCGGGACGAATCAACCAGACGATGTCGCGCATCGATTCAATCGTCTTGTCAGCGGTGGACTTGATTTCGGTAAATTCATCGAGAACGAGCTCCGGTTCTTCAGTTTCTGTTTTTCCCAGTTCTGCTAACAAAGCAATACTACTGAGGTTACTTCCGATATCGTCGTGCAAGTCGCTCGCAATGCGTTGTCGTAAATCCTCCAAATCCTTCCGCCGCTTCACACGCCCCCGTGAAAGCGCGATCAAAACAAACCCTATAATTCCAGCCATCCCGCTCGCCACATAGGTGACACCACGCGTCACCGAAGCGTCGACCAGATCTAGGCGCTGATCTTCCTGCTCCAACCATCGCAGAACGAGCCGCCCTCTTTTGTCCATATTAGAGAGCCACGATTGCACTGGGACGATATTCCGACGGCTACTGAATCCGTCGACGAGAAATTCGGGTGCCCATGCATTGCTTTTTTCGGGATGAATTGCTGTAACTGGCTTACCTAATGCAACGTTCTCGGTGTCAGAATAGACGATCAATTCGGCGAGACTGAACTGCAAAGAATCTGCTTTTCCCGAACCTTCCACAGAGACCCTGACATATCGCCCATAGGCCTCTTCGGGCGTCATGACGAGCGGGTTCTCACCAATATTACTGATCTGCGAAGGGTTAAACCGGCCTACGATTTCCGCTTTTCGCATGTCAGGCGAGTCGGAGACCTGGATTTGCATCGGATAAGGAAATCGCACGGTCGGATCAGGAACCGAGTCCGGAGAATCGGCCAAAATAATCTGGATTTCATCGATGCTCATGTCCTCTCCCAAATCGACCTGAACCCAGCTAATCTTCGCTGATTGTTTCGATTTGGCCCTAAATCCGAGAGTGGGACTCTCTTCGATCCCCTGCGGAATCCCCAATGTTGTGATGCCGTCACAAATAAATCGGCGTGACCATTGATTGGGTCGTTCCTCGCTGTCCAGGGACTTGACTTCCTTGCCCACCGCAATGTTTCGCCCCCCCTTCATGATCATAACTTCGCTCAGGGCAAAAACCTCCTGATCAGTCGATGAAGACCGCCACAACCCGGTTGCTGATATCCGAATATATCGCCCCGAGTAACCTCCTATCTCGCGATAGAAGGGCCATCGCCGAGCGCTACGCGGATCCTCAGACCGACTTTCGACAGTGGTTTCATAATTTCGAAACTCCGCGTCATTCGAAATATCAATCCGAAAATTCCGGGGGAACCCATAACCATACACCATTTCCCCGTTCACTTCAGCCGTCACTGGAAACAAAGCTATCGCATCAGGTGTCACCGGTTCACCCATGTCTATCTGCACCCATTTTGGACGCTTCTTTAGCGCTCCTGAGTAATACCCCAGTGCCGTAACCCGTTGAGCTTCCCGAGCGACACGAGGCAGGTTTTCCAACTGCTCGATCACTCCACTCTGAGCTTCCTCGATATCCCGGAGGTTCCGATTAAAAAGACGAGCCATACGGTCTGCGCTCGTCTGGCGTGGATTAACTACCGGCTCGATCACATCCGGAGGCAAAATCTCAGGCAGATCCCTACCCGGACTCGATTGCACTTCGGTTTCAGAAAATGGCGACAATTGAGCCTGTGTCGTCAAGCAGACCGAAAACCACGCCACTACAAATCCTGACAAAAGGATGGAATTGATTGCTGTCCTTTTCAAAAGTATCAGTTTCAAAATCTTATTGCCCAGTATCTCTTTTCTTCACATTGAGAAAACACGTAACAACCGGGCGCGCAAGCTAACACATTTTAGGTCACTCGACCACCGATGCCCAACGCTTCGAGATCACGCATTTCTGATCCAGAATTCGGGCTACGACATTACGTATGACTATATATCAAATGAATCCGAGAGCTTCATTGACGAGTCCTCGCATTTTTTGGTAAAAAAATGGCGAACCGCTGCTAATTCTTTCTACGAACGCAGTTGCTACTAACCAAAATTGAACCAAAACCCCACTAATATTATGGCTGCTCTAGGACCTATTCTCATTGGCGTTGCATCAATTGCAATGCTGGTATTCTGGATAATGACAATCGTTAAAGCTTTCAAAGCCAAAGACACGCTTTGGGGAGTCCTCTCGATCTTTCTTCCAATCTGTGCCTTGATCTGGCTTTTCATGAAAGGCCACAAAAAACTCGCGATGTACTGGATCGTCGCGATCGTCGTTTACATCATCGGATTTGTTCTTGCTGGCGGTGCGGCTGTGATGGCTAACCCCGAAATGCTGACTCCGTAATTGGATTCGATTTTTCGTTTCTCAAAAAAAGCGATTCCTGTTTCAGGAATCGCTTTTTTTATCGACTCAGATAAAGCATTATCCTGCTCGGAGGGCGTCTCGAGCATTTTCAACATCGCGCCCGATCTGCTCCTTCAGCACATCGATTCCGTCGAATTTCTGCTCCGGCCGGATAAACTGGACAAATTCTATCTCCAGGTCTTCGCCGTATATCTCATAGTCCAACCCAAATAGGTGCACCTCCAGGAGACGCTTAACCTCCCCTCCCTCTACCGTCGGCCGGTAACCAAGATTGGCTACCCCTTCCCAGGAGTCTCCTGCGCCAATCGCTCGAACAGCGTAGACCCCTGTCGGCGGTAACTGCTCGCGGTGAACCGTAAAGTTTGCTGTCGGAAATCCGATTGTCCTCCCCACTTTTCGGCCTTCAATCACCGTGCCAAAAACCGTATAATTCCGTCCTAACAATGCCTTAGCGACATCAAAATCACCTGCCCCTATCGCCTCCCTGATACGGGTACTACTGACTCTCATGCCACCATGTTCCACCGTAGGGGTTCCCGTCACTTCGAATCCATCTTGCTCCCCTAATCGACGCAGTAATCCAATATCCCCGGACCGATCCTTTCCAAATTGCCATTGTTCTCCGACACAAATCCTGCGAATACCACCTTCCGGCGCAGATTCGATCAGAGCTCGCACAAATTGCTCTCCCGTTTGCTCCGCAAATTCACGGTCAAACCGCACCACCAGCACATTCTCGATTCCAATGACCCGATCGAGAATCGCCAACTTGTGTGCCGGCGCAGTCAAGAGTCGCGGCGCGTTTCGCGGAGACAATACCTCCACCGGATGAGGATCAAAGGTCACCACCACCACAGACCCACCAACTGCCGAAGCCGAGTCTTTCGCACAATCGATCACCGCCCGGTGCCCGATATGGAGGCCGTCGAATACTCCAATCGCAAGATGAACAGGCCCACTCAGATCACCCAGATCAGAAATTCTGTTCAGTACCTCCATCTTATTGGTTTAGTGGCCCGCTTCGGTATCCGTCAAGCACCACGTAATCGGGAAACCTCGGGAAGCGTCAACATCTTCGAAACAATATCACTGCGTTCGCCAAATTTCAGCTCCTCAAAAGTAACCGCTCGCTCCAAATCGAATCGGCCCGACCGAGTGCGCCGCAGCGAACTCAAAAACGCACCGCACCCCAACTCCTGCCCGATGTCGTGCGCGTAGGTCCGAACGTAGAACCCCTTGCTACATTTGACCGTGAATTTCACCCTTGGGAGTTCGATTCCGTCAATCCGATAGCCAAAAACACGAACAAAGCGGGGATCCCGTTTCACCTCTTTCCCCTGACGCGCTAGTTTGTAAAGCGGCACACCATCCTTCTTGATCGCCGAAACCATCGGAGGAATCTGATAGAAATCCCCCTTGAACTTATCAAACGTGTTTTTGATCTCCTCCTCCGTGAGCGCAGGAACCTCCGCTTCAGTTAGCACATCACCCTCCGCGTCCTGAGTGTTGGTCGTCTTACCCAGATCGAATGAACCTGTATACTCCTTATCTTCGGACATGATAAGGTCCTGAATCTTGGTCGCTTTACCGATAACAAGAATCAAAAGCCCAGTCGCCATCGGGTCCAAAGTCCCGCAGTGACCAATCTTTTTGGTATTCAACGTACGACGCGCCACGGCAACAACGTCATGCGAGGTCATGTCCTGCCCTTTATCGACTAGCAGGACACCATCTATTGGTTCAGGATTTATCATATCTGTACGAGACCGCTGCTTCGAAGCAGCAGAAGCGCGAAAAGTATCGCGGACCACCGGAAATTAAACCTCAAAATTTCCAAAACAGTTCAAAGTTGGTCACTCAACAGGGATAAGTGGGGCATCCGACCCTGTTGAAACAGCATTTTGGCCCGAAAGATCATAACAAATTAGACGCGATCCCATTTCATTTTGGTTGATGAACAATCGCCCATTGCTAATAACCGGTGGGGCCCACGTTTCCGGGGCATAGAACAATCTCGCTTTTGCCAGAATCTGAAAGCCCGACGCCCCAAGGTCCATCCGAAGTAGGGCCCCATTCTCACTAAGGCAGACAAAACCGCCGTCCACATGAATCAAATGGGCGTGTCCCAAGCTGATTGGGATATCGCGCTCTTTCCACAAAATTGTCGTTTGATAAAACGCCTCATTCCAGAGAATCCGTCCTGTCGCCACATCAACCCCGAGCATCAACCCTCCGTTCCCACCAAACCCAAACAAAAGACCCTCGTGGTAAATTGGCGTTTGAAATTGGCAGCCTAACTCAGCTGACGTCCACAAAATCCGGGCTTTAAAATCCGGTCCAAACTGCAGCATCACCCCACCGAGCCCATAGTCCTCGGTGATAAAAACACGGTTCGGACCACAAGGCACCGGGCTGGCCGCGTTGACACTGGCAAAATTGTCGGAACGCCAGGAAAACGCATCATTCAGCTTTCCGTTCTTAGGATCGATACAAAGCAGACCACCATGGGGCGGATCGACCATACCTCCAGCAAACACATAGAGCCTATCTTCACCATTGATCTGGCCGATCACTGGCGAAGCATAACTTCCATTCCAAGCATGGTCAGTCTGCCATAGCACTTCTCCGTTCGATTTATCTAACGCAACCACACAGGCCTCATCAGCCCCTACCTGAATGATTAATTTTTCTCCGTAAATCAAAGGTGAAGAACCGTATCCAAAGAAAATGGGAGAAGGACCAAACTCATCCTCCAGCTTTATCTGCCAGACGACCTCTCCGGAATCCAATTTCAGACAGATCAGGTCCCCATCATTTCCCAGCGTATAGACCAACTGCGTTGCAGGATCAATCACTGGACTGGAACGCGGCGTATCGACAATCCCGTAGCTCTGTGAGACTTCTACCGGATACCGGTGATTCCAAAGAGCTTTTCCATTCGTCGCGTCGAGACATCGTATCTCCTCGTCCTCATCGACTTGATGGATAAAAACAACCCTATCCGCAACAATGACCGGTCCTGAGTGCCCCTTGCCTCTCTCCACTTCCCAGAGAACAGGAGGACCAGCGTCATCAAAGGAAAAATTCAGACCGGTTTCTGAACTATGTAAGTCGAGCTGAGGCCCCAAAAAGTGAGGCCAGTCAGCGGCATTCAAACAACCTGATCCGACAATGCTAAAAGCGAAGCTCAGCGCTCCAATGCGTATAAACGAATGAATCATCGCTCAAAGATAGGCTAGAACACCGATAGCGGATGCAATTTTCTTGGAAAAACACCCAGTCTCCGACCAACCTGTCATCATGGACCAATCTTCTTCACTTGCTGGCAAAAAGGCACTCATTACCGGCGCCTCGAGCGGAATCGGAAGAGCGATCGCCGTCGCTCTTGCCAAAAACGGCTGCTCCCTCGCCTTGCTGGCCCGTCGCAGTGCGCGGCTCGAAGAACTCAGCAATCAGCTGAAATCTCAAACCGTAGCTATCACATTCGCGCAGACGGATCTGGCAGATTCAAAAGCCACTGCCGAAGCCATTGCCGACACGGCATCAACTTTGGGTGGTTTTGATATCGTGATCAATGCAGCCGGAGTCGGGAGGCAAGCCAAACTCATCGATGGTGATTTCGAAGACTGGAAAACAATGCTCGACATCAATGTCCTGGCCCTCGCTCTAGTCACCAAGGAATCGCTACCCCACTTTCCTGACAGTGGCGGACATATCGTGAACATCAGTAGCATGTCAGGCCATCGTGTCCCCGGAAAGGGAGGCTTCTACGCCGCAACCAAATTTGCGGTCCGTGCCATCACCGAAGGGCTGCGGCAGGAACTGCGGGCCACCGGCAACCAAACCCGCGTCAGTAGTATTTCCCCGGGCTTTGTGGATACTGAACTACTCGACGCCTATTTCGAGAGCTCAGATGACAGTGAATCCAATTATGACCGGATCGGCTATCCCATTCTTCAGCCCGAAGACATTGCCGAACTGGTCATTCATCAGCTCACCATGCCTCCCCACGCAGAGGTCACCGACATTCTCGTTCGACCAACAGCCCAGGCGACCTGAGGACAATAGATTTCTCTACACGCCGGGCAATTTCACGGACCGGGTTGCGGCGAACATTGGCATCCATCCTTGAAGCCGGGTGCTCTCTTCGTCCCAGTCATCTTCGTAAAATCCCGTAATCGCAAACCCGGCATCACATTGCCCACCGATTTGTGACTCCCAACTGTGGCTGTATTCCACGCTGAGCTGCTCCTCCAGTTGAGCCGAAAGCAAATCGACTTCGGCATGCTCCATATCAGAATACGGGAGGCGATGCTTCACCACCAGTTTCCCGGTTTCCTCCAGCACCTCGTGATCAAAAAGGAAAAAGGCAGGATTCATGAACCCACTCATCAGAACGCCTCCTTCTCGCAACACTCTTGCCGATTCCGACCAAATGGGCTCGAGGCGTTCCGCAAACACATTGGAAACCGGATTAAAAATCAGATCAAAAGCCCCTGCCTCAAGTGACTCCATCGCCGCCATATCGCCCTGCACCGTATTGACCGACAAGCCGTGGCGAGCACAGGTTTCCTCGTCTTTCTGCAACTGGACATCTGACGCATCGTAAGAGGTCACCTCCGCACCCGCCGCCGCAAACAAAGGCACCTGCTGCCCCCCTCCACATGCCATCGCGAGCAGCTTCACCCCGGAGAGATCCAATCCTGATGGAAACCAGGAAACAGGAACCGCTTTGTTTGGAGTCAGGATAACCGACCAGTCGCCCGCCTTCGCTTTTTCGATCCACTCATCCGGATACGGCGTACTCCAACGGCATCCCTCTTCGGATTGCAGGTTCCAAGCGTTGCGATTGTATTCCGTGACATTCATGAGTCGAAATAGAAAGATCTACCGCAACTTATCGCCAATGTCGTCTGCATATCCCGTCATTTCGAGAAATGCCCGACCAATAATTTCGCCCGTTGATTCGTCTTCAATATCACAAGCGCCCTCCCAATAGCTAACTCCGCCGGCACGACCCCTTATCTCTTGATTCGGCAAAACAGGATTAAGTCGCAGCCTCACCTTTTCTCCCGACGCGGGATCAGTCACCTGAATTAGCGGCGAAATCGGATACACCGCTCCGGTTTTTTCGCTTTTCCAGCTACCCTCATGAACCCATTCGTAGTCGTCCAGGGTCAAGTGAGTCAACTTCCCTTCCGGATCGATCCACACAAGACGTGAGTATTCCGAAGGCTGACCATCATCAGAACGCAGGACATAACCCATGATCTCTCGCCCATCAAAAAGTTGGAGGCAAGCCCAGTCCCACCCAACCTGATTTCGATCGAGTTGACTGCTCGAGATTTCGTGATCCATCCACGCTTGTCCTGACACTTGCACCAACTCTTCGCCGATCTCAACCTGCCCCGACACCTCAAGCCTGGGGAAGGTAATGTAGTAACTCGATGCCGTCCCTTCCGGCCCTTTTCGCGATATCCCGTCTTCACCGAAAACCACAGGACCTTTACTGGGCTCTAACATCAAATCAAAAGTCACCTCAGAAAGAACCGATCCCCTTAACTGGATTTTCTCGTCATCCCTCGACAGCGTCCAGTTCCCATTGTGAACCTTAAGATCACCAATTTCGGAGCCCGCGTCCCATCCCTCTCGATTCAAACGCTCCTCGTGCAGGAATATTCCCGATTCAACGTCACTCAGCCCCATGTGGGCCATGTATATCTGAGAACTCCCGAACGCCGCGCCTTCATCCCTAGCCCCTGGATCCTGGCCCAATCGGAAAAATGTTGCCTGAAATCCGAATCTACGCTCTCCGGAGAAAAGATGTCCCGTCAAATACCACCATTCGATTTTAAAATCCGGGTGGCTCCCATGATCATAAGGAAACGTCAATTGATACTCCGGGCCGGGGATAGCCCACTCTGATTGCCGAAAATCATCGCCCAACGCGACGGCGACACTTGCCAACGCGACCACAATTCCTGTTAGCCTTTTGCATGAATTCATCATCAATCTTCCTGATCTGAACGTAGAACCGCATTCCGATATCCGACAAACCACGAAACAGCTGCCGCAATCCCCAAAGTCAAAACAGCCAGCGCCACAAACGACAGCCAGGGCACTTTGTATGATAGCGTCCACCCAAAACTCTGCGGGTTAATCACGAAAATCAGCACCCATCCCAACAAGAAACTCATCAGGTATCCGCCCACCAAACCAACACATGCAATCCCCGTGCCCTCCCATGCCGTTGCCGACGCGATTTCCCGACGCGTGGCGCCCAAAGACTTGAGGGTTCCCAATTCGTTCTTTCGTTCAAGTAGCAACCCCGCCAGCGCCAACCCCAGCCCTGACACCGCAATAAAAACTGCAATTGCTTCAAGCGCATAGGTCACGGTGAAAGTCTGATGAAAGATCCGAATCGACTCTTCCCTGAGACGGGCGTTGGTTCTCGCTCGAAGCAGTGGAAACTTCGTCCGGATCTCTTCAAGCACCGCCAACTCATCCACCCCCTCATTCAGGTAGAGGGCCATCTGCGAGAGCTGATCATCTTCAAACCATTGTCGGGTAAATTTCCTCCCAACGATTAACATCCCTGTCTCGTTTCCGTAATCCGCATAGATCCCCTCCACCCGTATCTTTCTAATGCCCCCGGGGGTTGGAAGATCAACGACTTTACCAACCCCTGAATCAAAACGCCGGCTGAATGCCTCACTGGCCCAACCTGAATAGATGCCGTCCTTGCTGCTCGCGAGAGATGTCACGGCCGAATCCTCAGGAGGGTTTAGCCAAATCATCTGAAATCCGTGCTTTTCATCTTCGTGATAGTCCGCTCCTCCTAAAAAGGCATCCTGCCCCTGAATCGAAACCCGATATCGCCGGAGATTGTCTACTCCGGCCACCCCCGGAATCGAAGCCAGAGATTCCCATGTATAGCGGGACATGGTGCTTTCGTTAGATACTGATTCGATCCCGACAGGAGAGACATAGATGTCCGCCTTCAATAACTGCTGGATCCATGAAGTGAGCGTATTCTCAAAGCTCGCCACAAGGATCCCCATCGCCGCCGACATTCCGATCGCAACAGCCAGTCCCGCCGCCGTTAGCCTGTGCCGACCGGCCGGCTGTCTCAATTGACTCACGGCGTAGCGAAACATGGCTCCCTGGGGAAGGATTTTACTGGCAAGTGCTACCCCAAATGGTCGGAACAGAATTCCGATCAGGATACTCCCTCCCAACACAATAAAAACAGAGGCCAAATACCCTCCTATCGGAAAAGCAGCGCCACTCGGTAAAACGATCCCGGGTATAAAGGCCGCCCCAATGCTGACAACCAAAAGCATCATTCCGAGAGAATTCTTACGCAACAATGCCAGCCCCCCTTTTTGCCCACCCTGCCGCATTAACTGAGCGGGCTGCGTCATCGCCGCTTCTCTGGCCGGAACCAGCACAGCAACCAGGCTGGCCAACATCCCGAATATCATTGAGAAACCAAGCTCCCACCCCTCCAACCGGACTGCGCTGGTAGTCGTTTCGTAATACAAAGTGTTTACGGTTCGCGAAATCCCCCCCACCAGGCCAAATGCCAACAGCACTCCTATCACGACTCCCAAAAGACTGCCAATCAGACCGAGAATCAGCCCCTCTATCACCCAGGCGCGACGGATTTGCCGAGGCGTCACCCCAAGTGACCGCATCACCGCCATTTCAGATCTCCGCTTCACCACCGCAGCTTCCATTGCCTGCATGATGAGATACATGCCAACCATCAAGGCAAGCCCGGACAGGATTGAAAGATTCAATCGAAAAGCAGCGCTCATCTGGGTCACCGAAGATTTTCTTTCCTGAGGCGTTTCGAAAACCAGACCTTTGATCTTCGAAAATTCAGCGAGACGGATTCCAATTTCTTCCCTGATTTGCCGCTGACGAGCGCCCGGAGGCACCCGAAACTCGACTCGGCTAAGCTTCCCATCTATTCCCAAAAGGGTCTGTAGACCCGGCAGATCCATCAACAATAAATTCCCGGGAATAGCAGGAAAATTGGGATTTTCCGGTAGAGCCGCCGCAATCGTGAGATCCACTTCCTGATCATTAGCAAACAGCCGAAAGGACTCACCCGGAGAAAGATCAAAACGCTTCGAAAATGCCTCGCCTGAAATGGCAATATCACTTCTGCCTAGGTTTACCTGACCGAGACCGCCCTCATCCTGCGCAGAATGACTTTCTCCCCCAGCCGAGTACGATGCCGCATTTTGCATCGCAACGAAATCAATCCCCAGAATCCGGACAGCGTCACCCTCCGGCCCTCCCATCACGCCACTGCGCTCTATCACAGGGAAAATATCCAAAGGATGCCCGCCAGCCAGGCTGCGCAACTCCGACAGCAAAGAATCCGAAAGTTCACCCGACCGAGGGCGAAGCAAAAAGTCGCTCTCTCCGGCAATCGATTCGGTGAACAGCCCAAAACCTGAAACAGCAGCCTTATTGGCCAGGCGAATTGAAAGAAACACGGCCACACCCAACGCTACGATCAGCGTTAGCATTGCCGTTAGCCGCCATTCGCGACACCAATGCCTCCAGATAAATCGGGACCAAAGGAGCATCGACACCTGGCCTTCTGTCGGTTCACTTCTTTCCATCAGTTGTCAGATTGTTTCCCCACCGAGAATGATTCCATCTTTCATCTCCAAGGTGCGGGAACAGATACGAGTCACCTGCTGGCTGTGCGTGACCAAGACCATCGCAATGCCATGGCGCTCACTGACTGATTCAAGCAAATCAAGAATCAGCTCTCCTGTCGCTGAATCCAGATTTCCAGTCGGTTCGTCTGCTAGAATGATTCGGGGCCGGATGGAAAGTGCCCGTGCTATCGCAATTCGCTGCATTTCGCCCCCGCTCAGCTCATCGGGCATCGCCCCTGCGCGAGAGCCCAAACCCACCTCATCGATAAGCTCGTCAACGCGCTCTTTCCTCGCCGCGTCCGTCATTCCCAACAATTGAAGCGGAAATTCAACATTTTCAGCGGCGGTCAACGTTGGTAGTAGATGGAAAAATTGAAAGACGGTGCTGACAGTTTCTCGCCGAAGTCGACAAAGTCCGTCCTCATCAAGTTGCCCCAATTCCAGGTCCCCAATAAAGATTTCTCCGCTTTCGGGACGGTCAATCCCGCCAATGCAGTTCAACAAAGTGCTCTTACCGGAACCCGATGGCCCCATCAAAGCGACACGCTCACCAGCATTCAAAAGCATCGACACCCCCTTTAGGACCGGATTTGGGCCATACGATTTTGTGATGCTCGATACTTGCAGTGCTTTCATTTCTCTACACGGTTAAGAGTCTACGTTGCGAGTCACAACCTCAGACCAACTTTTCCTTCATTACTCGGTGAAAAAATTGGCTCGGTGAAGTCTCGTAACGTGTTACCTTAATCCTGACATCTCTATCCATGCCCCGTTTTCCGATTCAAATGCCTCAACTGGGCGAGTCCATGGCCGAAGCCACGGTTCAAAAAATCCTCTTCTCCAACGGTGACGAAGTGAAGGCCGATCAGGACCTGTTCGAAGTCGAAACTGACAAAGCGATGATGGAAGTCACCACTCCCTGCAGTGGCACCATCACCGAAGTCGTCGCCGAAGTCGGAGCGAGCTATGCGGTCGGTGCGACTCTGGCCCAGATCGAGGCGACCGAAGAAGATGCCACCAAAGCCGGGCTGATTCGGCCTAGTGACACCACGGCTATTAACCCGGCAAGCGGGGAGTCGGAAAACAACGACACCGAAAACCTTCATTTCAAAATCGACCAGGATGACGTCATCGTGACCGATGGCAGCCCCTCGGTAAAGCCGACTCTGGAAGGCGGACTGCCGGTTCCGATTCGATCCACCGTATATCTGAGCCCACGGATGCGACATCGAATGGAAGAGCTCGGCCTCAACGCAGCCGACCTCGCAGGACTTCCCGGAAGCGGATCGGGCGGCAGGGTCACAGTCGAGGACTTTGAGAAATTTGTCGGAGAGATCGAGCAGAACCGAACCACCGAAGCCTCCCCCATGCGAATCGCCGTGGCTGACTCCATGCGCCGCAGCTGGACCCGTCCTCTTGCCACCGTGACCGTGCCCATCATCATGGACGCAGTTCTGGCCCATCGTAAATCACTCGAATTGAAACCCGGCGTAACCCTTTACGCCATTCGTGCGCTGGCGATCGCTATTTCAGAAAACACTGCTGTAGCCGGAAGATTAATCGGCAATCGCATCGTTCACCCCAATGCCATTGATATTGGATTTGCGGTAGAAGTCGAAGACGGAGTGCTAGTCCCCGTCATTCGTAATGTCGAAGAAAAATCGCTCGAAGACATGCGGGTGCCCTACGAAGAGCTGGTAAAGCGAGGGCAAAGCCGCAGACTTCCCGCAGAAGCGACTGGAGGTGGAATTGCCACCGTCACCAATGTCGGTCCGTTTGGGATCACCTCAGCGACACCTATCCCTCTTCCAGAGCAGAACCTTGTTCTCGGTCTGATGGCGGGACGTAAAACTCCGGTTTGGGATAATGACAAAGGAGATTTCGTTCCTAAAATCGAAAGCCAATTCATCCTCAGCTTCGATCACCGCATCCTTGATGGCGGCGCTGCGGGACGACTCTTACAACGTGTCGGACAGCTACTGCAATCGCCGGCCGAACTGTAAGTCGGAAATAAGTACCGCCGGGACACTGGAAAAACCTTAATTAGAAGACCTGAGGACGATGCCAGTGGCGCGCCTCGAGAGGCGCTTGGGCAACGTTCCGCATTGGAACAAGTTAGTCTCGCTCAGCATCCCGACGGCTCAGAACCATCCGCTCAAATGGAGCAAATTTCCAGCAATTCCTTTGCAAAAATGACCCGCTATTCTTGGTCTGACTCTTCTTTTTTCGAGCCCGAACTCTCCATCAGCCAAACTGCGGCAAACCCGGCTGCCATCACCCCAATCGCGATTAAGGTGTTTGTGGAAAAATCGGGAACATACCAATCGTAGCCGATTACTTTTTCCTTCACCTTTCCTGCTGCTTCGAGCTTCACCGAAATTTCGTTTTTCCAAGGCCAGATAATCAAAAGCGACCCCGCCACGAAGCCTGTCAACAACGCTACCGCCTGGTCGTGGAATTTCCGAAAAACCCATGAGAGCAGATGGCTCAATCCAACCACTCCTACCAGAGCACCGATGCCCACTGGAATAAGTATCCGCATCGCACCAAGATCCCCGCTGCTCAATTGCGAAACAGACTCGATCATCACGAGTTGATAGTTTCCCATCAGCAACAGCACGAACGAGCCTGACAAACCGGGAATAATCATGCTGGCCATGGCAACGACGCCGCAAATCATCAAATACCAGATGCTGTCATTCTCCGACGCCGGCTTCAGCAACGCAACTGCGATGGCCACTGCCGCCCCAATCACACAAGCAACAATCGCTCCCGGCGACCACCGCTTGACCTGTTTGCCGACGAAAACAACGGACGCGAAAATTAACCCAAAGAAAAAGGCCCACACCAAAGTGGCATGGAATTCGAAGAGATACTCCAGCAAACGGGCCAGGGTCAGCACGCTGACTAACACTCCTGCTCCTAGACAACTGAGGAATCCGAGATCCACTTTTTTAGCAAACTCTCTGAACTGACCAGCAAGCAGCAGTTTTGCCGCTTCCAGCCCAAAGCTCTTAATCGCATTGATGAGCCGTTCGTAAATACCGGTGATAAATGCCACCGTGCCGCCCGACACTCCGGGAATTACATTAGCAGCCCCCATCGCTGCGCCTTTGAGAAAAACAGAGATCCCTTCTTTCATCATCAATTATTGGAGCCGGAGAACTAGCCGTATTCCTGCTGCATTTCTTTCAAAACCCGCTTAATCGCCATCTTCTTGGCACTCGACATACGGTCAACAAAAAGCCGACCAAACAAGTGATCCGTTTCGTGCTGGATAGCCCTGGCAAACAACCCATCAGTCTCAATTACCAACTCTTCTCCATCCAGCGTCGTTAATGTCGCTTTGACCTCAAACGGCCGGGAGATATCTCCCGTTAAATCGGGAAACGAAAGGCAGCCTTCGTTGCTGATGTCTTTTTCACCGATCAATTCCAACTTGGGATTAAGGAAAGTAATCGGACAAACCTCTGCCAAGGTTTTCGGTTCTCCGTTCACCCGAAGGTAGCTGACGCATTCTTCGTCGTGAGACACATCGACAATCGCCATCTGGATCGACTCGCCAACCTGATGTGCCGCCAACCCAACACCATTGGCGTCGTACATTGTCTCCAGCATATCGCTCGCCAGTTCCCGAATCCCATCGGTCACTTCAGTTACTTCAGCTCCGGTACTGCGAAGTACCGGATCGGGATAAAAGACGATTTTTCGAATCATAGTCTGACTATTTTTTGGGCCAAATATTATTTCATCTTTCGCTCAAGCAGCCATACCTCGCAATGAGTTTTCCAGAGGAACTCAATCCTCCAACCACTCACCTTCGAGGATCTATTCCTCCAACAAGATTCTCAGCGGAAGTTCGCCAATATCGATCCCGGCTTTAGTCGCCGCATCCCAAACATCGACCATCAGACCAAGTGGAGCCCCTTCATCCGCTTTCAATTCCAACTCAGTCTCTGGATTGTTGATCCGAAACTGCCTCAGCGCATCCGTCAACGACGACATCGAAATCACGTTTTCGCCAAGAGACACCAGCCCATCCTTGCCCAGAGCAAGGGCCACTCTCAGATCCGTCTCGCCTTCAGCAGCCATCTCTGACGAGCGTGGCAAATTCACCTTCACCAGCGACTCCTTCTTTTTGAAAGTCGTCGTGACGATGAAAAATATCAGCAAGATCGCCAGAATGTCGATCAAAGTGATGATCGGCACGGTCGGCTTCTTTCTGCGTTTTGCGTATATATTCACGAGAGAAAATCGGTTTCTTCGATCTCTTGACCGGTTTCTTTGATCGCCTGAACCAAGGAGTCATCTGGCGCTGGAGACGGGATTCCACTATCGCCCATCGCGTAATTGGCAGCACCTCCCGACTGATAAAACTCCGTTACGAGATGACTCGCTATCACTTCGATTCTTGCCGCGACCCTCTCCAGCCGACGGGTAAAGAATGAATGTAGAATCACTGTAATCACGGCAACGACGAGCCCGGCAATCGTCGTGTTCAATGCGACTGCAATCCCTGCAGCGATCAGCGAAGGATCAGAAACATCCCCTTGATTTCCCAGTGTTGCGAAGACGCTAACCAGTCCGCTGACCGTCCCCAACAAACCCAAAAGAGGGGCAATCGTGATCACCACTTCCAGCACCCCCATTCCTTTCTCAAGGTTCACCATTTGCTCCCTTGCCGTCGCTTCAACTGCCTCGACGGCAGATTCCCGGCTCTCAAATTCCGGAGAAATCGCAATCCGTCCAATTCGACCCACCGGGCTGTCGCTTTCCTTCAATGTCGCCAGGAACTGTGCTGCCCGGCCTTCTGCAAATACTTCTCTGCATCGGTGCAGATCTTCCCAGAGGGCGGCCGGAATCACCGACGTCCACTTCAGAGTCAAAGCTCGATGAATACTCACCGCAATCCCGACGAAGGAACACATTGCGATAAACGCCATGAAAATGCCCCCGGACAGCAGGAAATCCCACACTTGCTCATTCACAGTCGTGTTAGCCATATCAATAAATAATAAAATCGTAATCGAGATCCAGGCCGCCAATTCCCAACTCATCAGAAACCTCTTTCGGCATCGCGGGAATTTCCGCATCAAGCACAGCCTCAAGCGAAAATTCTGTCATCAAGGTGTTAGCCTCGTTTTTGACCACTCGCAAGCCTTGGACATTGCCTCGACTATCGACCCGGAACTTCAATTTCAAAACACCCCAGGTTACTGAATCCCTGTACTTCGTATGATAACGATACCAAGTTTGCCCGATCGCATCGTGGACCGACTGCTTATACTTTCCGATCGCCGTCTCTTCGGCATCGACCGCATTCTGCCCGGAATTGGTCAAGGTACCATTCATGCTGCTTTGCAACCTCTCGCGACTAAAGCCTTCGGCAAATATACCGGAATCGGCATCAACTGTTGTCATCTCGGGCTTCGTGGTCTGCTCGGTTTCCTCCGTCAACTCAGACTCTCCGTCGTTGCCCACCCGGCTGGCTGCCATTTCTTTTTCCTTCGCCAAGTCAGCCTTATTACCCACCTCACCATCTTCTTCACTGGAGTCGGCAAACTGATCCTCCTCCCCCTCCGCCATTCGCATCACAGGAGCATCCGGAGCCCCGTTCGGATCAACGAAGCTGCGGGCAATTGTTTCCTCGGAAGGATCCGCCTCAGAGACAGTTCCGTTCGGACGCATTCGCTGATCAGCTACCGGCTCGATAGGATCAGAGTCCCGGCCCACCGCATTCTCCACATCCTCACCATTCTTTGCCTCAGGGTTAGGGAGATCGTCACCTTCATTTTCGGCGCGACGTCCCGCTGCAGGTGGCAAGGCAAGGCTTTCCGGCCTCGCCGCGCTTTGGGCTGCCCCAGCTGCCATTGACGGAGCTTGCCCTATCTCGCCATCGGTATACTCACGATTCTCCAATTCAAAAATGGGAAACTTGTCATCCCCCTTCAAAGTAAGCCCTTCCTGTTGCGGCTTGCTCAGATCAGGAGCCAACTCACTTGCCGCCGAAGTGTTTCGATCCGATTCGAATCGCGCATTCTCAGGTGCCTCATCCTCAGGCCGATTCAGGTCTGTGCTCATGAATGGACGTGCCATTTCGACATCAGACTCCGGAACGGGCGGCTCTACCTCCAAGCGATCCATGAGATCACCCATGATGATCGTAACTTCCTTAGGATCATTTCGTTGAGCGTCATTTTCACGCACCACTGAAGATTCGATTCGCGGGGCACTAAGCATTAGAAATACCAACACCAATAGGAGCAGGTGAGCGACCACGGCCCCTGAGACGCTGGCAAAAAATTTCTGCTGCTCCGACATGTCTCCCAAGACTTCACTAAAGCGTTTTACGGGCAAAATGAAAGAGGTATTGCTGAGCGTAGCCAGCATTGGGTCCGAAATAATCCACTGCCCAGTTTTGCAATTTCGGCCCTTTCAGTCGCTTTCGATAACGCTCTCTCAGTATCCGTTCAATCCAAACATCAATCGGAAATGCGCCCCATCTCCCACAGCCAAATAACAAGGCACAGTTGGCAATTTTCTCCCCAACACCGTGAAGCCTCATCAGCTCCTCTCGGGCCAGCGAGTCATCAAGCTCTCCCATGATACGATCGAGATCGATATCCCCCTCTGATATCGCCTTGCCAGCGAGACTCATTGACTTGGCTCGATAGCCAAGCGCACATGACCTCAACTCATCCTCTCCTAACTCAGCGATCACCTCGGGTTCAGGATAGGAATAAAAAGTCTCCCCCCCCAGTTCATAACCATTCCCAAAGCGAGATCGCATCGTCATCGAAATCGCCCGAATATGAGCCACCTGTTTGAGCGATGAAGTAATGAAAGTGGCCAGACATTCCCAGAGAGGCTGCCGTGCAATTCGTATCCCCGGGCAATAAGTAATCGCTTCACTAAGAACCGCATCACTGGGAAACGATGCGTGGATTTCCGTTAAGGGCTGATCCACACCAAAGTATTGAAGAACCCTTTCAGGGTCCGGTCCATAGACGAGAACACAATCGGGTTCCGGTTGAGCGATCCAAGAAGGTGAAGCATTTCCAATACACCCCGCGTGACCCGAAACGCCACCGAGTTCCAATGCCTCCCAATGAAACAACTGCCCTGACTTTAAGGTATCGCTCAGGGAAAACGGATCACTGAGTGAGAATTCGATAGGTTTCGCCTGTGCCATGATCGCCCTACAAAAAGCCGTTCCGCGAAACTCTCAGTTCACGAAGAACCCCAGGCTACCTAACTCAACAGCAAGATCAACATGGTTCACCTCGACTGTCTCCGGCACACTCAATACCGCTGGAGAAAAATTCAGGATAGCTTGCACCCCTGACTCGACTAATACGTCAGCAATTTCCTGCCCGGCATTCGCAGGAACAGCGATGATAGCGACCCTGACGGAATGCTCTTCGACATACTGCATGAGACCTTTGACGTGATGAACTGGAACTCCCATTTGATCCGTTGTCGACTTCACCTGAGCCGGTTCAGCATCAAATGCGGCAATGATTTCAAAACCTTCCTTTCGAAACCCTCCGTAACGCAACAACGCCGCGCCGAGATTTCCTACGCCCACCAATATGACCGGTTGCAGAATTGACTGCCCCATCACTCCCGAAATAGCTTCAGAAAGCGTTTTGGCGCTATATCCCAGACCACGAGTGCCGAATTGCCCGACATGGCCCAGGTCCTTGCGTAGTTGAGTCGGTTTGACTCCAGCAGCTGCGGCGAGATCGTCCGACGACACCGTCTCTGTTCCTTGTTCCAAAAACCTTTGCAGGCATCGTTGATACAAAGAAAGCCGGTAAACCGAGCGCTTTGGGATGTCGATCTTTTCCACTGTCGAAGAAGGGGTTAGCGATAAATATACTACGAATCGTCCAATTCGTCACAATCTTTAGAACGCACGGATCCACCTCTCCATTAATAGATAATTCGGAAATTTTGACCGGGCTCGCGAATTATCCGCGAAGATTCACCCTATAAGTCGATATTTTCCAAAATTCCTTTCGCCACCTGATCATTTCTTACCACGACTCGATTCAGGCCCGCCCCGTCCTCAACGATCGAACCGTCATTGAGAATACTCCTCTCCACAATCGCTCCGTCCCCGATCCGCACATTTGCTCCGACAACCGAGAGGTCATCCACCTTTGCCGTCTCCGAAATCTCAGCACTGGGAGCAATTCGATCGAACCCGGCGCCCCCGGAGTAAGACGGAAATCCTCGACCTGGGAGAGACAATGCATCCAGATAGGCACTCCGTTCTCCTAAATCGCTCCACACGCCCTCATCTGATACGAAACCTCCGATTTTTTCACCTGACCGAATCGCCTCGAGAAAACACAACACCACCGACTCAATTTTGCCAGGGCAAACAAACCGAAGGAATTCGGGATCCACAAAGTATATCCCCGTGAACTGATATCGGGCCTCCCATTCGGGACGAAGTTGCCCCCTCAGATCAACGACCTGACCCGAGCCTTCATCAAAGCCAACACGCAATTCATCACCGTGGGATCGCAGCACCAAAGTAGCCAGATTGTCCGACTGACAATGATGATCCCATGCTTCTTTCAAGGGCATATCAGTCAAGATATCGCCATTGTAGACGACAAATGGCTCAGCCTTTGGCAACCAGTCCCGCACATTATCGATCCCACCTGCGGTATCCAAAAGAACAGGCTCATGCCGAAAACTCAAATCGCAGTTTTGATATCGACCCTCAGGGAACACTTCCCCATAGACCTCAGAACAATGATGGGTGTTCACCAAAAAATCATCCACCCCGAGTTCTGCCATCAAATGATCGAAGGCAAAAGTAATGAGGGGCCTGTTCCAGATCGGAACCATTGGCTTCGGAAGAAACTCGGTGAGCGGACGCAACCGAGTCCCGAGACCGGCACCGAGAATAAAAGCCTGACCTGCAGATGACATAGTGCCGCCAAGTTCCCTTCTTTTTCCGCTCAATCAACCCTGTTCAGTCATTCACCTATCCCCGTTTGATCCAGAAATGAACAGACGTCGATAAGGAAAGTAAGTTGATTGCAGGGTGACGTAATCTGTTTCACCTTTCCGCATGGCGTACATCATCAATGGCACTCGAATCGAAGACAACGTTATCGAGAGCGAATTCGAATCGATAAAAGATCACTACGAAAGTCTCGGTGAAACGGTCTGCTGCGATCGCGATCAGGAAATCTGGGAACTCGCACGCGCCAATGTCGTCAGCCGAACCTTGCTCGAACAAGAGTCAGTCTCCCGGCACGGAGAAATCGAGCACTCAGCCGTTGATACCCGGTTCGCCGCGCTGATCGAGGAACACGGAGGCGAAGATAACTTCTACGAAAATACCGGATTCAATCCTGGTGACGTCTCCGTCATTCGCGAAAAACTGAAAAGCGGCCTGATGATTGACCGCCTCCTCGAAGGGGAACTGGCTAACGAAGGGGAGCCCTCCGACGATGACCTCGAAGCCTACTATCAGAAAAATATCGGGGACTACATGACCGAAGAAGAGGTTCGCGTCAGTCAAATCTTCATCGAACCCTCCAGCCACGAAGCAGCCAAAGAAGCCTACAACGCACTCAGAGAACTGCGCAAAGAGCTCATCAAGGGCAAAGATTTTGACACCGCTGCCCGCGAGCACGGATCCGACGAAGATCGAGACATCGACTTGGGTTTCATGAAACAAGGCGAAACCATGCCTGAAGTCGAAGCCATCACCTTCTCACTGGAACAAGATGAAATCAGCCCGGTCGTAGCGACTCACTATGGATTCCACGTCTTCAAGCTCACCGGCCGAAAAGATCCCCAACCGATCCCACGGGTTGAGATTGAAAATTTGAAAGGACGTCTCCTGTCCGAAAAGCGAGCCCTGGCGATTGATCAGTATATCGAAAGCCTAAAAGCCAAAGGATCCGTCGAAGAAATCGCAGCCGAATCGGATTGAGATCAAGTTGCTCCCCGAACTCGTTAAATACTTCCCAACCTTGTTGCGACGCGAGGCAGGCGCAGCAGCGCGGCAAACATCACGTCCTCTGCGGCTTTCAGGATGGAACTCTCTTCGGTAGGTTGCTGGAAAATCAGTTGAAGATCTCTCTCTCCGTATCGAATCCGGAGAAATTTAGCGACCTCCTCGATCTCGCCGTCCCTCATTCCAGAAAGCAAAAACTTCTCCCCCGCCATTGGGCCTTCAGGGACTACAACCCCTTCCCTCATTAGCCTGGCCGTGGCCTCAACTCCCCCCATGGAGTCTGGAATCACATGCGCCACGCCCAATGCCGCAAGAGCTTCTGACAGTTGAGCTACGTTTTTGGCATTCTGCATCGCAGCGGCCCTGGTAGCGGCTTCGCGAATATTTCCAACCACGGGTAGAGCAATCGCAGCAATAATGCCGATCACAACGATGACGATCAAAGCCTCCACCAAGGTCAAAGCCTTGCTGTTTCGAGCTTTTTGAGCGCCGCGCTTCATTCAATCAAATTCGAAAAAAAAATACTATTAGGTTCTTGATATTATAGATCTCTTAACTATTCTCTAATTACTAGTATATTCAATATATTCTAGTTTATTACAAAACTCAGTATTTTCAATACCATAACTGATCGTTCGAGATCTCCGATTGACCACTCATCGACAGCTATCTGCCCTATTCTTGCTGCCCCTGATCATCTGGGGGCACTCCTGTCCCTCGCTTCGCGCAGAAGAGAGGGTATTAGATACGAGAATTCGATTCACCACTTTATCGAAGTCCACCCCTTCCGGTCTCCGATCTGACTACGTTCGCGACATTGTCGAGGACCTGAAAGGCAACCTCTGGCTTGCAACAGATCAAGGACTTACCCAATTCGACGGCTGGGAAACTAAACAATTCACGACACAGTCAAATGGGTCGTCAGCCCTCAGTAGCAATCAGCTGACCGCGGTTGCAACCACCACGAAAACCCCTGGGCCTCTCTGGATAGGAACCGCGGCCAATGGGCTGATGCGCCTAGATCAACAAACGGAAGCGATAAGCTGGATCCTGAAGGGTTCCACTCTAGGAATGGAACTGCTCAGCGATTCCATCACTGGCCTTGCCATTTCGGAAGACAAATTTCTTTGGATAGGCACTGACAAGGGACTAAATGTGCTAAATTTGAACACAGGCAACATTGTCGTTTCGGATGGCCCTCTCTCAAAATCGCCAATTTCCTTCGTCAAAACCGGACTTGCCGGCAAAATATGGGTTGGGACCGAGTCCGGCCAACTCCACAAGTGGAACAGTACCAGCCAAAAATTCGTTAAATGTTGGGAAACCTCCGTTCCCATCACCGCAGTTGCAACTGATGCGGAAAATCGGCTATGGATCGGGACTGCCGGATTGGGGCTTTACCACTTTTCCGCCGATAACTCGGATTCTCCCAAGCGCGTCAAAATTGACGCCTCATACATCACATCGCTATTCATTGACTCGAAGCACGCAGATCTGTGGGTAGGCACCAAGCAGGGAATGGCTCTCCTCGATCGAAGAAATCAAGACTTCAGTTGGTTTCGAAATGATCCCAGGTTTAGAGAAAGCTTGGCAAGTAACCAGGTTAGCGGCATCTACGAAGACAATTTCAATGTGCTTTGGGTTGCCACTTCAGGCGGAGGTACGAGTCGATTCAGTTTGGATAGACAGTGGTTTACCCACATCCGTTACAATCCTAATCTCAAAAACAGTCTCCCCAGCCCTTACGTTCGTTCGATCATTGCGAGCAAGGACAACTCCGTCCTATTCGGAACCGATCAAGGCCTCGCGACATGGGACGCCACCGAAAATCGATTCCTGAAATCGCCAACTATTCCTCATGTCGGATCCAAGAGCATTTCGCACCTTCAACGGGACAGTCGGGAAAACCTTTGGATTTCTACTCGAGGTGAGGGTCTCATTCGCCACCATCCGGAAAACGGCACGAGCTATTTCTATCACGAACCAGACAACGTCGGATCGCTGGGACACAACAACATTGCAGTGACGATCGAAGGGCCTGAAAACAAGACCTTCATTGGAACGCTTGGCGCAGGCCTCTGGGTGCACGATGAATCAGACGATTCCCTGCAACAAGTCCCCGGAACGGAAAATGCTGCCTCGGAATTTATCACATCTCTGTCTACAGACGCGAAAGACAATCTTTGGGTAGCGTCACAATCAGACCTTTTTGTATTAAAATCGGGAGAAAAACAACTCTCTCAGTTTTCCGAAGCCTTCCCTCAGGCCCAGCCTCCTACCTCATTACTACTATCTACCATTCTCCCCGATTCGAATGGAATCATTTGGTTAGGAACCCGACACAAAGGTCTCGATCGGTTTAACTCGACTACCGGCGAAATAGTCAATTTCTGCGCCGCAATCAATGGGTTACCTGATGACGAAATCAAATCCCTGATCAAAGACGAAACCGGATTCCTCTGGGTGGTTACTCGAGGCGGAATTGCCCGCCTCAATGCGATGCAAAACGGCTTTCAAACTTTCTCCAAGCAAGATGGACTTCAGAGCGACGGGTTCGACCAGGGAGCAATAGCTAAATCGGACAATGGGCGACTCTTTGTCGGCGGGCTCAGCGGATTCAATCTGATTGACCCGAAGAAATTGCCTTCAAAAGCGTTCTCTCCCAGCCCCTTCCTCACCAGTTTCGAACACTTCGGGCAAAAAGTCTCACCCAAAAAAGGAGGAATATTGGAGAAGGAGATCGCTGCGACCAGCACGGTGAAGCTTCCCTATAATAAGCAGATCCGGTTCGGGTTCGGATTCGGTAACACGAATCCCCGCTTCCCCAATCAGGGTTTCTTCCGCTATCGACTCAAGAACTACGAATATGACTGGCAATATGCCGATGGGGACAACCGTGCTTCCTACGTCGGCATCCCACCGGGCTCATACGAATTCATGGTTCAATGTTCTTTGGATGGCCGCGAATGGCCTGACGACGAACCAAACAAAGTTGAAATCATCGTCTCATCTCCATGGTGGAATGCCTGGTGGTTCCGTATTCTCGCGTTTTCTATAGCAATATTCGGCACCGTGGGAACTACCAGTTTCCTGATTCAATCCCGAGTCAAACAAATGCGGCGGCGCGAGCAGGAACTCACAGCGCAACGTGACAAAGCAGAGGCGGAGTTGGCCAGACAGTTGCAAAACAAAATGCTGATCGAGCGCACCACTCGGGAGCTTCAAACCGAAGGCAGTGAAGACCAAATCCTCAATGACCCTCTCGAAGGAATCACAGGGCAATTCCATGCCACCCACTGTCTCGTTCACCGGATCGTAACCGATGATTCAACCGACCAGGAAAGTCATCAATCCCTAAAGCAAATCGGCTATTTTGGAAAAACCAAAACCGTTGATGAGGTCATTCCTCAACTCAAGCTCGACCACCCCCTTGTCCGTGAAATATTGGAGGCCGAAAGCGTTGTCACGGTCACCTCAGCGGCTTCCTTGCCGGAATCAATCCAAAGCGCGTTCAAGCCCTCAGCAAAAATTGTTCTGCTTTCTACCAAAACCAGATTTCTCGATGAGGCCAATGGCATCATTACCCTACTCAGGGTCGATAGTGGTCAACAATGGTCTGAAGAAAACACCAAAATGCTCGAGGCGCTATCGGGACAATTCGGAATCGCCATCGCCCAGATCGACACCGCGGCCACAGAGGAACGATACCGCCGCCACCTTGAGGAGGCACGTCACCTTGCAGAAATCGCCAACCGCGCCAAAAGTGACTTTCTCGCCAAAATGACGCACGAACTTCGCACCCCTCTCAATGCGATCATCGGATTTTCTGAAATTCTCAGCGAGGACAAAACACTCAACCCCCGCCAGCGTGAGACCCTCGACATCATCAACAATAGCGGAGAACACCTTCTCGATGTGATCAACGAAATTCTCGATCTCTCCAAGATCGAAGCAGGCAAAATGGAAAAGAACAACGAATCGTTCGAGTTCGTTCCCATGTTAAAATCTGTCTACGAAATGCTGGCCATGAAGGCCGATTCAAAACGAATCGGATTTAACTTCACTGCTCAATCTACGATGCCTGGTGAAGTGGTAACCGATCGCAGTAAGCTCCGCCAGATTCTCATCAACTTGATAGGAAATGCGATCAAGTTCACCGCCCAGGGGGCGGTTAGCCTGTCAGTCAAGGCTACAGTGAAATCGAAGCCGACCGAAGTTGATCATCGCTTCAGTCGTCGTATCCGGATCGAGTTCGAAGTTCGTGACACCGGACGCGGAATCACGGCCGACGAAATACCCAGATTATTTGAACGCTACACGCAAACCGAAAGCGGACGACGCACCTCAGAGGGCACTGGCCTAGGCTTGCCAATTGCTCGAAGTTTCATCCAACTCCTCGATGGCGACGTCAAAGTCGAGTCGATCTTCGGCGACGGAACGACATTTCGATTCTTCATCGAATGCGATGAGTTGGCCGCATCCAAATCCGACGATAAGAGCGCCAGCCTCTCGCTTGACGAAACGAATGTGCAGAGAATCATCGGATTCGATGCTCCTGAGGAAGAAATTCGAATCCTCATCGCAGAGGACCAGCCTACCAATCGACTGCTGCTGAAAAAGATCCTCGGCAAAGCTGGTTTTGTCCTCGCCGAGGCAGAGAACGGTCAGGAAGCGGTTGATAAATGGGCTGACTGGAAACCACATCTCATCCTAATGGACGAGGACATGCCCGTGAAGAAAGGCAGTGAGGCCACCCGCGAAATCAAATCGCTCGCTTCCGCAGCAAACGATCCTGTGGTTATTTCACTTACCGCCTACGCTCTCGAGCAGGTCCGAGCCACTGCGCTCGAAGCGGGTTGCTCAGATTTCGTCGCCAAACCATTCCGGTCCCACGAACTTTTCTCGGTGATCTCAAAACACCTCGGGCTCACTTATATCTTCAACGACGCAGCCTAATTCAGGCAGGCATCGGGCGCGGATCAGCCCCTTTTACATCATACTGTCCCGCGACTTTCCCCTCGATACAGGGAGTGCTTTCTGTGACCCAGTTTGCAAAATGTTCGCTCCCTTTGTGAGTCAAGAACGCCTCACGATCCGTGTAGAGCTCGTAAATCGCAAAACACTGCGGATCATCCACATGCTGGGACCATTCCCATTTAAGGCAGCCCGATTCCGTGCGGCTGTGACTGGCATTATTTTCCAGAGCAACCTTCAGATCCTCGGTCTTCCCTTCGACGGCTTCAATCGTAACAACAACAGCAAACATGTCGCCACTGTGCTCACGATTGATCAAAGCTCAAGCGATTCCGCCGGCGAATGATCAGCAACCAAGTCAATGCAAACAGGGTCCCTATGATTCCACCCATATAACTCGCGTTATGGATGTACCCCACGGTCATGAATGATTCGATATCAATCACCCCAGAAGCATCCATCCAGTCTCTCCAACCCTGGGCATACCCTGTAGATTTTCGCCATGCTCCCCACCCCCAACCACCGAAAGCAAAGGTGGCCGCAGTAGAAAAAACAATCAGGAAAAATATCGCCACTTCGCGATGCGACGGCAGCCTCTGATCCCTCCCGATCGAAACCCTCGCAAAAATCCACCCTACCAAGGCACCGACCCACCAACTCGCCAGAAATCCGATAATTCCAGCAAACAACCTCGGCGAATCTCCCGCAGGTTCAGCATAGGCAAACTGATGAAATTTGAACCGAGTGAAGTATTCCTCCGAAATAGTATAAGTGAACTGGTCGTGTATCACCCCGTAGATTCCCGCTACCACCGCACCGCAAATGGACACCCCCAACATTCCGAGAAGAAATCGGGGCGAAAACCACGGAATCAAAAATCGAAACCATTTCATCTCCACATCATATCAGCTCATTAACCCCACAAAAAAGGGCAGTTACTTGAACTGCCCTCCTCTTATCTGTCTGTCGGACTTAAAATCCCATTCCTGGAGGCAGTCCGAGACCCTCCGTCAGCTTGCCCATCTCGCCCTGGCTCTCTGCCTTCCCTTGTTCAATCGCCTGTTTGACCCCACTGAGCACCAGATCTTCCAATAGCTCAACATCCTCAGGATCAACTACCGCGGGATCAATTTTGATTGAGATTACTTCGCCAGCGCCATTGGCAACCACGGTAACCTTTCCTCCCCCGACACTGGACTCAAATTCCTTCTCTGCCAGTTCAGCCTGCACTTCGCCCATCTTCTTTTGCATTTGCTGGGCCTGCTTCATCATCTTTGCGATGTTCATAATATTTTTCGATTAGGATTTAATGACTCTGGCTTCGAACACTTTCAAAGCTTCCTTAATAAGAGGGTCATCTTTAAAATTTTCAGCGGCCTCTTCCTGAGTCGCCTCTAACACAGGAGCCGCAGTCTCAGGAACGACTGCTTCAGTGGAAGACTCTGCCACAAGTTCTTCTTCCTCTTCCTCAAAAGCGGCCGGCAAAATATCATCGCGAACCTCGATCAGCAGTTTCACTGTTGATCCCGCGTATTTTGAGACATGCATTTCGATGTCCTTCTCATAACGATTCAACGACTCGCGGAAGAACCGTTGCTCCGAAGAAAACCCAATTACAAAGTCTGCACCCTCATGCTTGACGAATTGAGCAGCACTCAGCCAAGCATCAAAGAGCGGCTTTTCTTCAATCAGAGTCTCACGCGCAACATTCCACAGCGCCTCTCCCGAATAGGTCTTCCCAGGTGTTACCGGTGCAGGCGCCGCTGGTTCCACAGCCGGAACGGCAGGAGTAGGAGATTTTTCTTCGGGGATGTTCGCTGCTTCTACCGCATCAGTCGTTGGCACCTCCGCAGGGATTGTTGGCACCTCCGCTGGGATTGTTGGCACCTCCGCTGGGATTGTTGGC
>CAXBMX010000043.1:0-36345 GCA_963977055.1 uncultured Verrucomicrobiales bacterium
TGGCGTATTCCGCTGGAGGATTTCCGTTGATCTTCAGAAGCTCAATCAACTGAGGCCCACGCAATCCTTGCTTGGAAACGCACTTCACCAAGAGGCCGTCTCGCAGACCATAGACCCGAACGATCTCAGGGGTAATGAAGACATCTTTCGGTGACTGTGCAAAATTTCTTCCTTTTTCCCGGAGAAAGCCAAATCCCTTGGCCGATATCTCTACAATGCCCTCAGATTCAACGGCAGGAGCGGCTTCGAGAGCTTCTGCTTCGCGGGTTCTTTCCTTTTCCTTGCGCTCTTGATAGCGTTGCTTTCGTGATCTCCGCGGCTGGCCATCGCTTCCTTCGGCGCTGTCATTACCTCCCTCGGATAATTCTCTCGGATCTCCATCATTTTCCGATGGCTGATCATCGCTCTTATTATTCCGTCTCCGCGAACGTCTGCGACGATCTCCTCCTGATCGACGATTTCGAGAAGGTCTTCGACCTTGGTCATCAGACTTCTCAGAATCGGACCTACGGGAATCAGATTGGCCTTTCTTAGCATCCGTAGAATCATTGCCATCACCACTAGCAGTGTCTTTGGCAGGTTCCGGAGCCCTATCCCGCTTATCGGAAGAATCCTGTTTAGCGGAGGATTCCTTCATCGCGGAAGAATCTGTGGCAGCCGGGGCTTCGCTGGGAGCCGGGGATGACTTGGCCTCCTCTGCAGGAGGGGCAGACTTCTCGGCATCTTTCGATATGGGAGCCGGAGCCTTTTCGTCGGCAGCGGGGGCGTTGCCGGAAGCATTGCTCTTGTCATTTGGAAGCGCCTTGGCTTCCTCGAGGGAATCTGACTGACTCATTGATAGGGAGAGAGAAAGGGGGGAAACTGAAAAGTCGAATTGATCCTGTCTATCGCATTCGAAAAGCTGGAACCGTTTGAGAGGTTCTCGGCCCGAAAAGTGAATCTGATAGAATCAGTTGGGTCATTGCCAAAGAAATGGCGGGTAATTTTTGACAGAAAAGAATTCTGCCTTGGGCAGATTAGTATTTGAGGTTCCTGACAGTTAAGATGTCTGAGCTATTCAGACAGATCGAAACTGATTGCTCGATTTTCGAAACTAGTCGCCCCTTAATTGGATAAATGAAATCCCGCGGCCTGAATAGGAGAGGGGAGTGCCTCAGGCGGGTTCTCGGCCTGAAAAAAACGGTCAGGGACTTCTTGATTCTGCCCCGCAATCAAAGTCTTAGCAAGTTATTTTTTGCCACAGCTGAATCCAATTCGACTAGAAATTGACACGATCGCACAGCGATTACCGCCATCGGGATGCAATCGGCCCTTCAAACCGTATTCGGCACGTTTTAAGTCGAGCTTTGAGCAGGCTGGAATGAAAGCGAAACTTTCTCAAACCCCATTGTTTTCAGACTGTTTTATATGTCCGAAATATACTTTTCCACTGAATTCTTAACCACATCCGAAACATTGCCGTAAACCGTAGCAAACGGCGGAACAAACCAGGGATACGCGCCAATAACATCATGAAGCACCCGGATTTGCCCATCGCACTGACTTCCTGCTCCGATTCCGATCGTAGGAATATCGATCCGCTCAGTGATGGCGCCGGCCACTTCCGGCACCACGCTCTCCAATACAATGGCAAAAGCTCCCGCAGCCTCGAGCAGGGCAGCTGACTCGATCAGCTTTTCTGCTTCGGCTTCACTTTTACCCTTTTTCTTGTAGCCACCTTCTTCTTTCACTCGCTGAGGAAGCATCCCGATATGAGCGCAGACAGGGATCTTCGCTTCTCTCAAGCGCTCCAGCTTGGCAATCTGTCCGAAGCCACCTTCCAATTTTACCGCGTCAGCACCCGCAGCCATTAGGCGAGTCGCGCTTTCCAACGTCATTTCAGGAGTTTGATAGGTATCGATGGGAAGATCCGACACCAAGACAGCTTTAGTCACTCCACGCCTCACCATCTCTGTGTGATAGACCATATGATCCAAGGTGACTGAGGTGGTATCCTCACATCCGGCCACCACCATTCCTAACGAGTCACCAACTAATATGAGCTGGACACCGGCTTCGTCGCAGAGACGAGCGCTTGGATAATCGTATGCCGTGATGGCGGAGATAGGTTGCTGCAAGCGTGCTCGGAGTGATTGAGATGACGGGTATTCCATTAAGGAGTGGGCGGTATTGGGCGATCTTCAGACGCAGCTTTATTCAAAAATGTTGATAGAACAACGGGAAAGGGGGAATTATATTATAAAAATATTGAATAATTATGGTTTTTATAATATAATTCCCTAACACGAAACCCATACGCTTCAGAAGAAGCCCACCTCCGGACTTAGTTCGGAAACTATGGACACGCAATGCCCCTTGAAACGCAGGTATTGCAGTCCGGGCCAAAATCTGCCGCGGCTTTTACCCCCAAAACAGACAAATGCTTACTCACGCTACGTGCGTCAATGAATGGCTGTGGCTTTCTCAAGCCATCTCGGAGAATTCCGGGATATCAGCATTGCCAAATATCATGCTTCAACAGCGATATGATGAGGCGAGGCGCCCTAAACGGAAGCCAACGAGCCGTCGGAAAATTCAGCCGCTGGGTATCCCCACGCGTCAGATTATTCCGGGACAACCCGCTGAATACCAAAGCTCTAATGTCGAGATTAGAATCAGAACTCACTGATACAACACAATTTTGTCCGAGAGGACATTGGTGAAGAGATGGATAACGAGGCGGAGTCGAAAGGCTCCGCCTCCGTTCTTTTGCCAGGCACCGCTTACGACATTTCGTCTTTACTGTCCTGGGCCGCAGCGTCTCGAATGGCTCGCTTTTCCTTGGCTGAGCGCTTGCCGGCCCCACGAATTAAGAGAGTAATCTCTCCTTTCACTTTCTTTCCGTCAAATTCCTTGCATAACTCCGAAGGAGTCCCGCGATGAAACGTCTCAAACTTTTTGGTTAGTTCACGCGCCACACATACCTGACGATTCTCATCCAGCCCCCTGAGGGCCTCCAGTGATTTGACGATGCGATAGGGTGATTCGAAATAAACCGAAGTTTCGACACGATCCAATGCGGTGGCGAGTTCCCGCTGGCGTTTTCCAGACTTCACAGGAAGAAAGCCCCCAAAATAGAAGGCATCGGTGGGCAATCCTGAGCCCGCCAGGCCGGTCATGACTGCAGACGGACCGGGTATGACTTCGACTTTAACCCCGGCTTCGACACAGGCATTCACGAGACGATAACCTGGATCCGAAATCGTCGGCATACCGGCATCGGAAAGAAAGGCTATCTTATCTCCATTGAGGGCTCGGCTAACCATAGTCTGCGACCTCAGCGCTTCGTTGTGATCATGCAAAGCAACTAGTTCCTTGTCGGTGATCCCGAGATGCCTGAGCAGTTTCGAAGAGTGCCGCGTATCTTCACAGGCAATCACATCAGCTGCCTTAAGACATTCGACTGCCCGGAAAGTAATGTCTCCCAAGTTCCCAATCGGAGATCCTATCAACTGGACCAGCCCTGAAGAAAGGCCAGTTTGCTGGGGAGGGTTGGAGGATGCGGCGCTCAACAAAAGTTACCAACCGTTAGAAAGGTGTGAAACTAACTTCTTAGCGACGTCCTCTGATGCAACGGCAAGAGCACTGCGCTCTCCCACTTGATAGCTAGGATCGACAAACTGGATGGTCGAGCCATAGACCGTACCTTGGACGGCTGCGAGCGGCCTCTCACTATCAATTCGTTTGTCCTTACTGCTTTCAGAGTCGTCCAGCGTGTTCCGAATTTGCTCACCGGTCACTGGATCCTCCAGACGGAAATCGACGAAAATGTATAGACTCAGCTCGCGAGACTCGAGTGTATCAGTCCGGGCTGCTCTCAACTGAGCTTTTCTAATCTCAGTGATCCGACCGACTAATACGGCATCACAGTTACTGCGATTCGTGACGGCATACGTTCCATCTGCCTGAATTTCCTTGAGCACAGCATTCGTGACCAGGCTGGCGAGCCTCGGCTCGAGCGTGTCATTGATGAACGGTGGGACATGAATCCTATCAATGCCGGCATAAACCGAAGGTTTCACTGAACCTAATTGATACCCTACACAGCCTGTCAGCGACAAGGCTGCAGCTGCAATCATCATGAGAGGGAGGAACAAGCGGTTCATTCAGGAATTTCGTTCAATGAGCCGGATAAAATCGCCGGCCAATTCCGACTATTCTTATCGAGGTGCTTTGAAATTAGTGGAAAAGAAAAATAAAACAAGAGGTAAGGCGCTTCCTCAATCTAACCGATGAATCCGATTTCGTCTAACTCCCGACTCGCAAAACTCACGATTCCTCAGTAGAGGGTATCGATTCCTCCGTAGCGGGAAGGGGAAGCAAATCATCGTCTGAAGTTCTCATCTCGACCGTGTCTTTCTTCAGAGGATTCTCACCAAAAAAGCCGGCCCGCTTTTCGACCGCTACCGGCGCATTATCAAGAATGCTCAGTCGAGCCTGCGCTTTTGCCGCCCACGGCGTATTCGGATTCTTCACCACCTCCCGGTAATACACTCTGGCTGAATCCGGCTTGCCGGTCTTTTCGTAAAATTGCCCCGTCGTGAACAGTTTTTCCATCGAGCGAGTCTCGATCTCGTCAAGATTCGAACGAATCTCTGTCGAGCGCTGGTCCTGAGGGTTCTGATTGACGAAGTCGAGCCCTGCTTCAACCTGCGCTCGATCTTCCACCGGACTATTGGATTGTTCAGCGTTGATACCACGCAATTTAAAAATCTGATACTGAGCCTCTGAGGCGTGTGAAGTGCCGCCGTAATTATTCACGACCTTCTGAAAGGATGCCAAGGCTTCGTTTCGAGTCCCTTCGTCCTCACTGTGGATATACCCAATGTTGAGCAGTGATTTCGGCGCAAACTCAGATTGAGGGGCTGATTGGCTGATCTGCTGATACATCTCAATCAGCTTAGAAGGCTGGACGGTCGCTCCAATGCCAAGAAATCCCTTCTTTTCACTCGATTTCAGCTTATTCGCAATGGTGAACTGCTGCTCCACCGTCTCTTTGAAATGAGGCGTATTCCGATAATTAGTGAGCAATTCCTGATAGGCCTCAAAGGCTTTTCGATCGTCACCCGTTTTGTCGAGGATGGTGGCATAGCGATACTGGGCCTCGGCTGCGGCGTCTGTCCGAGGATAGGCCTTCACCACAGATCGGTAGCCATCGCGAGCCTGCCGTGACTTACCGCTCGCTTCGTAAGCCTTGGCTTTTGCGAGACGAGTATCAGCAGAGCTCTGCTGACTCACAAACTCTTCAGCATCGATGCGTTGGTCCTTGTCCTTGAACAGTCCGCCGAAAAAGGATTGAGCATCGGAAGGGGACGCCAGTAAAACTGACAGAATGAAAATGAGAGCCGGGATTTTTCGTGTCATGTCGGGGTAGGCCGAAAAAATGATTGGCAAAGGTAGACCAAGAGAAGCGCCGTTCCAACTGGAAATGCTGGATGCTTGTCCGAGGCTTCACGCCATGTGAATCAGCTGATAAAGGTAAATTATTGAGAAAAGCGGATAAATGAGATCCCGGTAGATTCCATGTGGAACATAATGAGCTCGCTGTGACGGCTAGCTGCCATCTAACCAGGTTTTCACCAATGATACGATAAAAGCGCTGTTGCCCTTAGAATTTTTCCACGGGCCCTGATTCGACCTCTGAATCCTTTTTCAGGAAAGGAACGGCATCATCTAGGCTCCAAAATGTCTTGCTGGTGAGCAGTCCCTCGATCCCATCCGCCTCCAAAAGGTAAGAACCTTTGTCCAGATCGTGAGTCGCAGCCTTGATTTCGCCATCAGAAACGAGCCGCTTCACCTCATCCAAATCAGGGCAAAAAAGCACAATAGCACCATCAGCATCAACGACTTTCATCGGGGCATAGAATCCCTTTTCCTCTATCGTGCCCCAAATCACCACACAATCGTCACCCAGCTTCGTCACCGTGCCCTTCATCTCCTCCTTTTTCCCACTATCCGAAACGGAAGTCAGGAGCAGATTCGGTGTATCAGGGACTAGAGTCACCGTAAAAGGATCTCCTTGAGCCGTGACCCACTCACCGAGAAATTCGGAAGTTTCTTCGTCACTGAGTGGATCGCCGACCGTTCCACGCACCGCAACCACCGAACAACTGGTCGAAATGAGGGCTATCGCGCAGCAGAATAGAGTGAGAGTAAGATTTTTCATGACTTAGTGATGTTTGGCAGATTGGCAGCCCATCTACCCACGAGCCTGCAAACGCACAAGCTTTGAAGAATCGAGTGATGGCCAATTTCGTTGAGCTATTCTAATGCCTGAATCGGCGCTCACTGCATCGATTCGAGACACGCCATCATCGATCAGAGTGATGTGGTGGGTAAGGGGTAGGCGGGTAGACGTGCCCTCCACCCTGCAAACGGTTTCCACGCATCGGCAAGTGTGTCGTGAGAAACCAAAAGCACAGTGGCAGGCTGTGCCGTCGAAGGATCAGCCTTCACCTTGAATGTGCTGAGGGCCTAACACGCTGAGAAAAACAAAGCACTGCGCTCTGTTGAGGCAGGATCTCCCGGACCAACGACTCCCGGACCAACGATCGGCGTACTGCCTCATTTCTTCAATTTCCTTACAGCCAGTTAAGGAACAGCCGCAGACCACCAGAGAGCGAAACTCGCGTCTCCCTCCTGCCTTTCATTTTCAGATGATTCTTGTGAATTCGGCGAGGTGGTCTGTCGGCTGCTTATTCTTGTTAGGAATTCTTCGGTCAAGGATTCGTTACGAAAATGACGTCAGATTCCTATTCCTCTACGAGCTTACTCGACGTTTGCACCGACAACGGCTGCCATCTGCATCATACCGATCGTCTCACCTTCCTTCAGGTTTGTCAGATCCGTTAGCTTTCCTGATTTGCTGGTGGATTTCGTGTTCTTGAAAACCGGAAGCAACTTCGCGTCGGCAACAATGTACTTACCAGCGTTCTCGGCTTTTCCATTCTCGGTCTTGGTCTGAAGCTTATTCGTCTTGATGTATTCCCACAGCTTCTTTGTGATTTCCGTTCTTGAAAGTTCAGCGGCGCCCAATAGCCCCGCCAATTCGCTTTTCAATTTCACTGGCTTATTTAGTCCTTTTGCTTCTGTCATATGGTTGTTTTTGGTTCGATATAAAATGCTCTGAAGTGAAACGTATTTTGTGTTGCTGTCTACATCCAACGTTATTAATTAGCGACTCAGCAAAGTGAGTTCACTACATCGTTTGATTACGAATTTTACCGCTTTGCGAGATTGGCAGTCAAGATCATTCAAATCGAGAGCCAAGTGAATTCTGCAACAAATCGCTGAGATCTCTTGAAATTTAACATATATTAATAACTTCCGAAAATATAGGTACCTATTACAACAGTTATAAAATCCCCTGAAGGACAATTCGGATGGGAGCGAAACGGATTTGCGTCGGATTATCAGAAGGAAACGAGACGACAACCGTCAGAAATAAATTACACCTGGGCAGGGGAAAGCCAAAAAAGCCACGGTCAAGGATAGTCGACACAGACCAGGAGTGCGGATCGCTAGGAGAGATCTTACCCGGAAATCCCGACGACAAGTGCGGACGCGGTGTGCGCTGCCTACTCCGGTTTGTTGTCGCCGAGTTGAATTTTGGAAGCTTTGTCTCGCTTCAATTTAAGAATCCGATTGTGCGACGCATTCCAATGCATCCAGCTCTGCTTCCTGAATTTTCCGCTCTCTTTCCAGAACTTGTTTCGCTGAGTCACATGAAAGAAAATTAATACTGAAACAAAGCAGTGGAAATACATCGGTGATTCTAAATACTTTTTTTCGCCATAACTATCAAAAGCACACCAACCGACTGATGGAAGCAGCGCTCTGACTTTGGGATGGGGGTTCTAGTCATCTGGAAAGTTCAACTCGGAGCGGGTCAGGCGGTCGGGTTGCGTGCTTGGTCCTTTATTCGTAGCGCTCTCTTGATTAATTAAATTAATGAACTTCTCAGACGCCCAGAAATAGGGATGGAAAATTTCATTTGAAGACTGAAGAACAAAATTCACTCCCTTAGCCGTATAGTCCCAACCATTGCTAATTGCCTCTCGAATGCACCATTCGACTTCGTGTCATGTGACAGTTGGGTAATACTGAATCTCTCGAAAATTCGCCAGAGGCCATACCAAAATTTCCTTCTGGATCAAGCCTGCCACAACCAACTTGCTGGCATTGTGTAATTCACTCTGGACTGTGATGTTAAGACGGCAGATTCCCTTGCTTTCAGGTGTCGTCGAGACCTTGTACCGGAACGCAGCGCTGCCGATAGCTACTCTCCGTGATTTCTGCTTCGAAATCATTTTTGAGGCGAACAGTATTGATCAGCGATTCCGCTACTTCGGCTTTACGCCAATTTTACCTTCTTGTTAAATCGGACGTCAAGGCCATTCAAATCGAGAGCCAGTGAATTCTGGTGCAATCTGCAGAACACTCCCATTATTCCAGGCCCCTCAATAACTTCCTACAATATATGTAATGTAAAATTTACCAATATTCCCATATCCTGCAAGAATCCCCCATAATGCCAATTGACCCAAAACTGTCTCGCTCACGCTTCTTGCTCTTCTACACCACCAAAAACCCCGCCGCCGAAATTGACTGGCGATTGCGGCTTTCAGTATTAGAATACTAGTTCGCCTCAAAAGTGTTGTGATCTTCGAGGTGCCGATACACAGGTATCCCGACTGACTGACATACTGAATGACGATTTCTTATCTCCTGGCTCAGGTAGCTGATTTGCCAGTTGGGTATCTCCTCGGAAACCTCCTTACGTCATGGGATTCGGGATTCCGGGCTCTATTGCTAGTGATACTCATCTTACTGAACGCGATCTTTGTCGCCGCTGAGGTCTCGCTGGTCAGAATCCACAAAGGCCAGCTCGAAACGGCCCTTAAGGACGGCCGCCGAGGATCCGCCCGAGCTCTCAAAGTACTCGATAACGCTCAAGCCTACTGTGCGGCCTGCCAGTTGGGAATCACCGGATCGAGCATCGTCCTAGGCGCATTGGGCGTGCCACTGCTCTCAGGATGGCTTTCGCCCATCCTTATTCCACTTGGATTCAGCGATAGCCTGATCAATGTGGCGCTCTTTGTGATCAGCGTCCTATTGCTCACTTTCTTTCACTTGATCATCGGTGAGCAAATCCCGCGGGCATTTGGTATCAGGAAAACGCTCGGGACCGCCATTGCGATGAGTCATCCACTGCGATTCTTCTATTTTCTAGTGGCTGGCCCAATTTGGGTCATCGAAAAAATTTCCAATCTGATCATCAAGCAGATCTTTCGGATGGAACCCGGTGATATTTCCACTATTGGCCACACCGCGGACGAATTGAAGTTCATGGTTGAGGAAACTGGCCGGGCAAAAGAAGTTACGAAAACTGAGCATGAAATACTATCTAATGCCCTTGAGTTAAACGACTTATGCGTTAGAGATATCTTAACACCTCGCAATGAAGTAGTGGTTTTGGATATTCACCGGGCTTTCCGGGAGAATCTCGATCATGCCCTGGAATCGAAGCACACTCGATTCCCCCTGGTCGATGGACATCTCGATAATACGCTCGGTTTGATTCACATTAAAGACCTGCTCCGGGAAGTGCAGCGGGAATCGATGAATCTCTTCGCCGCGAAGCGAGATTTGATGCGTGTTTCGGAAAAGTTGCCTCTCGACGAGATGCTGCAGGTCTTTCTATCCAAGCGAGCCCACATTGCCCTGGTAGTGGATGAATTCGGAGGCTCGGTCGGCCTTGTCATGCTCGACGATGTCCTGGATCAGGTGGTGGGAGATATCATGGACGAATTTGACGAAGAGGAAGAAGCTGGATTCACTCGAATCGACAGTGATTCGTTTACGGTTGAAGGCGGCTTCCCTCTCCATGAACTAACCGACGAGGTCGAGGGACTGGACCTCGAAAATCGCGATGTCAGCACGGTGGGAGGATACATCACCAGTGTGGCCGGTCGAATTCCTGAACCGGGCGAGACAATTACTCTCAAAGGTTATCAAGCTTCTATCATCGAAGCAGATGAACGATCCGTTCAGAAGATTCATTTCACCAAAGTTGAATCCGAAGAATCGGAAAACGGTAGTGATGCCGAATCCTTCGACGAAGAGTCAGAGCATTCGGCCTAAAGCTGATTGCCGCGGGAATTTCCTGACACGACGCAATCGCCCTATTCCTCAATTTGGACGAGTTTGAGCTTACTCTTGGTTCCTGAGCGAATCGTGACTTGGGCCTTATTCAGAGAGAACTGCTTTGCGAAAAGCGCGATTAATTCCTGATTGGCCTTTCCGTCCACCGGCGCTGATTTCAACCGGGCTGACCAAGTCCCATCTTCCAGGGCGGTCAGCTTTGATTCGCGGGAACCCGGCTTAACCTTCACTTCGATGCGCTTCATCCGGCTGCTATCGGGAGGTTTTGCTGAACAAATGAGAAAACTGGTCAACCACACCCATCACATTCTCCCAGCGCCGAACAATGAGGTCTCCTACCCAACAAATCAGGAATGCGATCAGAAACCATGGCCATAACTCCACATACTTTGATACCGCTGTTCCGATGAGATCCAAGCTATCGGTCGGAGTTTCCAAGTAGGTCCCTCCGGTCAATTCGCACGCGCCTTTTAACAACGCCACATTGATCTGTCCACTTGCCACTTCATTCGATGGATTGTGAACGTAGCCAGCGGAAACCAATTGAGAACCCGATCTGGCACGGACCAAATAGACACCCGGTTCTTTCGGGCGAAAGACCGTTTGGTACCAACCGGGCCCCTCTTGATCCATGGGCAAATTAGCCACTTCTGTCATGCCTCCTCCCAAGGTATTGGCTGACACAAAAAACACATCCGCTTCGACCGCAGCCCCATTGCGTCGGTTGCCGGCATCTTCCAAAATATCGGCCGTGATCAGCAGTTCTTCGCCCGATTGCTCAAGGCGTAGGTCCATGTTAATTCCCTGAGGAGCGCGAGCGGTCTCCCGGATGATCTGCGACCACAGCTGACTGTACCCCGGCCAGTCATTGATCCACAAAGCCGCCCAACGTGATTTGCAGTCAGAAGTGAATGCCGTGACTTTTCCTAATCCAAAACGCCAATGAGCCAAGAGAGGATCCCCCGTATCGGTGACGAGTGGAACCTGCGAGGTCGATTTCCGATTCGTTTTCACATACCCAAGCAATGGCGGCGCATCAGCCTCTGACCAGTCTTTGAGCATGGGGTGAGCCTCCACCAATTGTGGCACGAATGCTTCCTCTCGAATCATACGCCCGGTGTGGGTCATTGTATCCTGAGTAAAAATCCTCGTGATAGCAGTCGGATCCATTGTGACATAGCTCTGCCCGCCTCCCGCCGCGGCAATCGCCTGCAACAATCCAATCTGCGCTCCCGCGCCAACCGCAACCGTTGAGATTGTGATCCCTTCGGAGTGACACTTTGAGGCGAGAGCCTGATACCCCTCTCCCGATGTTTGTCCGTCGGTCAGGACTATCATGTGCCTGATTTTTGCCTTCACTTCATTGAGCTGTTCCCTCGCCATTGCCATACCGGGATAGACGTTGGTTCCTCCTCCGGAACCAAGCAGCGCAATCTGGCTGGCAATCGCACTGGTCGAAGTCACCTTCTTCATCGGGACGACTTCATGAACCTGCGAGTCAAAGGCGTAGACGCCGATGTAGTCTCGAGGAGAAAGCAACTCGGCCGTGGCAATGGCAGCTGATTTGCAGATTTCAATTTTCTGACCCGCCATCGATCCCGAACGGTCTATGACCAGCGCGAGAGCAGAAGACTGAAGTTCCTCCTGGTCCGGAGCTTTTAATTTCACCGGAAGAATGTCTTCGATGGGCGTTCGGTAGTAGCCACCTACACCGAAAGAATTCATCCCTCCGATCATGATAAAACCCCCGCCAAGATTTTCAACATAGTCCCTGATCGCATCCATTTTGGCCTCACCAATGCGGTGCGCAGGAATGTCGGAAAGGATAATACCGTCGTACCCTGCCATTTTCTGAAGCGAATCCGGCAACCCTTCCGGCGAGCGCACTTCCAGCCGAATCCCTTCGCGTTTCATCGCTGACTCCAAGTAACGGCTCTCTCCTGCCTCCCCTTCAACATAAAGTATCAGCGGCTTACCGCGAACATCGACAATGCTGAGCGCTTCGTTATTTTCAGGTATCGTATCAAGTCCTTCGAAGCCCTCAATCACAACGCGATAATTGTATATGTTTCGCTTTTCAGGGCTTCGTTGGAACACGTATGCCTGAGTCTCGCCTGCGGTTAACTCAACCTCTTTGGACTCAACTTCGATCCCATTTTCAAAGAGCCGCAATTTGCCCGCCCCCGAAAGAGAGCCTTCGACGATGGCTTCGAGTTCCAGACTGGCTCCTTCGTTCAATCGAGACTGTGAACTGGCAAGGCGTGTGATTCGCACATCAGGCTGAATCTCACCTGCTACGCCAACAGCGTGAATTTTGATCCCGGAAACTGCCGCCACCTTTGCCGCATTGAGGAGAGATCCGTTCGTTTCGACACCGTCTCCCACGATCACAATGTGGCGTGCCGTCCCGCTCGGAAACAATCCCTTCGCCAACTGAACCGCTTCTTCGTAATTAGTCGAAGAACCAATTTCCTCTGCCAGTTGTGACCGCCGCTCCTCCGAAGGCAGCGCTTCTTTTTCCCCGGGATAGGACAACAGCTCAGGCGACTTCCCTACCGCAACGTAACCCACCGGAGAGCGGCTCGGAAACTGTGCCTGAAGTTTTTCTGCCGCCCCGTAGACCCGTTCTATCCCGGCCCCTCCAATACTTCTCGTGTGATCCAGAATAAAGATAACGGCCTGCTCGTGACTCACCAGAAGTCGAGCCGGCGAGCTCAAAGCCAAGAGAACTAACAGCACCATCATTGATCGCAATGTCAGGAGCATTCGCCTTCTGAAAATATGCATAGGATGCCGCGACCGACGATCACTCCAAATCAGGAATGCGATCGCCGGAAAGAACAGCAGAAGAACGTTGGGAAATAGCCAATCCATAGACACTCGGTCAGTACACTGCAAAACGGTGAAAGAGCCAGCTTTCTAGTAGCAACAAGATAACCAGCCCCCCAAGGAGCCAAGGCTTGAGATTTCTGCTTACATTTACTCCTGAGACAAAGTAGTCATTGTTGGCGGCTTCGGGGCGTGCCCGTATATCGCTCTCTGCAGATGAAAGAATGAAAGAGGCTCCGCGCTGCCCAGTATCGGTTTCCCACAGACCAAGACGATCCATCTCCAGAACATCGGAACGAATTGGCTTCTTCGAAGTTTTCTCGTCCCTCCCTTTCCATTCTTTCCAGGTGATGGACTCCCCTTCAACGCTCACCAGTTCGCCAGTGGAATAGAGTGGCATTGACGCCGCTTCGGTCTCTCTCTCCACGCACCAAAGGAGCGCATTGCCCATCAGCAACGGAAACGAAGCAGTAAGGGGAAGCCGGTCCGACAGTCCCGGAGAAAAGCCCATCAGGACGATTCGCCTGCCATTCACTTCACCCGCCGCCAGCACTGGCTCATTTCCCGCGATCCACAATGGCTCAAGCGAGCCACTACTTTGAAAAACAGCAGTCTGAGTGATCGCGACCCGGCTGCTTGAAACTCGGAACAAGACCGGGTGGTTCTCATTTCCAACCCTCACTTCGTCATATGGAATTGGAGACTTCAAAGCTTGAGCCAGGATCGGACCAGACGATCCCGGAGGATTGATGACAATGGCAGGCAGATGATCGGGCCAGGTCTCGGGCAGCCATCCGTCAAAAATCACGGCATCAACTTCTTCATTAAGCGGCCAGGCCTCAGGCGAACCTTTTAAGAGCTCAAAGCTACCGGACTCCTGAATCGAAGACAGCGCGAATCGAGTGTAGGGATCTTCTGTTTCGTTTGGCCTGATCCAGGCTGCCAAGACGGGTCGGGATTCAGGCAGGCTAACCATGACCCTATTGTCTTCCAGGAAGTCATCGCGGTCGGTCTTTAGCTCAATTTTCAAGGTTTGCCGGCTCACTCCGTTTACCTGAAACGTGATTCCGGCTCTCTCACCAGGTTCTAGATCGATTTCTCGAAACTGACTTGGAATCCCTCCCACGCTGACCTCAATTCTAGTTGTGACAGGATCAGGGGCCGCCGCATTGAGCGCTACCTGCACGTAGGCCTCGTATCTAGAATGCTCCAAAGCCACCGGCCTGAGGCGGAATGCGGTGATCCCAGGATTAGTCACTGAATCCAGTGCCACATTCAATTCACGAAGGGACAGTGAGTCGGGCAATACCATTTCAGAATCCACTTTGGGATTCCCATCAGAGTCCACTTCGGAATCTTCCGAAACCGAGCCCAACGATCGATCGCTGGCGTGCCAGATTGCCCCCGGCTTTTCAAGGCCGCCAAGAATGATGGCGGACTCCATCGCCAGGTCAGGTCGAGAAGCAACAGGCCTTATCTCGACACCTTCGAGCCGGGAAATTAACTCACGCCTACTTAGCGTTCTCGGCTGCACCACTTCAGGGCGCGCATCATAGGCAATCAACGCAACGCCAACTTCCTCCGGTACCCTTTCGAGCCGCGACCTCAATATCCTCTTAGCAGTATCGAGCCGCGTCTCACCATCGGGATCTTCCACAGCCATTGAGGCAGAGCGGTCTAGCAGGATTACGATGGATCGGTAATGATCAGAATCATCCTGCGTCGAAATAAACCGAGCAATCACAAAGACGGGCAGACAGAGCATCAAAATCGTAAGCACAAATGAGATCCACTTCTTGATATGACGAAGCCATGCTGACTCCTGATGTTCCTTTGCCAGGGTTTTAAAAAAACCAAGCGTGGAAACGCTGACCATTTTCGACTTTCGCCGAAACAAGTAGAGTGCAACGGGGATCAGTCCGAGCAGCAGCAGCCAGAGAAAATGTGGATTAAGAAACTGCATCTGACATCAAGAGGCGCTAGTTGCGAGCGCTGACCCTTTGGCAAGAAGATCCAGAAACAGATCATCAAAGGGGTGATCCGTTCTCCATCGTTGGTAATCGATATGCCGTGACTGGCATTCCTGGTGCAGCTCATCCTGAAACTCCTGATACCGAGCCTGGTACCGCTTTCGGTCGCGCGGAGTAAACCAAAGCCGCCTTTGTTCCTGCGTCTCGACATCGACCAACTCGATCTCACCATCAAGATCCGGATTTTCCTCCCAGGGATGATAGACCTGAATAAAGTGAACCTCGCCGGGCCAGAGGCTGGCGTGACGAATCGCATTTTTCGCTTCGTCAATGTCACGGCCGTAGAGATCAGAAATGACGAATATGACCCCATAACGTCGGCGACTTGGGCGAAAAGACTCGAAACATTCTTCGAGATTGGTGACACCTCCATATTCGAGTCCTTTTGCGAACTCTAACACTCGCTGGAGACTTCCCTGCCCCTTCAAAGGAGGAATAGGGTCGCTGACCGACTCACCAAGCGAATACAGGCTGACCCGATGATGCCCTACCAAACCCATATAGCTGAGCGCGACAGCAAGCTTCAGGCTGGCGGTACGTTTCTCCGGAAAGGGGTCCTTCATCGATGCGCTGGTATCCACCACAATATGAACATGAAACTCCTGAATTTCTTCATAGAGCTTGAGGAACAGTCGATCGAGTCGCGCATAGAGTTGCCAGTCGATAGCGCGATAATCGTCCTTCGGAGTGTAGTGACGAAACCCTTTGAACTCACGAGTGAATCCAGTCGCAGGAGTAGCGTGAATTCCTTTCCGCCGCAATTGCTTGCGCTTCCTCAGGCGCAGAAACATGGCTCTCAACCGATCAAGAAACTCAGGATCGAAAAGCTCTTCGGATTCGTTTTCTGAAGCAGTAGACATGGACAGAGATAGCCAGAAACGGCTCTATTCGACGTTGGTCTCCTTAGCCTGTGATTTGCCAAGACAAATGAGAATTCGGTTGTCGATCATGGAAATGTATTCGTCTAACTGGAGGTGATCTAGCACTGACCGGCAATAGGGAGACGCTTGATCCCCACTCCGGATAATTCGCCCCTGCCAGATGAGAATAGATTGAACCTCATCATCACTCGAATCGAGCTCAATGGTATTGAGGTAATCCTGAACCGAGACAGGCCAATTACTTTGTCCGACGATCTTCCCTGTCAGCGTGTTAACAATTTTAAAGCCAACAGGACCACTTGCGACGAGTTGATTACCACAAAACGCAGCTTTGACAGAGTCTGAGGGTCCCAGGTCGCTAACATCAAGATGGGAAACGGTGTCACGATAAAAATCAGCGTGGTTTAGCTGCCCCTCCCCTAAGAACCAGACATGATTTCCGTTCTCTCCCAGAAACGCTCCGGACACTTCCAACTCCGTCGCACCCAACGGAACTTGAGACGAGATCCGCCGCAATCGATCGGATTGAGCCAGCCAAAGATATTCCCCTGACAAAATGCCCATGGCCGGGCCACCTCCAAAGCTTCTCGAATAAGACCAGTGCATGACCGGGCTCACAAATCCTCCGGTCTCCCCCGCATTTTCAAACAAAGAGGCGCTCATCACCTCCTCAGAATCAAAAAAGTCCATCGCCCGGACAGACACTCCATTCTCCGCCGTTTTAGTCTTCCAGCTCTCATCGCCGGCCGACTCCAGCGTTGCGATCGTTTCAGATTCGCTCGATCCACGATCTTTCCGCAATCGCACAGGAAAGGTGGTGAACGAATCGGGTTCGAATCTCCAAAGAACGTTTCCTGAATTCGCATCGAGGATTGTCGTTTCGATTCCATAGAGAAAGATGAATCCTCCCGATAGGTTGACCCCTGAGTTCAATGCGCTCAAATCAGTGCCCTTGTTTCCTGCCTGCTCAACCGGTCCATTAGACCAAAGCAGCTTGCCTGTTTCCGAATCGAAACAGGCCGCCTCCTGCGAAAGTGGACGAAAAACGACCACTTTTCCCGGGCCTGTCGCGATATAATCAAAGGCATCAACCGCAGTAGCGCCCACACCCCTATCTTCATAAGGCAAAGCAGCAAGCCACTGAAGTTGCCCATCCTTTTCAGAGAAACATCGGACCTCATCTCCATCCAAAAGCATGAAGCGGCCTCCCTCAACAGCAAGAGACTGAGAAATCCGGATTTCGCGACCCGGATTTCGAGATAACGCCAACCCATTCTTTAGCGGAGAGTTATTGAAAAACGGAGGCCGTCCCCTGAATTCTGAGCGCCCTGGCTTGATCCCATCCTTCTTCCAAATCAGTCGCCCATCTACGGGGTCCACCCCGTAAATCATTCCACGATCATCAATGATCAATATCCGCTCGGCCCCTCTCCGAAATCCAATCAGCTGCCTTCCTTTATCCAACTCGAAAGCCCAGCGAAGCGCTGGTTCTTGCATTAGGAATGCAGGATCCTGATCGGGCGTTTGCGAGCCTACCTGATTGGCAGCGGAAAAATTCAGGGCGGCCTCAGTCAAAAGCGCAAGGCCATCGGGAAAGGTCACCTTTTTCAGCCCCTGCTCTTCGACGACTTTCCGAAAGCGTTCCGTAGCTTCCTCACTTTCCGGGACCAAGCCTAGTTTGGCCAACACAATTAATCGAGTCCATTCTATCCAGGCACGCTGCTCTGGTGACTGGATCTCTCGCTCAACGGCCGCCAGAAGCGGCAACACTTCCTGCAGAGAGATCCTTTCTGACTTGGCCAAAAGACGGGAAAGAGAGCGCCAGTAGGATGAAACCAAGTGGTCAGTAAGATCAGCAATTGAGTCAGGTAACAATCGCACACCAGCTTCACCGCTTCTCAATGATCGGGTGACGGTACGAAACTGCTCCTCATCCTCCATTGAAGCCAAAACACTAAGGCGCCGAGACCAACTGAAAACGTCATCAGGCTCGAGACGGTTAAGCGTGGCAAGAGCACTGGCTGCTTCGGGGAAGAATCGATAGATCAACAGGGCCTCGACTCCCTCCCTTACAAGATTTGGCGAATTGATTTTGGACCAGTCGACCACAGCCAGAAGTTCCTGAGCCAAATCGATTCGCTGAGACTGGTGGTGAAGGAGCCCCATCCTCAACCGATACTCTGCAACATTGCCAGGGTCCTCGGCGATCAAAGCATCGAGTTGAGCCTCAATTTCAGGGCTTGCCGCAGGATCGCTCCCTAACAACTCCACCAAAAATCGCCTCAATCGAACCTTCAGCGTCGAATCGAGGCCGGCCTTATCCAACTGCTGGCTGAGCAACAGTGTTACTTTGTCGGTCGATAGACGTTGTCTGCCGGCTTCGCACAAAATGATAAATTTCTCTACTTTTACCGCAGGCCAATCACCATCACTGAAAGAAAATCGATTCTGCTCGGACACGAGAAACGGCTCTAATGATTCGAGATTCTCGTTAGCGGAAATGGAAGCACCCAACCACTTATTGTATCGCGGAGGCGTGTCAGATTTTTCACGCCAGAGTGATATCTGGCTGGCAGCAGCAGTCCGATCACCCACCTCTCCCAATACTTCAATCAATAGGATACCTAGTTCAAAATCATCGGGGGTGACTGCCAACTTGCGATCTAGAATCTGTCGCGCAGCGCCGAACAATCCCTCATCGATAAAGTAGTCGGCCAGGTCAGCAACATTGGCCGATTCCGCGTCCTCTGGAGATAGCGCACTGACCATTTCTTCTGCAGAGTTGCGATCATCATCCTGCAAATAGAGCTCCGCTAGTTCCCTTGCCACATCGAGTCGATTAGGATTTGCTTTGATGTATTGTTTCAGATAGGTCCCTGCTGCATCAGCCCGATCGACCAACCGAAGATGCCGCTGCAACTCCAATATTTTTTTCGAAACTTCCTCAGTTGATAGTCCTGCCACGACCGCGCGAAAATCTTGCTCAGCATCAGCGTCTTTGCCTAAGGTGTAGAGCACCTTGACCAAATAAAACCTCAAGTCAGTCCGCTCAGGATTTACTTCGAGGGCAGTTTCCAGGAATTGCTCGAAACTCTCATTGTCGTTGACCGAAAGTAGTAATTCCACCGCCCTTGTCTCGATCAAACCCGAACTGGGAAGAGCTGCCGCGCTGCGAACCAGGAGGTCAGCGGCCTCGGATTGCCGTTCACTGGCAATGAGCATATCAGCATAATCGAGCACGGCCGCTTCGTTTTCGGGGCCAGCTTCATAGGCCTCCTTGAGCGTCGCTAAAATCGCTTCGCGCTCTTCCGGCGTCGCGACCACACTGATTCTCATGCTCATGATCTCCCGTCTGCGCCAGTGATCCGGAGCCAATCGTCCGATTAATCCATCCAGAGTTCGACCTGCCTCTTCCGACTGACCTAATTCGGATTGCGCCCTTGCCGTTTGCACCTCAACTTCCACTTCTCCCTCTGCGCCTGGTCCTGCGGCGAGTGACTTACCTAGTGCATCCAGGCTCAACTCCCAGAACTGATAGCGCTGCATGAGGCGCGCCAGGGAAAGCAGATCTTCAGCCGCCTGGTCCTCTCGGTTCAGTAGGTTTTTCAATTCTTCTTCAGCTACTAACCTTGCCTTTTCCTGCCCAGATCTACGCAGCAATAACTCAAACCATTCCGACCGGCGTGCGGGATTTGCTTCGAGGTTAATCGCTCGCGCCAAAGCATCGATAGCTCGCTCATCTCCTTTTTCTTCAAGGAACTGAAAGAGAAGAAACTGCAAAGGGGCAAAGTCCCCATGCAGAGGAACGGCAGACGAAATCAATTCTGCAACACCATCACGATTCCCTGATTGCAATAGTTGGATCAAAACTGATTTGGCACCGGCGTCGTCGGGATACTTCTCCACATGACTTCGATAGAGACCGATCAGTTCCTCCGACCTCTCCGCATTGCTGTACAAAGTAACGAGAGAATCGAGGGCCGAATCTAGCAATGGATCATGGTGAAGCGCTGTCCTGAATTTGAGTGACAGCTCATCAAACGCATCGCCACTAATCTCCTGAGCCCCGGCAATCAACGAGATCAGCAGGCACAAGCCTGCGACCATCTTAAGATGGAAACGAAAGTTTGATGATTTACTCAATCCTAACATTTACACTTTGCGATTAAATCAGGGATCAGTTGAAGCAATTACTTCCTCGATCAAATGATCGACATCCAGTGACTCGGCCTCTCCTTGGAAATTCAAAATAACACGATGCCGTAGCGCTGAAAGCGCCACCCTTTCGACGTCCTCAACTGATACCGTCGTCCGCTCATCCAGAACACAATGGAGCCGAGCACCACGAATCAAGGCCTGCATACCACGCGGGCTGGCACCATAACTGACATATTTTCGGACGGATTCCACTACCCCATCCTCCTCCGGATGAGTTGCCAGAATCAGTCTCGCGGCATAGTCCGTGATGTAGTCTGCCACAGGCACTTCTGAGATAGCTTTTTGAAAGCCCATCAATTCTGCTTCGGTGATAACTTTGGAAACCTCCGGGACATCAAAGGCTGATGTTCGTTTCGAAATTTCGACCAATGTTTCACGGTCCGGAAATGGGACTCTCAGTTTGAATAGAAATCGATCAGCCTGCGCTTCAGGCAAGGGATAAGTGCCTTCCATTTCCATCGGGTTCTGGGTAGCCATGACAAAGAAAGGAACCGGTAACTTCATGGTCTCTCCGCCTGCCGTGACCGAGCCTTCTTGCATCACCTCTAACAATGCCGCTTGAGTCTTGGGCGTCGCCCGGTTGATCTCATCGACCAGAACCAAATTGGCAAAAACCGGTCCAGGTTCGAAATCCAGCACTCGGCGCCCCTCTTCGTTTTCGTTCACAATATGGGTGCCCAGAATATCGGCGGGCATCAAATCCGGGGTGCATTGAATCCGTCCCGGCTTCAAGCCCATGGCTCTCGAGAGCGTCTGAACCAGAAAGGTTTTTCCTAACCCTGGAACCCCTTCCAGCAGGACGTGCCCCCGGGCAAAAACAGCCACAAGCGTATCAGTTAACAGTTCATCGTACCCGACAATTGCCTTCTGAATTTCTTGCTTCAGCTCCGCAAACTTCGCCTGAGCGCGTTCCAGTTCCTTTTCCAATTCTTTGCTACTACTCATTCCAATAATTAAATTCTGCGATGACAGGCATCTTTGATCGTTTAGGGCGTTTCCGGTTTCTCCTCAAATTGATTTCGAATGGCCGAAAAATAACGAATGACGTGTTCTCTTCTGGACATTGGCAACGATTTTTCATCCAAAGCCTGCTCCTCTGCAGCAATAAAATCGGTCACAATCTGACGTCGATCTCTGACTGCTTGCTCCTGGCGCGCCTGCCCTTCAATCGCCGATACCGATGACTCTCCGTCCTTGTTAATTTGGGCCTCCACTTTTGAATCGCGAGAAGCATCGAACAGCGTCGATTCGGTATCTACTAATTCCGCGGTACCGCTACCCGCCTCCATTCCTCCCTGGCCTGGCGGTCCATTTCTCCCCGAATTTCCACCCGCCGCCTGCATCGGAGATCCAGCACCAGAATCAGCGGGCTCCATTCCTGGAATAGGGGCACTCAATTGCTTACTCCCTTTTGATTCATCCCCTTTCTGGTCTGAATTTCCAATGATCGCACCCTTTTCCCCTTGGGGAGGGCTTTCACCCGGCACAGGAGCCTTCAAAGCCTGCATGCTCGAACCACCTTCACCACTGTTGGGAGGAGGCGTCGCATTAGCCATGCCAGGGACAGGTGGAGCCGTTGGCGCGGCGTCTCCGCCACCATTTGGAGCAAGCGATGGATTTTCGCCATCCTGATCACCTTGATTTTGAGGAGACAACATCTCCAAAAGTTCGTTGGCCAACGGATCTGCATCCAGTGACTGCAGACCACCGGGTGTTTCCCTTGGCGTTTGATCCGCTGACGCCAATTTCTCCATCTCTTCCAATTGACTTCCACTCACCTCAGTGCCCGCTTCGCGAAGGGACTTCGCCAGCTGTTCCAGCTTTGCCCTCGATCTTTCCCGCTCCGCCAAGACTCTGAAATGCTTAGCCAATTCTTCAAATTCACGCGCCGCAGTTCGAGGCTGGCGAATTAGCATTTTTGTAGAAGCATTACCAACCCTCTCACCCACCGGTTTAGTCCGGTCGTCGTCCGTCGCCACACTCATGATGTTTTCGAGAGAACTCGAATATCGGTCGCTGGTATCGCCATTGATATCTGGATCGTCGAGAATATCAAAAATTTGCTGAGCCTCATCCGCAGCGGGCTCGGCTGCTTTGTCTCCAATCGATAGTGCTAGGTCGGCCGTATCCGGGTGTCGTCCCATTTCCTCGACCATCTCACGGGAAGCCCATTCGTTTAACGCTGGGTTTAACTTCTCCGCCAACTTCTCGACCGCACGCGCGCGAGTCTCCAAGGCCTCCAACATCTCCCCGGCAGTCAAACCATCAGCAGAGGCCAGTTTCCCGGCGACTTCATCCACTTGAATACGAAGTGCCTCCAACTGCCCTCTTTCTTCTTCATCGAGCGCAGTCAGATTCGCCACATTTTCAGATTCCCTCTTAATCTCTTCGGCCTGAGACCTTGCCGAATCCACCATTTGCTTAGTCAAAATCATATCACCAGGTTCGGGCGAAACCCGACCCAATGGAATCGCTGCAAAAATGATTGCTAGTGCAGGAAAGATCCAGATTCGTTGCAACCCAGGCAATGGCATTGCAGTGGGAAAAGTCGCAACTGCTTGGTCGAGCTCTTTACTCGCCTTTTCAATATGAAGCCTCTCGCCCGATCGAAGGGATTCTGAATTGAGAAAAGCCCATGCCGACGCAAATCGATCTTTCCATCTGCCCTTTCGGTCCAAGAGCACGAGTGCCTCCATCGAATCAGGGCGAAACATCAGTGACTTTACCAAACCTGCCATGACCCAAGCGGTGAGAAAACAGGCTATCGCGAAAAGCTCATTCGCACTCCATTCAAAAAGCCGTCTCAACAGCAGCACCAGAATAATCCCCGCTACACCGACTTGCCAATGGCTACACTTCAACCAATCAGCAAACCTAACCCACCCTATCCTGCGGCGAACAGCATTGCCGGCAGCTACGTAGCGATTAATCTGTAGGTTAGTTTCCAAAAGAGAGTGGCAAGTTTCTCAGGCAGTTAAACGACAAGTCGAAATCCGATATTAATTCAGACCTGAGAGCACTCGTTCAAGCCTCCGACTAACCTCAGGATCATTCGAGGCGGCAAGCTCTTGCTGCAACACAGGCCAAGCAAGATAACCGTATGCACCAAGATCCCGAGTCGCCTTTTCGCGGGTCGCCCAGTCACGTGCCCCAAGGAGGCGCACGATATTTTTGATGGCAGAAACGGCATCAGGTGCTGGCAGAGGTCGTGGGGTATTAATTTTTTCAATGTCACTGATCGGAATTTGCCAATTTTGCCCACCTACTCGGAGCGAGAGAACATCGAGGCGAAGGAAACCAATAATAACTCCGCCATCCCACCTCTCAATTTCAAACAAGGGGGCATCTTCAGGCATTCCTCCGGCAGACAAGGCCTTGTCACTGAGTCTCTCAATTCTCCTGACATCGTCGCGTGCTGTTTCAACAAGAACGCCTTCACTGACAATTGGAAGACTCGTATTGCCAATATCCCCCACTAGAGTCTGATTTCCTTTCACGTAGACCACCGCTTTGAGACCACTATCGGATTTCCGTCCATCAGCCACCCTCTCATTGACAGAAAATACCCTCTTTAATTGATTCAATTTGAGCGCGAATGAGGCAAAGGCTGGAGTTTCGACTTCTACCTCATCCCCTTCCAAAAACACCCTGCAATGAGTTCCGTCGAGCATCTCGACCTCGTAGCCGGCTATATCGCCGAGAGATTGCCCTAGCCAAACGACATTTTTCAAACTGATCGGAAGCTGACCCCACGGAGTTACCCCAGTCAATTTCAGCGCAGATGCATCGGTAATTCTCAGCCGATCTCCGTGATGAGTTTCGATCAAACCAATTGCGCTTTCTTTCCAGCTGACATCCTGATCAGCAGCTCCCAATACCAGTCGATCAAGTGAGCTGACCTCTAGCTGCAACTTACCTCCACCGGTCTGGGCAAAGGTCAGGCCAGGAGCATTCACCACCCCTGAAAAAATCTGACCATCGCGAAGAATAAGACGAGGAACTTGAGTCGTTTTCCCATTTTGGCCCACAATCGCAGCCAACTCGGAGAGCGGCATGATGGCTTCTCCATACAAGCCTGAAATCTGTACATCCCCGGATTCAGCCGTTCCTATCAAGCGGGTTTTCGAACCTATCGCAAGAACATCCCTGACACCCCGTTCAACCCCGAGTGCATTGACGCCCCCTTTTCCATCATCAACGGCAAATTCGGGAGAAACATTGATATTTCGCAAGTATGGCAGCCAATCTTCTTCAATACCGCCTATGAGCGAGGAAAAATCGGACTCGGCAAAAAGGCTCGAAAGACTGCGATGATCAAATGCCTGCGGAATCGGCACTTGAGAGGCGGAGTGCAGCAACGCACCTGTCTCTCCAGCCTCCAATTCCAGACGGTATTGGAAGGTCAATCCGTAGCGGTTCTGAGCAGAGATACTCGGACGCACTTCGCTACCCTGTTCCGCCAAAGAAAACAGAAACGCTCGCGCTGACTGACCAGCTCCTGGCAGAACCACAATGCTGCTTTCATCATTATCAAGCAACAGAGGCTCAGTGCTTCCACGTTCAGTCAGAAAGGTTTGGTAATTTCCTGAGAAATTAGTCTTCAATGAAATATCAACGGTGACCCCGCTGGCGGAACCGTTGTAAAAGAAGTCGACATACCGAAGTATTCCGGTGACTTCATCCAGTCGGATCCTCCGCTGAACCTCAAGCCCGGGAAGGCTTGCCAAGGGCATCCCGAACAGAACAAATTCGCCCCCGTCTGGGCTCATTAACGGCTGAAACGGAACAAAACCCTCTCCGTTAATCACTAACACTAACCCGTGATTAACCATCGTCCCACCAACCCTGCCAATCGCACCATCAGGGCCAATGTCCCATGAGTTCCCTTTGCTATCAGTCCGCACACCAAGTGCAGCAGGAACCAATTTCTGAGCACTCGTCAGTCCGGCGATACGCGCGTCACCTTCCTGAGCAAAACCACTGGAAAGAAAAGCGAAAACCCCACACCCGATTGCAACCCACAGGGAGAACCTGTTAGGACTACTTCTTCGAATCATTCGGGCTGCTAGCATATCAAATCAGGATTCACTGTTCCTGTATTCCAAAAGATCATTAACGGGAATTGAAATCAATTTATCACCCCGACTCACGACGACGTAAGCTCCTGCAACGGTTCCGATCAAAGCCTCCCCGCTTTTAAGTAGGAATGTAAATTCAGCAGTAGAATCGCCACTTGAATCAGAACTCCTTTTGATGCCGGCAACACTCTCTGCCGACACCTGAAATTCAGAATCATCCACCATCAAATCAAACTGCCCTTCTGCCAAAGTCCCCTCAATCAAATTATTGCCTCTCATCAACACGGCGGAAGCCGGAACATCGGCACTGGCTTCATCAATTCCGAACCATGCGATCGTGTCAGCTGAGATCGAAAGCCCTGACTGCCCAACGCCCCATATCCTTTTCAACGCGGTAGTCTCCACCTCCACCGAGTTGCCATCCGCAAGCATCAGAGTGATCTGATTCCCGGTCAGAAAGGCAGAAATCCTCGACAAATCCATCAACGCCATGCGCATTTGAGGAGCAGGAGATGAAACGTAACTCATCTCGCTAATCTGATTAATCGTTACGACCTCCGTGCCCCAAGGCGTGGTGATCGGAAACTCCTGCTCGCCATCGGCCTTGAGCGCGAGGACCGATCCGTCCCCCAATTCTGCAAAATATTCTGATTCATCAGGCGCAACCCCGTCGCGTTTGTCAGTCGCAAGCAAAAGGAGATTTAGTCCGTCGAAATCATTGGTCTGTTGCTCACCGGTCTCGCCTAAAAGAAAAGCAAACGCCTTCGAAACGATATGCCCCACAAGCACCCTCCCGTCCCTGAGGTAAACCCGATGAGATCTGCCAATCCCTCCGCCTCCTTTGATTGCCGCCACATCCGTCATCTTGACTTCGAGTTCACCCAGATAGTTGGCTTCGATGCTGAGAGTGGCATCTCGATCAACTTTCCCGCCAATCTGATTGGCGGTACTAATCCAGAGAAGATCGCCCCCTCTCCGATGCACCCCGACCCGATCGATCAATGAATTCAGAGCGATCAGTGATCTCAGTTGGGTCGATCCAGCCGATTGTTCCGGGAACGACCCTCCGGCGAAGTTTGCGAACTGGCTAAATTGAGCCGCATCGACTCGGGGACTGACGAGTCGTCCATTTTGAAAAAAGGCTGAAAAGATCGCGTTCGCTTCGCCCAATTCAGGAATGCCTCTTTGCATGATCCAGTGAAGAAACGAAATCGACTGACCTGGCTCGATTTTAAGATCGAACGCCGTGGTGAGCTCCCGCCTGTTGGCAGAGGCAATCAGCCGTGGCTTCTGTCCCTCGTCTTCGCTCGAAGCAAGAATCAAAGTATCGTGCCGCCCCTCAGTAGGACCAAATCGAATAATCAATCCGCCATCACCCTCGGCAAGGGCCAAACCAGGATCAGAACTCAGTAACCCTCCGTTACTTCCATGAAGCGTTTTCCAGGCGAACGGAAAGGTGGTGCGAAACTCAACCGGCAGGGAAAGGGTTTCCTTCGATGTATTTTCGATTGTATCGATCACACGCACGCCAGAACGCTCTCTGTCGAACCACAGATTTCGAACCACATTCATCGATTCGCGAACCTCGCTCACTTCCAGCTCAATAAGCCCTGAATCAGCGCTGGGTGGGATCTCCGAGCCTTCCGCAGGAGCAAATGGAGATCCGCCAACAATTAGATTCAGCCCGGACTGAAGGTATTGCGTCTCACCCGAGGTAAGAGCGCCATTTCGAGAGGCTTGCCAAAAGTAACCCTCCGAATCCTGAACTTGAAAAAACCGCGCTGGAATCTCAGCGATTTCGCGCCGATTTCCAGCCTTGTCTGCCTCTTGTGAAATTCCGATCGAAGCAAGACATCCGATTGAGATCGTGAGCACCGTAATTCGGAGCAATGGGCTCGATATGGAGAAGGCGGCAATCACGATCCCATAAGGTAGCGGCAATCAAAGAGTTGAAAACTCAATTCTGCCCCGTTTCCAAAGAGTTTCAGGCGGTGTTGCGCCTTTGATAATTGGATTTTGCGATTGAAAGGCCACCGAAAGAAACCAATGGTGGCGTCGCGTCGGAACTTTTCTGCCCCCTCCCTCCCTTGAACGACTCTGAACCAAAAATTCTTTATTGCCGCTGTGCCTTCGCCCAAGTGGTGCCCGAGGCAACAAAAAACGAGGTTCTCGACCGTCTCTGCGACTCACAAAAAAGCTTCGAGTGCGTGGCAGACCTCTGCGAAATGTCCGCACGACGAGACGAGAGACTCACCGAAATCCTGGATCACGATGGACCAGTAAAAATTGTCGCCTGCTACCCCCGTGCCGTAAAGTGGCTCTTTCATCAAGCTGGGGTCGAAATGCCCGATGACGATTCGGTTACGGTCCTGAACATGCGGGAGTCTTCCGCCGAAGAAATCGCAAAAACGCTGCTCGAAGAATGAAAAACGACACCAATCCTGTACAAGTCATTCTCTACGAGGGTAATGGAGCTACTTCCTGGGACCCTGCCATGAGACGGTCAGTGACCTCCGCCCTACTCGATCAAGGTTACTCAGTGAGACGGGTTTCCGAATCCACCAATCAGCAATCAACTGGGAACACACCCAAATCGACATCCGTCATTGTCCTCGGTCAATTCAGCGAAACCGCTCCCGAAGTAGTCGACCCAAATGGAAACCTCAAAATCCAGACGAAAAACACCACGGGACAAGATTCTGACGGAGTGATCAATCTGGTCTCGGAAGCACGAACCGGACTCGAGGCTGGCCTCAATCAGCCCGGCACCAACGGATCCTGGAAGCCTTGGTTTCCTGTGATCGACTACGACCGCTGCACCAATTGCATGCAGTGCCTCAGTTTCTGCCTCTTCGATGTCTACGGCGTCGATGAAGAGAAGACCATTCAGGTGCAGAATAACGATAACTGCAAAACCAACTGCCCTGCCTGCTCCAGAGTCTGCCCGGAAGTGGCGATCATGTTTCCCAAATACGCTTCAGGCCCGATCAATGGGGAGCCAGTCAAACAGGCAGACCTCGAAAGAGAGAGCATGAAAGTCGACATCACCTCCCTCCTCGGAGGTGATATCTATTCCAGCCTTAGAACCAGAAACGAGAAGGCTCAGTCAAGATTCTCCAAAGAGCGCAGCCCTGACAAAGCCCTCAATGAGCGGAAGCGCTGCCTAACTAAACTTCAACAGTCGGGTATTATTCCGGCCGAAGTACTGGCCGAGTTAGATCTCGAATCGCTCCCCTCAGCCGAAGCGATTCAGCAGAAGGCCAAAGATTTAGCAAATCTTCGCGCCGAACAGGGTTAGGTCATCGACCCGACAGGGTTACCTCCGCCCTCACTCAACAGTCGACTTGATCTGCATGCGAGTGCTTGATTTGATCTTCCCGCCAGAGCTTGGGTTGATCGTTTCGATCCTCATTTCATCGATCATCCAAATGTCCCCGAACTTCTTGCCGTGGAGGACTTCGAATCTGCGGATCGGTCTGCCAGCGGGGTTGAAGCCAATCATTTTCAACATTCCTCCACTAGCTTTGTCGATCCAAACATCGACGGTTTCATAGGCGCCGAGCCCATCCGGGTTTCGGACCCGAACGACCCAGCAGTCACGCATCTTAATCTTATCCTGACTGACGATTTTTCCATTGGGCCAATAAAGAAAGCGCATCGAAAGGTCATCGTAGGTCACATCCGTTCCACGGATTTGGTTCGCATACTTGGCTGGATCGACCGGTTGGAGCTCTTTGCCATCAAGCCCTTCGTAGAGCGCAAAATGACTATTCTTGGTATCCAGGTAGATAACTTGAGCGGGATCATCAAAGATGAAGCGAATGGAGTCCGACTTCAGGGACATCAGGAACGGAACCTTTTTCACCAAACCCATCCGTAGCACCCCAGAGAAGTCACGATTGTACAGGGTATAACTGTAACGAACCAAGCGGAGCACTTCATCTGCGGTCAACTGGTCCATCGTTTTGCCGGACAGACTGGATGGACCAAGTTCCGGCTCAATGACCTCGTCCTGTGAATAGACGGGGCCAACTAGCAAAACCATCGCAGAGAAGACTAGGATCAATCGGGAAATCATGAAAAATTTTCGAGGAAGAATTCTGGAATCAGACGCTCAGGACTTAGCATACATGCAAAATTAGTTCTGGAAAATTAAACAAATCCGAAGTTTTCCGGGAAAATTCCGCTCAAAAATGATCAATTCAGGTGGGCAAACCCGAACCTCCCTGCCATTCTTTCATCATGCAGAATCACCGGCTCGTATTGCCTGAACATATGAACCATTTTGGATTTCTTTTTGGCGGATATCTACTCAAATGGGTCGACGAATTTGCCTGGATGGCTGCCAGCCTCGAATACCCGGGATGCAGTTTTGTGACGGTTGGGATGAATGAAGTTGCCTTTCGCCAAAGCGTCCAGAGCGGAGCCATCCTTCGTTTTGAAACCTCACGCCTCAAGCAGGGCAACACTTCTGCGACCTATCAGGTGAAGGTCTTCCTGGAGGATGCGGTGATATTTTCGACCGAGGTGACTCAAGTCAGACTAGACGAATCAGGCAAGAAACAATCGCTTCCCAAGCCTTAAATTTCTGGTACCATTCGCGACCTTTCTCATGAGTGATGAAAATCAGATATCCATCGCCGTCGTCGGTTCACTGAATATCGATTATATCACCAAAGTCGAATTCCTCCCGGGGCCGGGCGAAACCGTCACGGCTGAACACGTTGATCTTCTAAGAGGAGGCAAAGGTGCGAATCAAGCCATCGCCGCGGCCCGCCAAGGCTGTCAGGTTAGGTTCTTCGGTGCCCTCGGTGAAGACGAAGAAGGTGTCAGCTACCGGTCCGCCCTGACTGATGAAGGAATCGATAGCTCCGGTATTATTTCCGTCCCAACCCGAACCGGCGCCGCTTTCATCACAGTGGATGACAATGGCGAAAACACTATCATCTCGGCGGCAGGAGCAAACGGCTCGCTCACTGCCGCTCATATCCTCGAATCCGCGTCAAAACTTGAGAGTTGCGCAGCATTACTTGGCCAGTTCGAAGTACCCTTACCCGCTCTGGTCGAGGCCATCAGAATCGCGAACCGCGCCGATATTCCGGTTGTGATCAACCCGTCGCCGTTTTCTGCGACATTCCCCTGGCAGGAGGTAGAAACGGACTACGTCATCGCCAATGAAAACGAAGCCATTGATCTACTCGACTTTGATCCGCTAAGCCAATCCGCTTCGGAAGTTAGACAAAGACTGCATGAATTGCGGATTGAAAACTTAATCATCACGCGTGGAGGCGATGACACGCTCGTCTACCGGCACAGCGGTGAGCCCTTCGAAGTGCCCACCCTCCCCGTTCTCCCGGTTGACACGGTGGGTGCCGGAGACGCGTTTGCCGGTTGCTTCACCGCCCGAATCGCGTCTGGAGATTCGTTGGACAGTGCCATTCGGTCAGCCAATTGTGCCGGAGCACTCACCACTCTCGGGGCCGGTGCGCAAGCACCAGTTCCGGATCGTGAAATGGTTATTCAGCACCTTGAACACCTTATATAACATGATCACTTTTCGCCCTCATTTCGATCACTTCCTCGGCTTGTTAATCGCATGCCTTTTTGTGTGCCAAGCCACCGCCGAAACCTGGCCCCAATTTCGTGGTCCAACAGGTGACGGGATTTCGACTGCCCGGGATATCCCTTCTAAATTCAGTGAAGATAAGAGCCTGAATTGGAAAACTCAGATTCCGGGCAAGGGCTGGTCGTCACCGGTCTATGACGGCAAGTATCTCTGGCTCACCACTGCGTTGGAGACCTTTCCTGATGAAGAAGAGCGCATTCGTCTACTCACCGAAGCGGGAGAGGAAGAGAAAAAATTCAAGCAGAAGCAAATTGCCCGAAGCGTCGAACTGGTATTGATCAAAGTGGATTACGAAACCGGTGACATCGTAAAACAAATTCGACTCACGGCGATTGATAAGCCTAATCCAATACACAAGTTCAACAGCTACGCCTCCCCCACTCCGTTTCTTTCCGGCGATCGGCTGATCGCCCATTTCGGAACCTACGGCACATTCAGCCTATCCACCTCCACCGGGGAAGTGGAATGGAGCCGCAAAATCGAACTAGTCCACAGCGTCGGGCCGGGCAGCTCGCCATTCGTGCACAACGGACTACTGATTTTGATCTGCGATGGCGTAGATCGCCAATTCGTCACCGCTCTCGATGTGACTAACGGAGATACGATCTGGACAACTGAGCGGCCCGAGATGCGGGCTGAATCTGGAGATCAGAAAAAATCCTACAACACTCCAGTTGTCATCACCGGACCGAAGGGACGCGAACAATTGATCTGCATGGGTTCACAATGGTTGATCAGTTACGAAGTCGAAACGGGCGAGGTCATCTGGCAGCTCGATCATGGAAAAGGCTTTTCAGTCGTCCCCCGCCCCGTTTACAGCGAAAAGCACGGCTTGCTCTATATTGTAACCGGGTTCGGAAAACCCGAGCTACTCGCCATTCGACCCGACGGGAAGGGCGATGTCACCGAAGAAGGCAAAATTGTCTGGCGAGAGCCCAAACGCATTCCAACCAAACCTTCCCCATTGCTGGTCGGAGAGGAAATTTATGTCATTTCCGACGGGGGAATCACGAGCTGCTTTGACGCGCCCACTGGCGAACTCCTCTGGAATGTCCGAATCGAAGGAAACTATTCCTCCTCCCCTCATTTCGTTGATGGCAAAATCATGGTTGCCAGCGAAGAAGGCCGAATCACATTTTTCGAGCCTGGTCGCGATTACAAGGAGCTATCAGTGAACCACTTAGACGGCTCCGTCATGGCGTCTCCGATCACCCTGGATAGCAACCTCGTGATCCGTTCTGACACGGCACTCTATCGGTTCACGAAATAGCGTGCTGCTGATTCTCCCCGACCCTCCGCTCTCATTCAGCTCAGAGCGACCTGGCATCTATCGAAGTCCGGCGCAATTATGTGATAGACTATCTGTAACAATTTCGCTCATATTAGGTATTCCTCGATAGAGGGTCGCCCCCTCTCCTTATTATCATGAAAATCCGAATGCGCTCCACGCTGCTTATTCTCACTCTCTCACTCCTGTTTTCCCCCTTACTTCGCGAAGCGAACGCTCGCGAATGGACAAGCACTGACGGGAAGAAAATGAAGGCTCTCTTCCTCGGGATCGAGGATGGGAAGTTTCACTTCAAAATGTCGAACGGACAGGAGGCCCTCGTGCCCAGCGACCGATTCATCAAAGCGGATCAAGAAGCCGCCAAACGACTCACCCTGATTGGTGACGACTCCTATACGATCGCTTCGGCCAGCAGGATTGATGGCCTCTTAGCTGCCCAACTCAAAAAGAATGGTTTTGCTTCATTCAATGAGCCGCTTCCAGATGATCTTTTCGTGCGTCGAGTCTATCTCGATATTACCGGTCGAATTCCAACGAGGGATGAGTTCCTGGAATTTGCAGAAAGCGCTCGGGCTGACAAACGGGAAGCCTTGATCGACCAGTTGCTGCTATCTCCGGGCTTCTCTTCACATATGTTCAACTACTTTGCTGATATGTATCGCGTCCACGCGAGCGACTTTAATAACGGCATTCGGATGGACCCTTACATTCAGTGGTGGCGGGATCAGCTCAAGTCGAATGCTCACTACGACGACATCGTTTTGGACATGATCACTGCCAACGGCAATGTCGGACACAACCCGGCTGCAGGCTTTTTGCTTCGAGACACCGGGATGGAATTTGACGCCTTTGCCAACTTCGGACAAGTCATGCTCGGGCTCGACATTTCCTGCGCTCAGTGCCACGACCACCCCTTCGACGAGTGGACTCAGGGAGACTTCTACGACATGGCTGCTTTTTTCGGCAATACACAGCGGTCCCTTGGTTACGGAAGCGCGGGAATGATGGGCGGATCCATGGTAACAATGCCTGACGCTCCAGACGGGTGGAAAAAATCTTTCGAAAACTGGGCATACAGTGAGAAGGGGGTTGCTCCTCCTCCAAACCAGACTTCTAACCGGTTTCGCTTTTTTCTTACCGCTCTTGGATGGAACGTCGCTGACAATGAAACTTTGGAAACAATACTTCCAGCTGATTTCATTGGTAGTGGAGGTAAGCCAAATGCCGTCGCCCGCCCCAAAACTCTTGTTGGTGCTGCCGCGAAAAAGGGCGGCATGACCCGTCGAGAAGCACTCGGCCAATGGCTCACCGATCCTGAGAACCCAAGATTCGCTATGGTTATTGCGAATCGCATGTGGGACCGAGCCTTCGGACGTGCCATGGTAATTCCAGTCAATGACTTCAGCGAAAGCGCGATCGAAAAAGCGGCTCAACCTGAAGTCCTGAAATTCATCACTCGGGAAATGCAACGCGTTGATTACGACCTTCGCGAGTTCATGCGCATCCTCTACAACACGCGAGCCTACCAGTCAGTTGCCACGACTGAAGAGCCCGACTGGGCTGACAACTACTACTTCCAAGGACCAGTCCTTCGAAGGATGCGAGCCGAGCAAGCCTGGGATTCCATGATGGTTCTTGCCAATGGCACCGAAATTGACCAGAAAACCGGCGCTGACGGATCACTCTACAAGAAGATTCTTAATATCGATTTCGCCACTGCTAGCAATGAAGATGTTTGGACTCACTACGAAAAATGGGAACAATATTATGGCCCACGTGGAGCGAAGGCAATGGTGTCGAATGCGACTGACGACTGGGAGCCAACCATGCTCGAAGACGATCAACTGCGAGCATCCGAAATGGCTCAGCCTGCGCCAGCGGCGTCCATGCTAGACACCTTTGGCCAGTCTGATCGAATCATTACCGATGCGCACAACTACGATGGGTCGGTGCCTCAGGTCTTCGCGCTGATGAACGGAACAGTCACCCAACGGCTCACTGGTGCGTCATCCAAAGTGGTCGATGACCTGGAGGAACTCGACGGACCTGATGATAAAGTCAGAGGCGTCTTCTTCACTCTGCTGAACCGCTTCCCTAATGATGACGAGCTCAAGCTTGGAATGGGAATGATCGAAGACTTCGGCGACGAAGGAATCAGTGACCTTGCCTGGGCCTTAATGAACAGCCCTGAATTTCTCTTCATCCAGTAATTATCCGAATCCCTTCCAAAACCTTCTACATCACTAACACGTTATGGACCATATCGCAGAACTAGCTGGAAAAGACGGCCACAGTCGACGCCTTTTCATGGAAATGTCGGCCAAAATGTCGCTCGGAGTTGGATTGAGCGTCCCTTTTCTCCCTCGAAACTTCCAAGCTCAAGACGGAGCCAAAGCCAAGAGCCTCATCTATATTTACCTCTCTGGAGGAATGACTCATCTGGACACCTTCGATCCCAAGCGGGGAGATGTGATGGGAACCACCGAATCGATCGATTCTCCGGTCGACAACATGAAATTCGGTCAGCATCTCCCTCAAATTGCCAGTCAGGCTGAAAAGCTTGCCGTGATCAATTCGATGACCTCGACCAATGGCGCACACGAACAGGGGCAATACATCATGCGGACCGGCTATGAGAAACGGGCCACCATCATCCACCCTACGATTGGACCCTTTGCGGAGCGTCTCCTCGGTAAGCGGGGAGATACCTTGCCTGATAGTGTTTTGATCGGACAAAGCACCTCGAATGCGGGCTATCTCGATCCGTCTCTGAGCCCCCTTCCCATTGCGAATCCCGCCACGGGCGTTCCAAACACGGAACTAATTGTTGAGGGAGATCGCTTCGATCGCCGCATGGAAATGGCTCAAAAGCTCGGACAGCAATTCACTGACAAATTCAAATACGCAGGCCCCGAGTCCTACGTTGAATACTACAAACAAGCGAATAGCCTGCTCAAGAGTGATGCTCTGAAGGCTTTCGATATCTCTGGAGAATCAAACAGCGAGGACTATGGATCAGGTCGTCTCGGTCAAGGCTGCTTACTTGCACGACGCTTGGTAGAACACGGAGTCCGTGTGATCGAAATCGTCGCAGGCGGTTGGGATATGCATGTTGACGTCGCCACAGGAACGGCGAGTAAACTGCCCGAACTCGATACTGCAGTTTCTACTCTTCTCAAAGATCTCGAATCTCGCGGCTTGCTCGATTCGACTCTGGTAGCAATCGGAACTGAATTCGGACGGACTCCTGACATTAACATGAATTCAGGGCGCGATCACTATCCTGCAGCCTATTCCTGCGTTCTCGCAGGCGGCGGAGTTAACGGCGGCACCGTTTATGGCTCGACCGACGGCACGGGTAAGAAAGTGAAGAGCGACCACATGAAGCCTGAGGACTTTGTCGCCACGATTGGACACGGCATGGGACTGGATCTAGAAGAAACCATCTATTCTGCTACCCAGCGCCCATTCACCTTTGGAAACAAAGGAGTCGCAGCCACAAAGCTATTCGGATAGGTCGCAAAACAGCGGCGACACTAACAACTTCAAAAACGCCGGGTGAAATTCATCCGGCGTTTTTTTGTGTCGATCCGAAGGGTCGAATTACTTACCGATGCAGAAAGTGCTGAAGATCTCGCCCAGAATTTCCTCAATATCGGTTTTCCCAATCACATCCCCAACCGAATCAAGGGCGCTCCGAATATCCATTGCAACAAACTCCGGTGACTCTCCTGCCGATATTCCTTCTCTCGCTTTGACGAGCGATTCTCTCGCCAACTGCAGACAACGCTGATGGCGAGCATTAATCGCCGTCAAATTGCTGTTAACGCAACCAGATGCAACCAAGACCTCATAGAGCTGATCCTGAATCAGTGCGTTGCTTCCAGCTTCGAGGCAAGAGACGGCAAGGTCATCAGCTCCTTTCCAGTCAGCGTGACGTGACAAATCGGACTTGTTCAGTATTCGAATGACCTTGGCTGATGCCGGCAATTCAATCGAAGCCACTTCCTCCGATCCGACGCTGGAATCAATCACCAGGAGGACTAATTCAGCCATTTCCAATTGTGCTCGGCTCCTTTCGATACCCTCCTTTTCAATTGCGCCCTCACCTTCTCTGATTCCGGCGGTATCGATCAATCTGATGGGAAGTCCCTGTATATTTATCACTTCTTCGATCGTATCTCGGGTCGTC
>CAXBMX010000044.1:0-35915 GCA_963977055.1 uncultured Verrucomicrobiales bacterium
CGGGATGTGCTTCGCCCCCGGGATGTGCTTCGCCCCCGGGATGTGCTTCGCCCCCCCCAATGGGATGCGCTTCGCCCCCAGCATGATCCACCCCACAGCCAAACGCCAGCGTACAAAGTCCTAAACCAATCACCTTCAAGAATCCTGACTGCATCCTTCGATTCTCTACATCCTTGCCGCCCATGACAAGACTCCACCATAAAAAATCCTTCGTCCGCACCAAGGCCCTCACCGCTGCGGCGCCTCTTCTCGATGTGATCGAAGGACCAACCGAAACACAGGGATCGATCATTCGAGCGTTGACAGGGACGGCCGTGTTCGGCGATGACTTGGACCATGCAAAGCTTTATTCGAGTGTTCGTGGCCTTGGTTGTTGTTGTTGCGTATGCGGCCAATGGACGTGCTGCCGATGAGCCCCGGCGGCCCGACATTATTTTCATTCTGGTTGATGACCTGCGTTGGGATGAGCTCGGTTGCACCGGGCATCCGTTTGCGAAGACGCCGAACATTGATCGTATCGCACAGGAAGGAATGCGCTTTCGCAATGCCTTTACCAGTGCGCCGCTGTGCTCGCCGTCACGCGCCTGTCTGCTGACCGGGCAGCACGTAAGTCACCACGGCATTCTCGACAACACCAATCGCAGCGAGCACAGCCACAAGCTGCAGACTTTTCCGTTGGCTTTGCAGAAGAGCGGCTATGACACCGCCTACATCGGAAAATGGCACATGGGCAACGATGATTCAGCGCGTCCCGGATACGATCGATGGGTCAGCATGAAAGGGCAGGGGACCTCTTTCGATCCCTTGCTCAATGTTGATGGCCAGCAGGTCGAGCATGAAGGCCACACCACCGATGTGCTCAATCGGTATGCCGCAGAGTTTGTCAGTGCCGGCGGTGAGGGCACCAAGCCGATGTGTCTTTACCTGGCCCACAAGGCATTGCATCCGGAACTCATACAGCGTGATGACGGCAGCATCACGGATCCGGATGCGAAAGATTTTATGCCGGCAAAACGTCATGAAAAACTCTACGAAAATGCAGCGGTTCCGCGGCGCCTCAATGTGCTTGATGACCTCACGGGAAAGCCTGCTCTGCAACGCCGGATCGAAGGTTTGCCGCGATTGGGTAGCGCCACCGGAACCAGTGACAAAACGGTGCGCGACCGGCAACGGATGCTGGCAGCAGTCGACGAAGGAGTCGGGCAACTATTTGCCGCGCTGGAAAAGGCCGGTCGCCTTGACGATGCGATCATCATTCTCACCAGTGATCACGGTTACTGGTATGGCGAGCACGGCCTGAGCGTCGAGCGGCGGCTGGCCTACGAGGAGGCGATCCGCATTCCACTTTTGATTCGTTTTCCGAGTAAGATCGCTGCCGGCCAGACGCATGATGCGATGGCGCTGACGATCGATCTTGCGCCGACCGTAATTGAACTGACCGAGTCCGATCCGCTGCCGAAGGCGCGGATGGATGGCCGCAGTCTAGTGCCCCTGTTCGGTGGCGAGGCGCCGAATGATTGGCGCAAAGCATTTCGCATTGAGTACAACACCGACACGGTTTTTCCACGCGTGTTGACGATGGGGTATCGGGCGATCCGAACCGAGCGTTGGAAATATATTCGCTACCTCGACCTCGACGGTATGGATGAGCTCTACGATCTGCGAGAGGATCCGTATGAAATGCGCAACGTGATTGGCGAGGCGCCGAATGCGGAGACGGTTGCGAAACTCGGCAAAGAGTTGGATGCGCTGGGGGAAGGGCGATAGCAATCAGTCCTCCGAACTTGATGGGCGATGGCGGGTCGAGTAGGATGTGCCAAGGCAATGAGTATCCCGGAAAAAGAGAAATGGGAGGAAACGTGAAAAGGACTCGACGAGGAATATGCGTATGAATTTTTTTAGGGAATACCATTTGCGGAGGCTTTTGCGCTTGTTGAAACAGGTGCGTTTTCCGTCCGCTCCGCTCAGAGTCGTTGCGAGCGTCTTCATGGTCGTAGCAGCCCATTCTCCATTCTTCCTTTCCGCGGCGCAGCCGCACCCCAATATCATTTTCATCCTCTCCGATGACCTCGGGTGGGGCGACCTCGGCTGCTACGGTCAAAAAGATATTCTCACCCCTAACATCGACCGCATCGCCGCTGAAGGGATGCGCTTCACCAACGCCTACGCAGGCAATTCCGTCTGCGCCCCGTCGCGATCCTGCCTCATGCAGGGCCTCCATCCCGGCCACGCCCGAGTCCGCGGCAATGCCTACCGCGGCTATCGCGAGGGCCTCTTCAAAACCGACGTCACCGTCGCCGAAGTGCTCCAAGCTAAGGGCTACACCACCGGCCTCTTCGGCAAGTGGGGCCTCGGCCTTTCCGGCCAACCCGACGCCGTCCCCACCGAGCAAGGCTTCGACGAATTCGTCGGCTACCTCAACCAGCGTAAGGCTCACTCCTATTACCCAGCCTACCTCTGGGAGAAGAAATCAAAGATCGACTTCCCCAAGCACGCTGGCCACGACCACAAGCAACAGAGCCGTTATGACGAAGCCGGCCGCGTTCGCCCCCATGGCATCGAAAACCCCAACGACGCTCAATATTCTTTTGACCTCATCCACGCTCAATCCCTCGACTTCATTCACGCCCACCACGCAGAACCGTTTTTCCTCTACCTCGCCCCCACCATTCCGCACGGCCCCGTCATCGTCCCCAAGCTCGGCCCCTACAAGGACAAGGACTGGTCCATCGGCGCCAAAGAATGGGCCGGCATGATCACCCGTCTCGACACCGCCATCGGCGAAGTCCTTGCCCTTCTCAAGAAATACGACATCGACGAAAACACCCTCATTTTCTTCGCCGCCGACAACGGCCACTGCAACGACGGCTACGATCGCGATAAATCGGTCACCTCCATCGGCGATCACTTCAACAATTACGGCCCCACCCGGGGCAGCAAGGGCGAGAGCTACGACGGCGCCTTCCGTGTCCCCGCTCTTGCCCGCTGGCCCGGCAAGATTGCACCTGGCCAGGTCAGCAACCACCCCTGGGCCTTCTGGGACTTTCTTCCCACCGCCGCCGAAGTCGCCGGCATCGCGGCAACAGATATTCCAACGACCGATGGCGTCTCAATTCTCCCCACTCTCCTTGGAAAACCCGCCGACCAAAAACAACACGACTATTTCTACTGGGAATACGGCGGAAGCCAGGCCATTCGCACCGGCAAATATTTCGCCCATCGAAAAGAAGGCGGCATCATCGAACTTTACGATCTCAGTAGCGACCCCCAACAGCAGGAAGACCTCGCCGCCACCAAAACCGACCTTGCTGCCAAAGTCCTCTCCTGGATGAACAACTCCCACACGCCCAGCATCGTCTGGCCCACCCCCGGCGAATCCCAAATCGACTACCTATCCCGCCTCAAAACGCTCGGCATCCCACCTCACCCAGTCAACATCGACGGCTGAGTATTTTGCGAGCAATGACATGCCCAGCCTCGATGAGCAACGAATCTATGTGACCGCCAAAAGAGGTGGAATTAAGATTAAATGGCATGTCTTAACGCCGATGATCCTCCACTTCTAATGGATTACCCAGCCGGGAAACGTATTCGTCCTCGACCGAGCTCCTGATGGATACGCTGCTCGAAGAGTGATCTCTCGAAGGGGGGGCAAGCGAGAAATGGATTGCGATCATGAGGCGGGGACCCCGGAAAGATGACTCAGGAGACCTCGAGCCTCTCGATTTAAATTTGAAGACGCAGTCAAGAAATGTTGACTGACTCCGGAAACGCCGGAAATTCGCTGCAGATCGCGTAAATCAGATAGAACAGCTCGGATCTGGAGGTTGCATAATGACCGCCCAAGAGCCTGAGTAGAAAACTAGCCATATGGAAACCGAATATATCCAATTTAATAAACGTCACGTGCGCGCAAAATACATCAGTCAACGTTTCGAAAAATATTTATCAAGGTCTGTCCTGGATGTAGGATGCTGGGAGCGAGATCTAAAGGGTCATCTGGGAGAGTCAGCAAACTATTTTGGTATTGATGTGTCGGGCGACCCAGATCAAGTCGTCAACCTGGAGCAGGTCGAAAGGCTGCCCTTCGATGACAACTCCTACGATACAATTGTGTGCACCGACGTTCTGGAACACCTAGACAACCTGCACAACATGTTCAATGAACTGCTGCGGGTAGGATCCAAACATATCATCCTTTCGCTTCCAAACTGCTGGTCGGGTGCACGAGTTCCAATAGAACGTGGGCGTGGACAATTTGCCCACTATGGCCTACCTTTTGAAAGACCTGTGGATCGTCACAAATGGTTTATTTGTGCATCTGAGATCATTGACTTCACACAGCATCATGCACAGGAAAAAGGAATCAAGATTACTGAGCAATTCGTAACTGAAAAACCACGCCCTGCTCTGATTCGTGCGATTCGGAAAATGCGATACAACGGTGGACTTAAATATGCGAACCGTTACTCCAATACTGTGTGGACTGTATTCGAGAAACAATAACCTCATTTTCAATGCGACCTTGTGCTACGACTCTCGAATCCGAACTCAGCGTAAATGAGCAAAAATGCCTTACGACGCATTTAAAAAACTCTGGCTACACGGGGAAGCATCTAGAAATTGGTACTGCCGCTGGTGGCACGCTATGGCAGATGTTATCCGTGTTCGAAGAAGGTCAAACGCCACCGTTCGTGGTGATTGACCCGATGAGCTACTTTCCCGATCAGTTCGAGAAGGTTCAAGAAAACCTGCGTGCACACGATTGCGACCCTCAGGCTGTCGACTTCAGGATCACCGACAGTGCTATCGCTTATGCCGCTGCCTATGATGCGAAGGAACGGTTTGATTTCATGCTGATCGACGGCAATCACAAGTTACGTTACGTTACGGAGGACTTGCGCTGGGCTGGCTTACTCAACGTGGGAGGTATCGTATGCCTGCACGACTATTACAGAGTTCACATTGATGTCATGATCGCTGCGGACGACTTCTTGAAGCGAAACCCAAATTACAAGCTCGTGGAATTATGTGACACACTTCTGGTCATTCGAAAAGAAAGTGAATCCACAAAGCCAGAAGTAGGTGCTTTTAACATTATGAAAGCACAGCTCATGACTCCCTTTATGCAACTGCGCAGGTCCATATTGAAACGCTTCAAATAAAGGGCCCTACTCTAGATCTTTGTTAATAATATCTAGCACCAATTGGCTCAAGTGGTCCGCGGGTAGTTGTTCTCCGTGTCGAAGGCGAGGTACTGGCCGTGGTTGAATTCTCAACAGTTAACCAGTCCCTCCGAACTTCCGAACGGGAGTTTGACTGGTCCAGTCCATGGGCGCTCACTCGCCTGGCATAGACACATTCATGCCAATTTCTGACTTCAGGAGTTGATCGGCATCGGAGGTACAATCGACGAGCAGGTTGTTCGTGAACAGGCAATGAGAAACCGTACCGGTGACGGTGAGAGCCTTGGGGCGGACGGCGGAGAAGGTGTTGCTGGAGATATTGATGCCTTGGGTGTTTTCCAGCGTGATGCCAGATCCGAACGGACTCTCGCCAGAGTTTCCGAGGATAGTGTCATCGCCGACGTAGCCGTTGTTAAAGGTGTTGCCCGAGACGGTCAAGCGCCCGCTGTCTTTCCGAACGACAAGGGCATTTTGTGGCGTTCTTGAAAACGTGTTGGCGCTGATGGTGCAGCCATGAGCGTCTCGCAGGTCGATGCCACCGGCGGCATTGTTGGTCAGGGTATTGCCGGTGAATGTGGTGGCGTAGGTATCCCGGTCGACGACAATTCCCCAGCCGACAGATTGCTCCAGCATGTTTCCAGTAACAACGGATCCCATCATTTTTTCAATGATGACAGCGGAGCCGAGGTGATCATCCAAATTGTTGCCCGTCATGGTGAGGTTGAACCCGTCGCCACTGCGAAGGCCATCGAAGTTTTCCTCGAAGTGGTTGGCGGAGACGATGGTGTCGTGATTGTTCACGTTGAGATTGAGTCCGGTTCCTTTGTTGTAGGTGATCATGCAGTCGTGAATGCGGGCGTTCTCGAAGCAGCGTTCCATGTGGATGCCGTCGGCGCCATGTTCGCTGATGGTGAGCGAGCGTAGTTGGAGTTCGTTGCAGTCGATGGCATGAATGCCGTGTCCGCTCGTTTCGTTTCCAACGAGTTTGAAGTCGGTCAGGAGAATGCGCCAGAGAGCTTCGTCGCGGTCCTTGCGTTTGGGATTGGGAATACCGGATCGAATGATAATGGAGGGTTGGCCAGCTTCGTTGGCATTGATGATGGAGGAAGAAGATCCAACTCCTTTGATGGTGAGATTGCCTTTCCGAATGATCAAAGGTTGGGTGATGGTGTGATCGCCGGGGGGCAGTTGGACAATGCCCCCATCTTCAGGGACGGCATCGAGGGCTGCCTGAATTGACGAGTAGTCGGCCGCATCAATGATCTTGGGTTTGGCCCAACCAACTGAGTGAAATACAAGCAGGGAAGTTAGAGCCCACAGGGTGCAGGGGAGGCGTGAAAAATTCATGCCAGAGCCTCCCACGTTCCGGGGCTCAGGAGCAATCAGCCGGGCACCGCGTTCGCGTCAGATGAAACCGGGCAATCAAATCACTTGGTCTCCGCTTTTTGGGTTTGGCTTTTCTTCCTCTCTGGGGAGTTGGAGTCCGTTGCGGTGGCGGGGGAGACGTTGGGATGGGTTGAACCGGAGCGCCGCGTGAATCGGGTTCGGTTTTTTGTTAATTAGTCGAAGGGCATTCTCTACATAAGGGGAGCAGCGTTGGTTCGAGGCCCTGCAATCATTTGAATACCGACCCTTTGGATAATTTACCCCATGATCAATAGAACTTTTCTCACTCTGGCTGCCATTGCCGCGCTGGTTATCGCACCTCTCGGTGCTCAAGATAAACCGAATGTCCTCTTCCTGGCTGTCGATGACATGAACGATTGGCTGGGCTGTCTCGAGGCCACTACACCGATTATCGGGCCTCGAGCCATCACGCCGAATATCGACAGGCTGGCGGCCCGTGGTGTTAATTTCACCAATGCTCACACCGCGGGCGTGTTTTGCGCGCCGTCACGGGCGGCGATCTTTTCGGGGCAGTTTGCTTCGACGACGGGTAGCTACGAAACGGCGACTTATTTTGTGGATCATCCTGACATTGTGCCCTTGCAGTCCAGCTTTTCCCGGGCGGGGTACAATACGTATGGCGCTGGTAAGTTATTTCACCATCCGGCGGGAGCGATTGATGCGCGAGACTGGACCGAGTTTTTCCTTCGCAATCAATCGCAGCGGGAGAACGGTTGGCCGCTCGATAGTTGGAGCGAGGAAATACCGTTTCCAGATCCCTTCCCTGCCAGTGTTTACAACGAGGGGCAGGAGGTCACTGGTGGGCTTTTTCTCGAGTGGGGGGCTGTTCCCGAGGGAACGGAGGAAGATATGGCTGACACCCAACGCGTGAACTGGGCGGTCGAGCAATTGCAGAAAAGACACGACAAGCCGTTCTTTCTCGCCTGCGGTATTTATGCGCCACACTTTCCCAATTACTGCCCGCAGAAGTATTTTGATCTCTACGATGTGAATGAGATTCAATCACCGCCCTACAAGTCCGACGATCTCGAAGATCTGCCTGAGAAGATCAAAAAGATAAAAACGAATCGATCACGCATTCACCAGAAACTGGAGGCGCTCGATGCGGTGGATGATGCGATTCATGGCTACCTCGCCTGCATGAGCTATGCCGATGCGATGATGGGGCGCGTGCTCGATGCGCTGGAGGCGAGTCCCTACGCTGACAACACCATTGTGGTGCTGTGGAGCGATCATGGTTATCACCATGGGGAGAAGGGCCACTGGGGTAAGCACTCACTCTGGGAGCGGACATCGAATGTTCCATTCATCTGGGCGGGACCCGGTGTGGCGAAGGGAGTGAAGACCGATGTGACCGTCAGTCTCATCGATATGTACCCCACTTTTATGGAGATGTGTGGTTTGCCTAAGCCAGTTCAGTCGATCGAAGGGACATCGATCGCAGCGACTCTATCGGATCCTGGATCGGCGGAGGATCGCAGTGTCTTCCTGCCCTACCTGGGTCCTAACGAGTATGCCATCATCAACCGTGACTGGCGCTACATTCGCTATGGCGAAGATGGTGAGGAACTCTACAATCTGAAAGAGGATCCCAACGAATGGGAGAACCTCGCTTCCAATCCGGAGCTCGAAGGGCTCAAGGCGCAGATGCGTGCGCTCGCGCCAGAGACATTTGCCGAGCCTGGGACGAAGCTGAATGTCAGGAGGGATCTTGTCACGGAAGGTGAGACCTTCCGCTGGGAGATCCCCGTGAAGAAATAATTCTCAATTGTCGTTCCTATGCGACTTGTACCACCAATTATCATTGCTGTCACAGCGGGCGTTGCCTGTTTGGTCTTCATGCTCTGTTCACAGTCAAGGGCGGAGAAGTCGTCTGATGACCGGGTCGTTGTGTTGACCTTTGATGACTCGGTAGTGAGTCACGCGACCTATGTCTCCCCTTTGCTTCAGGAGTATGGATTTGGCGCTACTTTCTTTATCACGGAGGGCTTTGAATTCCTGGTCGACAAGAAGCACTACATGACCTGGGAGCAGATCCAGTTGCTCGATACGGCTGGCTTCGAGATCGGAAATCACACTCGGAATCACACGCCAGTGAGTAAACAAACGATTGAGCAGTTCACTGCCGACCTCGAACACATTGAGCAGCAGTGTGAGAAATATGGGATCACTCGTCCCAGCAGCTTTTGTTATCCATCCTACAAGACAAGCGAGGCGGCAGTGTCCGTCCTGAAAGAGCGCGGGTATCGTTTTGCGCGAGCGGGCGGAGCAAGAGCCTTTGACCCGGCGGTTGATGATCCACTGATTTTACCTCAGGCGTTTGACGGAAAACCCGAGAGCACGCTGGAACAATTCAAGGCGGCTGTCGATCAGGCTCGCGATGGCAAGGTGGCCGTGATGACCTTTCACGGCGTTCCTGATATCAAGCACCCATGGGTCAATACCGATCCTGAAAAATTTGAGCAATATTTGGAGTATTTGAAAACCGAAGGCGTCCGGGTCATCGCGTTGCGGGATTTGGATGAAGCGCTGGAGTCGAACTAACCGTTTCTCTCTACGAAATTACTCATTCAATTTTTTCTCGTTTCTATCGGGGTGTCTTCCGCTGTTGAACGTCCTAATATCATCCAGGTCCCACATCTCGATGGGTATGGCATGGAGGCACATTCGTTTTGGGAGCGAAAAGAAAAAGGCGAAGTGAGGGGTTTCTTTGAGAGCGACGAAGTTTCACGATTTTCGCTACGGGGGTGAATGGCGCTTTAAAAAAATCCGAGAACAGATCGGGCAGGCGAATAAATCGCGAAATACTCTATAGGGCGAGCGCTTCGCTTGCCAGAGGGGAACCGGGTATCGACGACGGAGGCAATCTGGATTAGAAGTGTTCCCTTATGCCTGACGTCACCGAAAAATCTTCGATAGACTACCGTGTGCCCTATGCGGATACGGATCAGATGGGTTTCGTGTATTACGCGAACTATTTGGTCTATTTCGAGCGGGTCCGAAATGAGATCCTCCGAGATTTGGGTGTGCCCTATATCGAACTGGAAGAACGAGGACTCATTCTACCAGTAACCGAGGCGCATTGCGATTATCGCCAGCCGGCCAAATACGATGACGTGATTCAAATTGTGGGCTGGGCGGAGATTGTCGGGCGCACCCGGATCAAGTGCTATGCCGAGGTGCATCGCGATGGCGAGGTGTTGGCGTCGGGACACACAATGCATGCCTGTCTTTCGGCGGAGACGCTGAGGCCCGTTCGAGTGCCTGAGGATATTGTGGGTGGGGATTAAGCGTTAACTTCCGGGGAGTGCGCGAATGCGATTCAATTTCTTGTTAATTATGGAAGAGGGATTCTCTAAACATGAGTAACCCCGCATACGGTTACTTTTCGGGTGATCGACGGAACCCTTTTCTGATGAAAATTCTTGCCTCTTTCCTCCTTCTCCTCGCGAGTCTCTGCAATGGGGCTGAAGACAGGCCTTTCTCTGCCAAGGCTACGAAGGATAGGCCCAATATCGTTGTCATCCTGACGGACGATCAAGGTTACGCGGATATCAGCTTTAATCCGAATCATCCGAAAGAGGTTTCGACGCCGCACATGGATGCACTGGCGAAGGAAGGGGTGTTCTTTTCTCAGGCCTACACGAGTGGACATGTTTGCTCCCCGACTCGAGCGGGACTGATGCTGGGGCAATACCAGCAGCGTGTCGGCATCTACACGGCGGGTCAGGGCGGCGCTGGTTTTGATCCTGATTTGCCGATCTTCCCAGGATTGCTGCCGGAGGAATACACCAGCTCAGCGATCGGAAAGTGGCATCTGGGGCTGGATGATGACTATCCCGAGCTGAAGTGGCACGCGATGAATCGCGGGTTTGATGAGTGTTACAAGTTCATGGGTCGGGGTGGACACGATTATTTTGAGCTTCAAGGCGCTAAAGGCGATGACTACGAACCGATCTATCGCAATAGGGATCAGATTCAGGTGGGTGACTACGAAGGGTATCTGACGACGCGGCTGACGGAGGAGGCTGTCGATTTTATCGGGCGTGAAAAGGACGCTCCGTTCTTTCTCTACCTCGCCTACAACGCGGTGCATTCGCCGGCGCAGGCGCCTCAGGAAGACATTGATCGTTACGGTAAGCTTTATCCGGAGATTTCGGAGGAACGCGCCATTCTTATGGCGATGTTGGAGCATCTCGACAAAGGCGTCGGTGCGGTGGTGAATAAGCTGAAAGACGAGGGCGAGTGGGACAATACGCTGTTCTTTTTTCTGACTGATAACGGTGGGGCCGAGGGAATGGAGGCCAATAATGGTATTCTCAAAGGATTTAAGCACAGTCTCAACGAGGGTGGTATTCGCACGCCCTGGGTGGTGAGCTGGCCGGCTAAGTTTGAGGGCGGTCGGACCATCGATACGCCGGTGATCTCGTTTGATATCCTGCCGACAGCGTTGGACGCGCTTGGTGTGGCTGCGCCTTCTGGCGAACGCACTTTTGATGGCAAGAGCCTGCTGCCTTTGCTGATGGGAAAGTCAGCAGAGCTCCACGAAACGCTCTACTGGAACAGCGGTGAACCGAAAGGGGAATGGGCGGTTCGTCAGGGCGATTGGAAGGGGCACGGGTTCAAAGAGAATTACGAGCTTTACAACCTTGCAGACGATCCCTCGGAGACCACGGATCTCGCCAAGGAGAAGCCCGGGTTGGCCAGAAAGATGGCGGACCTTCACGCTGCCTGGTTGGCGGATGTTCGTGAGTCTGCAGGCGAAACGGAACCAGAAAGTTTAAAAGAGTCGAAGAAGGATAAGAAAGACAAGAAGCTGTTGAAGGCTTCTGCTGTGCCGGGTGCCCAGCCTACTGGTGGTAAGGAAAGTCGGGCGAAGAATGTGTTGTTCATTGTCTGCGATGACTTGAATACTCATGTGTCTCCCTCGGGCTACGATCCGATCAAGACGCCGACGCTGGCTCAGTTCGCTTCCGAGGCGATGACCTTTAATCGGGCCTTTTGTCAGTACCCGGTGTGCGGTCCTTCGAGAGCTTCATTTCTCAATGGGCTTTACCCGCAATCAACCGGGGTGCTCAACAATACTTTCGATATTCGCGAGACCCGTCCGGGCACGGTGTCGATGCCTCAGTTTTTTAAAGAGAACGGATTCTGGACGGCGTGTGTGGGCAAGGTGTTTCATTCGACCCGTCACGAACATGGCGAGGTGGCCTGGAACGAGTTCCTTCGTTTCGAAAATGATGAACTGCCGGTGGTCACGGAAGCCAGAGAGAAGTTCGAAGCAGAGCACGGTTCAATCGAAGACGGCAAGAATCGAAAGGCTTGGAAGGCGACCGAAAAGGAGGCCAAGAGCAAGCTCGACGCACAGACTCCTCCGGGATACGGCCGTAGTGGCCTGACCGATGAACAACACAAGGATGGGAAAAATGCTCGTCAGGTGGCCAAGTGGCTCGACGAAGGTGCCAATGGCGACAAGCCCTTCTTCATTGCCTGTGGCATTCAGAAGCCTCACGTGCCATTTCTCGCGCCGGATAAGTGGTTCGATCTCTATCCGCTGGATGAGATTGTCTACGAGGCCGATCAGCCGAAACTCTGGGACGGCCTACCGATGTCGGCGATCTCGAAGCGGTTTGAGGCCTTTGGCTTTGAGTTTAGTAAAGAAGATGATGCGCTTCGCCGTGAGTACATGCAGGCCTACCATGCTTGCATTTCGTTTATCGATGCGCAGGTGGAGCTGGTGCTCGACTCATTGAAGGAGAGTGGGCATTGGGATGACACGGTGGTCGTCTTCACTTCGGATCATGGGTATCACCTCGGGGATCACTTTCTGTGGGGCAAGGTGACCCTGTTCGATGTCGGTGCGAAGGTTCCCTTCATGGTGCATGCGCCAGGTCTGACGACAGGCGGGACGACTTCGGAGGCGATGGTGGAGCTAGTCGATATCTATCCAACTTTGGCTGAGCTGACTGGGTTGACGCCTCCGGATCATTTGCAGGGGATGTCATTGAAGCCACTCCTGAATCGCCCGGACCGTCCCGGTAAAAAGAAATATGCCTACAGCGTGGTGACGCGTGGTCCGCGGCTCGGTTATGCGTTGCGCAACCAGCGTTGGCGTTATGGTAAATGGCCGGACGGAGAAGAGCTCTACAATCTGACCAACGATCCTCACGAGAAGCGAAATCTGGCTAACAATCCAGAGTTCAAAGCACGGCTTGAGGAGTTCAGGCTGACCCTTGCCGAGAAGCAGGGGGAAGCGACCAGCCGGCGGTGAGGGTTTATACCACCTCAACAGTGAAACTGGAGGAATGAAGGGGCTTTTAGGGGGGAAGTGAGCGATTGGAAAGGTTCGACTCAGCCATTCCACCAGTTTCACCATCGAAATGGTGTTACGCTGCCGCAATCCAGGTTTCCAATTGTTCGCGCATCCAGATCAGTTCACGTTTCGCTCTGGAGAAATCGGCATTTCCGTGTTCGAGGCACCAGGGGCCTTGGAATCCGGCGTCCCTGCCAATCCTGAAACAGCGTTCCAGATCATAGGCCGAGTGGTCGAATGATTCAGAAAGTCCCTTGGCTTTGAAGTCGCAGGTGGTGGAGAGAGGGAATGATTTTTCGAGGGCTGGATAGCGCACCGCGTTGTCACTCCAGTTTCCTGTATCTACTCCCACCTCGACGCGGTCTCCACCCAGACTCTCGACAAGATTAATAATCGAATCCGGGTCTTTCATCATCCAGCCAAAATTTTCGACCAGCACTGTGATTCCGCGCTCGCCAGCGTAGTCAATCAATTCATCAAACGCGGCCACCTGTAGGATTGAGTCCGGCTTTTCAGAGCGGGGAAGGGGGCGCACCCAGCGGCAGCCAAGTGTCTTCGCGGCGTTGATGGATTCCTTGTAGATCCGCATGGCCTCATCGCGCTCATCCGGGTCGGCTGAGGCCATATTCACTTTTTGGTTCAGCTTCAAATTGGTGGCGGTGCATCCGAATTTAAAAACGTTGTTCCGCAGCTTGTCGAGATAGGCTGAATCGTAGCGGTGAAAATTCATCGTGTTAAAATCGATGATCTCCAGCCCGAGTTCTTCGCTCATGAACTGTGGGAAATCGAGCAGGGTGATCTTTCCTGCTTGGGGTGCTGACGAAATATGTTTGGTGAGCGAGGCCGTGACGATCCCGAGTTTTCCGGCAAGCTCTTTCGGCGCCGCTGAGGAAAGAAACGGGCCGGCAGTGGCGAGCGATCCGAGGGCAAACTGGCGTCGATTCATGATGCCTGTTTATCAAAAATTGCCCGGAAAAGGAATCCCCTTGTGAAATCAAATAGGGTTAGGTCGGTGCGTTAACCCTCTTGGGTTTGAAATCGCTTTCGACATCAGTCACTCGATCCGCACTTATTCTTTCGGATCACCCAGTGCCATGCGGGAAACCTTAAATACGGCGATGTGGTCGTCTTCTTTGGTCTCAATGTCGTCCAACGCAGCAAGGGTCACTTTCGCTGCTGCAGGTTGGCCTTCTTTTAGGTCTAAGCTTTCACTGACTTCCCGGATCTCCAGCCGGCGGGCCCGTTCCCCGCTGTCGAGGCGAGTCGTTCCTCCCGATTCAATGATGTAGCTACTCTCTACCCCGAGCTGGATCGATGCGTTTTCAGAAAGCAGAGGATTAACGAGAGTGCGGAGTCCCGGCTGGTCTCTTTCCGATATGTTTTCATCGTCAATCCAGGCGATTGCTTCCGCTCGTCCGCGCTGTCCATTGCGACACGGAAAGCGCACTGATTCCAAGCAATCGCGATTGGCCTTTGCTGAGGAGACGGAAGAGAAAAACGCGGTCTCGACGTAGAGCGTATTTCTGAGATCTTCTTCAGCTGCGTCTCCTCCCTTAAACTTGGCGGTGCCTATCAGGAGCCACACTTTCTCATTGCGCTGCCATCGGCAAAGCAGCATGGGAATACCACTGACCCCTACCGTCTGGGTCGTGACGGTTCTCTCCACAGGGTCGTCTTTTTCACGGGCGACGTAGGAGGCGTAAATATTCATATTGATCATTCCATTTGAAATGATGGGATCCACATCAATATCGAGTCCAGCGGCGGCCTCCCGCGACGGCAACATGATGATGCCTTGGTCGGAACTTTCTTGATGGCGTTTGCCTGCTTCAGAAGTGAATGAGAGGGAAGTTTCCTCAGTCATTCGTCCCTGGCGGATGAAATCAGGGAGTTTTTCCGCGGTTTCGATCGCAGTTGATCCACCGTCGATCAAACGGTCTTCGAGAGCGATACCGATATTGAGGTCGGTTTGGTAAACGGTGAATTGAAACTCAATCTCCTCCGCCGAAATCGGCTGATAGAGAAGAGCGCCTAGACAAACAACAACGAAGACGGTTCGCAAAGGGTTCATTAACCATACTGATAATGTCAGATTAGATCTTCGTCTAGATTGATTCTGTGGCGGATCGAATATCATCTCAACAGTGAAACCGGGGGAATAAAAGGCTTTTTGTGGAATATAGAGCGCTTCACAGATGTGTTAGGAAGCTGGTCGAATCTTTCCAATCGCTGTGTTCCTGCTCAGTTACGATGCCCGCGGGGCGGCCCCCGCATTGCGCCTTCGTAGCGCCGTGCGATTGAAGAGGTTCGACTCAGCCATTCCACCAGTTTCACCATCAAAATGGTATAGGCCAGTCGGCTGTAGAATCAGCGCTCAGTATGTAAGACGCAGATGGGGAAGAACGTTGGGTGGACGCCATTGATAAGTCGATCCAAGCTATGGTTAGATGAGGTCACTTTGTCGCATTGTTATTGCTATCGTCGCCATTCCGTTTCTTCTAGCGGGAGAGGAAGAAACCGTCTTGAAGCCTTATGATGGTTTGTCTCGTCAAGGTGTCGACCGCTCAACCCTCAGGGGCAAAGTGATGTGTGGCTATCAGGGCTGGTTCAGTTGTGAGGGGGATGGAACTGGGCTGGGCTGGGTGCACTGGTCAAAGAACCGACGCAAGCCGTTTGGGCCTGGAAATGCGACAGTGGATCTCTGGCCGGACATGAGTGAATACCAGACTTCTGAGCAGTATACGACCGATTTCAAACTCGCCGATGGCAGCGCCGCGACGGTTTTCAGCAGTACCAATCGAGACACGGTGTTGCGACATTTTAAGTGGATGGAGGAATACGGGATCGACGGGGCTTTTGTGCAGCGATTCGCCAACGGATTAGAGAATCCGGAGGTGAAGGCTCAAAAGGATGTGGTCCTTTCGCATGCTCGCGAAGGGGCGAATCGATTCGGGCGAGCCTACGCGGTGATGTATGACCTCAGTGGATTACCCTCCGGCGGTACGGCGCGGGTCTGGGAGGACTGGCAGCAGTTGAGAAAGGAGATGGATATCACGGGGGATCCTGCGTATCTGCATCACAATGGTAGGCCGCTGGTTTCGGTATGGGGGGTGGGGTTTGACGATGGTGATAAACCTCGCGCGTACTCCATTGCCGAGTGTCGCGAGTTGGTGGAAAATCTCAAGGCGGATGGCTGCTCTGTTATGTTGGGTGTAGCGACGGGATGGCGTGATCTTGATCGCGATGCCCTGTCGGATCCTGAACTTCACGAAGTAATCAAACTGGCCGATGTGGTGAGCCCCTGGACGATTGGAAGATATCGCGATGAAGCGAGCCTCGCTCATCACGCCGAGAAGTATCTCAATCCGGATGTGAAGTGGTGTCGCGAGAATGGGGTCGACTACTTTCCGGTCGTATTTCCCGGATTCAGTTGGCACAATTTGTATGGCAAACCGCTGGATGAGATTCCGAGAGAGGGAGGCCAGTTCCTGTGGTCACAAATGGTGGCGGCGAAGCGTGCCGGCGCGCGCATGATCTATGTGGCTATGTTTGATGAGGTGGATGAAGGCACCGCGATCTTTAAATGCACTAACAATCCACCTGTGGGAGAAGGAGTGAATTTTCTTAGCTATCAAGGGCGAGACCCGGATCACTATCTCAGGCTCACCGGAACCGGGCGCTTGATGTTGCGAGGAAAGATTCCGGTGACTGATGAGATGCCGAAGAAGTTGCTTAAGCCGGGAGAGAAGCCCTGACCTTATCCCATGCCGGGACGAAAGGGTTCGTATTCAAAATTCTCATCAGGGGAAAAAGGAGCTTCATCGTTCCAACTCGATGGATTGAAAGCGAGCGCTTCCTCTGAATTGAGGGCTTCTTCCCAGGTTACTTCCTGTCCGGAATAGGCTGCCATGCGTCCCATGATGGCGAAGAGGGTTGAGTAGGCTCCTCGTTCAGCTTCATTGTGCTCGGTGTCGTTACGGATCGCGTTGAACAGCGCGTCGTGTTCGAGTTGGTAGGAGTTTTCCGTTTCGGTGCCGCGCCAGGGGGATCCTTCGGTTGGACGGATCGCGCCGGCGCGCTTGAATGAGAGTTCGGCATATCCTTTTGTGCCCATCATTTTTTCTCCGAACCAGCTCCAGCATTTAGGGATTTGGCGGTGCTGGGTGGTGACCAATGAGCCGTCGGCGAACTGATAATCGACGCTATAGTGATCATAGACTTGACCGTTGGTTGGGCCTCGTCGGGCAATACGACCTCCCTGACCCTGACAACTGACAGGAAACTGTTCGTGTTTGATCCAGCGGACGACGTCAAATTCGTGAACACTTTGCTCAACCATGAAATCACCACTGAGCCAGGTGAAGTAGTACCAGTTGCGAACCTGAAATTCGAGTTCGGTTTCGCCAGGCTGGCGGAGGCGACGTTTGTTGACATCACCACGGCAGTTGAACATCTGGATCAGTGGTAGCTCTCCGATGACCCCGTCATGGATCTTGCCGATCACTTCCTGATGCAAGGGGCTGTGGCGACGGTTCAATCCCACTCCGACCTTGAGGTTTTTGGCCTTTGCCTTCTTGGCTGCCTCGAGCACCATTCGGGCCCCGGCTGAGTCTACTGCTACCGGTTTTTCCATGAAGACGTGTTTTCCTGCTTCGACGGCAGCTTCAAATTGGAAGGGTCGGAAACCGGGAGGTGTGGTGAGGATGACGACGTCAATGTCAGGCATGTTCATGATTTGCTGATAGCCGTCGAGGCCGACGAATTGACGCTCGGGAGTGACGTTAACTTGTTTTGGATCGGGTACGTTTTTCTCCAGGGTCTCACGACTGATGTCGATTTGGCCCTGATCGATGTCCGCCATGGCCCACATTTCAGTCTGGTCGTCGGCAGTGAGGGCCTGGGCGGCTGCTCCGGTTCCTCGTCCCCCGCATCCGATGAGGGCGACGCGCACTTTGTCGCTATCCTTCTTCTGAGCGTGGGCGCCATTGGGAAAAGCGGACGCTGCTGCGGCGAGGATGGTGGAATTCTTAACGAATGTTCTGCGTTTCATGGGGGCGTCGCTCATGGAGGGAGAATAGCAGTAAAGTGATGCGATTGGTCAAGGCAGGTGGGGTCGTGAACGCGTGAGCGGTTTTGCTCGGCAGGGGAGGTGCCATTCCTATGATAGGGCCATGTCTGGTGTGTCGATGTCTCGAAGAAGTGCCCTCGCAGTGGCTTTAGGTTCCCTCGGAGGGGTTAGTTTGGCTGGGCCTTTATCAGGGCGGGTCAAGCTCGCGGTGAAGTATCATATGATTCTGGAACCCGCTCTTTCGGTGAAAGAGAAGTTCGCGCTACTAGGCGAGGTAGGGATGGATGGCGTGGAACTGAAAACGTACGAGAAGGTAGATCACGACGAAGTTGACGATGCGATCGCTGCGACGGGAATACCCGTTCACGGAATTGTGAATGCGAGTGATCCCGAAATGATTTCGGCATTGAGCTTGGCCAAGCGGTTTGGAAGTGAGTCAGTTCTGACCTTCCCCAAAGAGGATCCCACTCTGTCGTATGACGAGAATTTTGAGATTTGGCAGGGCCATATGGCGAAAGCCATTCCTCTCGCTGAAGAATTGGGCATCTATCTGTGTGTTGAAAATGTGCGCGCGACTTTTCTCAAAACAGGGGAACAAATGGCGCAGTTTATTGATTCCTTCGATTCAACGATGGTGCGTTCTTATTTCGATCTGGGAAATACGATCACGTGGACGGAACAATCGGCTCAGGGTTGGGCTGCGGCTTTAGGGAATCGAATTCACAAGCTCGACATCAAGGATCGGGGGCACCTTGAATTTGGAGAACCCAAGCTGAAACGAGAAGGGGTGATCGGGACCAACGGGGGAGAAGTGCACTGGGAAAAGGTCAGAGCGATTCTCGATCGTATGGATTTCAGCGGATGGGCCACCGCAGAAGTGGCGGGGGGTGATAGGGAAAGGCTTACCCGCATGGCCGGGTGGATGCGCGACGTCTTGGATATTGAAGCGTGAGGTTGTTGGGCGCCACGCGCTGGGTGGATTTCCAATTGATTTCCCCGATCAAGGGTCTCCGACTTCGACCAAGGTGCCACCGGTGAGATTGACGATTTGTTCGAGAACGCTGGTTGCCGAATTGTCCAGATCCAGACCTACCGCATCGATTCTTATTCCGGCTGTAGCTAGATTGTTGAGAAGACTCTGATAGGGATCGCTATTCGGTTCTCCGTCAGAAAGGAAGATAACCTGATCCGGTACTGGATTGTACATTTGAGGCAGTCCGAACGCCGCTGCGTAGTTAGTTCCGGATCCGTGATCGAGCTGTTGGATCTGATTGATCAAAGTTTGTTTCTTTTGAGCGTTTGCCTGGTGCAGTTGGAACGTTCCATCGGTCCAGTGGATGGCAGCGTCGAACATGGCGACATTGAATTTCAGATTGCTTGGCAGCGTGTCGATAGCCTGGGTCAGTTCATCGATGGTTGCTTCGAATCGGGTCGTATTGCCAAAGGAATTGCCCATTGAAGAAGAGGCATCAACGACAAAAAGAACATTTCCGACCACAGGGATTTCGAAGAATTCGGTAGTCGTAAACGCCGAGGCAGGGAAACTATCGATGTATTTGAGCGGATCACTGGATTTGGCGTAAGTGACAACGTCGAAGCCTGCAGGATAGTTGGCGACATTGGTTGTTAGGGCTCCAGCAAAAGGCTGGAACGCACTTTGGGGCGGATGAGAAGATCCCTGATCGACGATCGAGTAATAGAGTGATGATGACCCGGTGAGGTTAGGATTCGTAATCGAAACAGTGATTTCCGAGGTGGAATCGTTGAACTGATTAGATGACAAATTAATGATGGGTGAGCTTAGCTGCGAAGGTGGTGTTGGAGGCAATTCGGCAAACGCGGCGTAGGCGTCGCCGCTGTTAATCCAGAAGGTCGGATCACCCGTGGCGTATGCCGCGACAGTCCCCGCAGATGCGATGGTAAATGGACCGGTGTACTGAGTGAATGGATCTCCATCGATCGAAAACATCAACCAGGTAGATGAATCGTTGGGATTGATGATAGAGACTGTTTTCGGAAAATCGGAGGATGGAAAAGTACCGCCGCCAGTGACTGCAGGCGTGGTCAGTCGAACCGGAACAGGAGGAGGCGTCGTGTCGATGGGATTGCCTAGCGTGACGTCAGTAATTCCTCCCGGAAGGGCCGCGATTTTGTCTTCGTATCCCCATATCCAACCCGGCTTGTCATTGTAGGCAACGACAGATACTTCACGGTCAACCGCTTCGTAAATTTTTCCGGCCAGTGATTCGTCGAGAAAGAAGGAGGTCACTCCAGCGCTTGAGGCTTGACCTATTTCAAATCGAAGGTCTTGGTCTGACCAGACCGCCGCGGATTTCGCGTTCGCTTCGCCGGTTCGGGTGGCGAGCCGTTTGTCGAGAGTTGACCCTGTGAGTCCAACAAATTGCATTTTGTCGTTAGTGGAGCGCGCTGATTTCATCCGGTCCAGGACTTCCTGAGGATCGGAGATACCATCGAGCTTTCCGCCATTGGCGACGTAAATTTGAATCGCTGAATTGATGTTCTTTACGTCTTGTTCCAGCTTGGTATTCCTTACGCCATCATGAATATTGGAAGTCTTGGAGATAGCGAAAGCACCGACGATGGCCAGCACTGAGACTGTCAGTAGCACCTCAAGAAGGGAAAGTCCTCGTGGATGTATTTGGGCGTTCAGTTTCATAAAAAATCCGTAGTTACCCAAATTTAATCCATAAATACAATAATTTCAATAATTAATACTGAGGGGTAGTGTCGTGATTGGAGGGGCTGAAGCACTTTTGTTGGAGGTCGGATCGTTGTTTGTTGGCGATATCGGATGGCGGAAGCAGTTCCCGCAACTCCGTCTCTCATTCTTCTTCGGTCTGTGATTTATCCCTGCTATATCAGGGGCTAGACCCTGTTGAATTGGGGGATACTGTATGAGACATCAATTTTTCGGGCTGCTACTGACGATCGCGATCATTGCCGATACGGGGTATGCCGATGAGCCTTTCCCTGAAGTTTACAACAGCGAAGCGGACGCTTCGGTGCCATTGACCGCTGCGGAAGCGGCTGTGGGGATGTTTGATTTGCCGGATGGGTTTACCGCGACTGTTTTTGCTTCGGAGCCTGATGTTCGCAACCCGATTGCGATGGCTTGGGATTGGAAAGGGCGTCTTTGGGTCGCCGAGAATTATACTTATGCTGAGAAAGCAAAGCGCTTTGAACTGGATTTAAAGGATCGTGTTTTGATCTTCGAGGATACGGACTGGGATGGGATAGCCGATAAGCGATCGGTATTTTCCGAGGATCTGCAGATGCTGACCAGTGTTGAAGTGGGGCGAGGTGGAGTTTGGGTGATGTGTCCACCGAGGCTGCTTTTTATCCCTGATCGAAATGGGGATGACGTGCCGGATGCCGCTCCGGAAGTGATGCTGGATGGATTCACAGTCGGTCAGAGCAGCTACCACAATTTTGCGAACGGTTTGCGATGGGGCCCCGATGGTTGGCTTTATGGCAGGAGCGGGCATTCCTGTCCGGGGCGATTAGGTTCGCCCGGTACTCCTGACGCCAAACGGGTTCCAATCAAGGGAGGGATCTGGCGATATCATCCGGAGAGGAAGGTGGTGGAGGTTTTGACTCACGGTACCACCAATCCGTGGGGACACGATTGGGATCAACACGGGGAACTTTTCTTCATCAATACGGTGAATGGCCATCTCTGGCATGGAATTCCTGGCGCTCACTTCCCGGAAAGTTTTGGGATGGATCCCAATCCCTATGTCTACGACCGGATCGACACTCACGCGGATCACTATCATTACGATAGAAGTGGGAAGTGGAGCGAATCTCGAGACGGGGCCGCCAATGTATTTGGAGGGGGGCATGCCCACATTGGTATGATGATCTATCAGGGCGATCGGTGGCCCGAGCCGTATCAGAATCGTCTGTTTACTTTGAATATGCACGGTCGACGGGCGAATGTTGAACGGTTAGATCGCGAAGGAAGCGGATTCGTGGGGCGTCATGAATCGGACGTGTTTGTGACCGAAGATCCATGGTTTCGAGGCATCGATATCAGGCAGGGGCCGGATGGGTCAGCTTTCATCCTGGACTGGAGTGACATAGGGGAGTGTCACGAGCATACCGGGGTTCACCGAACGAGCGGTCGAATCTATCGGATCAGTCATGGGGATGTCGAAAAGCCCAATTTCGATGACTTGAAGGACTTTAACGTTCGCGCCGCGATGGCCATGTCTAATCCGAATCCCTGGTATGAGAGGCAGGTGCGTTCACGTATCGGTTCAGGTGTCATGAGCCAAGAGTTCATGCAGATCTGCTGGCCGATCCTAAGAGGGAAGGCGGAATTGCCGATCAAGCTGAGAGCTTTGTGGGCGTTGAACGCGATGGGGCGGAAGGAGCATCTGAGCAGTCTGTTCTACGCAGAAGAGGAGCAGATGCGCGCCTGGGCGATTCGATTGGTTTTGGATGAGAGTCCCATTGATACGATCAAAGGGCCTCTTCCTGAGAATATGCCGGTGCCCGCTTCGGAGGAACTGTTCAGTCTGATGTTGGGGATGGCTGAGTCCGATGAGTCAGGTCTTGTTCGTTTGACCTTGGCTTCAGCATTGCAGCGTTTGCCATTGAAACAGCGAGGTGAACTGGGAATGGCTTTGTCGATGCGGCCGGAGGATGCGAACGATCACAATCTTCCCGAAATGGTTTGGTATGGGATTAGTCCTCTAGCGGAGTCGGACCCGTTGGCCTTGGTCAGGATTGCTGAACAAAGCTCGTGGCCGGATTTGAAACGTTGGATTTCCCGGTGTCTTTCCAGTCGAATGGGTGAGGATCTCTTGTCGATCGAAGGCTTGATGTCTGCGATCGAATCGGCAGATCCAGAGTCGCAGTTGGTCATGATGAATGGGATTAGCGAGGGGCTTAAAGGTTGGCGTGAGGCGCCGGAACCAGAGGCGTGGCAGCGACTGAAAATCAGTTTGGAAGATACGAAAGACGAAAACTTGATTCGCCATTCGAGGGGGCTCAGCGTGCTATTTGGAGATGGGCGGGCCTTGGACGAGGTGAAGCAGATCGCAAACGATCCGAGCGAAGATACTCATGCCCGCATTGCTGCTCTTGAGACATTGATTCAGAATCCCGACGATGATTTGCGTGAAATTTGCGAAGCTCTGATGAGTGACCGTGTCCTTTGTGCTACCGCCGCGAAAGGGTTGGCCTTGTTTGATGATCCGGAACTGGGAATCGTATTGGCAAAACGATATCCGAGGTTTTATCCGGCAGATAAACCGGGGCTAGTTGAGATCCTGGCATCGAGGAAAGCGTGGGCAGAAGTTCTGCTCAAAGAGATTGAAGAGGGAAGGATTGATCGAACCGATCTTTCTGCATTTCAAGCCCGGCAGATTCGAGGGTTTGACGATCCCGCTCTGAATAAGACTCTCGCCAGTGTTTGGGGAGTGCTGAGAGAGACGGATGAAGCGAAGCGAGAATTGATCAACGAATGGACCGCCAAATTGAATGACGAATTTCTGGCAAAAGCAGACTTGATCCATGGGCGAAATCTATTCGCCGGGATATGCGGAGCCTGCCATGTGATGTATGGGGATGGAATGGAGCTCGGACCGGATCTAACCGGGTCGAATCGATACGACTTAAGTTATCTGCTCGAGAATGTATTTGATCCTGGATCTGAGGTAAGCGCTGACTATCAAATGACGGTGGTGAGCCTGAATGATGGCCGGGTTCTCACAGGCGTTGTCTCAGATGAGACAGATAAAATACTAACATTGCGACAAGCGGCTGAAATCACCTTGTTAGAGAAATCGGCTATTCTTACTCGCGATAAATCGACAATGTCGATGATGCCGGATGGTTTGCTGCTGGCTTTCAGTGATGAGCAAGTGAGAGATCTGATTGGCTACCTCATGCATCCTGTTCAGGTAGAAAAGTAGCGGCAGCTTCATTGTCTGGGATTTAATACGAACGAATAGAGAGAATGATAGTGTAAGGATTCTCGGCGGATTTCGTCTTTTAGAGTGGACCCTCTAATCGAGAAAAATATGAAACCCGTAGAACTTACTTCCGAAACTTTCTTTCAAACATTGAGCTCCAGTTCGGTTCCTGTGTTGGTAGATTTCCATGCTGAATGGTGCGGTCCTTGTAAAATGCTGAGCCCGGTGATTGATCAGGTTGCTGAAGCGCGGGATGGAGACGTTCTGGTTGCTAAGGTGGACATTGACGCGGCTCGTGACATCGCACAAAAGTTTCAGATAACTTCAGTGCCAACGCTGATTGTTTTCAAAGACGGTGAGCCTGCTGTGGGTGCCCGTGGCATGCAGACCCGACCGGCGATAGAGGCGATGATAGATCAGGTGATCTCAGAGGTGACTCCGGTCTAGGGACGCAGGTTAACCTTCTCCGTGTGAGATTTTGTGGTGCCTCCTTGCCTCAGGGCACGGGAGGCGCGACTTGGCCTGTTTACGTTATCGCTCTCCAGTGGTTTGATTGATACGCTCTATCATGATGAAGCCACTTCCCTGTCTGTTCGCTCCAATAGTCGCTGGACTTATCTGGACAGGCGGCGGGATCGGATCGGGACATCTGATCGCGAAAGGTGGCGCCGAAACGGAGTGGGAGTTGAAGTCACCCCGGCCCGGGTTGTCAGTTGCAGGTAAGATCGGAGAATCGGGAGAACTGATTTTGATTTCAGCGGACCGCGAGGGTCTCAATGGATATTGGCAGGCTGAATATTCCGTCAGAGGAGGTGAGTGGATCGAGTTTTCTGCGCTGCGGAAAGCCGTCGGGATAGAGGTCCCGAGGCGTTCTTGCGTGGTCAGGATTGAATGGACGGGAACCGATGGCGGAAAAGTGGCAAGCCCTTATCCGGTGAACCCTGCCTACCGGGGGAATGAGACGACTCTAGCTCAACCTGATTTTCCAAGGGATAGAGCGGAGGTGTCTGCGGGATGGGTCGAAGTGTCAGATCGCTACCTCGTGCCTGACGATGCGACGACTGCGACGGTTCAATTGCATTTGAGGTGGGCGCCAGGAGGGCTGGTAGAATGGAAAAACGCAGTTCTGAAAGAGTCGGAAGCGCCTCCCGAGCGAAAAGTAAAACTGGCGGCGATTCACACGCAGCTGTCTGGAAGCGGCCGGACGGTGGAGGAAAATCGCGAATGGTTTGCTCCTTTGATCGCATCGGCAGCTGATGCAGGTGCTGAGCTGATTGTGCTTCCTGAATTGTTGACGTGTAAGGGTGTGACACATGACTACAGTGAGGCGGCTGAGCCAATCCCCGGGCCATCGACCGACTATTTTGGAAAGCTGGCGAAACGGCACGATTGTTATTTGGTGGTGGGGCTGCTGGAGGAAGCTGATCATCTGATATACAATGTGGCGGTATTGATCGGACCCTATGGAGAAGTGGCTGGGAAATATCGAAAAGTGACCCTTCCGAGGGAAGAAATTGCCCGGGGGATTGCACCAGGGAGTGGCTACCCGGTTTTCGAGACCAGATTTGGACGAGTTGGAATGATGATATGCTATGACGTATTTTTCCCTGAGGTGGCTCGTGAACTGGCCATGAATGGAGCCGAGGTGATCGCTATGCCGATATGGGGTGGAAATCCTCTCCTGGCAGCGGCACGATGTGCCGAGAATGGAGTTTATCTCGTTTCGTCGACCTACACTGATCACGAGAACGACTGGATGAAAACCGCGGTTTGGAACCGCGAAGGGGAAAGGTTGGCGACTGCGGATCAATGGGATTCGGTTGTTATTGAAGAAGTTGATTTAAGCTTGCCGACCTACTGGGACGGATTAGGTGACTTCCAATCTAGAATTGCCCGTGAGGCTCCAGTTCGGAAGAGCGAGTGATGGATATGATGCTGCGGATTGTGAAACTGATTTGGCGCTCGATTCGGCGATGGGTGCAGCATGATGGACCCGGCTTGGCGGCATCAGTTTCGTTTTATGCTTTGTTCGCTATGGCTCCTCTGCTCGTGTTTGGAGTCGTCGTGACATCACGAACGCTGGGACCCGAAAAGGCCAAAGCTTCGGCGGTTGAGTGGCTCTCGGATATGATTCCGGTCGATGCAGCTGAGTCTTTGATCTCAGTGATGCACGTCAAAATTTTGGCAGATGGTCCTTGGTGGTCAAATGTGGTATCTGCGTTGGTGCTGATTTGGGCGTCCTCGTTGATTTTTGTGCGTTTGCTACTGGGGACCAGGGTGATGTTCGATCAGAAATATGAAACTCCTAGAGCACTATTTTTTAAGAGTCTGATCGGGAGGCTTATTGCTCTGGCCTTCGCCATCGTCGTAGGGCTGTTGATTTGCCTCGTATTTATTGTGCCGACCCTTGCGGCGCCCTGGATGAGCGACTGGAAATTTGCTGAAGGTCTCGCTGGCGTATCGAATGCTCTGCTCCTCACTTTGGGCGGGTTGGTCTTGCTTCGGGTGGTTCCGTCGCCGGCTCCTCGAAAGAGGGCCTTGTTCTCGGCTTCACTATTTTTTCTGATCGCTTTCTTTATCGGCAGAACTTTGTTTCAAACTTATATTTCGCACAGTCCGATCGCTTCCGCTTACGGAGTAGCGAGTTCTGTTGTGATTTTTCTGGTGTGGATTTATTACATGTCTTCGGGCTATTTTATTGGTGCTGCTTTGTGTGCTGAGATCGCTAATGAAGTGCCTCGTTCCAGGCCCGGGGAAGATTGAGCGGATTGTCGATGTCATACCGCCGGAACGGCCACGCCAGTGATTGGATTGTTGCTGGCAGTTGATCGATATTTCACGGACAACTTTGAACCCTATTTCCGATTTCTGCGGCCCTGCGGTGATCGCAGAATCCTAAGGCAAAAGCGGTCTTTACTCTTAAAAAGGCTGGTATGCCGTGTAATCTCTGGCATTCTTCAATTTATTATGGATCCCGCAATTTTTAAAGTTCTCCACATCATCGGTTCTTTCCTCCTCTTTACTGGCATTGGTGGCCTTCTCGGGGTGGGTGAAAATCGAACGCACGTCAACAAGCTCGTTTCGATTTTAAACGGTTCTGGTCTGCTCATTTTGCTGATTGCGGGTATGGGTTATCAGGGAATGGTGCTGAAGATCTGGCCGCTCTGGCTCATTCTTAAAATCATTATTTGGGTGCTCATGGCAGTGCTTTTCGTGTTGACGAAGAAAGACAAGATCCCTGTGAAAGTGGGCGTTCTTTTAATGGTTGGGCTTGGCGCTGTCGTGGCGTGGTTGTGCATTATGAAGCCATTTTTCGGAGGGTAAGTTTCGTTAAAATCTGTGGCACGAGGACTTTGTTGTGTTGTCGATTTTCCTGGGCATTTTCCTGAAGAAAAACGTGGAGGGTGATCTCGGAGAAGAGATCGCAGTGCAGAAATCGGTCATTATGTTTCTACCTTTCGAGTTCCTTCTCTTGTTGCCGATCCCTATTCTGGTTAGCTTGATGTCCTTCCGGCCCGGAGCTGTGCCTCAGTAATCTGATCGACTATCTTCGAAGCGCCTTTCTGCGGAATTGCCTCATCGAGGCGAAGGTAGTGTGATGTTCGTTAGCAGTTTGATAGAGGGTTTAATAGTCATACCGTCTGTATTATGAAGCTATTTTAATCAAAATTAAAAGGATTGCAATTATGATAATTGCGTCTCATCATAGAGAAACTAACCCCTTCTTCTCTCATGAGACTGCTCCCATTGATTTGTATACCCTTTCTTTTTACTCTTTCGGCTCAAGCTGAGACGGTGGTTCAACAAGCGAGGACCTACGGAAACACGCTCAATGAATTGGTCGGAAGATTCCCAAATCAATTCGTTCCCAGGGAAAGAGAGTCACGCAAGTTGAGCGCTATCAGCGAATTGTTAGTCTTGCACGAATTGAAGATGCGAGGTGAGGGTCTTCCGTCGAATTTGGCAGTCGCGTTCTCTTCCAATTATACTGCGGTCATTTCCGCTTTAGTCGAAGACCGGATCCCTGAAGAATATGGTCGCGCCCTCCTATCGTTTCATCGGGAGCTACTGTCGAAGGTTTACATTAAAGCGCGGAATTCCCAGCTGGATCAAAATTTCTCTGAAGCGGCAATCGATAGTCTGTCCTTCTATCAAGGAGAGCTTGATGCGAATGCGATTTCTTTGTGGGACGTCCCAGACTCGTTGAGAACTCCGGTGATAAACGGATATCAAGTTTGGGTTGATGAACTTTTGAGTTTTGGCTGTGACTGCGGTCGACTCACTCCAGGGAATGTGTCTCGCCTTCGCCTGCTCGCGGATAAGCTAGAGCGGTTTGAAGGGTACTACAAAGTCGATGGTGTCATGAACACACACGAGCGTGAGCAGCTCCATGGGCGTTTTTTGGACGTGACTAAAGAAATGCTGGAAGAGCTCGGGGGTTAAGTCAGCCGCTTTTGAGACAGCAGGCCAGCCGCCCTTTCCAACTGGAATAACCAGATCGAGGCTCCCTTGCTCGAACGGCTTTATTTGACTGCTCGCTTGAAGGTGCCGTCCATGAGGACGCGAATGCCGAACTCATTTCTGCCCTTGGTTTGAGCAGCAAAGCTTTTGTTCCAGAGGATCTCCCAATGAGCCTCTGAATTCATGGCTGACTTTTTCTTGTAGATGACTTGCGCGATGTAAATGGTCGATTGAAGGCCCCGACTCTCAAGGTCAGTCTGGGCGATCTGAGCTGCTTGTGGAGCGAAGATCGGAGGTGGTGAGTCGGCGGTGAAGGCTGACGCGGTGAACGCGAGAATAGTGATGGCGGCGAAGATGGCAGTTTTCATGATGGAATGATCTGAATGTGTGTCCCCAACTTAGCGTCTTTATTGTATTTGCGTCAATACCGAGTCATCGAGACAAGTTCCTGATTTTTTCTCAAGCTTCCTACAGGCGGGAACCAGTCGATTGTGGTACTTGATTCGATACCAATGCGTTTGTATAAGCGTTGTCATATGGATGAATCAAAAAGAACTCTCTCAGTCAGAGACGGAGGTCAATTTCCGTCAGTAGGGCTTGGAACTTGGAAAATTCCGGATGAAACCCTTCCGACTTTGATTCCTGAGGCGGTTGATCTCGGATACAGGCATTTTGATTGTGCCTGCGATTATGGTAATGAGTCGGCCGTGGGAGAGGGTTTGAAGAATGCTCTGAGCGCGGGCACCTGTAGCCGCGATGATCTATGGATCACGTCGAAGCTATGGAACACTTATCATCATCCCGATCATGTTCGGGCTGCCTGTGAAAGGTCACTGAGCGATCTCGGTCTCGATGAGTTGGATCTCTATCTGGTTCACTTTCCAATCACCTTGGACTTTGTCCCGTTTGAGGAGCGTTACCCGCCGGGTTGGCTCAACGATCCAGACGCAGAGAATCCCGCCATGAAGCATGTTGACGTTCCCTATGCTGATACCTGGGGCGCTATGGAGGGCTTGGTTGATTCAGGACTGGTGAAGCGGATTGGGATCTGCAATCTAGGCACTGCCATGATTCGTGATCTGCAGTCTTATGCTCGGATCAAGCCGGCGGTACACCAAATTGAATTACATCCCTACTTGGCTCAGTCCCGGATGGTGAGGTTCTGTCAGGAATCTGATATCAGGGTGACGGCGTTCTCTCCCTTTGGCGCGAGCTCATATGTGCCTCTTAGTATGGCTGATGCCAATGAGTCTCTTTTCGACGATGAATTGATGCAGTCGATTGCTTCGGCCCACGGGAAGACCGTGGGGCAGATCGCTTTGCGTTGGGCTGTCCAACGAGGCACCGTTGCCATTCCGAAGACTCAGACATCGCTTCACTTGAAGGAGAATATTGAGATCTACGAATTCGAACTCGCCGCGGACGAAATGAGTGCGATTGACGGATTGGATCGCAATCGGCGATTCAATGATCCTGCTGAGTTCGGCGAGGCTGCGTTTAATACGTTCTATCCGATTTTTGATTGAACGACAGGCATTGCCCATGGGTGAAGAGATTTCGGGTCATTGCCTAGCAGAAAGGTGGCCGCCGGGATGAATATATTGATTCCTGTTGTGGCCATTTTGCTGGCCCTCGCATCTCGCGCCTTTGCAGTGTTTGGTCGCTGCCCTCACTGTGTTCCGCGGATCAGATGAGAGCGGGGGGATTTTGCGAGGGGTTGGTTTTGCGGGATTGGCTTTGATATGTTTTACCGTGTTTGCTTTCGGAATTCCGGCTGAAGGGTAGCGAGACGGGTGTATTCGAGATCATCCGGTGGTGAGTGGTGTCCCATTTTCACAAGCAATCACCCAATAACGCCAATATTGTCTTTGGACTTTGGATGGGGTTTCGAGTCTGTTTTTTGATATGAATCTTCGCTGCCTTGTTGTTGTCCTTTGCTCGCTGAGTTGTTCCTTTACGATGGCAGGAATTTCTCAGCCCAATGTCATCTTGATGATGGCTGACGACATGGGGATGGGTGACACGAGTGCCTTTCAGGATTTCACAGGCAATGCTAATGACGTTCAGCTTTCCACTCCCAACATGGAGCGACTGGCTCGGATGGGGGTGCGCTTCACTGATGCGCACACTCCATCGTCGCGATGTTCACCGACTCGGTATGGTCTGCTAACGGGGCGCTATCCCTGGAGGAATCGGCTCAAGCATTGGGTGCTTTTTGGTTCGCAGGGTGATCCCATGATCGAGCGGGATCGTCCTACTTTAGCGACCTTGTTTCGCGATGCGGGGTATGGCACTGCGATGACGGGAAAATGGCATGTAGGGCTGCGCTATCGGCGGTCAGATGGCAGTCCTGCTGCAGCTTGGGATGATGCGGATTTGACTCAGCCACTATACGACACGCCAGCGGATCACGGATTTGATCTAGTCAGGTTCACGTCTCGGTCGCACGGAACGTCGGGACCGGATGCTGCTGGTGGTGAAAAAAAGAAGGGCAAGGGTGGTCCCAATCAAACGGTTGGTCCCGGTCATTTGCATGATCGCACCGCAGTGGGAGCAACTGGGAACGGCAAGGAACTGGTGACTGAAGGCGAGAATGCCTACTTCCATTCGAAGTTGGGCAGTCGCTTTTCGGACATGTCGATCGACTATCTTTCGACTCATCTTTCTGGTGGTGAGAATGAAGAGAAGCCGTTTTTCCTCTACTATCCTTCGCCATCAAATCATGGACCATACACACCTGATGAGGCGATTGACGGAAAGCCTAGCCGTGGGGCTGCTCGGACCAAAGCAGGCGAGCCAATGGATCTGCGTCATGACTACATCTACGAGAATGATTTGATACTGGGTCGGTTTATCGATTGGCTGGAGTCGAATGACGATCCGAGGTATCCCGGTAAGAAATTGATCGAAACGACGGTGGTGATTTTCACGAGTGATAATGGCGCCGAGAAGGATAGTGATGTCGCAAGTGGGCCGTTTCGCAGTAACAAGGGTTCCACTTATGAAGGGGGGCATCGTGTTCCTTATATTGTGAGCTGGGGTGCAGGCGGCATTGGCGATGGTCAGGCGGATACTCCAGGGCGCACCGATGCCAGTCCGGTCTGCCATACTGATATTTTCGCGACCTTTGCGGAGTTGATCGGATCGGAATTGCCTGATCCTGCCAAAGGCGAGAAAGGGGCTGAAGACAGTTACAGCGTGCTTGCTGCGTGGAAAGGTGGTGAACTGGGGCAGAGGCCTCCGATGTTTGCTCATGACCACAAGGAGTCCAAGCCTGACCCCGCTGTGGCGGCCGTTCGTCTCGATTCTCCCAGTGTCGGAGGGAAGTTTTTCGAAGGGCAGTGGAAGCTCTTCTTTGACTCCTCGATGCTTCGTGGAGGAAAGGCGGTGCCAATTGAGCTCTATGAGCTTGCCGGCGATCAGATGGAAGAAAACAACCGTATCAGCGAGCCAGCTTTGCAGCCGCTGGTGAAGCATTTGAGCCAAGTGGCACAGCACCATCGCAATATGGGCGGGCATCGCCTGGCCGAATTGGCTGTTGCGAAGCGAGCTGAGTTTGAGCTGAGCGCAAAAAACGGGGGACAGCCGGCCCTGAAGCCCTCAATTGAAGGCAGTGTTCTTTCCGCCAAAAAAGCGGGTGTCGAGATGACTATTTTACTGTCTGAGGGGGAGGCACATTTTAATGAGGCTGGTATGGGGGCGTCCGGTGGAAAATTTAAGCAAGTCGAGGGAGGTGAAACCCTGACATTGAGCTTTGACCGTGATGTGGTCGTCCAGCATCTCGCTATCGTAGCGGGCAATGGTGTCTGTGGAGGTTTCTATCAAGTGGGTGACAAGTCTCCGCTGGCGATTTATTGCGTGGACGGAGATATTGACTCAAATGATCAATCCGGGGTGTTGAGTGATCTGGGCGTGGTCAAAAAAGGAGAGCCTATCGTTCTCAGTAGCGCGCCACACTATGGGTCAGAGACTCCCGGCCAATGGAGACTCAAGACTGTCGTCGTCCGGGCGTTAAAGTAGCCAAACTAGTGGATTTGACGGTTTGGATTGTGGAGAGGTGTAAAACACGTCCATGCGCCGGTGCCGGACCCCTATCTTTATCGTATTCTGCCTGAGTCGTTTTTTTCTGATGTGTCGAATATTCCAGAGTTCCCTCCTATCATCGCTGATTGTTGTTGGAGCAGTCGCGGTTAATGCGGCAAATCCGGCTTTTGACGAAGTCGAGCCGATCCTGATGGATTACTGCTACGATTGTCATGGCGATGGAGCGGACAAAGGGGACTTCGCGATGGATGACTACGATTCCGTCGATGAGCACCTCCAGGATTTTGACGTTTGGTACGAGAACTGGAAGAATCTCCGCAGTCACTTGATGCCTCCGGCTGATAAGAAGCAGCCTTCGGAAGAGGATAGGCGCAAGATCCTCGCGTTCATCGAAAAAGAGGTCTTTAAAATTGATCACGAGAATCCCGACCCGGGTCGGGTGACTATTCGGCGATTGAATCGCGAGGAGTATCGCTATTCGATTGAGGATATCCTTCGGATCGATTTTCCGGTGACGGACTTGCTGCCGCCGGATGACACTGGCTATGGATTTGATACGATTGGTGATGTGTTGAGTATTTCGCCGCTCCTGATGGAGAAGTATATGGAGGCTGCTGATCGGGCAGTCATTGATGCTGTCCCCTTGCATGGCCCGGATATCGTCCAGTGGTTTTTGAATATTGATAAGTTCAAAGATGAGCGAAGTGATGATTGGTCGTTGGACTGGCTGCCTTTTAGTCATGCCCGGACGATGGAGTCCCTGCAATCGGTGGAGCACGACGGTGAGTATGAAATCAGTGTCTATTTCGAAATTAAAGGGTCGAGCGACGCAAGCTCTCACACGGCGACACTTTCTGTTGGTGTGGATGACAGGGAACTCAATAAGCGGAAATTGGGTTGGGATAACTCGGGACGGCTGACGCTGAACACAACAGCAATGCTGAAAAAGGGAGATGGCCAAAAATTTTGGCTCAAGAGCGAAACAGGGGAGCCTCCTGAGAAGGGTGAAAATGAACTGGCAGTGGATGTGCAAGGTATTCGGCTGCGGGGGCCTCTTGATGGAAGCCAGAAAGACTATCCCCAGCATGTTCGTTATCTCTTTTCAGAAGGCGCGCCGCCAGACGATGAAAACAAGAGAGATCCCTATCGTCGAAAAATTCTTGAGCGGATTGCGACTCAAGCGTTTCGGCGTCCTGCCGATGAAAATACGGTCAATCGATTGGTGTCGATTGCCCGGGAGGTGGATAAGCTGCCTGATATGAAGTTCGAGCATGGAATTGCTCAGGCAATTCAAGCGATTTTGGTGAGCCCTCGGTTTTTGCTGAGAGCAGAGATTCAGCCTGAGCCTAACAATCCGTCCAAGGTGGTTCTGATCGATGAATATGCATTGGCCTCTCGGTTGTCCTACTTCCTATGGAGTTCGTGTCCTGATGAGGAACTGTTGGCTCTGGCGGGTGAAGGGAAGTTGAGAAGCCAGCTTCGGAAGCAGGTCGATCGAATGCTTGAGGATGAAAAGTCAGACCGGTTCATTCGAAACTTCGTTGGCCAATGGTTGCAGGCTCGCGACGTCCAAACAATTCATATCGATGAACGACGGGCTCTCGAAATAAAAGATCTTGGAAAGGCCCAGCGAAAATTTGGTGGCCGCTTGAGGGAATCGATGAGGTTCGAGAGCGAACAGTTTTTTGCGCACATTCTGAAGGAGGGGCTTCCGGCGACTGATTTACTAACTGCGAATTTCACCTTTCTTAATGAGCCGCTGGCCGGGTGGTATGGGATTGAGGGGATCAAGGGAAATCAGATGAGAAAAGTGGACCTCCCTGAAAACTCCAAACGGGGAGGTTTATTGTCTCAGGCGACCTTTCACATTGTGACCTCGAACCCAACCCGAACTTCTCCAGTGAAACGGGGATTGTTTGTACTGGAAAATTTTCTGGCAACGCCTGCGCCACCGGCCGTGCCAGATGTGCCTCCTCTCGAAGAGGCGGCGAAAGGTCAGCCAAAGAATCTTCCGCTTCGTCGCCTTCTCGAGATTCATGCCGAGCAAAAACTCTGCGCTTCTTGTCACATGAGGATGGATCCCATTGGCCTGGCGTTGGAAAATTTTACTCAGGTGGGACTGTGGCGGGATACAGAAAACGGCGAACCAATTGATGCGAGCGGGAAGCTGATGACTGGAGAAGAGTTTAAGAATGCGAAGGAGCTGAGCCAGATTCTGGCAACGGAACGGTCGGAAGATTTTTTCCGGGCCTTGGCTGAGAAATTACTGACCTATTCAATAGGGCGGGGGATCGAATATTTTGATGCTCCTACGATTGATAAAATAGTGAGAGATGCAGAGGCGAACGGGGGATCGCTTAAGGAAATAGTTTATGGTGTGATCGAGAGTGCTCCTTTTCAGAAGCGTCGCGGTGACGGCGGATTTTCGGGAGGCTGATGTGAATATCAAATTTTAGAGAACCGTTGTCCCATGATTCGATCAAAAATGTTACCAGTCGCATTTCTTATTTTCCTGGCATTTGCCGGAGTCCCTAAATCTGCTGCTGAGGATGCGGTTAAGATTCTGTTCGTCGGAAATAGCTATACCGGTCAAATTCGAAAAACTCTCACGGAGATGACGTCAGGATCGTCAATGAAGGGAGCGGTTTTGGAATTCATCATTCCAGGCGGGCGTGCCTTGAAACAACATCTTGAGAACGAAGAGACGGTCGCTCGGATTCGTCAGGGAGGTTGGGATTTTGTGGTTCTACAGGAGCAAAGTCAGACTGCGGGATTGCCGGGTGAACTCGAGAAATCGTTTCATGATTCGGTGGATAAGCTGTGTCGCATCATTAAAAAATCCGGTGCGATTCCTGTCCTGTATATGACGTGGGGAAGGAGAGACGGGGACAAGGCGAATCCATCAGTTTACGCGACCTACGAGGCAATGCAGTCAAGGCTCACGGCTGCTTACGAAAAGGCGGCTTCGAGGAATGGTGCCGGCCTGGCTCCAGTGGGGTTAGCTTGGAAGGCGGTTAGGGAAAAGAATCCGGATATTGAACTTTATAAAGGTGATGGGTCCCATCCATCCTTGAAGGGGGCTTGTCTTACCTCATGTGTTTTCCTGCAGGTGGTATTCAAAGCAGATCCGGAAAGCGTTGGATCGGTGAAGGGTGTGAGTCCTGAGGAGTTTGCTCTTTTTCAATCCGTTGCCAAATAGAGATTCACGGGGCGACATCTTATCTGATATTGGGGTAAGACGAACCCATTATTTTAACTTTTGACTCCATCTCATTTGCTACTCTCATGATCCGATTTGCCCTGTTTTTAAGTTTCCTAACGTCTTCACTTGTTGCTCAACAGGAGGAGTATCCAGTTCATCCTGACATGATGGTAAAAGAGCATGTCGCTCAGGGAAAAGTGATCCGTGGGGTTTTTAGTAAGAGTTCTAATTTTCCCGGGACTTCAAGAGATTATGCCGTCTATGTGCCGGATCAGTATGATGGGACTTCGCC
>CAXBMX010000045.1:0-35065 GCA_963977055.1 uncultured Verrucomicrobiales bacterium
CTGGTTTGTTCTTTCAGGGTTCAAAATGGCGAAAACTTCAACCTAGTCGAGGGTGGATTGATCATTGCGTCCAATCATGTGAGCTTCGTGGATCCTCCGTTCATTGGTGGTGCGATCAAATATCCGATCTATTATTTTGCCCGTAAAACATTGTTTGATCACCCTGTCGCGAACTATATTTTGCCCCGGGTCAACGCCTTGCCGGTGAATCAGGATAAGCCTGAGTTGTCCGTCCTAAAGAAGATCATTGCTTTGCTAAAGAGCGATGAAAAAGTCCTGATATTTCCTGAAGGCGAGCGCAGCTTTGATGGGGTTATGAAAAATGAGGGCGAGCCCGGTATCGGGATGATTGTGACGAAGGCAATGGTACCAGTTCTGCCGATTCGTCTTTTTGGTGCGGAAAAGGCGCTGCCACGCGGCAGCAAAAAGTTAAAGCGCCACCCGGTGACTCTGGTAGTCGGGAGCCCAATTGATTTCTCAGATTTGTTCCAAGACGAATCGATTAGCTCTAAGAAACGGTATGAGCTGATCTCGAACCGGATTATGGAAGAGATCGGGAAGCTTGAGCTTACTGACAGCCGTGGTGAGTGATTGGCCCCTGGCTCTCGGACTAATCCAAAATCAATTTGTTACGACCGACAGGTTGATTGCCGCCAGTGGGTTTCTTTGCGATCTTATCGTCCTCCATAATCTCAGGCTTGGGAGCTTTGGGAGGATTGGCACCAACAAAAACCCTAATGTGGGGAATTTCGGGAGGGTGGATTTCAATCTGTACTTCCTCTGATCCTTTTACTTTTATCGCAGCTAAAGCCGTTTGAAACGGGGCCAGCGCGTAGGGTTGAAAGCGGGCGGCATTAAATTCCCGACGTTCAGCTGACAACTTAGTGATAAACGTAGTCCTCTCCGCTGGGTCTGTGATCTTTTCAGGCACTGCGGCAGCAACACGGGCAGTGAAATTGGCGTTCTCCTCGGAGGCTTCCTGAACCATGAAAGGCCCAACCGATTCTGCCAATTTGCGATATTCTGATCTTGGCAAGCTGTCGAGGTTGTATTCGATCGTGGTCCGGATGGGCACTGCTTGAAGTTCGAGTTTGTCTCCGCTCCAGATATTCCAGCCGGCCGGAATCCGATAAGATTCGGATTTGGCCCGTGCTTGCAAGTAAGTGTCGAAGCTGTCCGGAGCAACATAGTAATAGAACAGGCTGCCTCGATTCAATACCGCGTTCTTACACGCCGCTTCAAACGCTGAGCCTTGGGCCAAAAATTGTGCATCGGTCCAACCAGCCTCTTCTCGAGGGGCAACACTGAATTTAATTCGGTCTCCTCCCCCGGCGGCAACAAAGTAACGAAAATCCTGCGGTCCAAATTTGCCATCACCGAAAAAGCTTGTGATTTTTTTGAGATCGTAGCGAAATTTTTGGACGGAGAATTCTTTCCTGTCATCACCTGCAAAGAGGCGCTCGAGAACTGATTTGTCAGGAACTTCGTCTCCTTGGCGGTTCGTCCATTTCGTGTTGATGGCCGCCCATGTGGCCAGTTCTTTTTCGACGGATCGGGTCAGGTTGAAATCTTCGGTCAATGGATCAAACGACCCTCTGTCGTTCTTCTTTTGGCCCTTGAGAACATAGGTATAGGCGCCAATTTTTTTGTCGGTAAACGCCAGGTCGGTAAAATTCTGATCGATGACATCGCGAATCTTCAAAGCGTGCTCATAAGGATTTCCGATGAAGTAAAGCTTCTGGTTTTTGCAAATCAGATAGAGAGCAGTAGCTCTATCGTCCGCAAGCCTTGGATTCGGCATTAGCACTACTTTTGCCTGATTGACTTGGGCTTCAGGGGTTTGAGCCAAGATGGCGGCGAGTTCCCGGTTTTTCTCGTCAGCTACTTTTACTTTATCGTCATTCTCTTCTTTCTTCGTTTCTTCTTCCTCTACTTTTGCTTTCCACTCGGCGATATCGGATGTCTTGTCGGAGAGCTCTTTGTTGTCTTTTTCAAACTCTTCGAGGTCGGCCAGAAGGACGGAGCTCTCATCCTCCGTCATCATATTCTTTGTTGTGCTGTCTTGAGTAAGTTGAAGTTCTTTGAGATTGTTCAGTGTCTTGTCACGGCTAACCTTAATGGCTTCGAGTTCCTCTTGTGACACCTCAGGGAGGTTTTCGACCACTTTTTTGACCGCCGCACTGATGCCCAGACTGCTGACAATGAGAATGAGCAGAAGAATGCCGACGACGTTGGTCAACGCGTCCATCAGCGCGTCCATACTGCGCTCTTCTTCTGCTCGTCTTTTGCGGGCCATGTTGGAGTCAGGTTACAGAGAAAAATTCAAGGTTCGAGATACTGGGCAAACGTTTTAAGATCCACTTTGCCTTCACCTGGGAGCGGTAGCCTTCCAGGGATGATTGAAGTCCCGTTGGACCGATTGTAAGAGTTCACAAGGCCCTTAGCTTGATTTAGCGTTTTAACGGCTGCGTCGGTGCCCCTAACTAAAAAGATGAGCCTGTGGTTGGATGCTGACCCAACGGTTTTCAAAAGTTCGGTAAATTCCGGGCTCTGGTTGAGTGAAGAGACCGGAATGGCAACCGGTTCTTCGGTAAGACTGCGATGCAGATAGACGGAGCGATCGGAAAGCTCAGCAAAGAAAGGGCGAGTGCTAGCGCTGCTTCCACTCGAACGAACTACTAATTGGGCTGGTTCAGGCGGTAGTTTCCGCTTGGCGATTTCTTCTTCCTTTAGCTTGATCTCTTCTTGAAGGAATATTTCATCTTCGAGCAGCTTCTTGTTGGTGCTAGAGAGAAGATTGAATTTTGCGATCAATTCTTCCCGGCTCTTATCAATCTCTTCTTGATTGTCGAGCATCTCTTTGAGCATGGCGAGTTTGTCGCGTGCCTGGATGGTGTCCTTCCTTTGTTCAATCAGATTTTCAATCAATTGGCGGAGCTTATCGAGTTCCTTTTGTTGATCTTCCTTCTCCTTTTTGATCACTATAAACTCCTGAGCGCGTTCGACCTCTTCGGAAGTCCGGCCCTCACCCTTGTTCATCGAGATCAGGTTAATGATCACAATGATGAGCGTCAGGCATCCGATGATACAAATCAGAATACTGAGGAAGGGAAATAAACTGACGGAGCCTCCGCTGTCCTGTGCACGCCTTGCCATACGATATTTGTCTTCTTAAGAAAGTGCTTCAGCCGCGGCTGAACCAGCCTTTCTTTTGAATAACCACCTGTTTTCCATTCAAATCTTTCAGCACCTCGTTGAGGTTCTGAATGCCTTCTGAAAGAGGTTTGACCTGGCTTTCGATCACCTTGGCGGAATCTCTGCGGAGGCGGTCGAGAGATCCAAAAAACTCATCATCCAACTTCGTTTCATATTTTTCAGCCCGGTTGCCAATCGCCTCGAGTTGTGTCTCAACGGCGGAGGCGACTTTTTCGTACTGCTTGGATTGGTCGGAAAGGCTTTGAGACATCCCTTTGTTGACTGACTCAAACCGATCCATGATGTCCTTCTGATTGTCGGACATCGCTTCACCCACTGCTTTGAGAAGACCGGCATCGGTTCCTCCTCCGAAGTTGGAGCCGCCGCCACCATCATTGAGTCGCTTAAGCAAATGGTCGATGCAGTACTCGTCTACGTCGGTCACGAGGTCATCCTCTTCGTTTTGCAGTCCCGCTGCAGGGAAGCTGAGGAGGATGCTGAAGACGAGAGCGAGAAGGGTGGTATCGAACGCCACGCCCATGCTGCCGAGGACGGTAAGCAAGGGGTCTGTAATCTCGCTCATGTCACCGCCGTCACTCGCGGCAAACACGGCGCCGAAGCCACCGATAGCAGCACCAATACCTAGAACGGTTCCGATGAATCCCATGATCGGGATCGCCCATAGAAACACTTTCACCATGGAGTAGCTGCCGCTTACTTTTGCCGCATCGACTTCAGACTGCGCCGTAATCATCTGCGCCACATCGGCGTTGTTCTGACGAACGTAGAAGAATTCAAGCGCTTTGCGGACGCGGTTAACAATGTAGGTGTTTCTGAGAAGCACTGGGAAGTTAATGATGTGTTCGTGAAACTCCTTCAGATTGGAAGTGTCGATTTCTTCGCCAATATCCGTGGGCAGTGCCTGGATCAGCATGGCGCGACGCTGCTTTCGGATATTCATCGACTTGAGGATCAGAATACCGAGACACCAGAACATGAGCAGAGTGGTGACATACTGAGGCCAGCCGCGCTGGGTAAAGAGTTCTTTCAAATAGGCACCAGTACTGATTGCCGCTTCAGGATCAGCAGGGCGGTCGGGAAGCAGATGCATCACCACAAACCAGAGGAATGTCGCACCGATACCGAGGCCTCCGCCAATCCAGATATTCACGGCAGAGGGGTGCGGACCATGTGGAGTTGAGGAAACATCCAGTTCTTGAGTCGGTTCTTCAGTCTCCTCTGGCGCGTGATCACCTGCTTCGTGCTCAACTCCATCAGGGGGGGGCGTGGCTCCAAAATCCGCCGGGATTTGAATTCGAGTCGCGCAGCCGGGACACTTGACCGTTTTACCAGCCAAATCGGATTCTGCTTGAAGGGTGATACTACAGGAGGGACAGACGAAGTTCATAAATGAAACCAAATGATATTATCGGCTCGCCCAAGTTTTTCGGGACGAAATCGAGAAGTATTGATGATAGCCGTGCATTGCCAGATTTTCCGAGAATATTTTTCAAAAATATGCCGGGGACATGATAGCTTCTGAAGCTGAGAAACGATGCTGCTGTGATAAAGGGATGTATATTGCAATTGGGGGTCAAGCTGCTGTTGATAGCGGCATCGGTGATGGTGTCCAGTTGTGCCCTTGACGTCAAGGTGAAGGAGGATTGGAATCACTCCTTGATTGCTCCAATTCCGCTCTCAGAGGCAGCGGTTGTCTGGGATGAGATTAAGAGTGGAAGGATGCCTGATCCTGCGCGGCTCAGTCTTTATAATACAGCGGTTCGTGACTCAGTGGTGCAGATTGGGGCCAATTGGGCGACAGGGGATCGGCCCTTGAGTTCAATTAAGACGCCGGAAGGGGACGTCGAGCTGAAATTAGTATCCGGAGCGATCGGGCAGTATCAGAGCCTGGAGCAAGTGGTTCCGGCAGACTTCGTGCACGTTAAAAGGGGGTTCGAAGAAGAAACGGTTGTTGAAGGAGTAGGTGCTTCGTTAGTTGTTCGCCAACCTTGGTCTGAACGCGATTCGATGATGCCTGAGTCAGGGCTTTGGTATCCGGTTACGGCTGTGTTGAATTTAGATCAGCCGAGGCAGCCGGTATTGGAGCTGATCGATCCTACGAGAAAATCGGATCTGACGTTCCGAGGCAAGAGCCTGCCCCTGTCGGTCAATTATACGGCATCGTTTGCCCGGGATGTCTATGACCGGCAGAAATTGTTTCCTAATACTGCCGGATTGTTTCGTTTCGAGAAGTATGCCGACCGCATGGGCTTGCACCGGGTATCGGCCTTTGATCCTGAGAAGCAGGTTTGCATTCTCGTGCACGGCATCTATTCAAGCCCCTCAACCTGGGATGCGACCCTCAACCAATTTTACGGCAACAAAGCGCTTCGGGAGAGATATGAGTTCTGGACTTTTGGTTACCCGACGGGTGCGTTGATACCGTATCTTGCGGCTGAGTTGAGGGAGTCGATCGACGAAATGCAGGCGTTTCGCCAAAAGAACGAAGCAACGAACAGATCGGTTGTGATGGTAGGGCACAGCATGGGCGGGTTGCTTTCGAAATCGACTACCCTGAGGGGGGGCGACGAAGACTGGAATCAGTTATTCAAGGTGCCGGTTGATGAATTGAAAGTGTCTTCGGAGTATCGAGAGACCTTGCGAAGATTAGTGTATTACGAGCCGGTTTCCGGAATTGATAAAGTGATATTCTGCTCGACTCCGCACCGTGGTAGCAAGATGGCATCGAAACCTGGCGGAAAGTTGATCGGCGCGCTCGTTCAAATGCCAGCGCAACTGTCGAACGCGGGTGCAGAGATTTTGAAAAGTGGGGAAAATATTCTGACACCTCTTGGGTGGGAGGTGGCAAAAGGAAACCTCACCTCGCTGGGACAGCTGCGGCCGAACTCACTGTTATCAACGGGCTTTTTGAATAAACCGCTAAATCCTGCAGTGGTCTATCATTCAGTGATTGGCCGGGAAGACACGCACGGTAGCGGGGTCCCATTGGTCGAGTCCAGTGATGGGGTCGTTGCCTACACAAGTTCCCATATTGAAGGAGTAAAGTCAGAAGCCGTGATTGAGAATTCGCCTCACGGGGTGCACCGCGAACCGGATGGAATTCAGGAATTGATCCGTCTTTTGTTGCTCCCTTGAACTGAGGGAACGCAAAATCGTGTTTCCATGTTGAGGGGAAGTGCTTACCTTGGCGGCCATGAGAAAGAATTTAACTATTGTTTTAAGCTGCTTTGTCTTGATCGGAGCGCTTTTTATTGCCGGATGCGGAGAAGGTCCATCGACGAGTGCTGACGTCATTAGTGTGCTTTTGATCGATGGACAGAATAATCATCAGTGGCCTGAGACGACTCCGGTGCTCGAATCGATTCTGGAAGGAAGCGGTCGATTCGCGGTGACCGTATCGACGTCTCCTCAGGGGCCACCGAAGGCACCTCGGCGATCAAAGGAGAAAAGCCCAGAGGCCGATCAGAAGTTCGCTGCGGAGATGAAAGCGTGGGAGACCAAAATGGCGGAGATTAAAAAAGGAAGCGCCGAAGCATGGTCTCAGTGGAATCCCGATTTCAGTGCTTACGATGTGGTGGTTTCGAACTACAACGGTGAGCCTTGGCCAGAGTCTGTGCAGAAAGCATTTGAGGCCTATGTTAGCGGTGGCGGTGGCTTTGTTGCAGTCCATGCAGCTAACAATTCGTTCCCTGAGTGGAGCGCCTACAATAAAATGATCGCGGTTGGCGGTTGGGGTGGCCGAAGCGAGCTTTCGGGACCTTATTTGCGACTACGAGAGGGTGCCTGGACTGAAGACACAACAGCCGGTAAGGGTGGGGCTCACGGCCAGCGCCATGAGTTTTTGGTTGAAACCCAAGTCGCCGATCATCCGATAACGAAAGGTTTGCCAGCAAAGTGGCTCCACGCGGAAGATGAGCTGTATGGCTTGCTGCGAGGACCGGCTGAAAAGGTCACGGTGCTGGCAGCAGCTTTTTCTGATGAAGGCACCGGAGGATCTGGAGAGTACGAGCCAATGCTGATGGTGATCGATTTTGGCGAAGGCCGGGTCTTTCATACGACATTGGGGCACGATACTGTTTCGATGGGTGACCTCGGTTTTCACGAAACGCTCAAGCGGGGCACGGAGTGGGCCGCTACGGGAGGGGTGACTTTCCCAGATGTTTCGGCGGAATCTCTTAACGCTGATTCTGTCGCAAGAGCGGTTGGGGAATCAGAGGGAGCTCCTGAGTGATAATGAGCTAACAGGGTTGGGCCAATGACCTAACCCTGTTTGACTGCTTGCTTCAGGGCAAGTGGCGCTGCTTATACCGCCTCAACCGTGAAACTGGAGGAATGAAGGGGCTTTTAGGGGAAAAGTGAGCGCTTCGCGGAAGTGTTGGGACGCTGGCCAAATCTTTTCAATCGCTTTGTTCCCGCTCAGTTGCGGCCCCCGCGGGGCGGCCCCCGCATCGCGCCTTCGCAGCGCCTAGCGCTAGAAAAGGTTCGACTCAGCCATTCCACCAGTTTCACCATCGAAATGGTATTAGGCAGGTGCCGTGCCCAGATCTGGCTCTTCGGAATGAGCTTGGCTTTCTGATCGTTCACGCCGCTTACGGATCACTTCATCAGCGGCTTGCTTTCCTGCGGCAGAGCCTTCTCTGAATCCATCTGAAACGGTGTCAGGGGTTATTTCTTTGACCAGCGCTGCTCCGAAAGAGGAGGCATAAGCGAAGGCGTAGGTGATGTCATGAACGCCTTGAGCCAAATCTTTCCGGGCTTGTGGAATCGCTTTGTCGAACGCCTTTCGGGCATCTTCGCTGCCGGTTCGGAATGCGTCATGGATCGACTTGGAGAAATCCTCAAAAGGGTGCTCGGACGATTCTGTCGAATGACTGGTATCTTCCGATGAGGAAGGATCCTGAGGAGGGGGAGTGTTGGAGTCGTCGTTCATAGGTCTAGTAGTGGGGGTTAACGGTGACATGATCCCCCGGTCCATGTCAGTTGACGATTACAATGGCTAGCCGTGATTGTAACCTACTAGAGAGCCTCACCGGTTTGGATTTCCGGTGCGGGCTTTGGTTTAGCTGGCTGTTTTTTGTCTGCGCCTTCTTTGGGTTTAGCCTCGGTCGAGGCAGAAAATCGATTGGAAATCTTCTCTGTGATGTCTTGCTTCACCTGATCCCATTTGGGGGCAAGTTGTTTGAAGGCACCAAATTCTGCGGCGATCCAGATCGCGGCAATGGCTAGGAGCCCCGTCCAAAATCGGGCCCGGCTAGCTTTTTTCATCGAATCAATTTTCGATTCCAGTGTGTCGATGCGCTCGTCTTGTTTCGCCGCTTCCGAAGTGATGCGGGCGAATCGGTTGTCGTCGGAACCTTCCTCTGAGGCCTCAAAGAAAGCGGGCTCATCGTCGGTCTGTTCTTTGATGGCCTCTTTGGCTGCCAACAACTCTTGGTGAGCGGTCAGCATGAGCGGTTCAAGCATTTCAAACTCGACTGGTTTGCTGAGGAATTTGTTCGTCAGCAGGGTCGGAGATTTCATGTCGTGAAACTGCGATTCCAATTCTTCGGAAGGGTATCCGGTCACCATGATTACATTCAGTGGCCGTGGTGCTGAAGTTTGAAGTTCTTCGAGAACTTCAATTCCGGTCATTCCCGGCATCTGGTAATCGAGCGTGATCAGTTCGATGGCTTCTTCAGCCTTGATCAGATCGATGGCTTCCGATCCGTTGGAGGCGGTATAGACTTTTTCAAAGCCGACGTATTCCCGGAGGAATGTTTTGAGTCCGAGTTGGAAAGCGGGGTCCTCATCAACGATGAGAATGCCAGTTTGGTTGGGAGACGTCGGTGCCTCTAATGAAGTTTCCTTGGCAGGTAGTCCAATGCTCATGGTAAGAAGGGATAGATGACTTATTCTCGATAGACCTCCACAGGAAGTCCAGCTTTGAATCCGCAAAGGTGTGAGGCTCTTTGGCTTGCGGGGTAGCGTGGAATGGGGTTCTCTTTCCGGAAAAATGCGACTACAGCACAATATAGACCTTGGATACTGTACCAATATTCACCGCGGGGAAACCTGGGCAGAGACATTTGATGGCTTGAGTCGTTATACCGACGAAGTGAGGAAAAATGTCAGTCCTGATGAACCATACGGCATCGGTCTTAGACTTAGCTGCGTCGCGGCAGACGAATTGGCTTCGGATCTGGGCTTGCGAGATCATTTTCGTAGATGGATGGAGGAGCGGAATGCCTACGTCTTTACGATCAATGGATTTCCCTATGGGACTTTTCACGGGAGCAGGGTCAAGGAGCAGGTTTATGCGCCGGATTGGACCACCCGGGAGCGGCTTGATTACACGAAAACGTTGTTCGATTTGATCGTAGATCTGGCTCCGGTAGGTCAATCGGTTAGTGTGAGCACTCTGCCTGGTTCATTTAAGGAATTTATCAAACCGAATACGAGGAAGGAGCAATTGGATGCAATTTATCGAAATGTTCGAGAATGTTCCGATCACATCGAGACTTTGCGGGAGCAATCGGGGCGGGACATTCATCTCGGGTTGGAGCCTGAGCCATTGGGGTTGTTTGAGACAAGTGTTGAGACTGTCGACTTTTTCTCAGGGCTAACAGAAGGCCTGTCCGAAGGGGATCGGGAAAAGATATTGAGGAATATTGGGGTGAATTATGACACCTGTCACCTCGCGATCGAATACGAGGAGCCGAAAGCTGCTATTGGCCGGCTGTTGGCAGCGGGAATAAGGATCAGCAAGATTCACTTAAGTTCCGCCTTGAAGCTGACTCCTGGTGCAGAGGCGGTGAAGCGGTTGGAGGACTTTCAGGATGAGGTATACCTCCACCAGGTCGTGGTGAGGAAAGGAGATGAAGTCGTTCACCGGTTCAGGGACCTGCCTGATGCGCTATCCTGGTATGAGAAAAATTCGGAGTGCCCCGGAGACGAATGGCGGGTTCACTTTCATGTTCCGCTTCATGCCCGAGCGTTTGAGCTATTTGATGACACTCGTGAGCATATTTCCGGAGTCTTTGAGCTGCTCAAGGACTCCGTCCAATCAGGCTCCGGAACTTTTTGCCAGCACTTTGAGATGGAGACCTATACGTGGGAAGTCTTGCCAGAGGAACTTAGGTCCCGGAATGTTGTCGATCAGCTTGTGGCCGAATACGAGTGGTGTTTGGCCGAATTCGATCGCTATGGCTTGAAGTAGGCTTTCGGCTGATTACCAGGGATTCTCTGTTGGCGAATCTGTGGTTGTTCGATCAGGAAAAGAGAAGTCAGGGCCGCTAGCTGGAGGTGTGTCGGGCGAAAAACCGGCGTCAGCCCGCGGTCCGGGGTTAGAGAAGGTTTCTTCTTCGCGGCCGGGAAGTTCGAGCGGGGCTGTGTTTCTCTGTGGAGGGCCGGTGATAGCTTCGAAGTCTGGTAACTCAGGCAGTGGAGAATCGGTGGGTGAGGTTTCGTCGGAAAGTGAATGGTCCGATCCGCTTTCTAAAAGCTGACTTTTAATCGTGCTCATCAATTCCTTCAGTTGAACTGGCTTGGAGAGAATGACACTTTGAATCCCTCCTGTATCAGCAAGAGCTTGTGCTTCCCGGGCGATCGCCGTTAGCAGCACGACTGGAATGTAGCGAAGGGATAGGTCGGCTCTGAGGTCGGCGAGGACCCTGCCTCCGTCTCGTTCTGGCATCATCACATCGAGGAGAATCAGATCAGGCAGGTGGTGCCGAGCCGAATTGATGGCAAGCAGTGGATTGTTGTCGACGACCGGCTTATAGCCGAACTTCGAAAGCGTTTTCGCCAAAAGAGTGGTGAGGGCGACGTTGTCGTCGATGATTTGAATAGTTGTCTTCATTCGGAATTCAAGTTTCCAATATACATAAATATTATAGTAATTACAGTAAATATCTTAAAAATCAGTAATATTTTAAGATTGGACGCAAAAAAACCCGCCTCGGAAAGCCGATTAAGCTCCGGGCGGGTTGGGAAAAAGGTTGAAGCTAAGTCGATTAAGGAACGACTTTCATGACACCGTTCATGATTGCCCAGTGACCGGGGTAGGTGCAGATGTAGGGGTAGTCTCCTGGCTCATCGGGGGCATCGAACTCAATGGTTTCTTCGGCACCGGGTTGCACCAGGCTGGAGGCGAAAAGAATGTCTTCTGATTCTGGGATCGCATTCTTAGTGGTGAGAAACTCCGGATCGGAAAGGCCTAAGTTTGCGGCCATGCCCACGGTATCCTTTGTGCCTGGCTTAACGATAAGAACATTGTGTGGCTGACGGGTGACGCTTTCCTCAGGATTGACGAGGGTGAGCTTTACCTTCTGTCCGGGCTTCACGGTGAATTCTTTGATGTCATAGACAAACTGAATCTTATCAGCCGTCAGTGTCACTTCGACGATTTCTCCGAGGGCTTTTTGGGGTGCCTTTTTGACGACCTTTACGGAGGCTTTCTTGACAACGTCTTCGCCTCGCGCGTTCACTGAGGCAATAATGGTGGTGAGCGTGATTAAGGCTATCAGAGTATTTTTCATAGGATTAGGAACGGAAACGTAGATCGATCTTTAAAGAAGGAGGAAACGGCATCAGCCGAATTTCGACATTCTATAATACGTTTTAACGGTTGCAACGGGGACCTATTAAAGAAAAACGTTAATAAATTATAAAAATAAGTTGGAATATGCTCAATAAACGGTAAATTTATGGTAATTCGATTATTTACTGTTAATTTAGCTTTTCCCAACTTATCACATGAACCGAGTTTTGATTGTAGCAGGCGAACGCACCACAGGTGAGCGATTCCAAGAAGCGATGGGCCAGACTGGTTATCAGACTGCCGTCGTATGGAATCCGATGCAGATGGTTGAGTTTTGCCGTCAACACGCTCCAGACGTCATGGTGGTTGACCTCGATCTTTCAGAATTCGGCTTATGGAGTGCCTTGCAAGCGGTGAAGGGGATCGGAACTCTCGCGAATATTCCGTTCTTTGGTCTTTCATCGACCGGTGATCCACAATTGCTCGAAAAAGCGAAGGCAGCCGGTTTCGCTGCGGTATTCCCAACTCACGAAGGCACTCGCTCAGTTCTTCAGGCTTTAGAAGGGGGCATCGAAGAGGCAAACGGTTTGGAGGAAGAGCCGCCCCAGGAGACGCTCAGTCGCGATCCTTCACTAAATCAACTTAGGGAACTGACTCGCGGGGTCATCAATTTGACCGTCCAGCTCAAAGGAAGCTTGGGCGAATTTGGAGCGGATGGCCCTGAGCTGTTCGGCTATATTGAAAGTGCAGGAATCGCTATCCGGAAGAAGCTGAGTACGGTGCAGGATTTTTCACTGCATGATAAAGAGCTCCGTCACGATTTTCGAAACATGATTGGATCGGTCACAGGATTTGCCGAATTGATTTTGATGGAGCCAGGTGTTTCGCCAAAACCGACCCAAGGATTGATACAACTGCGGGAGTGGTCCAAGGAGTTCGTCAATATCCTCGACGAGCAAAAGGCTGAAGCAGTTACTTGAAGCGGGACTCGGATTCACGTCCAATCCCGCAAAGGGATAACGCTTGGCAAGGTTGAGAATAGGACATAGCTTTCGCCCATCAGCTCCCGAAATGGGGGATGGATCTGTATGAAAGTTGGTATCACGGGTGCGCGCGGATTTCTTGGGGCGGCGATTGCAAAGGAGGCCAAGCGCCGTCGTTGGAAGGTTGTCGCGTTTTCTAGAAGCGACTCGAAGCCCGTCGATTATGCGGATGAGGTGCGTTTGATCGATGATACTGAAAGTCTTGATTTTTCAGATCTCGATGCGCTTATTCATCTCGCCGGCGAGCCAATTGTGGGCTGGTGGTCCACTGATAAGAAACGTCGGATTCATAATAGTCGCGTGGATTTGACCTCGGACATTGTCGAAGCCCTCTCTCGTATTTCCCGGAATAGGAGGCCTGAGGTGTTTGTTTCCGCCTCCGCTATCGGGATTTACGGAGATCGCTCTGATGAGTGGCTGGATGAGGAAGCGGATGCTGGTTTTGGCTTTATCCCTCAAGTTTGTCGAGATTGGGAATACGCATCGAATCAGGCTGAGCGGCTCGGAATCAGGGTGGTTACTCCACGGATTGGGTTGGTTTTGGGAGAGAAGGGGCTGCTAAAACGGTTGAGATTGATTTTTTGGCTCGGTCTGGGAGGAAGGTTAGGGACGGGGAAGCAGTGGATGTCTTGGATTCACATCGATGATCTCGCGGGGCTTTTTGCCAAATGTGTCATTGAAAAAAGTATTAGTGGCCGAGTGAACTGCGTTGCGCCCAAGCCGGTGCCAAATAGTGAGTTTACTCGGGTGTATGCCCGTATTTTGGGGCGGAAAGCAATTTTCCCGGTCCCGAGATTTATCCTGAGGCGGCTCCCAGGAGGAATGGGATGTTTGTTTCTCGATAGCCAGCGCGTTGAACCAGTCGTCATGAAGGCTTTTGGATTTGAGTGGAAATTTTCCACTTTGGAGTCGGCTCTTCTCGATATCGAGAACTCCAGGAAAATCTGACTGCCTAAGGATCTGCGGCTGCAATCAAGGGCGATCCGTGTTAAAATAGATTCGAAAAATATGGCATCCCCCCAGAATACCATCGGGATCGTATACGATTACGACCAGACCCTCAGTCCGACCTACATGCAGGACGAGGTGTTGTTCCCCAAATTTGGCATCAATCCTTCAGAGTTCTGGAAGAAATGTAAGCAATTGGTCGAGCAGGAGGGATATGAGAGTGAGTTGGCCTACTTGAAGGCGATGATCGATTATCTCGAAATGGATGGTCCCAGCAACAAAGATCTCGAAGAGCTGGGTAAGGGCTTAAAGTTTTTTCCGGGCTTGCCTGAGATGTTCGGTCAACTGGACGGTTTGCTCACGGATGAACACCGAGCCATGGGTGTAAACATCGAACACTACATTGTCTCAAGCGGGCTCAAGGCATTGATCGATGGCAGCGAGCTGAGACCATACATCAAGGACGTGTTTGGGTGTGAATTCGCGGAGAACAGTGCTGGTCGAATTTCGTTTCCCAGGCGGGTGATTTCTCACACGGCAAAAACTCAGTATCTGTTTCGGATCAATAAAGGGATGTTGGATCCATCTGAGGATGTCAACGATCACATGCCTGATGAGCTCAGGCCGGTTCCATTTCCCAATATGATCTACCTGGGTGACGGCCCAACGGATGTGCCTTGTTTTACGGTGATGAATCGTTTTGGTGGCCACAGCATTGCCGTCTACAACCCGAAGGATGAGTCGAGAGTGAGCTTCCGGAAAGCATTTCAGTTGTCAGGGGTTTCCGGCAGGATCAAATACATTGCTCCGGCGGACTATCAGGAGGGGAGCCATCTTCGACTGATTCTAGACGAGACGGTTCTGGATATTGCGTCCCGCATTGTGGAGACGCGCCGCCGCGAACTGGTCGATGGTACCGTGGCAGCCCCGAGTCACTGACTTAAAGGGCAGCGATTAGTCGCTTGAGGTCATCTGCCGACCACTGCCCGGGAGCGTTGGGGGTGTGGAGATAGCCGTAGTTGAGGCAGGACCCAGCTTTGGCCAGCAGGAGGCGCGAGACCTTTCCTAAGGGCCCCATTCCCATGGCTGAAATGAGGCGACCTTCGCTACGGTGAAACTCTACCAATTGAGCCAAGGTAAAAAGATCTTTCATCTCATCGATTACGATGGCGATTTTTGGGACTTCTGCTCCTAGCTCATAAGCGGCGTCCACTTTGGCTTTGATCACATCGATCCCTGGCCAGCTTTCAAAATCGTGAAAAGATGCCACCAGTTTGACATCCGCTTTTTGGACGATATCGGCAAAGCCTGCGAAGGAGCTGGATTCGAGAGACGAGATCTCTGTGTCGATTAACTCTACGGCATCGAGTTGTTGGCTGTAGAGCGCGAGCCGGGTTTCATCTGGAATATCGGACGCGCCACCTTCGTCGGCGCGTCGGACAGTCAGGAGCGCGGGATTCTCGACGGTGCGCATTACTTTGGTCGCCGCCTCTGCGGAATCGAATAGATTGTCGAGCCGGAATTCGAGCACTTCAGCGGTGACGATGCCTGCTCCTTCGAGGAAATCGAGGTCAGCCTTCTGGGTGACGGTGGCGACTGTCAGCGGGTGATCTGTGAGAGAAAGAATCAAAGTATGAAAAACAACGTCGGAATAGGCAGGAAATCAATCACGATCTGGATCGGATGAGAGACTGCGTTATTCAGGAAAACAAAAAGGCTCCGTCCCAGATGACGGAGCCTTGTCTAAAGTCGCTAGTTCTTAGCGGACAACGAAGTCAGATCACTTCTCTGCGAAAACAGTATCCTGTGTCTCGGGCAATCCGGGGACTCTCATGGGTCGAATTGCAAGGTCAGCGGACATGTCGACATTGTCCGGCACTAACTTCTGCTCGGCATTCCACATTTCATCCCATGTGATTCTCTTGCCAGAATAGCAGGCGGTTCTGCCCAGAATAGCCATGGTGGTCGAGTGTCCGATCCACTCGGCATCGTCTTTTCTCTCTCCTGATCGGATGGCAGCGAAGAATTCTTCGTGTTCGAGATCATACATGCTCTTGGGTGTTCTCGGTTTCCGCCAAGTGAATGGATTTTCTCCGGTGATGGAGGCGGCACTGGTGCCGAACTTAGCGATTCCCTTGGTTCCCACGATGGTGTCACCGGTGAAATTGTAAGAATCGACGTACTGGCGCCATTCGACGTGGGCCTTCACATCATTGGGGTATTCGTAGGTAATGCTGAAATGATCGTAGATATTGCCTTCGGTCTTTGGGCGAATTCTGCCCCCGGTTCCGTAGGCGGATTCGGGATCGGCGTCGTTAAAGACCCAGGCGACTCTATCAACGTTGTGGCATCCCTGCTCAACGATTCCGTCGCCGCCAAGCCAGACGAAATTGTACCAGTTTTTGACCTGCCATTCGGTATCGCTCATTCCATCGGGACGGCTTGAGGGATCTGGCATCGCTTTGACCGGACCTGCGTTGTAGACCGAGTGAACACTCTGGATTTCACCGATGTCACCATTGTGGATACGCTCGAAAAGCGGACGTCCGTGCTCGCTGTAGCGGTAGCAATATCCGCAAAGCACTGAGAGATCTTTCTCCGCTGCGATCTTGCTGGTAGCGAGAAAGTCTTTCACTCCTGCGAGATCTGTCGCACATGGCTTTTCAACAAAGGCGTGAACGCCGGCGTCCACTGCAGCCTTAAAATGCTGGGGGCGAAAGCCAGGAGGTGTCGTCAAGAGGACAACATCGACGCCGGAATCGAGAACTTTTTTGTAACAATCGATACCGCTGAAAACGCGGCTATCGATGCTGTCAGAAACCTTATCCTTAACCGAATCGTACTTGCGGACCATCGCCAGTTTGTTTTCGGCCTCTTCGAGATAAAGATCACCCATGGACCAAAGTTCGACGTTATCGTCGGCATTCATGGCGTTCATCATGGCTCCGCCGCCACGACCACCAGTGCCAATGACGCCGATTTTGAGCTTTTTGTCATTTGGAGCACCAAATGTTACGGAGGGGAAGCCGATGGCAGTGCCAACTGCAGCAGCGGTACCTGTCGTTTTCACAAACTTGCGTCGTGAACTGTCGGTTAGGGAGTCTTCTTTCTTTTTGGTCATGGTAAAAAATAATCAGTATCAGGGCGAATCTTTGAATTAGGATTTTCGAAAACGTGAATCAAGATATAGGTGGTGTCAAAAAGGGTTCCTACCGTGATCAATGTGTTGTAGGTGTCTCAAAAAGGAACTGGACCCAGTTCTGATCTATTTAATATGGACTTTTGGTTCGACTTAAAGAAGCTAATTTCGATTTTCACTGTTCCGGTATCAATCGTTCTCGAATTGCTGCTGGTGGCTTTCCTTCTGATGGTCCTTTCTCGCCGGCGAAGTAAGAAAGGGAGCGCAGGCAAGAGTCGGGCACTTTTGAAAACGGGTTTGGTGGTTCTAGCTATCGGTATCGTTACCCTTTACGCTTCAAGCACGGCGCCAGTTGCCTATAGTTTCCTAGCTCATCTGGAGCGGCAGTATGAGCCTTTCTCTGAAACCGGGGAAGTTCGTGATGGCAATGATGATCCGCAGTTTATTGTGGTTTTAGCGATGGGGCAGAGAAATGCCCGAAACAAGCCGGTGCTGTCGCAGCTCACCAGTGGTGCGTTTCTAAGAACCGTTGGAGGGGTGGATTTGTGGAATAAGTTTCCGGATACCTCGCTCGTATTTACCGGGGGAACTAGTGAAACAACGGCCATGAAGTCAGTGGCGATGAGGCTTGGTGTTCCTGAAGCGTCGATTATTTTGGAATCCAAGTCTCGCGATACCAAGGATCATGCCATTTATGTGGGTGAGATCGTCGATGACGCTCCGTTTCTTTTGGTCACCTCTGGATTTCATATGCCGAGGGCTGCCGGTCTTTTCAGAAAGCAGGAGTTGAGGTTCACTCCTGCGCCGGTCGGTATTGTGACGTGGGCTGAACCGGGTGACATTTTTCGAATCAGCGGGCGAGGAATGGCTCCAAAGGCGCAAAACTTTTACTTCACTTCAACCGCAGTCCACGAATTCATGGGCATCTTCTGGGCGAAAGTGAGGGGACAATTGGTCGACCCATAGGGTAGGGCTTCTGCCGATTACGAATGTGAAGCAACTTCACGGAGGAATAATTCGTGGTCATCGGCATGATACTCAATCGTGAGGAAGCCGGCTTTTCGACCTGCCTCGCAATTGGCTGCGAGATCATCCACGTAAATCGTATTTTCCGGGATAAGATTGAGGCTGGCGATAGCCGCCCGATAGATTTCCGGATCGGGTTTCATTGCTCCGATTTCATGGGAATACGCCTTTCCGTCGAATAGATCGAAGACGGGGTAGGTCGATTCAAAGAACGGGACGTGGATGCCATTGGTATTGGAAAGGAGGTAGAGTCGTGCGCCGGCCGACTTTTGTGCCTTGATGAAGTCGGCGATGGGCTGATTCAGTTCAAAGATGTCTTCAAATGAAGCCCGGAAGAATTCCGAGGATCCTGAGAAACCGACTTCACCAGTGGCCTTGGCAATGAATTCGTCAGGGGATAATTGGCCGAGCTCTAGAAGGGGGGTCAGTTTGGCAACCCGTTCGAGTGCTTCCTCCGCCGTGACCTTGCAAAATGGTTCGATACTCCGGGCGGCTTTCCTGAAATCGAATTTGATGATGACGTTTCCGACGTCGAAGAGAAAAGCGGCAGGCATTGTGAGCAGGTTTGTCGAATGTAGTGAAGGGACTCAACAGGCTGGTTCCATTAAGTCAAATTTTGGGCGATTAAGGTGAAGTCGTATTCTGGAGGCGGTTGCAGGTTGTCCCTGAGTTTGATAGGTTTGCCCTGTGCTGAAGAGAATCACAGGAACAGATTGGAGTGCCGGGATAATCGGTGGTGTCTCCTGGTGGCTGTTGATTGGCCTGGCGTTGCCGATTGGTGCGCAGTCTCCTCAAGCCGCTTCCTCCAGCGATACGAAGTCCAGATCGTCGGTCACCGATCTTCCAGAAGCAGAGTGGGGCGAAGATCGTCAGATCCGAGTGTTTGCGGAGAATCCCTTGGCTCGGGTGATGTTTGATTCTTTTGCGAATGAATTGAGAGATGATTTCAGGGAGGAGGTCCTGCGCTATCGGCCTGAATCGAAGATAGACCGTGATTCGTGGGCGATTCCGATCGCCGTCGAGTTGTGGGGCGACACGGTGGATGTTTTTCTGGGAGATGACGTGCGAACTGCGATCGAGATTCGACCAGATAATCGACTTAGAATCAATGTCTCAGTAAAATTGCATGACGGCTTTGAGGAAAAAAGTGTTCGGATTGAACTACTAAGGTCTTTGATCCTCGATCATATTCTTGCTCCTTATGCCAGTCATCCCGAGGTGATCGAAAATAGGGCGATGATTGCTCCCGAATGGATGGTCCATGGCTTTGATCAATTGATTGAGCATAAGCGAGGCGGGCGTCCCAGTGCTTTCTATGAAGGGGTCGTAAAAAGCGGTCAGATGTTGAAGCCTGATACCTTGTTTAGCCTGACCGACCCGGAAGAACTGGATCCCGTGAGTTATACCATTTTTCGTACATCGGCCGCGGCTATGGTCGGGGCGCTTCTTGATCAACCCAATGGCGATCTGGGATTGCGGAACCTGTTGGCTGATTTGGGAGCGGCGGGGCAGTTGGCAATGGCTCCCTTGCTGAGGCAGCACTTCCCAGCGTTTCGTGAAATAGAACAGGGGTTGGAAAAGTGGTGGGTCCTGCAAATTGCGACTCTGGGACAACACCAGAGTTTTGAATTCATGAGCCGGGAGAAGACTGAACAATGGCTGTCCGAGGCTTTAATGGTGAGATTCGAGGCGGAGGAGACCGAAGACGTCGAGGAATCGAAGGCGAAAGGTGGATTGTTCAAACTTTTTCGGAAAGCCCCTACTGCGCCAGAGCTCGTAGGAGCTTTCGAAGGGAGCATTGATCAATACAGTGAATTCATAGGGCGGCCGGGGACAGAGGAGCGACTGATTCAATGCTTACGTCAGCTTCAAGTGCTAAAACGCTCGGGGTTTCCATTGTATCGGCCGCTGTTCGATCGGTATGAAATCGTGATTGAAAGATTGGGACGGCGCAAGTTCGATGGGGCTGATTCTGAATTGGCTGCTCTCGCTGAAATGCGAGGACAAATCCGGAATACTTTAATTCAGGCAGAAGACTATTTGAATTACTTCGAAGCGACCCAGGCACCCAGGCGCAGCGAAGCCTTTGACGATTATTTAAAATTGAGGAAGGAACTTGAGAGCAATCCGATGCCTCGGCGGCATGATCGTATCTCACAATACCTTGACGCCCTCGAGCTGGAGTTTCGCTAAGGGAGGGGCTATTTTGGATTACTGGTGCTGCTCTTTTCGAACTGGGACTTCCAGTGTTCAAGCCGCTCCGCGACACGTTGCTCGAGCCCGTTTTTGGACGGCTCGTAGTAGACGCGACCTTCCGGAAGGTAGGCCTGAGGAACAAATCCTTCATCGAAATCATGCCCGTAGAGATAGTTAGCATTCGCCGAGTCGATGGCCTCACTTTCAATACCAATCTTCTTGCGGGACTGGGTGCGAAGGTGAGGGGGCACGGCAAGGGTGCGCCCTTCGGCCACATCCTTCATCGCCGCATTGATGCCAGCGTAGGCCCGATTGCTTTTTGGTGAGGTCGCAATATAGACGGCCGCATGAGCAAGAGGAATGCGAGCTTCAGGCATGCCGATGAATTCAACTGCTTGCTGAGCGGCTATCGCCACTCGCAATGCGTTTGAGTCAGCCATGCCTACGTCTTCGCTCGCGGCAATCACGATACGCCGGGCGATGAAACGAATGTCTTCACCGGCGTAAAGCATTTTGGCAAGCCAGTAGAGAGTGGCGTCGGGGTCGCATCCCCGCATTGATTTGATAAAGGCACTGATCGTATCGTAGTGACTATCGCCGTCGGCATCGTAGACCACTGTCTTCTTCTGGATGGAGTCTTCCGCGACCGTTAGATCAATTTCGATCTTTCCTGTCTCGGGGTTTTCTTCAGTGGTGAGCACTCCGAGCTCAAAAGATGTTAGCAGCTTTCGGGCATCGCCATCACACATTCGGACGAGGTGTTCTGCGGCATCGTCATGGAGGTCGATTGGTTTTTTACCAAACCCTCTTTCGGGATCCTCGACAGCTGACTGAAGCAGCTGGGCAAGATCGTCTTCGGAAAGTGGTTCCAACTGAAAAACCTGGCTTCGCGAAGTGAGCGGACTGTTGACGTAGAAATAGGGATTGTGGGTCGTCGCACCGATAAAGCGCACTGTACCTCTTTCGATATGGGGCAGAAGAACATCCTGCTGAGATTTATTGAACCGGTGAATCTCGTCGACAAAGAGTGTTGTGATTTCATTTCTGGTTCTTTGAAATTGACGCGCCGCTTCCACTGCCTTCCTAATCTCTGCGACGTTGCTCTCGACACCGGACAGATTGATGAATCGGGATTCGGTGCGTTGTGAGATCAGTTCGGCAAGGCTGGTTTTTCCAACACCTGGAGGGCCGTAGAAGATTAATGAGGTAAAGCGATCCGCTTCGATCGCCCGACGCAGCAACCTGCCTTCTCCGAGAATGTGGCCCTGTCCGACATATTCGTCGATATTTCGCGGCCTCATACGGGCTGCGAGGGGCATCGTGGGCAGGATGGCGGATGACGAAGAGTTCTCAGCTATTTCAGCCGTTTCGTCGATAAAGAGGTCTTCGTCCATAGAGGGGTGGTCAGTGCAGCGTATTCGAAATACAAGCCTTGTAACCCGATTTCGCCAGTCTAGATCGGAGAAATGGACCTCAATATTCGATTGAGGCAAAATTCCCGAGATTTCAGCATAATTAAAATATTTTCAATAATTATGATAATTTGTTTGATTAACCGTAATAAATGTCTTAAAATTTTAAAATACTTAAGAGTCATTAACTGCTTGGATGCCGAAAGGTAGCTCGAGCGTCCATTAATCACCGCATCAAATCCATGAATACTCTGATCCCCGATCTAGATCACTTCCAGCTCGAAGAACTGGGCCAAACGCCACACGTCGACAATCCGAATGCGGAAGTCAGCTTCAAGGTCGACATTGAACCTTCACGAGTAACCCGCCGTGTTGTTGTGGGGATTCTTGACGAAAGTAAGAAGCGTGGAATTACTGTCGCAATCTACCCAGCAACTGGTGAAGTCTGCGATGTCACCAATGGTGGCGGAGTGATTGGTTATCTTTCAAAATCTCCTTTGAGCCCCGGAGTCCCGGTTCCTTGTGATCTCACTTTGTATCGTTTTGGTAAAAATTTCGTCTGTAGCGTCCGGGTTCACGGTGAGATTTTCCTCTATCCGGCATTCTCCATGGATGGAAATGCCCAGCTCACTGCTTTTGTGGGACAGGAAATCGAAGGAGCAAGCAAAGGAGAGACTTTGTCTTGGTCACGGCTTCGACTCGATGTCCTCGAGCAGCCTGTCGCGGCGTAGCACATCAATTTTCCAATTGTCGTTGGTTTAAGAAGACGGCGCGGACTTTCGGGTTCGCGCCGTTTCTATTTAGTGAACCGAATGGGCACAAAAAAAGGCCGGACTCAAGGTCCGGCCTTTTAGTAACAAAAATGCTTTCAGCAGATCGCTCTACTTCTTCCTTTCGGCTTCCTTTTCTGCTGCCACTTTGGCAATCACTTCCTCGGAAATATTCCGTGGGCAAGGGGCGTAGTGTGAGAACTCCATCGAGAACTGCCCACGACCTGAAGTCATGGTACGAAGGTCACCGATGTATCCAAACATTTCACTCAGTGGCGCGTCAGCTTTGACTCGCACGCCGGTAGGGTTTGAATCCTGGCTCTTAATCATTCCGCGGCGTCGGTTGAGGTCACCGATGACGTCACCCACGTGATCGTCAGGAGTGAAGACGTCGAGTTTCATGATTGGTTCCAGTAACTTAGGCCCAGCCTTTGGAATCGTCTGGCGATACGCGGACTTGGCTGCAATTTCGAATGCGACAGCTGAGGAGTCAACTGCGTGGTAGCCACCGTCGACCAGAGTCACTTTGAAATCGAGCATCGGGAAGCCAGCCAGCACGCCTTTGTCTTTGGAGAGCTTGAAGCCTTTCTCAATCGCGGGCCAGTATTCCTTAGGAACGTTACCGCCAACCACTTTTGATTCGAATTCGAAACCTTCGCTACCGGGCTCAAGCGGCTCGATGATGTAGTCGATCTTACCGAACTGACCGGAACCACCACTTTGCTTCTTGTGGGTGTAGGAGTCTTCGATTCGTTGGGTGATCGTCTCGCGGTAGGCCACCTGAGGGGCGCCCACTTCAACTTCGACGCCGTGGGTCCGCTTGAGGATGTCCACTTTGATGTCGAGGTGCAGTTCGCCCATTCCCTTAAGAATGGTCTCACCAGTTTCCATATCGGACTCAACGTGGAAGGAGGGATCTTCCCGAACCATCTTGGCAATCGCTTCACCAAGCTTGTCAGAAGCACCTTTATCCTTCGGCGAAATCGCCACCGAGATAACCGGTGCCGGGAATACCATTGGCTCAAGGGTGGCAGGCTTCTTGGGATCACAAAGCGTGTGGCCCGTCTGGACGTTCTTCAATCCCACCAGCGCAACGATGTCACCCGCCTGGGCGATCTCGACGTCTTCGCGGGAATCGGCGTGCATCTCTACGATACGACCGACTCGCTCGCTCTTACCGGTAAAGGTATTGAGGATAGAGTCACCTTTTTTGAGTGAACCCGAATAAACCCGAGTGAATGTCAGGGCGCCATACTGGTCGTCCATGATCTTGAAGGCCAACGCGCGGAGCGGGCGATCGACAGCAACAATAGCGAATTCGCCCGTCTCATTGCCTTCCATATCAACTTCTGGCTGAGGCGGAACTTCGGTAGGACTTGGAAGAAAGTCGATCACTCCGTTGAGGACCGGCTGAACCCCTTTGTTTTTGAAGGCGGATCCACAGTAGGTAGGGAAGAAATCGAGGTTGATCGTGCCTTTGCGGATGCAACGCTTGATCGTGTCGATGTCTGGCTCGGTGCCGTCGAGGTAGGCTTCCATGACTTCGTCATCCTGTTCGACTGCTGTCTCGATCATCTCATTACGATACTCTTCTACTTTATCGACCATGTCAGCTGGGACATCTTCGAGAGTGTAGTTTTCGGGCTGACCGGAGTCATCCCAGACCCAGGCTTTGCGGGTCAAAAGATCAACGACACCTGTGAAGTCGTCTTCAGTGCCAATAGGAAGCACCATGATAAGAGGCTTGGCAGCGAGAACTTCTTCGACCTGCTTCACAACGCGATAGTAGTCAGCGCCGATACGGTCGAGCTTGTTCACAAAAATGACACGGGCCACCTTGGACTCGTTGGCGTAACGCCAGTTGGTCTCGGACTGGGGCTCAACACCACCAGATCCACAGAATACTCCGACGCCACCGTCGAGAACTTTCAGCGAACGATAAACCTCAATAGTGAAGTCAACGTGTCCGGGAGTATCAATGATGTTGAAACGGTGATCATCCCAGAAACAGGTCGTCGCAGCGGACTGAATCGTAATGCCACGCTCCTGCTCCTGTTCCATAAAGTCAGTGGTAGCGGCGCCATCGTGGACCTCTCCAGTTTTGTGGATTTTACCTGTGAGCTTAAGAATACGCTCAGTGGTGGTGGTTTTGCCGGCATCAACGTGCGCGAAAATCCCGATGTTTCTGTACTTGGAGAGGTCTTTCATCTACCTGGTTTGTTTGGTTTGAACCGAATTTTAGAAGCGTATAGTTGTTCAAAGCAGCATGAAGGCAACAGAGAATTATGCTTTTACGACAATTATTCTCGATGGCGAGGGGTCATCGAGTGGTTGGAGCCAGGCTGGTTTCGGCTCAAAACAGCCCGAAACATCCGTAGGATAGGCGTCGAGAGGCTCTTTTTCAGCGCCATTCGACGAAAGCTTTATAACCGTAACTGCGAACGGGCAATGCCATCAAATTGGCATATGGGGCGGGCCGCGCTGTCGTTTCCTCGTGATTCGAGGAAACGCCCTAGGATCGGTTTCGACCCGATTGGGTCGAATGACCGATTCACATAGCTTTATTCAGCAGGCTTGGGAGCAGAGCCTTTCGGCGCAGATCCTTTTGGTGCCGCTGCGGCAGCTGCTTTTTGGACCTCGATAGTGACGGCGGCCTGATATTCTTCCATGCTGACAGCATTGTCGGCGGTCGTATCGAGTTGATTGATCGTTTCCTTTACAAAGGCACCGTATTCGGCAAGAGAGGCACTTTGGCTTCCGTCGGCGTCGATCGAGGCCAATCCAGGGGTCGCAAAGAGGTCCATCTCTGCTTTTTCTTCGGTTGAACCAGCCTCTTCGGTTGCGGCGGCAAATTCTTCGCTGGTGACGGCCTTGTCCCGGTTGCGATCCAATTTGTCGAATTCCATCTTTTTGCTGCGAGCGAGTTCTTCGTAAGTGACCTTACTGTCCCGGTTGGCATCGTGGCGACTGAAGGTTTCATCTGCCTTCACAGTGGAAGACGTCGCGATCAGACATAAGGCGGAAGAGAAAAAAATGAGTTTTGTTTTCATAGAGTCGGGGTGTTTCAGAGAAGATAACCCAAATATTAAAGGTTGTGACAGAAAAGGGATGTTTTTGGACCCTAGATCAACTTGATTCCCGAGCGCTAATTTTGGCATTGATGGTGCGAACCAGTTCATCGGCAGATTTTTGCCCCTTTTTGAGGACCAGAGTGACTCGTTCTCTCAAGAATTCCTGCTCGGCTTCCGAAGGGTCTTTCCCGGAGAGCACGATCACAGGGATAGAGCGGAGGTGTTCATTCTCCTGCATTTTCTCAAGGAATTCGAATCCATCCATCACTGGCATCAAAAGATCCAGAATGATTGCGGCTGGTCTTGTTTTCGAAAGGGTTTCCAGGGCTTCGGCTCCGTCGTGAGCCTGAAGGGTGGTCCATCCAGCTTCTTCGAGGATGCGACTCATGGCGGCTAGTGAATCAGTATCATCGTCTACCAGCAAAAGACTTTGGCTGGCAGATTGGTCTGTGACCCGCTGAATGACGCGGCTGAGCCGGTTGAAGTCGATCGGTTTGACGAGGTAGTCTTCGACGTCTAACGCACCGCCATACTCCTGTTCGGCCATCACGGACACCATGATCACCGGAATCGACTGAGTATCTGGTGAGCCTTTTAGTTCGTTGAGCACTTCCCATCCGTCCTTTCCTCCTGGCATCACGACATCCAGAGTGATGGCATCGGGCAGGTGTTCTTTGGCGAGTTTCAGGCCTTCATTTCCGTCTACCGCAGTCATCACCTGATACCCTTCTGCTTTGAGCATGCGGCTCAGCATCTCCCGGACTTTGTGATCGTCGTCCACTACCAGAACGGTAGCATCCCGGGGGATCGGCTTTGCGTTGGAGCCCTCATCGCCTTGGGTGGGCTGACTGAAGGCGGGCGCTTCTTTTGGCTCGTAGTGCTCAGAAGAAGGAGAGCAAGGGAGGAAGACACTAAAGTGAGTTCCTTTGCCCAGTTCGCTGACAAAACCGATTTTTCCTCCCATTTGTGTTACCAATTCCTTGCAGATGGAAAGTCCCAAGCCGCTGCCACCTGCGTTGTCCTTTTTATTGGAAACAAAAGGGACAAATGCTTTGGCTTGCTCTTCGGGGCTCATGCCGCGGCCTGTATCGGAGATGGTAAACTCGATCCAGGGCAAATCGTTGATCTCGCGAGCTTGCGCTTCGAGGGCGACTGAGCCTTCCTTGGTGAATTTGCACGCATTTCCAACAAGGTTTCCGAGGACCTGCCTGACGCGGCGATCATCAGCTACCATCGTCTCGACGTCGGTATGAGTGCGTTGCGAGAACAGTAACCCTTTCTTCTTGGCGCCGGGGGCGAAGGATTCTTCGAGCTCGCGAAGCAGAACCTTCAGATCGATCTCGTCTTTGCTGAGGGTTTCGGCGCCCATGATGATTTTCTGATATTCCAGAATATCGTTTACCAAATTTAGTTCTCTTGCGGCATGGGCGTGAATGCGGTCTACGTCGGAACTTTGTTCCTCGTCCAGATCTGAGAGGCGAAGCGCTTCGACCTGAAGGAAAATGGCGTTGAGCGGTTGCCTGAGGTCGTGGCTGACCTTGGCGACGAAGGCATCTTTTTCGTGGCTGAGGCTCATCAACTTTTCATAAGCCTTCTCAAGTTCGGAATTGGTTCGTCGCAGTTCCCTGGTTCTGTCATTGACCCGATGCTCCAGCTCTTCTTGAAAGGCGATCAGTTCTTCAAAGAGGCGTTTGGAGGCACGGGCAATATCGCCGACTTCGTCTTTTCTCTTGATGTCCAGGTCGCGGGCAAGTTCGGCGACTTTCTGGTGGAAGCCGTCCCGTTCTGACTCGGTGATCCTTAGCGCAGTTTTGGTCATCCGCTTGAGCGGGCGAATGAAATGGATTGCTATGAAGAAGCCGATCAGTCCGAATCCTAAGGCCACGAGTATTGCAACGGTTCGAACAGAGGTCATCTCTGAAGCAATGGATGAAGCTAGTTCATCGTCTAGAACGGCGTAATGAATTAGGTACTCATCTGGATCAGAAGGGCTTCCGATCAGCAGTCGAACTGCCCAGGAGTTAATTTGGTCACATTCGACAATTTCTCTCCAGTTTAATCCATCGTTTGCTTCCTTGTAGCGTTCCGTCAGGGCTTCATCGATGGCGACTTGCAGTTGAAGCATTTTTTCCTTTGTCTGCGTGAGAAGGCGAATTTGGTCAGTTTTTGCAGCGACGCCTCCAAACTGTCCCAGTGGGGCAAATTTAACTTGCTGCTGCAGCATGAAATCTGAAAGATCGTCTGGATTGTCCTCGTTGATCGCAGCCAATAGGGTCTCACCGGGGACGCCTTCCTGGAAGAAATATGGCGTAGCCAAATCAACCTGCTCTTGCCGATGGAGGCGTTCTACTTTGGGTTCCTCCTGAATATCGGCCGGGTCGCTATTTCTACTTCTGCTACGATTGAGGGCTTCCAATAGCTCTTCGTTCTTACTTAAATTGAAGAACTTCTCATTGTTTCCCCGGCTCATGTCTTCGAACTCGTCGTGATAGGACAGGCGGACTCCGTCAGCGTTTTCCAGAGTGAAGAAATGTCGAGGCGACCGGACTTCACTCAGTACCATGAGGATTCTGATGAATGATGGATTCCCATCCATTTTGCCTAAAGGGGCGACGGCCCACACGACCGTTTGCCATCTCTCGATAGGTTCTTCGTCAGGAATCAGGTCAGTTCGTTTGAGGTAGAGTCGCTCGATGGGGGACATGTGCAGTTGAGCCCCTGCTTTTGCCTCGCTCGGAGGGAACCAGCTTTCGCCTTTCAGTATTTCAGCTTTCGTGGTTAGCGGAGTGATCAACTCTTTCCCGTCCTTTAAGGTGATGATCTCCACTCTGACATGATTTTTCCAATAGCGACGGCAGAGGCTGCGGGCCATTTTCAGTAACTCCTCTTGGGACATGCCTGCTTCGAACTGATCCCGGAATTCGGAGTTATTGGACACGCTGAGCAGGTCATCTCGAAGTCCTTCGACTTGATCGATCAACTCCCAGCCGCGCAGGGAGGCTTCGTCGCCCAGGTCGACCAGTTCATGCGCTCGAAGAAGTTCTTCGGCACGTTTCGATAGCATTTGCGCGACCAAAAAGGCCGATGCTGCCGTTGCCAGCATGACTAGCAATGCCACTTTTCCTCTGATTCCGAAATACATCTAAGCTTTGTAGTAAGACGGTCTCAGTGTTTCATTGATTCAAAAAAATCAAAAGCTCAAACGGAGCAGAAGTCGATTCATTCGAAAGTGGATGATTTATTTCAGGTTTTTGCGGAGTTTGATTCCGAAGAAATCTTTAAAAACCCGCCGAAACACCGGCTGTTTGAATTTTGGCACCCAGGTGAGATCGAACTGTTCGGGAAAGATCCATCGATAGTCTGAGAACTCGCGGACATGCGCATCCAGATCGATGTTATGCTTTTTCCCGTAATAATCACAAAGAAAGTAGGATTGGGTCTGACCGCAAAATTGACCTTTCTTGAGATGACCATTGGGGAATTTATAACGGTAGTCAGTTCGGCAAGCGACCATCTGATAGAGGTCGGGGCTAACTCCGATTTCTTCGGCCACTTCTCGGTGAAGCGCTCCAATGAGGTCTTCGCCTTTATCCACTCCTCCCTGGGGAAATTGCCAGCAACCTTTGTGATCAGACCGATGACCGATGAGGATCTTTCCATTCTTCGGTTTGCGAAGAATAGCAGCAACGTTGGGACGGTACGTAGCCATAAATTGAGAATTAAGCAGGGCAAAGACGATTCAAGAGACAAAGCCGATTGAACGGTTTACAAAATGTCTCCTACCATGGAAAGATAGCGGATGTGAAAAAATCGCAACGCAAATCTTTCGTTGGTTCTGCCCGCTGCATCTTTTTGGTAGCCATTGCGGCATTGCTGCTCGTGGTCGGGATTATCGTTTATCAAACTCGACCAGTCCGAGTGATTGGGAAGAAGCAGGATGCACTGATTGCCGGAATCGAGAAGCGAAATGCCGCCCGGATGAAACGAATGGTGGCTGAGTCATACGAAGATAAGTGGGGATTTGATGATGACGAGGCGATCGAGGCGATAGTAGATGTGGGTAGTCAGTTCATGGCACTGGTTTTGACGGCGGAAAATCGCGAGATTGAGATCGAAGGGGAGCGCGCGACGGTGAAAGTTGATCTTACTGTCAGTGGAAAGCCGGTTGGGCCAGTAGGAAACGAGGTGACCCGTAGATTGAACAGGCTGACCAATCCGTTTGTTTTTGAATGGGAGAAACAAAGCTTTCTTCCGTCGAGTTGGCGCCTTGTCAGGATCGATCACGAAGACCTTCCTGCCGAGCTTTATGGATACGAGCCGGGGGACATTCGGCGAGCCATGAAGGGTGAGTGAATGTTCTGATTTGGATTGGCAGGGCGCGTGAATATTGCTAATCTGAATGGATGACTGTTGAAGCGCTTCAAACATTTCTGGGTTGGTGCCTCGTCATCAACAGCGGGCTGTTGGTTATATCCTCGGTTCTTCTGATTTTGATGAAGAGCGTCGTGACTTCGATGCATGCGAAGATGTTCGGGCTGGAGGAAAGCGAAGTCAGAGGGATTTACTTCCGGTATCTTGGTTATTATAAAATTGCGATCCTCGTTTTTAACTTGGCGCCTTATCTTGCCCTTCGAATGATGGGGTAGGGACCGATTGGATTGGGGGTGAAGTGTCGCTTTCCAATTCACTGGTACCGGCTAATATTTTTCGATGCAAAAACCGGGGCCTGAGAATGGATATCTTTCCGAGCACGTTTCGTTGATGCTGCGAAGTTATGCCCACTTGACTGGTCTCGAGTTAATTGAGCCGTGCGGTGATCGAGGGGAAGACGCGAAACGCCTTTTTGATGCCTCCATTTTTGTGGCTTCTCACAATGACGAGGCGGACCCCATCCTGACCTACGGAAACCGTTCGGCACTTGAGTTGTTCGGGATGCCTTGGGATGAATTCACCCAAACACCCTCTCGTTATACCGCCGAAACACCGGAACGGAATGAGAGAGAGCGATTGCTGGAGACGGTGGCAAAGGACGGATTCATTGATGATTATTCGGGCGTGAGAATTTCGAAGAGTGGGCGTCGGTTTCAAATTCGCCGCGCGACTGTCTGGAATCTGATCGATGATGCTGGTTTGAAAGTGGGACAGGCAGCGACCTTTTCTGAGTGGGACTTTTTAGATGACTGAGAGAAACTTTTCCGATCAGCAGGGTTTCTTCTGATAGCGCATAGACAGGTGGGCCTGTTTGCGATAATCTCAATATCATGAAGAATTTTACGCTACTTCCAATCATTGCCATTTTTGCGTTTCTGGCTTCGCCTTTGCTTGCGCAGAACCAACCAGCACCAGCTAATGAGGAGGATGACGGTGCCCAGGACGGGATTGCCGGCTTCTGGGAAGTGATCACCTCGGATGGGCGATTTGTGGTTCGATTGGATCAGATCGCTTCAGTCAGTCAGCACCAGTATCTGATCGATGGCGGTATCCGGGTCTATGAATTAACGGTTGATACTACCGGTGTTCAGACTGCCAGATTCTACTATATCGAGTCGGTGAATGAGACTTCGTCGGTTGCGACCGGAAGCGCGACTTTTAATCGAATCAAAGACCTCGCCAACCAGGCGACGGAGAAAGCGGGGATGGGTGCTGTCGACTCGATTGTCACCAAGCACTATCCTGACACAACCCACGCCAAGACCTCCGAATACCGGATGAGCAACAAGGCGACGATCAATCAGATCTACGATCATGTGCATCGTGTCTGGGCGGAAGAAAAAGGTAGGGGCAAAAAGAACCGTCTCGTCATTCGGAACGGTTAGCCAAAACGGTAGTCTCGGGTTTTCGCCCATCTCAACTATTGTTTATCAGCGAGCAATCGTGCCCTTATGGAATATCGCGCCATTCCTCATACCGATCTTCAGGTGAGTCTGATTGGCCTCGGGACGATGACCTGGGGTGAGCAGAATACCGAGGCAGAAGGTCACGAGCAGATGGATTTCGCCCTTGAGAACGGGGTGAACCTTTTTGATGTGGCGGAAATGTATCCGGTACCGCCTCGCGCTGAAACTTGCCACGAAACGGAACGCATCATCGGCACCTGGTTCGCCGCGACGGGCAATCGAGAAAAAGTCATTTTGGCTACCAAAGTGGTGGGGCCCGGGCCTCATGTGTCTCATGTGAGGAAAGACACGCGCTTGGATCGCCAGAATATCACGGAAGCGATCGAGGGCAGTCTGAAGCGCTTGCAGACGGACTACATCGATCTGTATCAACTTCATTGGCCGGATCGTCCCGTGCCGATTTTCGGGACCCGGGATTTTTCGGCACCGAAAAATTCTAGCGCAATTCCCATCGAGGAAACTCTCGGAGTGCTCGCCGATCTGGTCGAACAGGGAAAAGTTCGGCACGTCGGGCTTTCCAATGAGACGCCGTGGGGAACGATGAAATTTCTGCAACAGGCTGCGTCGGGGGAATTGCCTCGAATGGTCACGATTCAGAATTCGTATAATTTGCTGAACCGGACTTTTGACGGCGGCCTTGCTGAGGTTTGTTACGAAGAGGGGATCCGATTGCTTGCCTATTCGCCACTTGCTTTCGGTAGGCTTTCAGGGAAATACCGTGGCGGAGCTCAACCGAAAGGCGCGCGGATTACCCTGTGGGAGCGGTTTGCTCGCTACAATGGTCCAAACAGTGATGCTGCTGTCGACGAATACGCGAAAATTGCTGACGAGGCAGGTCTAAGTCTCGCTCAAATGAGCCTGGCCTGGATTAATCAGCGATTTCATGTGGCCAGTAATTTGATTGGGGCTACCAGCATGGAGCAACTCAAAGAGAATATTGCCAGCGTCGATATCACACTTCCCGGGGAAGTTCGAAAAGCGATCGAAACAGTTCATCACCGATTCCCGAATCCTTGCCCCTGAGCGAGACCGGAGCCCGGGACCGGAGGGGCCATGGGCAGTTAGCGCAAATCTGGCAGGCAATTTTCGTCATCTGATTTATATTTCGTCGATGCTTCGAGCTTTGGTCATCCTTTTGTTTTTTGCAATTCTGCCACTAGGTGCGCAGGACGGGGCGGTGTTGCACAAATTCACCGACAAGAAAGGGCAGGAGATTGTCGCGACGCTTCTCGATATCACGGAGGACAACAGGAGCATGCTCATTCGCCGGGCTGACGGGATCGAGTTCGAAACTCAGATCAATGTTTTGAGCCTGGATGATCAGCAATTCATCAAAAATTGGCTCGAGACTCGAGTCGTCGAGGTCAAGACCGACTACCGACTGGAGATTGATATTAATCGAAAGGCTCTGAATACCGAGAGGCACGATAGGGATGAGTATTACGAATACGAACAACGTTTCTCCCAATACGAATTCACGGTTCGAAACCTCTCACGGGAGACATTACCCGAAGCGGTGCTGGAGTACGTCATCGTTTGGGAGGAAAATTTAAGAGTTTACGAAAGGGATGATGGAACTTGGTCTTATACCTATAGTTCGTCGTCGACGGAGGACCCAACGTTAAAAATCACTGGCAAGCGTCAGCTCAGTGAGATGAGGTTCAATATGGAATCTGCCCAATTGTCCGAGGAATTCGAAATCAATCGAATGCACAGTGGTGGCGATATTTATCGGGAAGATGAACTCGTCGGAGTAATCGTTAGAGTCGTGAATCCCGATGGAGTTGTTTTGAAGGTGGAAGGGTTCGGCTCAGTGGAGCTCGAACGCATGCCGTGGGAGCAGGCTTTGGCAATTAAAGATGCGCCTAAAAGCGAGTGAACTGTTTTTCGGCTTGCGGCGGGACCGATCGGGTCTTTTGTCTCCGCCATGAGCAAAGTCTACAAAATTGCCGTCCTCGCCGGAGATGGAATCGGTCCGGAAGTGATGAACGAAGCCCGCAAGGTGCTTGACCGGGTTGCTGAGCGCGATGGTTTGACGTTTGAATTTGATGAGAAATTGGTGGGCGGAGCCGCGATCGATGCGACCGGCTCGCCACTGCCTGAAGACACGGTTGCGGCTTGTGCCGCAGCGGATGCGATCCTTTTTGGCTCAGTCGGCGGCCCCAAGTGGGAGACGCTACCTCCGGATCAGCAGCCTGAGCGAGGTGCACTGCTACCTCTTCGAAAACACTTCGGACTTTTCGCCAACCTGCGTCCCGCCGTTTGTTTTCCAGCCCTGACGCACGCGTCTCCGGTGAAGGAAGATCGCATCGCTGGTGGATTTGACGTGTTGTGTGTCCGTGAGCTCACGGGAGGAATTTACTTTGGTCAGCCCAAGAGCATCGAGGAGAGAGACGGCGAGAAAGTGGCGATCGACACCATGATCTACCACAAGAGCGAGATCGAACGTATTGCTCGGGTTGCCTTTTCAGCGGCTCAAAAGCGCGACAAGCGCCTCACTTCGATCGACAAAGCCAACGTGTTGCAGAACGGAATCCTCTGGCGCGAGACGGTGGAAGAAGTGTCCAAGGACTTTCCTGATGTGACGCTTGATCACCTTTACGTCGACAATGCGGCGATGCAGCTGATCGCCCGGCCTCGGGAATTTGATGTGGTTCTTGCTCCGAATTTGTTCGGAGATATTCTCAGCGACGAAATGGCAATGATCGCCGGATCACTCGGCATGTTGTCGAGCGCCAGCCTGGGTGAAAGCAAAGGCGAGGGACTTTACTTTGGCATGTTTGAGCCGAGTGGCGGTTCGGCTCCTGATATTGCCGGCCAGGGGATTGCCAATCCCATTGCCCAAATTTTATCAGCGTCGATGCTGCTGCGTTTCTCTTTTGGACTCAACGACACAGCTGATGCGATCGAGGCCGCGGTCAAAGCGGTGATCGACGATGGCTATCGTACCGGTGATATTTATACTGGCGCTGACGACCAGAAAAAGGTAGGCACCGTTGAAATGGGCGATGCTATTGTGGCTAAGTTGTAGGTGTTGAAGCGTTTGGGAATCAAACGACGTTCGTCCGGGGTCGAAGACCCCAGCTACAGGGCGTTTGATGGAAGGAGCGCTTTCATTGGAATGGGCGTGTTCACTCCGCTGTAGCCGGTAGGCCGGCCCCCGGTCTCTCTGAGGCCGGGCAGACGCGTTCGGATGTCAAACGACGTTCATCCCGGGGTCACAGACCCCAGCTACAGGGCGTTTTATAGGACGGGCGGTTTCATTGGAATGGGCGTGTTCACTCCGCTGTAGCCGGTAGGCCGGCCCCCGGTCTCTCTGAGGCCGGGCAGACGCGTTCGGATACCAAACGACGTTCGTCCGGGGTCGAAGACCCCAGCTACAGTTTTGCCCCTAGCTACCAGTCTGTTTTCGATCAAACAGGGTTGACTCGTGGACCGAACCCTGTTGAGTGCTGCACTGAACCCTGTTGAACCTTCACATGACCTACGCCGAAACTTTGCGCCAACGAATCATCGACACGGGCAGTGCCCTTTGTGTCGGGCTCGATCCTCGGCCGGACCGGCATGATTCGGTGGAGGCGATTGAGTCATTTTGCGAAAAGGTCATTGCCGAAACGGCGGAATACGCGGCGGTGTTTAAGCCTAATATTGCGTATTTTGAGGCCCTGGGCGTGGCGGGTTACGCCATGATCGAACGTCTCATCGGCAAGATGAAGGCGACGGGAGTTCCTATCGTCCTGGACGCCAAGCGGGGAGACATCGGGACGACGCAGGAGCACTATGCGAAGGGCTACTTTGAGAATTGGGACGTCGATGCGGTCACGCTGAG
>CAXBMX010000046.1:0-34191 GCA_963977055.1 uncultured Verrucomicrobiales bacterium
CCAAACCTCCTGATCCGTAGTCAAGCGCTCTATCCAGTTGAGCTACGGGTGCTTTGCCGAGATCGCTTTCCCTTTCGGGCGAAGCGAGCCGTAATTTGCCCAGATACAGCCATTTGACAAGGGAAAATTGCAATGGCTACCTCCAATAGGCGAAGGTCTCGGACGAAGTCTCATGGAGAAGGCCCCGGACACCAGCAGAATTCCCCCGAGAAATCCCCACCTCAGATCCCGATAAATCATGAAAACATCCCCCGCTCTTGCCATCGCCCACTCTCTGGCCGCGATCCTATTTATCGCTTTTGCCTGGTTTCAGCGAAATGACATCGATCCCGCCATTTACCACAATCCATCAAGCCTCGACGCCGCGATCTGGTTCGTCTTTTACTTGATCATCGCGGTCTTTTTCGTCGTGGCAATCTTTCGCAAGATCCCAAGCTGGTTGCTCATCGCCGCCGCGATCGGCTGCCTCGCTGAAATGGTCATGACTGGACCCGGCTTGATCGAAAATCTTTTCGGGGAACAGGATTTCACCATGACTCAAGTCAGCATGTCCGCGGAAGATCCACGGGTAGAACTCTCCCGGGAGTTCTTCGGAGCGCTGATTGCGTTGCTGGCCGTTGGCTATCTGATCTTTCAACAAAGACAGTCCAAAACCCCCGGCACAGTATCAGAAGGCACAACTGAATAAGGTTTGGTCGCCTCCTACTCTCCGGGAACTATACGGAAAAGAGCTCCACGCCAGTCGAGAACGATCGGCTCGCCGTTCTCGTCAGGATAGATTCCAGTCGGCTGCGCCGTTGGGTTCTTCAGGTCAGTTGGCTTTTCAATCTGATGATTGGCGACCACAGCCCCTTTATCGGCATCATATTTCAGCGCCCAGAAGTTTCCGAATTTCCAGTCTCCATAAATAAAGTGTCCCGTTAGGGCCGGAATCGCATCTCCCCGATAGACATACCCCCCTGTGATACTGAGCCCGTCGGCGCGAGAATATTCGTGGACCGGCTCAGCGAATTTAATCCCCTTCGGTTCATCAACTTTGCGTCCGATCAACTGCATGTAGGCATCGCGTGTCGCGAAGTGATGAGTCCCCTCTCGATAGTCCCATCCGTAATTCCCGCCTTTTTCGACCACGTTGATCTCCTCCCACAAATCCTGCCCAACATCAGCCAGGTAAAGCAAGCCACTCTCCGGGTCAATCGCAGCACCCCAGGGATTACGGAATCCCAAGGCCCAAATTTCAGGGCACGCGATGGGGTCATCGAGAAACGGGTTATCAGCAGGAATGCCATATTCCCGGCCTCCCGAGCGAGTATTGACATCGATTCGTAGCACCTTGCCATTCCATCTTGTCATTTTCTGAGCCAGCAGAAAAACGCCATTCTTTAATCCACCATCACCGACGCAAAGATAGAGCATTCCATCTTTGGGCCCGAAGAACAGGTTACCGGAGTTGTGATTCCATTCAGGTTGCTGAATCTCGAGCAGGACTCTCTCGCTGGCCAGATCAGCTAGATTGGGATCATCCGCAGACACGGAGTATTCCGCCAGAACGAGTCGCTTTGGTCCCTGACGGGAAAACGAGAGGTAAAACTTCCCGTTGGTTTTGAAATCAGGATGGAACGCAAGCCCTAGGAGTCCCTCTTCAAAATCCTTTTCCACGCCAATGGAATCCGTCATATCCAGAAACACTGCCGCATCCGAAGAAGCCTCATCCTCTGGCAAAATGCGAATGGCCCCAGTCTGCTCTACCAGAAATCTACGATTGGTGCCGTCATTTGCGACCTGAAGTGAAACAGGCTTTTCCACTTCCAGATTTTCGTAGATAGGCTGAAACTTAACAGAGGGAGCGCCACCGGCGGCTTTCACCATGAGAAAAGGTACCAGAACAAAAAAGGCAAATTGACGAATCATGTTCGAAAGCTACAGAACCATTCCGCCCAAGGCAACCCTTGTTCCAGTCGCAAAAGTGCCATAGTCTCGCCAGACCTGACTTCTCCATGATTTCGTTCTCTACCCGGCACCTGGCTCAGCTATCACGCGATCGAAAGTTTCTGATCCGGACTTCGATGGGAATTGTGGCCATGTCATTTGGGCTCGCCCTTTTGACTTCGTTCCTGACCGAGTCCAAGGACCTTACCGGCCCGGAACTTTTTCCTCATCTTGAAACCGCAACACCGACATCGGACGACGAATGGGTCCAACTCATCCGAATTGGGTATCTCTACCCCAACGATCTTTCTCGCATAGATTGCCGCGCCATCGTAAAGGAATTTTTTGCGATCGAACTTCCGGATCAGCTCAAAGCAGAGCTCAACAAACAAGCCAACATCCAGCCCCTCTACCGCGCACTTCGGATCGGCAACTACGACAAGTCGGTGAAAGCACTCGAAAGAATCCCCGCAGAGAGCCGCTATCGCGATGAACTGCTGGGAGACCTGCATTTCATTCATAACAACTATGTCAGGGCTCTTCACCACTACCGGGCCGAATTCGAACAGCACCCGAAATCAATCTACAGCCGCCGAAGTGCAGTCATCGCGGCCTGGCGAGAAGCCGACCGCGAGACCGTGCAGGCGCTGCTTTCCGATGCTGAAACTCGGAGCTGTTTCGGTGACGCAGAATTGCTCGATATTTTCGCTGACACCCGGGATTATCCCGGCCTTGCTCTCGCCGTAGTGTCCGCAACCATTTCGGCACTGATGAATGCTTCCAGCACCATTCCATTTGCTCTTTCAGCGGCGATATGGTTTCTGATTCTCACTGCTTTCTGGCAATTCAATCGAGCTCGTGCCATTGCCGGGCTCTTTGCCTTTGGGATAGGTTTGTTCAGTAGCATCTGCGTCTTCTATGCGGTGTATCTCCAGGAGCGAATCTACGGTTTCACTCTGAACCCGGAAGACACTCCTCTATCCCAATTCATTTATTGGGTCGCCGGAGTCGGACTGCGTGAAGAAACGCTAAAACTACTCTGCTTTATTCCTCTCGGAATTTGGATCGCACGCCGAAACAGCAAAGTCGAAGCGCTCGTCCTCGCCGGCATCACTGGCCTTGGTTTTGCCTTCGCTGAAAATTGCGTCAGCTACCAGACTTCTTCCTTTTCCACGGGAACATGGAGCCGCTTTCTGACAGCCAATGCAATCCATATCTCCCTGACAGGTATCCTGGGATTTTACTTCTGCAAAATGCTCATGCAGAAGTTTCGAGGATGGGAGGAGTTCCTCGCCAGCTTCATCGCCGTCGTTGCGGCGCACGGCATTTACGACGCGACGATTGCGATGCCCAGCTTGTCTGAATATGCTATTCTCAGCCCGATACTCGTCGCGCTCATTGCCTATCAATATTTTGATCCGCTCAGGTCCGTCCTCGATAGCTACAGCATTCACAAACGCGCCTCACCGCTTGGAGTTTTCGTACTCGGCTCTGTAGCGCTCACCTGCATCGCTCTGATTTCATCCTCTTCGATGATGCCGTTAAGAATCGCAGTGGGAGTCTTTGCCGCCAGCATCGGAGGCATGATACCCCTTGCCTTTGCCTACATCAGCCGATTTCGAGATCTATGATCCGACAGGACGACGCACCGAATAACTCTCGATCGAGGTTATCCGAACAAAGTCATCAGGTTCCCCGGCAGCAAAACGGCTAAAGACCTCCAACTGCGTGTCATGAGACAGCAACGCAGCGAGGCGTTTTTCAAAGTAGCAGGAAAAATCGATTCTCAAATCCGCCTCGTCATCCCAGTTCAAGAGTCGGGGCAGTCGGTAGTCCAAATTCCGAGCTAAAAAGGTAATCCAACCCGGGGCCGGTCCCGGCACCGGCCCAGATGATCCCAAATGCACCATGGCCAGACTAACCGCACGGTGAACCAGCAAATGGGCAGCATGCCAATACTCCCCGCTACTGCCATGAGAAATAACCAAGTCAGCCCCCTCAATGAAAGGGACAATCTGCCTGGCCAATACCCGTCTCGTAACATCGGGCGCAAAGACCCGGTACTGCCGCGCGACCGGATCGATATGCTCCAAAAAAGTCAGTTTTTTCACACCCAGAATATCACAGGAGTTTTGCATTTCTTCACTCCGAACCTGCCCAAGTTCGCTCCGTGGCCAACGACCGGACGGGCCTCCTTCACCTCGAGTGAGGCATAACACTTCAACTTGGCAATCTCTCGAGACCAATTCACTGATCAGCCCGGAACAAAAGGTCTCATCATCAGGATGCGCGATCACCACAACAGCCCTTCTGATTGATCCCAACTCCTCAACCGAGCTCAGCGTTGGAACATCTGCGAACCGCCGAAACTTGCGTAGACCATTCTTGAACACTTTCCGATAGAAAATCGGATCAATGATCCGCTGAGAAATTTTCCGCAGAGGCAACATCAGGATAATCCGTTACCTACCTGAAAACTCCAGCACGTGTTCTTGAAGCTCTTTCATGAATACCTCGGGTCCAAATCGATTCATTTCCTCAATCAACTGCGCTCTAATCGCGTCGATTCTCGCAGGATTCTCGAGCAAGGCCACAATTTTATCTACCGCTTCTTCATCAGTATTGAATTGAAGCTCGGGCAATCCCACAATTTCCCCTGCCCCTCCTGTGTCAGGGACAAAAGGGACACAGCCCATCGATGCCATCTCCGCCACGGCGATACCAAAAGCTTCAATCCGACAGGCGTGAAGAGCAAAAGTCAGGGATGACAATATCGACTGCTTTTCGTCCAGCATCAAAAAGCCCTCAGTTTGGATCCAACTTTCCCGCGCGATAACTTTTTCGAGGCTCGCGCAGTAGTTGGAACCATCAAGAGCTCCAATCAATCTCAGCGTCACCGGAAAGCCCTGCTCCCTTAACGACTTCAAAATCGAAATCATTCTTTCGATTTCTTTTTCAGGAACCAGCCTTCCCAGACAAACAAATCCCAACGGATCCCTCTCCGAATCCGAAAGTGCCTTAGGCAACATCACCGGAGGATATATGACAGGCGCCTCTTCGATGCCAAAGAAATTGCTCAAAATTTCAGCGCTCCAGCGTGAATTAGCGAGAACAAGGTCTCCCCTGTCCTTTAAGGGAACCATAGTCAAACCGATCCAATCCCCTACCCTCAGGTAGATCCGTCTCAAAATCGAATCCTGGTGCCTAAACTTCTCCCGGCCGTAAACATAAAGCCGCTTGCGCATCTCTTCGCTGAAACTGAAATCTCCAATCAGTTGGATCGATCGCCGTCCAAAATTGATCGGATTATAAGCACTGATACAAAGATCAAAATCGCCTGCAACGGAATTGCAAAATTTCTCGAAGTATCTCAATTGAAGATGCACCAAATTTTCAGGCCCGTCGACGGAAGGCAAATGCGGAGCCTTGAGCAGAGTGATTTTTTCCGGATCTACAGAAGTCCCATAGGATGCATTAAGAACATCCCAATCGACTTCCGACGCCGTCACGAAGGTCACCTTGCACCTATCCTGGAGCGCCTGAAGCGTCCACATCGCAGTAACTTCAGACCCTCCTGTCCCCATCCAAGGGTGCGCTATTAGGGCGTGTTGCATTTCCACTGGCTGGCCTTTCGACCGGATTGAGATGCACGAAACTCGTTTACCTTGATTACCGTATCGACCCGACGAGTGGGTTCCCAAACACTGCTTTTGACCCCTTTGCAAAAGGTCAGGAATCCCATCATAATCGCGCCATTCATTGAATAAAAATACCTCAGGAACCGGAAAACTCTGACATATTTTTTACTGCCGGATTTACTAACAAGATAGTCCAAACCACCCACGGCGAAGGTGCCAATGAGCACTGCGTAGGGAATCAAATATATTTGGTTCAGAGTCGAAAGCCAGACACACGAAGAAAATGCAGCGACTAACAAGATTGGCCCGATCCATCTCAAGCCTTTGTGGGACCAGAAGGCATACCAAATCGCCAAGCCTCCATTCCATGGGCGAATAAAATCCCAAAAATACTGAAGGTTCTGAAAATTGCCCGTCGCAATTCGACGTTTCCTTCGGAACTCTTCCCGGATATCTGAGGAAACGGGCTCATTGCAAACAGCTTCGAGGTCAACAATGGCTTTCTGCCCTTGCTCAAGGCAACTCATCGTCAAAAAGAAATCGTCTACAATGTGGTATTCTGGAACCGGCTTAAAAAGAGAAACACGCATCGCGTAACAAGCCCCAAAAGCTCCCATCGTAGATCCCCACAAAACACCCTCGTGAAATTTGGTCAAATTCTCGCGCCCAATATAACTCTGTTCTTCAGCCGCAATTCCCTCACGATCTTTTTCCCTTACATCAACGACGCTCGCTCCAACCAGACCGACATCAGCTCTTTTAAAGTGGCTTACGAGACGCCTTAGCATGTCTGGCCTCCAAGTCACGTTCGCATCACACAGAACAAACGCCGCTGTCTCCGGGTTAGACAATCCACTAGTTGCTTCACGAGCTAGGCGATTGACGATGGAAACCTTCCCGTTGCGTCCACTGAATATTCTCAAATCAATCTCGGAATGAATTCGTTGAAGCCGTTCGACAATTTCATGACTCCCATCAGTCGATCCATCTGACCCGACCATAATCCTGAGTTTTCCCACCGGATAATCAGAGGCGAGCATACTTTCGATAGTCCGCTCTAACACACTCTCTTCATTGTAAACCGCCATCAACACTACGACTTCAGGGAACTGGCTATCGTTTTCAAAACGATCCTCTGAGAGTGTCTTGTTTCGAGATATCAATGAGAGAATCAGAGGATACCCAACATAGGTATGGACGATCAGTAACGAACTGACCCAGAAAATAATCGTCAAGACAATGTATAACGTCTCAGTCATTTCACCTTACCTCCCCGCTTGATTCCGACTCAAATTCGTATTTTGAATTTACGAGATGATGCCCCCCAGACCCCATACTGGGATCATTGAGAAACAGCTCTTCTTCGAGCCCTTCAATTTCATCTTCATCCAGAATCAACTGGGTCGAGTTCTGTCCCGCTTCCTCCCGATATTTCAGATAGTACGCCCTGTTATAGAAAAACTGGGGCAATGCCATCATGAATCCGAACAAGACACCGGTAAATCGCTCATCAAACGGGTTTCGAGTGATGCTTTCGCTCAAGACAGCCCACATCGCGACGAATGGCAAAAACATAAGAAACGAGTCCCACGCCCTCGGGCCCATCACCGTCTTGGAGATCAGCCGAGCTGAACCAAGGCTCATCCCCATCGGAGTAAAAAACGCCAGAAGAACGACGGTGACCCCAATGAAACCTGTCGAAAAAAGCGTGTAGGTCCAGATACTGTGACCCGCACTATAGATCTCATCGGGAAACTGGTGCCGGTCATCGGGATACACTAGAAACAACTCAGGGTAATAGGATTCGTCCCAATAATAAGAAGCTCCTAACCCTCTCCCAAAAATGAAGCTATGCGGCTCTTTGGCGAGAATGTCCCACATCGATTTCGCTTCGGCTTTCCGCATCAGTGACGACAAATCCTCAGATGTTGCGCCGCCCTCGCCCCGGTTATCAAACATGCGCTGATACCATCTATCGGCCAGATTCGGTTGTGCCATGAGTGCACCCGATATCACAAAAACCGCCACGATTCCCATCACCGCAAGCGGCCCGATTTTTCTCACTGGAAATCGCAGGTCGTACATTTTCCACATCACTCCAAGAAGCAGGCAGAACGAAGCCATGATGAACGAAACCCCGATCGGGAGAACCATACTTCTTGTCACTGATATCGCAGCAACAGCCAAAGGGAGGCCAAATATAGCAAGAGTCCACCAGGTGAACTTATGCCGAAGCAGAAAGGCGCAACCTACCCACGCGAACAGAAACCGCATCGCGGGGCTCAGGATCTCCATCCGAATTTCAGACAAGGGAGTGGAAGTGGCCGTGGCACCAAAAACGAATCGCCACAAGACGTTAGTAACACAGGCAAAAAGAAACCATCTCACGACTTCTCCCGGCCTCATTCCCTTGGCCGCCGCAATCAGCGTCACGTTCAATCCAAACCCTACTAGCAACAGCGGCATCGCCAGCCGAAGAACTCGACTGGGCTCGTTCCCCCAGGCAAAAGCAACCACCAAACTGAATCCAACATAGCCCCACCACAACATGACGAGAGAAACTCCAGGCCGAACAAAAAGCTGCTTAAATCCTACCGCTGTAGCAATTCCACCAGAAAGTAAAGCCATCGCGAGGAACGCATACTGGAACAATGAGCCACCGGTACCGGCCGCTCCAAATTCAATGTCCGGTGATTTATAATCGAATACGAAAGAGAATAGAAAAGCGACAAATAGAACACGAAAATGCTTCAGCGACCCGGACGGGGGTGCATCGATCTCCGCCTGCTGATTCGCGGTCGCTTTTTCAAACCATTTCATACCGCTAGCAGGCCCCCTCCCTCTTAAAGAACGTGAGAATCATGATCTGAAAATCAAAGATCACGTTCCAGTTTTCAATGTAATGAAGGTCAAACCGAACACGTTCTGAAAGATCAGTATCGCCTCGCAATCCGTTGACTTGCGCCCACCCGGTAATTCCCGGCTTAATATTATGACGAGCATTGTAGTGTGGAATATCCTCTTTGAATTGTTCGATCAATTCAGGACGTTCCGGGCGAGGCCCGACAAGGCTCATATCCCCTTTCAGCACATTCCAGAACTGAGGAAGTTCGTCGATATTCCACTTTCGCATAAAGGCCCCAATTTTGAGGCAACGAGGATCATTCTCTACCGTCCAGCCCACCCCTGTCTGCTCAGCATCCAGTTTCATGCTGCGAAGTTTGATCATATTAAAACTCTCTCCTCCCGAGCCAAGTCGACGCTGACGGTAAAAGATGGGACCAGGGCTTTCGCGCCGAATCAAAATACCAAATATACCAATCAGTGGTGCAGCTATGAGCACTCCGACCAATCCTCCGATAACGTCTATGGTTCGCTTGAAAAACTGATTTACAGTTGAGTGAAGAGGCAGCTTCGAAATCCCCAAAATCGGAATACCTCCAACAGCCTCCAAATGGAGCCCGCTGAGCAACACCTGAAAACAGGTTGGCACCAACTTGAACTCGATCATTTCCTTCTCGCAGATTGAGGCGATCTCCATGAGTCGGCCAGATTTCAAAGCATCATCCGCCACAACGACCACCTGACACACGCCCAACTGAAGCAGGGTCCCCAGACTATCGTAGCTTCCCATCACAGGCATGTTCGATGGAACCGGGGTTTTGAATGCCCCCTCCGGAGGAGAAATTACTCCAACAATATCAAATGGTCGGTCTGAAGCGGCGCTGAAAGTTGCGATCGCGTGGGCAAAATCTTTGCTCCAGCCCACCACCAGTGCACGCTGACGCAAACTGCGTGAAGTCGATTCATGGCTGATGACACGCCACAAAACTCCTCGCCAAACCGGAAGAAAGATCAGCATAAGAACCAAACCGATCCCGCAAAACATCCTGGAAATCGGCGGGTCAAATTTTAAAAGTAAAGTCAGCGAAAGATATCCAAGAATCCAAATGAACGATGACTTGAGAATCACCTTCATCGTGTTGGTAAAAGAAAGAAGGCTTTCACGTGAGTAGAGACGGAAATTCAAAAGCGCGGCCATCATCAAAGCAACTCCCAACACAATGTGCCCAATGTAATCACCCATCTCAATCGAGGTTCGAGATGGAACCCCTATCTGAACCATCGAGGTGCTGAACCGGATCCAGTGTGCCACCAGCAAAGCGAATGAAACCACCAGCATATCCGCAATAAATGCCCCTATCACAAGTCGGTGATACTGCGACTTGGAGGTTGTTGCAGTCTGCTTCAACGGCAAAGAAGAGGTAGTCGCTAGGGCTGGTTGATGGTGGCTCATTTTTCTGAAAAACGTGGAAATTATAAGAATCTAAAACTATAGGGGCTATATTTGGAAAACTTAATTAGGGAATCTTGAGGCGGCTAGATACCGACCTCACTTAGACTGGGGACAGAGTTAGGAAGCGCCCGAGTGGTTCCTCGGACATAGGCAACTTGAGCTGAGTTAATGGCAGAGCTGCCGTTTAGAATGCAACCCGAGAGCTTCGCTCTCACTCGTTGGAGTGCGTGTATTGAGCGCCGGGCGGATTCGACATTCGTTTCACCTGCTTTAACGACGAGTACCGTAGCATCCGCATGGGGTGCGAATGTCAGTCCATCGCTCACCACATTAAGTGGCGAAGTATCGATGATCACACAATCAAATGAAGAGTATGATTCCTTCAGCATTCGAGCAAAAATCTCTTCGCTCATTGGCGTCCCTGTGCTGGACTCGTATCGACCACAAGAGATCAGGTAAAGATTCTTAAAAGTGGTTTCCTGGCAAAGGTTCTGCGTGGTCAACTCCCCTTCGCCTACCCTTGATTTCATCGGGTCGATAAAGATCTCTGCCATGCGCGGCTTGCAGAAGTCGGCATCTACCAACAGCGTTCGATATCCCATACTTGCCTGGAGGACGGCAAGATTTGCGGCACAGAAACTCTTCCCCTCTTCCGGAGACGGACTGGTGATCATGATACTCCGTGCCCTGAACGCCGACAACGACGCCTTAAGACTGCGAAAGCTTTCGCTCACCACAGAATTGGGGTCCTGATTTACGAACAACGAGTCGTGGAGATCCCATTCCCGACCAAACGCTTTCGGAACTTCCGCGAGGACAGCCATCCCAAGAGTTGCCTCCACTTGCTTCCGGCTGTTCAGGGTACGATCCAACAGCCCCAATCCGACCACTAACGCAAGCCCACACATTGTGCCAAATACTCCAGCAATCGCGACCGTAAGTTTCTTCTTTGGTGATACTGGCTTGGACGGTATAAGCGGTTCAGAAAACACCCTGACAACCGTCTCATCCACTCCTTTTGTCACGTCAGTATCATTGATCCGATCTAGCAATCCCTCATAGGTCGTTGCCGCGGAATCACGAGCCTGAATCAAGGTCCGAAACTCTTTTCGAATACCGTCGACCTCGATCAGCTTTCGCTTTTGCTCTCGGACCGTTTCCTGCAACTGAGCCTCATGCCCCTCTGCTCTTTCGTAGGCCTTTCGCACCGATTCGACTACTCCACTGGCGACGGCGATCACTTCTTTCTCCAAACCGGCAAGGTCCAACTGATAGGCCTGATAGGTCTGATGAGTCGGCTGATACTGATTTTCGATACGGACGAATTCAGCACGTTTCTGGCTGCGAGCTAACAAGAGCTTCTGAATATGCTCCTGCTCTCCATACTCCCCGATTTCGAAAACCCTCTCAATGTCATTTGCCTCGATCTGCTTCAATTGATCGAACTCAGAACGTCGCATTAGAACGTCATTGCCAGCCTCACTAAGCATCGTGTCCAGTTCCGTCAGCTTATTCCTAACGAAATCGTCGTCCTCATCCAGTGCCACTTCAGCATGCTCAAGCCGGAAGTCCTGAATCTGATCCTCCGCGCCATTAAGCCGGTCCAACTGGCCCTTTGCCTCTGTCTCCAATCTCAGTCTTGATTTATCACTCGAAGCTCCATTCTGCTCATTAATGAGCCCCTGAAACTCTTCGATAAAAGCAGAAGCCATGTTACGCGCCCTTTCAGGTGAGCGGTCACGGACTGAAACATCAATCAATCGCGTTCCACGCCGCAACTCAGCATTTACCTGCTTACTGACCAATTCCACAATATCGGCATCCGTATAGGGCTCTGCTCTCGGCTTTAGAAAAGTGGGATCCTCCCTCAGATTCAACCGATCCACGACTCGAAGAATCACCGCGCCGTTTCGAATCCCTTCCGCCATCGACTTCAGAGCATCCAGCGTTTCCCAACTCGCCTGCTTTGCACCGCGAATTCCATCAAATATGGAGTTCTCAGAACTAGGATCCACGTAGATCACGGCATGCGACTGATAGACCTTGGGCGCCAACAACACATAAGCGACGGCCAATCCGACAAATGCCAATGCCACCAACCCAGCCAGCCACAATCGTCTTTTGACGACCGTGACAAGACGTCCCACGTCAAGCGTGGGAAAACCGGGGAACAACGAATCAGTTGCCGCCGGTTGAGAGTGTCCTGCTCCGATTTGGTTCATTAGTGGCTATTCGAATGCCCAACGAACCCAATTTACCCATCGTAATTGGGCAGAATTCGCTGACATTTATTACAGAAATTATGATTATTCATAAAAATAACCCCTGAAACCCCTTTATTCAAGGTTATTTGCAAATTTTCATTATTTCCATATTTTTGATATCATTGAATTTTAGCTTTCCAAAATTCAATCATTTCTTCTAAAGGTTAATTAGACCGAATGTTTGCATGACATTAGAGAGGGAGTAATGTCTCACTCTTCTTATATGACGTGTGATTCAGCCTCAATCAGCCCTGGTCAGAGCAGGTGGCTCAGGATCATTCTTTTCCCAAAATCCAGGATGAAACATCTCAATTTCCACTTCGCCTTCTGGCTCCTTCTCACCTGCACAGTCAGTGCCCAGGAAAATGGAGAGACCCCCGCTGTGGCACAAACGGATACAGCAAAGTCCCTCCTTGATTCCCTCATCGAAGGTGGCCCCTGGCTAATGATTCCGCTGGCAGCCCTTTCCTTTATAGCGGTATTGCTGATTATCTTTTATCTCTTCACCATTCGCCAGGGAGCTGTCGTGAGCGATAAATTCATGAACGCCGCAGACGCGCTCATCAGAAAGCAGGATTACCTCGGTCTCATTGCTGTGTGCAATCGCGAGAACGAGTGCATTGCCCGAATCGTTTACAAAACGCTCGATTTCGCCACCAAAAACCCAACTGCCAGTTTTGACGAAGTCAGGGAAGTGACGGAAGCCGAGGGAACTCGTCAGGCAAGTATCCTGAATAATCGAATCAGCTACCTCAATGATATCAGCCGGGTCGCCCCGATGGTCGGACTGTTTGGCACCGTCATAGGAATGATCAAAGCCTTCGAGAGTATCGGCAAATCCTCAGGCGTACAACATATGGAACTGGCGCCGGGTGTGGCACAAGCACTGGTCACGACAGCTGCCGGACTAGTCGTCAGCATCCCCTCTTTGATTTTCTATTCGATCTTCCGGGGGAAAGTTCAGAAACTGATCGCTGAACTGGAAGCAGCCATGACGCACATCATGGCCCTATTGGCGGCCCAGTACAAACGCGCCAATTATCGAGCCAGTGCCCGCCGTGATTCCGGCGACGGTGAATAAATTTAACCGCGCTTCGATTCCAAGCTCATGAAATTCCGGGAAACCAATATTGAACAAGGTGCCGAGCTGGAGCTCGCCCCGATGATTGATGTGGTATTCCTTCTGCTCATCTTCTTTATCGTAACTTGGCAGTTTGCCCGTTTCGAGCGTGACATGGACATTTCCGTGCCAGCAGCCGAAGAGGCAGAAAACAAGGACCGCCAAACGGGTGAGATCATTGTTAATGTTAAGGAAGACGGCGGCATCATACTCAACGGAAAGATCGTATCCGAACCCGAACTGCTTTCCAAACTGCAGTCGATTTCTGAAGCTTACCCCGACCAGGCAGTCATCCTCCGCGGTGCGTCAGAGGCAGATTTCCAATCTATTATCAACGTTCTCGATCAGATCAAAAAGGCGGGAATCTGGAACGTAGCTTTTGCCACCACCAAGCCTCAGTAGTAGTCAGCTTCTACGATCACGGTAGTTTATTGTCCTCAATGCTTTCCTCCACCAGACAGCAATTTCGCCTCTTCGACGCCAGCGCCCTGCTGGCTGCCTGCTTCATGCTGGCTTTCTCATTCTCGGTGCCGTTTGTCCAAGCCCAGGCACCAGCCGTTGAATCAGAAATCGAAGATTCACTCTCCTATGCCGATCTGCTCTACAGCAAAAAGCAATACGGCATTGCCGCGCAGCAATACCAGTTATTCATCCGGGAACAACCCAAAAGCCCCAATCTTCAAATCGCCTGGTTCCGACTTGGCGAATGCTATCTCCAAGTGAATCAAGTCGCAGACGCCGAGACATCTTTCAATTTTCTCATCAATACCTACCGCACCGGTCCCTTCGTTGGCTCAGCTGCCTACCGCCTGGCAGTGCTTCGCCTGGAGAAGAAAGACTACCGCAATGCTCTTGCCTACTTCAAGGTATCGAAAGACCAGCTCACCAACCCTGAGGCCAAACTCCAGGCACAATACTACTACGCTCGTTGCCTCCAACTCACTCAGCAGGCGAAGGAAGCCCTCGCCCAATTTGAGATGGTGATCGAAGCCGCCCCTCCTGAAAAGAACCCTTTCCACGAACGCAGCCTGCTCGAATCTGCCCGCCTCTTTTTTGAACTGGGAGACACTGAAAAAGCACTGCAGCATTTCATTGTCCTTTCGGACACCGCCACCACCAAAGAATATCGTGAAGAGGCAACTGTCCGAGGCGGCCTGCTCGCATCCGAAACAGGGAGAACCGACATCAGCGAAGAGCTTTTGAACAAAGCCCTCAAATTTGGTGACACCAGCCCCTGGAAAGCATTGGCTCAAGTAGGAGCTATCTTCAATGCCTTTGCCAAGGAAGACTACGATCGCGTCATCGGGCTCTACAATGTTGGCGCCTACAGTCCACCTGACGAATCGCGTGCCAAAATGCTACTCGTTGTAGGCCATGCCTATCGAATCAAAGGAGACCTCGATTCATCTCTTCGCCTTTACACCCTGGTCGGAGCAAAATATCCAAAAACGCAAGAAGGCATCGAGGCAGGCTACCGGCGTCTACAGATTCTACATCAGCGTGCTGATCCCGACCTACCCGAAATCGCGAGAGCTTTTGCAATGAGTCAATCCGCCACTTCACCAGACAATCCCTATATCGATATGGCTTGGCTAATGAAGGCGGAATGGCACTTTTCACAGGCCGAAAATTCCGCCAGCGGCGCGGGATCCGACTATGCCAAAAAGCACTACGATGACGCAGGGATCGCCTACGGGAGAGTCCGCCTCGACAATATAGACGAAAAATATCGGGAAATCTGCCTCTACAAACATGGCTGGTCAGAAATCGAAGCAGGCGAAGTCCAGAAAGGAATCCTAACACTGTCACGATTTATCCAGCGTCACCGTAGCAGCAGCCTTGCCTCATCTGCCATCGCTAAGCGAGCCATCGCCTACCAACAGCAAGGAGATCACGAATTTGCGCTTGGAGACTATCAGGATATCGCCAAACGCTATCTCGATGCACCTGAGCTTGAATTTGCACTTCAACAAAGCGCGCTGATCCTAGCAAACCAGCGAAAGATCCCCCTGATGATCAATGCCTACCAGGATCTACTCAAAGCATTTCCAAACACCGATGGAGCCGGCGAAGCACACTACTGGATTGGCGTAGGATTCTTTGATCTGGAACAACATCAACAAGCCATCCCCGAACTAGCTAAAGCTCGAGAAATGGACGCTGAGTTTGACGACAAAGCGACTTTGCGACTGGTCATCTGTCACTACCAGCTGGAGAACATCGAAGAACTGACCAAAGACGCCAGGCACTACATCGAAAACGCCCCGGCTATCTCGGGCGAGAAAGTAAATCCCCAACGCCCTTCCATCCCTCCTCAAGTATTGGAATATCTCGGTCGAAAACTCGCCGCGGAACAGGAGTATGTGGATGCAGAGTTTATTCTCACCTCAGTCAGCCAACCTGATTATCCCGACCAAACGACCGCCTCAATCTGGAAGCTGCTTGCCGACTGTCGCAGCAAGATCAAAAAGCATGAAGGAGTCATCACCGCGTGCGACAATTTCCTCGTTCAGACGGAGCGGCCGTCCGACCGGGCCTCAGCTTATCTTCAGCGGGGCCTGGCTCAATTTTGCCTCAAGGAGTATGAGCCAGCTAAAGAGAGTGCCCAGGAAAGCTTGAGATCACAAAAAGAAGGACGGACCAATGCAGAAGCGCGCATTCTGCTAGGAGATATCGCCGCAGTAAACGATAACCTCGAAGAAGCTGCCCGGGATTATCTCGTCGTTAGCCAGATCTTTTCCGACCGGGACGTAACACCCAAGGCATTGAGCAAGGCTATCAACGCCTATCAAGCACTCGGCCTCCGCGACAAAGCGGAACAACTGCAGCAAGAGCTAAGCTCTAAATTTCCGGAGTATCAAATGCCGGAAAGCTTCGATCCCGAGTGCTGAACTTTTCAGTTCGCGCTTCAAGTGACGATGCACTATTCGTCAGCCTCTTCGGATTGCACTGACTCACCATCCACAACCGAGTCTCCGGTCGAAAGCCCAGTCGGCTTTTTTTTCACCTGCTCGACTTCACCGCTGATTGGCCAGCGATCAGGCTCCAATCGAATCTTTTCCGGAGTCGATATGTTGATGACAGCGTTCTCGCCAAATTCGTATGGCTTCGGTCCCGGTGGATCGGCAAAGGTTTTGGTGACCAAGGGCACCACGGTAAAAACCATCACATCATCAGCCTTCCGTTCAACATTGAGAACGGCAGCACAGGTAGTTGACTCATCTACCCGAAAAATTTCCCCGGTCTTTAGATCGAATTTTTCCGGCATTTCTTGAGACGGTAGAGCCAGATCAATCTCCGCATCAGGAAAATCGACTGATCGCCCTCGAACCACCAGCCCACTTTGAAAGACGTCCTCATCACCCATTTCCTGGACAGACTTAACCCTGAAATCCCCTGACAAAAATACCACATCGCCTTTTCCTATGTAATTTTTGAGGTAACTCCGTTTCAATATTCCGTTATAAGCGCCAAGTTCCGAAGCGTTAAACGAGTACACTTCTGCGTAGAGATCTTTTGCGGAATAGAAGTTTCCGCGAGGAGACGAAACCCTCGTAAATCCAACAATTGGGTCCATTTTCCCCAAGCGATTCAGCAGGCCATAATTCATGGGGTGCTCGGGCTGACCGAATACCCACATACAGAACGACCATGAGGCAAAATTCAACCCGACCAATACAGCGATAGCAGCAATCCAGAGAATCAGATTACCGCTGGCGTATCGACCCTCGTCAGGCGGACGCGACTCTCGTGAAAACGAACTCTGACCGGTAAGCTCTTCCATGTCTTACGATAAACTTACCGCTCAGCTTTTGCTCCCGCCACAAACCTCTCCGTCCATTGTCTCAGGATCATACTGAGGTTCACTCTCTGACTTGGTCGGCTCAAACGAAGTCCCGCACCCACAACTTCTCGCGGCATTGGGATTTTCGATCTTAAAGCCCGAATCGTTGAGCGATTCGACATAGTCCAATTGACATCCGTCCAGAAACTTGAAGCTCTCTGGATCCACAAAAACCATCACTTCATTTTTGCGAATCACTTCATCGTCCGGATTCTCTGCCCCGATCTGCATCGCATAGGACATCCCAGCACATCCTCCTTTTTCGACAAGAAGGCGTAGACCTTTCTCATCCGGAGAAAAATCCTTTTCTTCGAGGAGTCCTTTTAAATGGCCGGCTGCCGAGTCTGTCACTTCAATCATATCAGAGAGGTCAGGTGAAAATCACTATACGGTGGCCATCCATCAATCCCAAATGATTTCGGAGTTGCTTTCCGCCCATCCCCGCACTCAGTTGAAACTGACTGAACTATGGGAAAGATCCGATTGCTATCAGAAGCCCTTGCCAGCCAGGTTGCGGCCGGCGAAGTCGTAGAGCGTCCAGCCTCCGTTGTTAAGGAGCTGGTCGAGAACAGCATCGACGCTGGCGCTTCCAACATTGAAATCCGCATCCAACGAGGCGGTATCGCCCTCATTCGGGTGACTGATGACGGTTGCGGCATGAATCGGGATGATGCGCTGATGTGCCTGGAGCGCAATGCCACTTCGAAAATTCGAACCAAAGACGATCTCGCTGCCATCCATACCCTTGGATTTAGAGGCGAGGCTATCCCCAGCATCGCCAGTGTCTCCAAATTCAAACTGACTACTCGAGAGCCCGATACCTTGACCGGAACGGAGATCATCATCAATGGAGGCAAAGTCATCAGCGTGCAGGATTGCGGCGAACAAGCTGGCACCCAGATCGAAGCTAGGTCACTTTTCTACAATTTGCCAGCCCGACGAAAATTTCTTCGAACTGAAAACACCGAGTATTCCCATCTCGAACAAGTCGTCAAAACTCAGGCCATCGCGCACGAAAGCATCCGTTTCTCGCTGGTACGAAACGACCGCCTCGCGTTCCAATTGCCCGCCACTACCAGCCAGCGCGAGCGCATTGGCGGCCTGGTTGGGAACGATCTCGCCAGCCGTCTGCTCGAGATCGAACCCTACGAGCACAAAGAGATCAAAGTGCGCGGCTTCATCGGACCTCCCGGCATGGGGCGCAGCGACCGCCGCCAGCAGCTCAGTTTTCTCAATGGTCGCCCTGTCGAAGCGGCCATCATTAGCCGAGCCCTGCGCGAAGGTTACCACACCGCTCTCATGAAGGGGCAGTACCCCGTGACCTTCCTTTTTATTGAGATCGATCCAACTGCCGTCGACGTCAATGTGCATCCGGCCAAACGCGAAGTGCGCTTCCGCGATGGATTTGGTGTCCAAGACGCCATTATCGGCGCCGTTCAGCATACCTTGCGAGCGCAGATGACACGCCCCGTTTCAGGTGTTGGCCTTACCGGAACGAAACAAAATACCCCGGCCACTAACGTGGTTCAGGAAGACCTCATCCCTCAATCCGAACAACGCTCCCTCCGAAATGACTGGAGCGATTTAGGCCGAACTTCAGAAGGATCGGCCAACCCATCTGAAAAACCAGCTCAGGAACTCTTCACCTCGCAGGAAAGAAAACGCTCGGAGTCCGGGGATGATACTGAACAGGGTCCGGTCAGCGACCCAACCCTGTTGAGTGAAGAAGAAGGCATCTCGGAAACCCCTCTTTTTGAGGCAAACGAAGCGAGCGGCTCGAAAATGAAGGCTTCCGACTACCGTCTTCTTGGCGTCCTTGGAAAACTCTATGTTCTCCTCGAATCAAGCGAAGGATTGGTTCTGATGGACCAGCACGCAGCCCACGAACGAGTTCTTTTCGAAGAAATGAAACGGCGCATGGAAGCCGAAGGCGTCCCCTCTCAGCAGTTACTGGCGCCCATCATGGTCGACCTGCCACCCCGTGATTTCGACCTAATCGAAAAGAACCTCGATGTCCTCAACAAGCTCGGGCTTGCTGCCGAACCCTTTGGAGGCAACACCCTCAAAATCGACTCGTTACCGACCTTCCTCAAAAGCGATGATCCCGAAGCCTTTTTGCAGGATGTCATTGACGAAATCCGGGCCTCCAGCGATCGCATGTCGAAGCTACGTCTCGGCGAAGACATGATCGCTACCACGGTCTGTCGCCACGCGGTCAAAGCGAATGATCCACTGCATGACCGGGAGCTTCAGAATCTACTCGAAGATCTACTCGTCTGCGATATGCCGTATTGCTGCCCTCACGGCCGACCAACCCTGATTCAAATGCCCTACAGCGAATTGGAGAAAAAATTCGGCCGCCGGACCTGAGCATCTTTTTCATTTTCTTAATCTTTTTCTTTTTCCCGGCATTTCGCGCAGACTGCAGAAATAGAAAAGCGCAAGAAATTCGGCCCGGCCGCCGCCGCAATCCCCTACCTTGACCCTGACTCGCTCGTCCGCCATCCTGCGCGCATGAAACTCCCCATTTTTGCGCTGATTTCCGCGCTTAGCCTCGCCTCCCTTTCCGCGGCCGAGAAAAACGTCATCTTCATTATCAGCGATGATGAGTCACCCACGCTCGGTTGTTATGGCGACCCCATCGCGAAGACGCCCGCAATCGATGCGATCGCGGCAGACGGGACCCTCTTTCTTAATGCCTTTGCCACAACGGCCAGCTGTTCAGCGAGCCGTTCAGTGGTCATGTCAGGACTTCACAATCACCGGAATGGCCAATACGGGCACCAGCATTCCTACCACAAGTTTTCTTCCTACCTCAACGTAGTCAGCCTTTCGATGCCCAGGGTCATGGCGAATGCGGGCTATCGAACCGGACACATCGGGAAATACCACGTAGCCCCCGAGCAAGTCTTCCGATTCGAAAACTACTACAAGGCCAATAGCCGAAGCCCGGTAGAAATGGCAGATCAAGTCGAGGAATTCATCTCAGAAGACACCGACAAACCTTTCTTTCTCTACTTCGCCACTTCCGATCCCCACCGAGGTGGAGGGAAAGATGATAGTTCAAAGCTCGAGCTAAAACCCGATTTTTTCGGCAACAAACCCAATCGCGAAGCCTACCCCGGCGTCGAGGAAGTTTTCTACGACCCTGCCGAAATCCCCATTCCTCATTTTCTTTCGGACACCCCGGAGACCCGGGAAGAGCTCGCGCACTACTACCAGAGCATCAGCCGCATTGACCAGGGCATTGCCCGGCTCGTAGAGATATTGAAAGCCGCCGACCTATACGACAAAACGCTCATCGTTTTCACGGCGGATCACGGCATGGCTTTCGCTGGAGGAAAAACAACAGTCTACGAGGGCGGCCTCAAGGTCCCCTTTGTCGTTCGCAATCCCTATGAAAAAGTTCGCGGCGTAAAACACGAAGGAATGATCAGCCACATCGACATCACTCCGAGTTTGCTCGATTTCGCAGGCGGTCTCGACCAAAAATCCAACGCGCCAAAGGCCATCGTTGCCCACAAGAAATTCTGGAAAGAATTTCCCGAGGTTTCCAAAGACAATCTCGGACCCGACCTCACATCCTATCAGGGCAAATCATGGATTCCTATCCTTGGCGACGCCGAAGCAGAACACTGGGATACCATCTTTGCCTCCCATACCTTTCACGAAATCCAGATGTATTATCCCATGCGAGTCGTTCGGGACAAAGAATACAAGCTCATCTGGAACATCGCCCACCCACTCCCCTACCCGTTCGCATCCGACCTCTGGGCCGCGAGCAGCTTTCAGGCTCAATTCCAAAAATCGCTCGATGCGCCCTACGGTCAGAAGACGGTCGGAGAATACATTCATCGCCCTCAGTTCGAACTATTCAAAATCGATGAAGACCCTCATGAAGCCAATAACGTTGCCAGCGACCCAGCTCACCGGGAAGCGCTCGTCAAATATCAAGAGCTGATGAAAAAGTTCCAGAAAGAGATGAGCGATCCCTGGATCATGAAGTGGGACTACGAGTAAGACCTCTTTATCCTTTTGTCCCACTCGCCAAGGCTCGCTCGACCTGCAGTCTTGGATGCGCTTCGCTCTTCATATTCCAAATCCCGCGACTGCGGGACCAAAGCAGTCTGACTCTTTTTCTTTTTCAATCACCTTCAAGCTCCATGAAATTTTCCTTCGTTTTTTCCATTATCCTTGTCTTTACCTTCCCCGCTCAAGCTGAAACCATGACTCTTTGGCTCGGGACCGGCAGCAAAGATGCCAAGGGAATCTACCAGGCTCAATTCGACACCGACAAGGGCACTCTTTCCACTCCGTCTCTCGCCACCGAAGTCGAAGGCCCGGGCTGGGTCAGCCTGAACTCCAAAGGTGATCGACTCTACGCTGTCTGCAAAATCGACGAACCAAGCGTCGCCGCCTATGCGATCAACGGAGACAACTCGCTTACGTTTCTCAATTCGCAGCCCATCGGTGACGGAGGAGCAGCCCACGTCAGCATCGACAACGAAGACCGCATCCTCTTCACTGCTCAGTATGGAGGAGGGTCGACGGCTTCCTATGCTCTCAATGAGGACGGCACGATTGGCAAACAAACAGCGCTCATTGAGCACACTGGGACAGGACCGAATCAGGAACGTCAAACAGCCCCCCACCCCCATTGGACGGGCGTGAGCCCTGACAATCGTTTCCTTTTTGTCCCCGATCTTGGCAGCGACAAAGTCATGATTTACAAGATCAATCACGACGCTCTATCCATCGAACCACACGGGTTCGGTCAGGGAGTCGCCGGAGGCGGCCCCCGCCACATGAAGTTCAGTCCCGATGGCTCCAAAATCTATCTGCTCAACGAGTTGCTCCTCTCTGTCACTGCTTTTGATTACAACGCTGAAGCAGGCACCATGGAAGCGATCCAAACCATCGAAAATGTTCCTCAGAAACTGCTCGAAGTCCCCAGTAAAGCATCAGAGATTCGCGTCCACCCAAGCGGAAAATTCGTGTATGCCGCCAACCGGGGCCATGACACCATCACCGTTTTCTCGGTCGATGATGCGACTGGAAAACTTACCTTTGTCGAGCGTGAGGCCATTCGCGGCAGCTTCCCTAGAAACTTCAATTTGGATCCTTCGGGCCGTTGGCTCATCGCTGCCGGACGACACTCAAATACCCTTGCTGTTTTCGAAGTGAATCAGGAAACCGGAGGGCTCCGGTTCACAGGAGAGATCAAGAACTGTCCCGACACAATTTGCATCGCCTACTGAATAGCGACACGAAAATCGACGACCTATACCACCGTTTCCCGAATGGCCCCGGATAAAGTCTTACCCAGGAACGGCGTCACCGGGCTCGCGGTTTTGAGATAATCCCGATCCACCAGGGTTTCGCTTGTAGGGTCGAAGACAAAAAATTCAGCCTTGGAGCCTTCCGTGATCGCAATCGGATCCAACCCGATAATCTGACGCGGCGCACTCGAATATTTGCGAATCAGCAAGTCCCAACCGAAGACATTCTTGCGGATGAAACGGTCGTAAAGAGCCAGCACCGTCGTCTCCAACCCGGTCACACCAAAAGGGGCGCTGGCAAAGTCAGCCGACTTTTCAAAATCAGTATGAGGCGCATGATTCGATGCGATCGCATCGATGATGCCGTCGAGCAGCCCCTGCAGAAGAGCGTCAGCATCCTCTTGTCCCCTTAACGGCGGATCGAGCTTGAAGTGAGTATTGTAGTCAGTGATGTCTTCCTCAGTCAGAAGCAAATGATGGGGTGAAACTTCACAGCTCACTCGAGTTCCCGCTTCCTTAGCACACGCGATCGACTGGACCCCATTGGCGGTCGATATCTGCTGCAGGTGGAGGCGGGCACCTGTGTGTTGCGCCACTCGAATGTCGCGATCAATCGCGACCTCCTGACTGATCGCAGGAATACCGGGCAAGCCCAGGCGATAGGACACCTTCCCTTCATTGATCGATCCGGCTTTGGTTAGAGCAGGAGTGTCCCCATGCGTCGTCACTAACAGATCAAAGTCCTTGGCATACTCCATGCAGTGCCTCAACAAATCCGGACAGAGAATCGCATGATCCGAGTCAGTCAACATAGCGACGCCTCGATTGGCCATTCCAGAAAATCCTGCAAACTCTTTGCCTTCTCTTCCCTTCGTAAGACAACCCGCGGGCAGCATCGCGATGGGGCTCACCTCAGAGACAAGATCCTGAAGGCTCTTAACCAAATTCCCACTGTCTACTGGTGGATCGGTGTCAGGCATCAAAACGATTCCAGTGACCCCACCGTTGATTGCTGCCTCAGCACAGGTCTTCAGCGTCTCCTTATGCTCAAAACCAGGCTCACGTGCATGAACATTCAAATCGAACATACCCGGAACGAGCACACATCCGGAACAATCCGTCTCTTCTGTCCCATCTGATGTCGCAATACCAGGCGCGACCTCCACAATGACACCCTCGTCATTGACGAGTAGGTCAGCTTTCTGCAACTCTGCAGAGTCCTCGCGGGCGATCGATCCATTTTTGAAGAGGCGCATCATTCAATCCTTATTTGTCTCGGGTTTCAGCCAGTGTAATACCGCCATCCGAATCGCAATACCGTTCTCGACCTGAGTGCTAATGAGACTCTTCTCGTAACTCATTGCCTCATCTGTGATCTCAACGCCCCGATTGACGGGTCCGGGATGCATCAGATAGGCACCCAGTTGCCTCATCTTTTCAATCCGCTCGCTGTGCATGCCATACATCTTGTGATATTCGGAAATACTTGGGAAAAATTGCCCCTCCTGACGCTCCATCTGAACTCGCAGCAGATAGACCGCATCGGGCCCCCAATCGAACACATCGTCCCAGGAGTGAAGGCGTGTCATGAAATCATGTCGACCATCCGGCACTAAGGACCCAGGTCCTAACACCCCCACTTCAATTCCCAATTTATTAAAAAGAGTACTGGTGGATCGCGCGACCCGACTGTGAAGAATGTCGCCAACAATCACCACCTTTCGCCCACGATAGTCCGGGTAAACCTCTCGAAAAGTCATTGAGTCCAACAAGGCCTGAGTCGGATGGGCATGATACCCATCACCTGCGTTCAATACTGAGGCCCTGGTATGCTTTGCCACGATCCCGGGCACCCCGGCAGCCTGATGCCTAATCACAATGTAATCGGAGCGCATCGCCTGCAGTGTCTCGATCGTATCGAGTAATGACTCTCCTTTGACGATCGATGAACTCGATACAGCGAAATTGGTTACGTCTGCCGAAAGTCGGTTTGCCGCCACCTCGAAGGAAGAACTCGTCCGGGTAGAGGGCTCATAGAACAGATTGAGAACCGTCTTGCCTCGTAGGGTCGGCACTTTCTTGACCGAGCGCTGAAATAGCTGTTTGAACGGAGCTGCATTTTCGAAAATATACTCAATCTCTTCCAGCGAAAGGCTTTCGATATCGAGCAGGTCTTTTCGCGGCTTTAGCTCACTCATTTCTTGGTCACCAAAAAGACGCCTTCTTTATCATCGTCTTCCCTGAATCGAACTTTAACATATTGGTGAAGTTCGGTTTCAACCGATTTCCCAATATAGTCAGGCTGCACCGGAATCTCTCGATGCCCCCGGTCCATCAGGACAGCCAGCTCGATCTTGGAAGGCCGCCCATAGTCTGACAAGGCATCCAAGGCCGCTCTGATCGTTCTACCGGTAAATATCACCTCATCAAAAAGAATCACCCGAGTACCATCCAATTCAAAAGGCACATCGGAACTATTGAGCGTGGGCAGGTCACTGCCCCGGTTGTCGAAGTCATCGCGATAGAGCGAAATATCGAGAGTGCCGACTGGATACGTTTTGCCTCGGCTAGCCAATACTTCAGCCACTCTCCTAGCCAGCGTCACACCGCGAGTGTAGATGCCGACGAATGCGAGATTCTCTTCTCCGCATCTATCCTCAATTTTCGCTGCCAAGACGGCGATAGTTTCCTCAATCCCCTCAGGAGTGAGGATCTCTTCGGTGGTGATGTTGGAGGTATCACTCAAGCGGCGTAGCCGAAGAAACGGGAAAATTTTGACGTGAAGTCAGGCACCAGTTCGTCCGGCACCTCTCTACCTCTAATCAAAAATCAGCAAAGTGCTATCAAAAATTTCGAGTTCCGATGTCCGTTCGGCGCTGCATCCCGTCGAAGGAGACCTTTTCGCTCTCGCGATAAACGTTGGCTACCGCGTCCTGACGGGTGCTTCCTTTGGCCACTACGACTAGAACACGGCCACCTGCCGTTTCGAACTGTCCCTCATCATTTCGTCGAGTCCCGGAGTGAAAAACCCGGGCATCAGAAACGTCTTCGAGGCCGGAAATCACGTCACCACTGCGGGAACTGGCAGGATATCCTGCCGATGCAGAGACCAGACAAACGCTCCAGCCGTCAGAAAAACTGATCAGATCAGGTCGCAAATCGCCTTTGGCGCCTGCAAAAACGTAACTTGCGAAATCTCCCTCGATAAGCGGAAGAACTGCCTCGGCTTCCGGATCTCCAAAGCGACAATTGTATTCGATTACCTTGGGACCCTCTTCAGTCAGCATCAGGCCAAAGTAGAGAAAACCACGATAAGGAAGCCCATCCTTGCTCAGCCCTGCGATGGTCGGCCCGACAATGGCATCGTCGATCGCGGTCCGGAGTTCATCATCCAGCATCTCGAGCGAGCTCACCGCTCCCATGCCTCCTGTGTTTGGGCCTTCATCCGCATCGTAAATGCGCTTGTAGTCCCGTGCCGGAGCCAGGATCTGGTATTCGTCATCAACCACGGAGGCGAAGATCGATATCTCAGGTCCCTCGAGGTATTCCTCCACCAACAGCCGACCCTCACCAAATTTCCGCTGAACCAACACTTCGTCGAGAAACGCTTCCGCCTCAGCTTCTGCCATACAGACTGCGACTCCCTTGCCTGCAGCCAGTCCGTCAAATTTCAGAACCGTTGGATACTGACCACCAATAGCAGCACGAGCGTCGTCAATATTCTCAACCGCGTCATAGCCCCCTGTAGGAATCTCATGACGGACCATGAATTCCTTGGCGAACTCCTTGCTCGCTTCAAGCTGCGCAGCAGCTTTGGGTGGCCCCCAACACGGGATACCAACCACCTCACAGGCATTGGCGAGGCCCTCATCTTTAACCAAATAACTTTCTTCACCCGCGACACACAGATCGATCTTCAGCTCAAGCATCGCTGCAATAAGCGAAGCCACTCCGTCTGCCTCAACTGGCGTCGCCAGATTAAAAATCGCATCAGACCCGGGAAAGGAATAGATCTCCGTGTCCGATGGAGACTCATGAAGAGCCGTAATAATCGCGTGCTCACGACCGCCTTTTCCAACAACTAACACTTTCATAAATATCAATATCAGGCTCTTGCCGCTACCGCGTCAGCTTGCAAAAAAAACCACTACAGAAGAATATCGTATGGTCGTTCTCCCGTATTATCCATGTAGGCAATAAACGCCTGGTTCACGACCTTGTAGCCACCGGGAGTCGGATAATTACCCGTGAAATACCAATCACCATTGTGGGTCGGAATGGCATCATGCATCGCTTCCACTGATAGATAGACCACTTCAACCGTCCCTTTCCACTCCGTGCCCTCAGGGGTCACCATGCGACTGATCTCTGCTGACAAGTCTTCATCCGTAAAGGACTCATAGACCGCCTTGACCGGGTTCGTCATCTCCTCAACCGGCTTCTTGAGCTCTTCACGACAGCGATAATACACATCGGTCAGAAGATTGTGGCGCCCTGATCGCTCCAGCAAATTCACGGCCGCCTGAAAGACGATGAACTTTCCGAGATGAGACATATCAATCCCGTAGCAATCAGGATATCGAATCTGAGGTGCTGTCGAAGCGACGACAATCTTCTTCGGATTAAGTCGGCTCAATATCTTGATAATCGAGTCCTTCAAGGTGGTGCCTCGAACAATAGAATCATCGATCACGACCAGTGACTCATCAGGCCCCAACTGATCGTAGGTCACGTCATAAACGTGCGACACCATCTGATCACGCCCTTTTTCCTGAGCAATAAAGGTTCTCAGCTTAATGTCTTTGTGGGCAATTTTTTCACCCCTTGGCCAACTTTGCAGAATCAGTTTATCAATAGATTCCTCGTCCAAAGTGCCTGCCCGGGAAGCTTCAATCAAACGCTCCTTCACCTGCTCACGCCGAAACTTTCGCAGACCATCCATCATGCCGTGATAGGCAATCTCTGCCGTATTCGGAATGAAACTGAAAATCGTCTTATCAAAATCGTCTTCGATTCGCTCAAAAATCTGAGGAACAAGATTTGCCCCCAGCTTCATTCGCTCGCGATAGATATCAGGGTCATTACCTCGCGAAAAATAGATTCGCTCAAATGAACAGGGTCGGCTCTCCCTCTCTTCAGTGTATGGCTGAATGCTCAGCTCCCCCGCTTGATTCACCACACCAACATGAGCTCGAGGCAGTTCCTTGATCGCCGATGATTCGGCATTGAACACCGTCATCAGTGGAACTCGCTCACTCGAGAAGGCGATCACTTCATCATCCTCATAGTAGTGACAAGGCCGAATCCCATTAGGATCTCTCAGCACAAAACCCACTCCATTACCAGTCGCTCCGGCAATAGCGAATCCACCGTCCCATTGGCTGGCACACTTGTTGAGAATCCGAACCATGTCGATTTCATCAGAAATGATCTGTGGGATTTTTCTGCCCTCGGTTCCGGCATCCCTCTCGCGTCGGTAAATCGCATCGTGCGCTTCGTCGAGATGATAACCAATCTCTTCGAGCACCGTCTGGGTATCGGTATCGAAAACCGGATGTTGGCCACGATCAATCAAGTGATGATTCAGATCACGAGCATTCGTCATGTTGAAATTACCCAACACCATCAATGTTTTGGTCGGATAATTGGTACGACGAAGGTAGGGGTGGCAGCCTCCTGTCCCAAAATTCCCAGAGGTTCCGTAGCGCAAATGCCCGAGCAGAATTTCACCTCCGAAATCAAAGTTGTTCTTAAACGAAACCGGGTCCTCAGGGTCGAGAATCCCCTTCCGCTTGAGCTTGCTCAATGTCTTGAGCTGTTCCTCCATCACCTTGATCAGCGAATCCCGCTGCGCATTTCGCTCACGAAATAGGTAAGGTTTGCCCAATGGCATATCGAGTTTGCAGCAACCAACCCCCACGCCATCCTGGCCGCGGTTGTGTTGCTTCTCCATCAGGAGATAGAGCTGCTGAAACCCCCACAGACAGGTGCCGTATTTATCCTTGTACCAAGCGAGGTCTTTTTTCAGCCTCACAAAGGCCAGACCACACTCGTGATGAATTGGGTCGCTCATATGGAGGGATCAGTTAGTCACTTCGACCTTCACAGTTCCGGAGTCATCCACCGTCCCGATCACTCGAGCACCGTCCATGACTCCGACGGCTGCCTCTGCCTGGTCAGCTGGCACCACAATGACCCAACCCCAACCCATATTGAATGTCTTCACCGCTTCGGCATCATCGACAAACGAAAGCACTTTTCCAACCGCCCCAAGTTCCCAACGGGGAATTGAAATATCGGCACCTTTCTCATCGAGCAGACGCTCAAGGTTTTCCGGAAGCCCTCCACCTGTGTTGTGAGCCATCGCCTTCACATCAAGCTTAAGCTCTCGCAGGCTGGCAACCACATCATGGTAAAGCCGAGTCGGAGCAAGAAAATCAACCCACTCGTCATCATCGATCAATCCGGGGTTCGCCGCGAGAATTTTGCGGATCAGGCTCCATCCATTGGCATGAAACCCATCCGAAGGATAACCCACAAACTTGTCACCCACGGCAATAGCAGAAGGATCAATCAAATCTGGCTTCTCTGCCGCTCCGACGCAAAATCCACTCAATTCAATCACGCCATCAGGCACGATGCCCGGCATTTCCGCCGTTTCGCCACCGGCCAGAATACAGTCGCAGTCGGCGAGGTAATCGACCATCCCCTGGATGAGACGCTTGATCTTGGTCTTATCAATTCGGCCAACACCGATGTAGTCGAGGAAGAGCAAAGGATCGCCTCCTGTGGTAAGAATATCATTCACACTCATCGCGACGAGATCTTTGCCGGCAATCTCAAGTTGATCATGCTCCAGTAGAAGCTCGAGCTTGGTGCCAACGCCATCGCAACCGGTGACAATAACAGGTTCTTTGTAGTCGCTGAGGTCGTAGCTGGCCGCGAACAGCCCAAAGGACTGCATCAGCGAACGCTTAGCTTCAGTTTGTCGTCTCAGCTCACCGATATCGCCGACCAATGCGGCCGCTTCTTCGATATCGACGCCAGCGCCCTTGTAGGTAAATTCGCCGCTCATTTAGTTGGAGGATGTAACAGATTGGTAAAGGGAGCGAAAGAGATAATAACCACTACCCCATTTTTCTTCGCTTAATCCCGATGGGGGTTCCGAAGGAGTTCCCGGCTGGCTTTCCCAGTCAGGGTCATAATGATCTTCACGATAAATAAATCGTTCTGGATGCGGCATCATCCCAAACACCCGCCCGCTCTCGTCCTGCAAGCCGGCGATTTGCTCAAAGCTTCCATTCACATCGCTGGTATAAGTCACCGCAGCAGCTCCACTTTCGCGATAAGCCTTGGCTTCGCTCGCGTCCATCGTCACGAGACGACCCTCAGCATGAGCCATTGGAAGTTCAAACGTCTCAGGTAGCTGCGAAAGAAATGGGCTCTCCGGCGCGTGGTTCTGCATCGTGACCCACTGACACTGAAAGCGACCGCTCGTATTCTCAACGAGGCTCCCCTTTGGCAATAGACCGAGCTGAGTCAATATCTGGAAACCATTGCAGATACCGAGCAGATAACCGCCGTCATCGCGAAACTTCTTCAACGCGTCACCGATCTTCTGTTCGGTCACAAGACTGGCGAGGCGCCCGGACATCACGTAATCGCCGTAGCTGAAACCACCTGACAACACCACCAGACTAACTCCTGAAAGAGTCTCATTCGTCATTACCGAAATTGGGACCACCTCGGGACTAAACCCTACCAGTTCCAACGCACGTGACGTTTCTTCGTCACAATTGGTGCCGGGAAATTTTAGTAGTACTGCGCGAGGCCGTTTTTCCATAACGATTTGAGTTCGTCCAGTGGTTCATCGATCAGGACTTCACTGCCCTGGGTGACTTTCAAATTTGCATGCTCTCCGGCGGCACGACCGATCGGAGCGAATGGCGTCCCTTCAAAAAGAGCCGCCACTTTTTCTAGATTCTCAGGCGCAATCTCGATGACGAGACGTGATGGCGACTCACCGAAGAGTATCGCTGCCTGCGATGCGTCATCATCCATCGGCAAAGAACTAAGATCGATCTCAAGCCCGGCTTTGCCAGAGAAGGCTGCCTCTGCCAGCGTCACGGCAAGGCCACCCTCGCTGACGTCGTGTGCCGATAAAATCAATCCCTGCTTAATCGCTTCGTAATACTTGCGATAGGCATCCATGGCCTGCTCCAGATCAGTCGACGGGACCTCGGACTTGGTCAGACCTTTCTGGCGGGCAAATACGGAGCCCCCCAACTGAGACTTCGTGTTGCCAATCATGGCCATGACACTGTCTTTTCGACGAAGAGATGCTCCTACGACATGAGACGAATCGTCCAGGATGCCCATGCCGCTGATCAGAATCGTCACCGGAATAGAAACCGGCCCATCCTCCGTCTCGAAGTAGTTGTAAAAAGAATCCTTACCGGAAACAAACGGCGCTCCGTATGACTCGGCTGCTGCAGCAATACCCTTAACGGTCTCTACCAATGCTCCCAGCTCTTCTTCCGCTTCTGGATTACCCACACAGAAATTATCGAGAATGGCGAGACGATCAGGATCAGCTCCCGAAGCAACCATTTGCCTGACACATTCGTCCACGCAGGCCGTGCCCATCGCATACGGATCAGTCTTCCCCCACTCAGGCAGGATCGCCACGCTCATCGACATGAGCTTATCACTACCGTTGATGCGAAGAACCGAAGCATCTTGAGGCGCGTCACCACTTGCCCCAGCCAATGGCTTCAGCACAGTGTTGCCCTGCACCTCGTGGTCGTATTCACGGATAATCGGTTCGCGTGAGACAATCGCAAAATCGGACAAAAGATCGCGTAAATCACTTCCTGCATGGTTGAGCGCTGGCGCTTCGACAGCTTCAGTTTTGACCTGCCACTTGGAGCGAAGCTCCCGCGTCGGAGCGGTGTGTAGCTTAGAGCAGTCCAACTGACAAACCGTCTCCCCATGATGAGTGACCTTGAGAATGCCGGATCCGTCAGCGTCACCCAGAACGATGAGCTCGGTCTCATAGAGGTCGGCAAGCTTCTGCAGTGCCTCCATCGACTCTTCCTGCACTGCGAGAACCATGCGCTCCTGGCTCTCACTGATGAAGATTTCCCAACTCACGAGGCCGTCCTCCTTGAGTTTCACATTGTCGAGATTGATCGTACCACCGCACTCTTCCAGCATCTCGCCCGCGGCACTGGAATAACCTCCGGCACCGCAATCGGTTATGAATTCAATGAGGTCCGCATCGCGCGCTGCCAACACAAAATCAGCCGCCTTCTTTTCTTCGATCGGGTTACCAATCTGAACCGCTTGCTGATCCGACTCGTGACTTTCCGTATCGAGCGCAGCCGATGAAAAAGTCGCCCCGTGCAATCCGTCGCGACCGGTCCGTCCACCCACGGCTATCACTTTCATCCCGGCGCCGACTTCCTTGTCGATGTATTTGATCGGAATCGAACCCGCCGTGCCACAATAGACTAGTGGATTGTAAATATAGGAATCATCGAACTGAATCGCCCCGCTAATCGTGGGTATCCCCATGCGGTTGCCGTAGTCCCTCACGCCGCGAACGACCCCACGCATGATACCGAGGGGGTGAAGCACATCCTCTGCCTTGATGTTGTCCATCGACGTGTCTGGCGCGCCAAAACAAAAGACATCGAGCGAGCCAATCGGCTTGGCGCCTTTGCCCGCGCCCAGGATGTCACGAACCACACCACCAATGCCGGTATTGGCGCCAGCATAGGGCTCGATCGCACTAGGGTGATTGTGAGTCTCCGCCTTAAGGCAGATGGCCTGCTCGTCATCCAACTTGATGAATCCCGCGTTATCGTGAAACGCAGAAAGCACGAACCCTGGCTTGGTGTCAAAAATACGATGGGAAACGTCGAAGATGTAGGTCTTAAAAAGAGACTTGATCGATTCCTTCTCTCCATCCACCTCATGCTCGATGTCCGCCCCGAAAATGCGGTGCTTGCAGTGCTCGCTCCAGGTCTGCGCAATCACCTCGAGCTCAACATCGGTTGGCTCGCGGTCCCACTCTTGATATATCGCCTGAACAGCCAACATGTCCTCTTCCGATAAGGACAGGTGCATGAACTGACTCAGTTCATGGAGCTGAGCACCGTCCAGATCCGAGATCTTGAGGATGCGATAATGGTCCGCTGGTGCCTCGGCAATTTGGTCGAGGATGGATTCAGGGGAAGCGATGGTCTCAGTTTCAGACATTTTCCTTATCTCCTTGGTTTTCCTTATCTCCTTGGTCCTTATCTCCTTGGATAACGCTCCAGTTGTGAATCGCGTAGTTACAGATGTCGCGAATGAATCGGTCAGAGGCGTCACCCTTCCCGCCAAACACATAAATCCGCTGACGGACATTGAGCTCTTTTAGCTCAAATGCCGGCCCTTCAATTCCTTTGTAGTAGGAGACGATCGCCTCCTTTTCGAGATCGAGAGCCCCGGGCTTCATCCCGTATTCCAGGGCAAAAGTAAATCCTTCCAGAGCAGGATCATCTCCCTCATGAAGTTCCTGGCTGATGGGGTCGAGGAGAGTCTTTTCAATGAAAGCCTCCAATTCCTGCTTTTCCCCTTCAAACTCGATCTCGTACCTACGGGTACGGCGAAAAGTTTGCCCGCCATCCAGTGGCTCGTAGAGCAATTCATTGGCGTCGCCAGCATCAATATACCGGTCGCTGATTTCAAATGTCTCCTGCATCGATGAAAACAGAGTTAATCCTTCTCAATTCAGTCTCTTCCTAGGCTTGATTCGTGGCGAGTCAACCGCACATCCCTAAGAGATGCCGTTTATTTTCCGGAAACCCTCCAAGACCCCTTTTTCTTTGTAAAATTCAATCTCTTCGAGTCCCGCTTGCTGGAGGCGACCTTTCACCTCTTCAGGATCAGCTTGCCCGAGCATAAAATCGCGAATCGCTGTCATTTTGCGTTCCTGCAATTGGAGAAATGCCGCCTCCACTTTAGGCGTCACCGCATATTGCCCGCCCTTCTGCCCCTTCTCGAGAATCTCAGTGAAGGCCACTCCCTCAGCGACTCCTAAATCTTTCGCGGCTTTAATATCAGCGATCCAATCCCCATGCAGGAGCGAAAAGTAATCACGCATCGCCTGCTTGTTGTAGTGAGTCACAAATCGCTCACCGTCCACCTCAAGAAACATCGTCGCCCGAAACGAATCCGTATCGATCGTATCAACAAAGACGATGTCGTCCCCATCCTTGGCAAACTCCCACTTGATGTCCCACATCAACAGGCCAATCTCCTCGATCATCTGCCTCACGACCCACGCCCCCAGAATCGCCAGCTTACCGCTGTCGGAAAAGTGCTGCCCGGACAACCCGCTCATCACCAGCGCCTCCTGCTTGCTGACCATGCGGTCCTCCGGCTCGAACTTGCTGGTAAAGTCGCCAATCGGCTTTTCCAAATATTGCCAGGCTTCAAGAGGACGTGACGCCCCGAGCTCCTGCTCGAACGCCGCCTTCGATTTGCGATCCATCGCCTGATACTTTCGATAGACCGAACTCGCGCTCGTGATGCCGAATCGAACGATATACTCCAATGGCACCACAAAACCGTCCTCATGCGGAAATTGCGAGTAGTCGAAAAGATGCGCCCCGAGGAACTCAGAACGGGTCGGCTTCAGAATCTGATATTTTCGAACCACATTGTAGGCACTGGGATTCTCCGGCACGCCACCCCGAACCACTTCGCCCGTCACCGCATCCAGCATCCCCTCATGATGAGTTCGGGCACCCTTTACGCAGCACTCTTCGA
>CAXBMX010000047.1:0-32798 GCA_963977055.1 uncultured Verrucomicrobiales bacterium
TATGAGCATTCGCCAATGGTGCAGAGGCATTGACGTGAAAAGCGGCATTGGCCCGGCGGGCTTCCAGGGCGATTTGGTTGTCCCGAATCAACAGGGCCACTGAATCGAGAACGGTTTTGTCCCAGCCAAGATTTGATCCTATCACTTTGCCATTGATCTCCCACTCTGAAGGCGGGTCGAACGGGTTGTGAAACTGAATATCAAAATCGGTGATTCTCCCGGAAAGGAGAGATAGTGATTCGTTATTTGGGTAAAGGGCTGAAAGATCGATTGCAGTTCCCCGACGCAAGCTTAGGCCAACGTTTCCCTCTGCATTGAGTTCCGCATTGAGGGTTCCTCCCCCCAATGTCGCTTCTGTTTCGAAAGTGAAAACGCCTGGTGTGGGTTCCGCGATTTGAAGGTAACCGACTTCATTCGCTTCACCGAGTGGCATAGCGCCTAAACGTAGGGTGTGATTGGAAGTTTGGATTGATACTGAAACCGGATCGACGCGGGGGCGGTCAGGGAGTTGTACTGAGGAAAATCCCATTTTTCCTGTGCCGCGAAATGGCGACGTCAGTTCCAGGTTTTCGATCAGGTATCGAGACCCTGCGATGTCGAGATCAAGGTTGATTTCCGAGATTTCGATTTGAGAAGCGATCAGGTTCCAGATCGGGTTGAATTCTTTGGATGGTTCTTTGGTAGAATTTTCTGAACTTTCGGATTCAGAAGGGGGCGCGGCGGCTGGTAATTTGACCGCAACTGAAACTCCGTGCAGCTTGAGGTAATTGAGCCAGCTAAGATCCGAGGCATTTCCGATGAGAGAAAATGCATCGTAGTCGACTGTCAGTTCCTTGACCGATAAGGCCTTCAGTTGGGGCGAGTTGGCTGGTGGTGAATTTGGTGCGCCTGATCCGGAGAACTCTACTTCAGAAATCGTGAATCCAGACCAAAGCGTTCCCGAAATATTCAAGTCTCCTTCAAGCCCCTGAGACGCGGCGTATCTTTTTGCGGCAAATTGTCCAATGGCCCGAAAACCTGGTCCGTTCAGAATCAGGAGTAGTAGTGGTACCGCAATTGCAGGAATGAGAAAACGACGACGCCTCCACCGCGGCTTTCTGCGGTTTCCTGTTCTGTCGGGAGGAGGATTCCCCGACGACTCTGCGACTTCATTCAGCGCCATATAAACACTGCGAATAAGCGCTCCCGGACGCTTCCCGGTTGGGATTTGCGTTTTAAGAGGCCTTCGCAGAAAAAGTTACGGCTAAAGGCAGCGTCCAGCAACAGGTAACGGAGCTGTTGACTCGCAGTATTGCGAAAATCTTCCGCCCTTTTTCCTGGCACTAAGGATGGCTAATTCACGTTGGTGAATACCGATTGAACGTCCTCATCGTCCTCGAGTTTGTCGAGTAGGTCCTCGATTTCGATCATTTGATCCTCGGAGAAGTCCTGGGGATTACTCGGAATTCGCTGGAGATTGGCCTTTTTGATTTCGATTTCGAGGCCTTCGATTGCCGCCGTCAGTTTGCCAAAGTCGGTGAAGTCGGCATAGGCAAAGGCGAGGCCTTCGTTCACTACGAGTTCCTCGAGGCCACCATCGATGAGGCTGAGTTCGACGTCGTCCATGTCCATCTCGTCGGTGATTTCGAATTCGACGACTGACTTTCGATCGAACAAAAAGTCCAATGCGCCATTGGGTAGTAACTGACCTCCGGCCTTGTTAAAGTAGGTTTTGATATTGGCCACCGAACGGTTGGTATTGTCGGTCGCGCATTCGATAAAGAACATGGCTCCGTGGGGACCTTTGCCCTCGTAGTTGATCTCCTTGATGTCAGCTGCGTCTTTGCCCGAAGCGCGTCTGATCGCTGCTTCGACATTGTCTTTGGGCATGTTCGCTGCCTTGGCGTTCTGCATGGCTGCCCGGAGCTTGGGGTTTGACGCCGGATCGGAGCCGCCTTCCTTGGCCGCCATGGTGATGGTCTTGCCAATTTTTGGAAAGACTTTGGACATTTTGTCCCACCTTGCTTCTTTCGAAGCGCGTCGATATTCGAATGCTCTGCCCATAGGTGGTGAATTCTTGTCTCAATAACGGCCTTTTGGCAACCTGCATTTCTATTTAGGCTTTCAAACTGTTAAATGAGCAGGACCGCTGTTTCGGCGTTACCTGAGGCTCAGTTTCTTGATTTCCTCTGAACTGAGGGCCCTTTCAAAGACGGCAATTTCGTCGAGCTTGCCTTCGAGATTGTCTACGTTGTCACAGCGTCCACCAAAATAGAGCGTATCGAGATCTTTGGGTAGTCCTTCTTCCATGCTCTTGAAGCCATGCGGCAGCATAGTTCCATTTAGGAAAATGTAGGTCGACTTCCCTTTTCGAACGTAGGCAAGATGGTTCCAGGTCCAGCGCTCGATTGACGAGTTCTCAAGGGGAGCTTTGCCAAGGCTCCTTCCTCGAATGTAGGTCAGTAGTCCTTCCCGATTGATACCGACATGATCTCCAGCCGATAGCGGAGGCGCGTTCTCTCGGCCGCGGGAAAAAATCCAGCCGGTGTCCTCCCGCTGATTGATTGGCATTCCGTTCCAGAACCAGAGGGAAACGGTGTAGTCATTCCTGAGGCCGGGGAGGTGTGCTACGAGTCGATCATCGACAAAGTGAGCAGCCTGGTTTCGCTTTCCTTCCGAGAATTCATCTGGGTGAGGTCCGTCCAGTTGAAACAGAACCCTGGGTTCGTAGTAGGCGGTTGTATGATTCGGGGAGGCATCGACTGCGATTGGTCCTGAAAATTCATCCAGCCGCCAGTAGGCGCGAGGTTTTAGCGAAAGCACGAACTCAGCGGCAGGGCCGTGACCGGGGCGTCGATCCGTGCGATCTTGCCCGGTGACCGTTTCTAAAAGCTGAATCGCTGTTTCGGTGATCTTGGGCTCCGCTTCCACCTCCAGTCCTGCGGATCGAGCTGGCCAGGTGTTGTAGCCCCCGAGGAGATGTTGTTCGGGTGGAGGGATGTAGCCGTCGCCACCGTTGGCAAGCTCGATCACCATGGTGTGAGGAGTCGGGCTGGCGTTTTTAATCTTTAGACCGGTGATCGCGTATGTCTCGTTTGGCGTGGTGGCGATGGCGATGTTGCTGCCGATTCGAAGGGCCTGGACCACGACTTCAGTCTGTTGGAGTTCGTTGAGTATGATTTGCTCGCGCGCATACACTTCTGGTTTGGTTTGCGGCAGGCGGCCTCCGGGAGGCAGGCCCCCGGTAGGCCGGCCCACCATCTCGTTAATAATTCGGTCTGCCCACTCGAGGCGTTCCTGATCCGGTAGCCGGTAGGCAAGCGTCATGCGGGTTTCGGCCATTTTGATTGATTCGGGAACTTCGTAGGAGATGTCGCGATGGGCCACTATTGCCAGATCTATCATGTCGGAGGTGTATTCTTCGATCGTGGTCGCGTTGTTTTTCCTGTCTGGTGATTTTTCGTAGTCATGTCGCCAGATGTCTCCGCTGCAGCCGTGAGACATCATGGCGACAAAGGCATCATTGTCAGGAGAGATGCGCTCTTTGAGTCCGTCGGAGAACAAGCCGAAATAATCCGGGCTGATCGCCTCGTCACTGAAATAGTGCATCGAAAAGTTGGCCAGGACGGAGAGGGGTTTGCCGTCAATGGTTTCGACCGAAATGAGAGACAGCATCGGGTCTTCGGGGCCGGAAGGTCCAATGACGTTGTCCCAGTTGGTCGCCGCATGCATGTTGGCTCGCACCGTGAAATTGCCGAAGGGGTCTTCCTGGATGCGATCCGGTCGTATGACCCAGCGGCGGAGGGCGGTGTAGTCGCCTGCATCGATCTCTCCCCAGCCGATCCGAGCGGGTTGCAGATTCTTGACGGATTTCAGGATGGCCTCGACGAGCTTTTTGGTGAGGAAGAGAGAGTAGACCGGATCGGCGTTGGTGCCGAGGGCTCCCATGCAAGAGGGCGCCGAATGGGTGTGGGTCGCTGAGATAAGAATCCTATCGGTGGGAACTCCGCTCTTTTCCGAGGCGATGTGCTTGGCCTTATCGAGCAGGTCGCGTGGCATCATACAACTGTCGGCGACAACGATCACGAGGGTTTCTTTGCCATCGGCGAAGGCCACCGAGCGGGCGTTGATGGGGCGATTGATCGTATCGACGGAACGACTTCTCATGCCGCCGTTAACGAGCACAGGAAGTTGTTTTGGTGTGATATCGACGATCGCAGTCCCAGCCTGGAATTCGGCGAAAGTGGTTCCGTACAGCAACCCGCTGCAGAGCAATAGCAGTAACCCGCGCATGATCCGAAGGTAGCGGAACCTCAGCTCCCCAGGCAAGAGGAACCCGGCCGCCCGGGCTGGCGTATACGTGTTTTCCCGCAGCTCAGCGTCACAGGGCGTCCGCACACCGCATGCCATCGAGCGCGGCACTGACGATGCCGCCTGCAAATCCAGCGCCCTCTCCGCAGGGGTATAGGCCAGCCAATTCGGGGTGTTGAAGTGTTTCAGGGTGGCGGGGAATACGGACGGGTGAGCTGGTTCGAGTTTCAAACCCAATTAGATTTGCCTCATCCGTGACGTAGCCCTTCATTCGATTTCCAAAGAGGGAGAGCCCTTCGGTCATTCGGCCTGAGATGAATTTTGGCAGAAGCTGATCGAGCCTGGCCGGATTCAATCCGGGCTTGTAGCTGGTTTCGGCAAGATTGGTTGAGTCGACTTTTTTCAAGAAATCGATGAAGCGTTGGGCTGGAGCAACCTGTCCTCCTCCGCCGGCTTTTTTGGCTGCTTTTTCGAGCTCCCTCTGGAAGGCGACTCCTGCCAGAACGCCGTGTTCGCCGACTAGCGACGCGACGTCTTCCGGTTCCACTGTCACCACTATGCCACTGTTGGCAAAAGGGGAGTCACGTTTGGAAAGGCTCATTCCGTTCACGACGACTTCGTCGTTCTCTGTCGCTGCCGGGACGATGAAACCTCCTGGGCACATGCAGAACGTGTGGACGCCTCGGCCCCGGACTTTGGTGGCCAGGGTGTAGCTCGCGGCAGGAAGTAAGTGAGGGCGCTCGGTGCCTCTCTTGTAGTGATACTGGAGGCTGTCGATGAGCGGTTGGGGATGTTCGATCCGAACTCCGACAGCAAAGGGCTTTGATTCGAGACGAATTTGGTGTCGGTCAAGGAGGTGATAGATATCCCGGGCCGAGTGGCCGGTGGCGAGGATGACTGAATTGGCGATGAGTTCTTCGTCACCGTTTATCGTGACTCCGCGGATGGTAGCACCTTCGATCAATAGGTCAGTGACCTTTGCCCCGAACCGCACCTCCCCACCGGCTGCGATAATACTCTCGCGCATCGCCTTCACTACGTTGGGGAGAAGGTTTGAACCAATGTGAGGGTGAGAATCGATCAGGATTCGGGTCGGTGCTCCGTGGGCGACCAGTGTTTCGTAGACCTTTTTGACAGGGCCTCGCTTGGTGGCACGGGTGTAGAGTTTTCCGTCGGAAAATGTCCCGGCACCTCCTTCTCCAAAACAGTAATTGGAATCTTCGATGACCTTGCCGTGCCGAAGAATGGGGGCGAGATCGAATCGACGGGAGGAAGCGTCTTTGCCACGTTCCAGAACGATGGGACGCCAGCCTTTTTCGATAGCAGAAAGAGCGGCGAACATTCCAGCCGGACCGCTTCCGACGATGATCACGGATCGGTCGGTTGTGGTGACACGAGGCAGCTTGATTTCATGGATCGGCTCCGGCGGCAAGGGGGCATCGATTCCAACTTCGAAGCGAAGCTGGATTTTGATGTCGGTTTTGCGGGCGTCGACCGAGTGTTTACGTAACCTGATCTCCTTGATCCGGACGGGTGGAATTTTCAGCTTCCGTGCGACCGCCTTTTTCTGAAACTCTTCGTCTTCAGACCTCAGGAAAGGCAGAATAACGTCCACGAAAGTGGGCTCTGGTTCCACCGGATCATTCATAGCTGGAGGTCAGGCGTTTTCGCCGGAGAAAAGAAAGCCAGTCAGGGGGCTGGTGGCGTTGGCTCCTGATGAAACCTGATGGATTCCGCCGGACTCGTATGCCATTCGGCCGGCTTCTACGGCCATTTTAAAAGCACGGGCAATCGTGACGGGGTCCTCTGCGATGGCAATGGCGGTATTGACCAGAACAGCGTCAGCTCCCATTTCGAGAGCCTCCGCGGCATGGCTGGGGCGTCCGATCCCTGCGTCGATAACGACGGGGACGCTTGCCTGCGCGATGATGATTTCGATCTGACGCCGAGTTTCGATGCCTTGATTGGAGCCAATCGGTGCTCCTAGCGGCATGACGGTAGCGGTTCCCACATCTTGGAGCCGTTTGGCTAGGACTGGGTCAGCATTGATGTAAGGCAGCACAGTGAAGCCCTCCTTCACAAGAATTTCGGCCGCTTTGAGCGTTTCAATGGGATCGGGAAGGAGATAGGTCGGATCGGGGTGGATTTCGAGTTTGATCCATTTGGGTAGGCCCGCCGAGGCAGCCAGTCGGGCGAGGCGGACTGCTTCATCGGCATCCATCGCCCCGGAGGTATTGGGGAGAAGGAGGTATTTTTCGGAATCGATGTATTCCAGAATATTGGCGTAGGGATCGTTCTTCCCCGTGAGGTCCGCCCGACGAAGGGCGACGGTAACGATCTCGGTCCCGGATGCTTCGAGGGCATCCCTCATGGACTCATTAGATGAGAACTTTCCCGTTCCAGTCAGGAGACGGGATTCAAAGGATCGATCGGCAATGGTGAGTGGCTGCGGCACTGGGAAAAAGGGGGTGGGTTTGGTTGGTCGCTCCGAGAGGGGCGTCACCTAGTGAGTATCATGGGGTGACCATCACTTGGTGAAGGGCCACCTTACGATTGTCGTCCGATTCATCCACAAAAAAACCTCTCCGATTCTGACGGAGAGGTTTTTTTAATTGGGTTATGCGCTTTCGCGCTCTCCCACAACAACAACCAAGTAATGAAACATCAGGCCAACAACAACCTGTTATTTACTTGATTGAAATTAGCGCTTTTTTCGACAGTTGTCGACAGTTTTTTCAAAAATGAGGCTAAAAATTGTAAATATTCTCAATTTTGATTCAAATTTGGCTAAGATTGTTTGGAAAGTAGGTCTCTGATCTCGGAAAGCAGCACCACTTCTTCGCTGGGCTTGGGATCTTCTGCGGGCGCTTCTTCCTCCTTTTTGAGGGCTCCCATGAATTTGTTGATTACGAGAAAGAGAACAAAGGCGAGAATAACGAAGCTGATCAAGGCGGTGACGAAATTGCCCCAAGGGAGCAGGTTTACTCCCTCCATCTCCATGGCTTTTGCCAAGGGTGTTCCAGCGGCGACATCACCTTTGAGCACGGCATAGTTCTCACTAAAATTGACGCCCCCAGTGAGAAGCCCAATCACTGGCATAAAGACGTCTCCTACGAGACTTTTGACGACGGTTCCAAAAGCACCGCCAATGATAATCCCCACGGCCATATCGACCAGGTTCCCTTTGAATGCGAATTCCTTAAACTCTTTGATCATAAGTCTTACATCTTGGAGAGACTCCCAATGCTTAGGCAAGTAAGAAAATTGAAATCTCCAACTCCCTAATTATCAGGCTCGTCGAGGGGTTCAGGAACGTTTGATCGAAAGTTCAGACTCCGATAAACTTTTGGACCGAATTCCAGACGGCAAGTCCAGCTAGGATGGCAATCGCGATAACGCTGATCCCGAACCCAAGGTCGTATCCGAAAGAGGGTTTGAGTGACGCTGGGAGTCTTTTGTAGCGAAAGTGGATGGCGCCTACCACGACAATGAGAAGGATCGCGGCGGTAATGGCGCCGCCGACCAGAACCATCCAGACGGGATCTTCGAATTGAAAATAGAGCAGAGCCCAAAGCACAGGGAAGAAGAAAGAGAGCACTGCTATGGTTCGGGCGCGGGACTTGGGATTTTGAAAATCAATCCATCCGACGGCTCCAAAGGCATCGGAAAAGAGACGGCTCCAGGCGGCCAAGGCTGAAAACAGGGTTGAGAAGAGAACGAAAAACGCGCCAACTAAAAAGGCGATCTCTGCCCAGTTGCCGAGTGAATCGGTGTACATCCGGGACAGCGTTTTGACAGTATCAATTCCCTGGGGCTGGAGCCCCTGAGCATTGAGAATAGCCGCTCCCAAAATGTAGAAAGCCAGCGTCATGAAGGTGTAGACCAACATGGAGAGGAAGGCATCCCAGTACATGATTTTGATCCAGCCCCTGGCCCGGCGGTTCCATTCCGGGGTGTCCTCGAACGGGCCTGTTTTCGCAGCATAGCCTTTCTCCAGGAGCCAGTAATTGTAGGCCATCACTTCGTCGCCTCCGACGCCGGTGATTCCGAATGCGGCGATTGCCACACCGATGATGGCGATAGGAATTCCATTCCAGAAGGAAAGTCCTTCCGCGATATCAGATCCAGTGAAGGCGAACTCGGTGTACTGCACTCCGATGACACACGCCATCGTGAAAATGGCGAAGAGGCCAATCATCACCAGGGAGACCTTTTCGATAAACGCATAACGTCCCCGGAACACCAAAAGCGAGACAATAGGAGCGGTGAGGCAGACCCATATCCAGACAGGAACGGAGGGAACTAGAATATTCAGCACCAGTCCGACACCACCGATGATGCCGCCGACTTGGAGTGGCTTGACCAGCATCATCACTAACCAGAGCCAAGTGGCCCAACTGCCTTTGCCTAATCGGAGACCAGGTAACTGATTGAGGGCTTCAAAAGTGGTTTCGCCGGAATGGATCGCATGTTTGCCAAATTCTAACTGCACGAACACTTTGACGAGACAGCTCACCAGGATGACCCACATCGCAACGAAGCCGGCTTCGGCTCCAAGTGCTGTGGTTGCAATGAGTTCGCCTGAGCCCACGATCGAAGCAGAGAGGATGAACCCCGGGCCGAGGTATTTGAACATGCCGCCAGGCTTGGTCGGCGGATCCTCTACCTGAGAGGCGTCTCGATAATAGGGGTTCTTCGACTGATCGGGCATGAGCGGAGCTTAGTTCGAAAAGCGATGAATTCGGAATCACTTAGCCGCCTCTGAGTCCGTTGCGGGGGCCGTAATCTGCGGCCAATCGTCGGTTCGGAAGGGATCGACGGGCAATCCTTCGCGACTGGTGAGATTGGCGACGGGATTGTCGGACCATGCGTAGCGAACGGCGACAGGGTTGGCGACCGCTTCGCTGGAAACCACGACTTGATCGTTTCCTTTGATGGCTCCTGTTGCGGAATGCCAGACTTTATCTTCACCGGCGACGGTGAAGCCGGTGGCCTCTTTGGTATCAAAGGTGTAAAGAGTGCTTTCGACATGGTCGAAAGTGAGAGTGGCCTCATTCCCTTCAATGCTCATGGATTGGTAGGAAGGGTTCAGGTAGTCGAATGGCATGCCGTAGTCGCGCGCCAAAGCAATTCGGGCGAGACGCTTGCCGACCGTTTGTTTGTCCCGTGGGTGAATGTCGCGGCCTTCACCGACATCATAGATAACCGCCTGGCCCGTGTTGGGGAGACTGAGCGTATTGGACTGTGCTTCACGCAGTTCAGCCCAGTTGCTTTCTCCAGGCCCATCCGCTTCTGCCATGAAGTCGGCCAGTTGGACCCAATAGAATGGGAAGTCACCCTGGTTCCACGCCTTGCGCCACTCGCTGATCATGAGGCCGAAGAGGTCGTCATATTGGTAGGCGCGTGAGGAATTGCTTTCGCCCTGATACCAGATCGCTCCGCGGATCCCGTATCCGATGGTGGGGTTTAGGACGCCAGCCCAGAGGTTGCCAGGGCGGTGCTGTCCGGAAAGTAAGTCACGGGGAGCGCGGGGAGCCGGCTTGCCTGCTGCCTTGGCTGCGCCGGCTTTTGCTTTCCATTCCTCCATCGCTTTTTCGAAGTCGAAGGTTTTTTCGGTGCCTTCCCACTGGGCGATGTAGTCATCGAAGCGACCATCTTTTTCGAGGACTTCGCGAGCGACCCAGGCCTCAGCGGCGGACCCGCCCCAGGCATTGTCGATCAGACCGATTGGGACTCCCAGCGTTTGGTGGATCAGGCGTCCGAATGAGTAGCCTACTGCTGAGAAATCTCCGATCGTATCGGGCGTACAGATGTCCCATTGTCCGACGAAGTCATCCTGTAGATCCTGGGTACCCACTTGGGGGACGGAAATCAAACGGATGTTAGGATAGTTGGCCGTCGCGATTTCCAAATCCGCATCGTAGGCCTGGGAGACTGAAAACTGCATGTTGGATTGGCCTGAGCAAACCCAGACTTCTCCGATCACAATGTTGGAGAGAGTGATCTTCTCGGCCCCCGATTCAATCGTCATGTTGAGTGCATGGCTCGAGCCTGAAAGGGGCGCCAGCTTGACGACCCAGGTGCCGTCGTCGCCAGTTTTGCCGGCCAGCGTTTGGCCTGCAAAGTTGACCGCCACATCAGAGCCGGGCTCAGCCCATCCCCAGATAGGAACTGCGAGATCCCTCTGCAGCACCATGTGGTGGCCGATAATGGAGGGAAGCTTGAGTTCGGCGAAGGCAGGGAGTGCCAAGAGCGAAATTAGGGCGGTAGTGACGATAGTAATGAAGCGATTCATGCAGCGGGTTTTAGAGAAATCCCGTCATGCACGCAACCGTTAATCCCTCCGTTTTCACGGAAGATTTTCTATGGAGTCGCAGATATTAGTCCAAATGAATCACCGCTTTCCTCAAAGTGGGATCGACTATCATGGACTTGAAACGATCCGGCACTTCCTCCAGTTGCAGCCGATGGGTGATCCAGGGATCGGTATTGATGACTCCGGACTCCATCGCTGCGATGACCTGTCCGAATTCGTTGGACACGGCGTTTCGGCTCGCCATGAGAGTGATCTCTCGGCGATGAAAGTTTGGGTCGTTGAATTCGGCATCACCCTGAAAAAGCCCGACGAATACAATTCGTCCTCCGTGAGCTGCGATGTTGAAAGTGGAAAGCATCGAACCACGATTTCCGGTGGCGTCCAGAATGACATCTGGTAACTGTCCGCCGAAAGCATCACGAAGATCGCTATCCAGTGACTCGCCTGGCTCTACCTGAATCGTGTGCTGTACGCCGAATGCGTCCCGGCAGAAGCCGAGGCGACCTTCGTCGATATCGGCAATCGCTACCTTGGGGGTTCGGGTTTGGAGAAATGATAGTGTGCTCAGGCCGATGGGGCCGGCTCCCAAAATGAGCGCGTTGTCGTTTTTGCCCGCGAGCGAGCGATTCACCGCGTGGCATCCGATGCCCAACATTTCAACGAGCGCCAGTTGATCGACCGATGCCGATGCGGCCCGGTGCATCTTGCTGATGGGTATATTGATCTCAGGCCGCATGCCTCCATCACAGTGGACGCCGAGGACCTGGAGCGATTCGCAGCAGTTGGATTTACCCTTCATTGAAGCAGGGGAATCCGGGCTGTTCAGGTAGGGTTCAATCGCAACGAGATCGCCGGGAGTGAAAGATGAACTCCCATTCAAGGATAGGATTTCCGCAGCGAGTTCGTGGCCGAGGATTCTGGGGTATTCAAAGAACGGCTGTCGTCCATGAAAGGCGTGGATATCAGTGCCGCAAACTCCAATCCGTCGGATTCGGATGCGGGCTTCACCTTCCGAAGGATCGGGGAGGGTTCCAGCGTGTGAACCAAAACGTCCGGGTTCTTCGAGGCGTATTTCTGTTTGAGTCGTCAATGGGTAAACGGATTCAGCTCACCGGGCACGGCTTGATCGTTTTGAAAAAGTCATTGCCTTTGTCATCGACCAGAATGAAGGCGGGGAAACGGTCCACGTCGATTTTCCAAACGGCTTCCATCCCCAATTCTTCAAAATCGAGAACTTCGACTTTCTTGATGTGGTTTTGAGCAAGGATGGCGGCGGGTCCACCGATCGAGCCAAGGTAGAAGCCGCCATGTTGTTTGCAGGAATCAGTTACCTGCTGGCTGCGGTTTCCTTTTGCGATCATGACCATGGACGCGCCCTGAGATTGAAAAAGTTCTACGTAGGGATCCATCCGTCCGGCCGTCGTTGGACCAAATGATCCACTTGCCAAGCCTTCGGGCTTCTTGGCGGGGCCCGCGTAGTAGACGGGGTAGTCTTTGAAATATTGTGGAAGATCCTGCCCATTCTCGATCATCTCGCGAAGCTTGGCGTGGGCGATGTCACGCGCCACGATGATAGTGCCAGTTAACTCGAGAGCGGTGGTGACCGGGTACTTCGAAAGTGTCTTCAATGTTTCTTCCATCCCCTGATTTAGGTCAACGGGAACTCCGTGAAATTGATGGTCTTTCCACTTGTCGGGAATGTATTGGCCGGGATTTGTTTCGAGTTGTTCGAGAAACACGCCATCTTTCGTGATCTTGGCTTTGGCTTGTCGATCGGCCGAACAGGATACTCCGAGTCCAACCGGGCAGCTGGCCCCGTGCCGCGGCAAGCGAATGACGCGAACGTCGAGGGCGAAGTATTTCCCGCCGAACTGTGCTCCAATTCCGATTTCACGAGCGTTCTTGAGCAATACCTTCTCCATCTCGATATCACGGAAGGCCTGTCCATTATCGCTGCCTTCAGTAGGCAGTTCGTCATAGTAACGAGTCGAGGCGAGCTTGACCGTTTTGAGCGTTGCCTCGGCACTGGTTCCTCCCACGACGAATGCCATGTGATAAGGGGGGCAGGCTGAGGTACCGAGCGTCGCCATCTTTCCGACGGCCCAATCGACGAATCGATCTTGGGAAAGCAGGGCTTTTGTTTCCTGATAGAGGAAGGTCTTGTTGGCCGATCCGCCTCCTTTGGTGACGAATAGAAATTCGTAAACATCGCCGTCGGTGGCGTAGACCTCGATTTGAGCAGGGAGATTGTCGCGGGTGTTTTTTTCGTCAAAGAGCGTCAGCGGCGTCATCTGGGAGTAGCGCAGATTCTCTTCTTGATAGGTTTTCCAAATGCCTGCCGCGATGGCTTCTTCGTCTCCTCCTCCGGTCCAGACGTTTTGGCCTTTTTTCCCCATGACAATTGCCGTGCCAGTGTCCTGACACATGGGAAGGATTCCGCGGGCAGCGATTTCCGCATTCCGGAGAAGGGTGAGGGCGACCATGCGGTCATTGTCGGTCGATTCTTCGTCGTCGAGAATCGCAGCGACCTGCTTGAGGTGGCTGGGGCGAAGCATGAACGAAATGTCGCGAATCGCTTCGTTGGCGAGATGGGTGATTGTCTCCGGCGATACCTTGAGAATTTCGCGACCCTCGAATTCAGAGATCTCGATTCCCTCTGTGGAAACGAGGCGGTATTCTGTTTTGTCGGGTCCGAGAGGAAACGGTTTGTGGTATTTGAAATCGCTCATGTCGTTGGAGAATAAGACGTGTTGTTGCACTAAGACCTAACGCGCCATGTTCACATGGGGAATCGATTTTGCAAACAGCTTAGATATGAGAGATGAAAGTCTTGTCATATCCGAATACACCTCCCGGCCTCGCAGAGACCGGCTACAGAGGAACGAAGGCGTCCAATCAAATGAACGCCCTGTAGCCGAGGTCTGTGACCTCGGGGGAGAACGTCTTATGATATCCGAACACATCTTCCGGCCTCAAAGAGACCGGCTACAGGAAGATTTTCCGAAACGGGTGCTATCGCGGATCCCGTGGCGCGTCAGGATCTGAAATATTTACCCAGGTGTGGACGTGAGGTGCGCCCCGGAAATACCAGACCATATTGGGGCCTTCGAGTTTCCAATTGTCCCAGACTTCGTCTTCGCCCAAGTCCTTGTCCTTGAAAAAGGAAAGGTGAAGATCGTTGAATCCTGCTTTGTCGATCAGCTTCATGGATTCCTTGCGGTCCACTTCCCGGAAAGGAAGGAGCAGATCACTCAACACGTTTCGGACGCCTTCCACCTGATCAGGAGTCATGTCGGATACTGATAGACCCGAAAGGTTTCCTGCCTGGCGCTTTAACTTAATGACGGTGGCATTGTCCTCTGGTGATTTCTCAAGCAAGGCTGCTTCGCGCTGCTTGCCATCGAGCATCTGGTAAACCTTGTTGGCGCTCTTTGCCTGGAACCAGTAGGCGTTGCCTTCGTGCTGAGGGCCCTCGTTAAAATCTCCTGCCGCATGCCCATAGAAAATAGGTCCGCCGAAAGCTTTACCTTTGACTGAATCTCCGTCGATCCGTCGAGTGGTGTGACGTCCCGTGAGAACAAATTCAAACTGATCCGTGCCCGGTTCGCCGAAGATGGCAATTGAGCTATCCCCAAATCCTTTTTTGCCGCTGTCGTGCTCCACCTGACCGATCACTTTTTCTGCGTATTCTTCGCTGTGAGCTTTCAGGAAGATCTCACGAACCATCGCGTTCTGGTCGGCGTCGAGAAAGTTGCCAATCCTTTGATCGGTGATATGCCAGTTGTTGGAGATCTTAGTCCGCAGTGGATCGTTGAATCCAAAAACGAGGGGCTCGCGTTGGGCATCGGTGAGGGAATCGTAGAGGGATTTCACCACTGTTTCGGGTGAGTTTTCGGCAGCCTTGGCAGCCGTCCCGATGAGAGGGGAGGAGGATGCAATAGCCGCTGAGGTCAGTGCGGATTTGCGAATAAAGGAGCGTCGATCAATCATGAGGTTTCAGTGGTAGTGATTTGGAGATGTGGCTGCTATTTGAGGCTGTCGAGAAAAGTGGTGAGATGAATGAGGTCAGAAACGGTCAGGATGTCTTTGAAGCCGGGCATGGGGGAGTTCTCTGCTTTGAACTTATCGCCGAGAGTGATCATGATGATTCGGTATTCTTCCGACACGGTGTGATTCGGATTCATGATGGATCTGGCAAAATCGTCACGGGTCCAGGCTGAGTGAGATTCCCCACCCAGTTTAAGAATGAGGTTTTGTGACAGGTCGGATGTCGGCATTTTGATTTCGCCCGCGGCATGGCATTGGAAGCAGCCCTTGTCGACGAAAAGGGTTTTTCCGGCGAGGATACTGCCGGATGGAACAACGGCTGCTTCGTCGGCCCAAATCAGGGAAGACGTGATTCCTAATCCAAGGACTGAAGCAAATAGAAAGCGGAGAATCATCATGGGTTAGAATAAGGCCATGAGACAGGGGCTGTAAATGACGTAGTGACGGCCAATTTTCACCTAACAGGGGTGAGTGATGAAGTTAACCCCGTGAATGCGAACGGTTCAGCCAAGGCGCGAGGCAGGATCCTAGGGGAGTTGGCGAAACTGGATGCTCTTGAAATACCAGGCTCCGGTTGTGGCGTTGGACTGGATCGCGAGTTGGCCGCCCTCCGGTCGCAGCCACTTGTGACTTGGCCCGGGTCTGGTAGCCGAATTGAGCGATTCGGTGTAGTCCAGGATCACTTTCCCGTCGATTTCGCATCGGACGTTCTGGCCTTCAACTTTGATGTACATCTGAAACCACTCATCCTGATTCTGAAGCTGGAACTTCGGTGGGACTGCGCTGAAAAGACTGCCGGTGGCACTGTTTGGCGGAGCGATGTTCGCAAGTTGGACTTCATGGCCGCTCTTCGGGTTTTCAGGAGTTTTGAGATGTCCCGGATCAACATGAAAATAGACGCCCGAATTGGCTTTTCCGGAACTCTTGACCTCCAATCGCATTTCGAAGTTTTTTACCATTACTGGCATTGGTTGCCCTAATGTCAGGCAGAGGAATGCGGGGCTCTTACTTTGAAGTATGGTCTTGAGAACCCCGTCCTCTATGGGAAAAGCGGTTGAGTCTCCGATGAATTTCCACTGAGAAAGATCGCGACCGTTGAAGAGGTCGATCCAGTCGTCCGAGGAGACGGCTGTTGCCGGGATACTGGCAGATGGTGAGATCGGGCGGATGCGTAGATTGCGATAGCCGACTTTGGATCCAGCGAGGCGGCCTCCCTGCAGCTGTATTGCCGTACCTGTGTAAACCTTGTCCAGTTTATGTTCGAGTGCTTGAGTTCCGTTGATCCAGGTAGTGATCCGCTCGGTTGTCACCTGCAGCCGAAATTCGCTCCAACTATCATCTTTGTGAAGATTCGTTTTGGGTGAAATTCTATTCCCTGCGGTTCCCGGGATTAGCTGAAAAAGGCCACCAGTAAAGACATTACCTCCTCTCGCTTTAATCATGTTTGAACCGATCAATGCCAGTTCAAAGGTGCCGGATTTCGAGTCGAGAAAAAAGATGCCACCATTGCCATCTTCGCTGGTATAGAATTCACCTTCCATTTCGAATTCTTGATGGGGAAACGGGGTCGAGATTGCTTTGGCTTGCGATGAAATGAAGCCACCGGATTCGATGCTCCACTCGGCGAGATCAGGCCCTGACCAGCCTTCGAAATTTCTGCCGTTCGTCAGGGGGATCCAGCCTTTTTCACTCGACGTGTTTGAGAGGGGACGTGTTTCGGTTTCATTGAGTGGCCGAAACAGGATTTCGTGAAATCGGAAGTGAGCCGGTGGTTCAACAGAACCCGCGCCATAAATCCACAATCCGACGCGTTTCGATCTGTAATCGACAACCGGATACTGTTTTCGGTAGTCCCCCTTCCAGTCGATCAATTGCTTACCATTAGCGGTGAGAGTGATGCCGGGATTGGAACCGGTGCAGCTGGCGGTGAGGACGACAACGACCTTTTTGCCGTCCTCGATGAGGAAGTCTTCATATTCGACCGACTCTTTTTTTGCGAAACCGTGCATTGTCGTGCGATAGCCCTCCTTCCCCATCCAAATGGGAGCCCCGCCGGTGGGGATTGGGAGCTTGATGTCGAAACCCTTTTCGCCGGATACCCGAGTAAAACTGAATTTGAGCTCAAAATCAGAGATGCCGTCGGTGCCCGGCAACAGGATCTCTCCAGATGTTCTATTTGTAGGGAATACGAGTTCTCCGTTTTCCTTTTTCCATATATTAGATTCGGGCGTGAGTGGCCTTCTGATAGATTTGTCGCGGCTTGGATCGATCGCAGCAATCATGTCGATCCAGTCGCTGCTAGGAGTATTGACGGCAGGAGGCATACCCGGTTGCTCGGGCGATCGGGGCAGTGACGACAGCAGTTGATTTCGAAACTCCCTGACCTCTCTGGCGGACTCGATTTGATTCTCTTTAGTCAGAGTGGTTTGGCAAATTCCGAGGGACTGATCGAGTTTAGACTGCATGTCAGTTTCTGCGTCAGTCAGGCTTTTAAGAAACTTGGTTCTGAGGAGCTCGGCTCCCACTGAAGATGGGCTTCCGGCTCCTGGAAGCGGTAAGGGTTTGACTTCCTCCTGACTCAGTAAGATGCCTAATTCGGTGGAGTAAGTTCCCAGAGCGGTGATTTCCCGATCGGCCTGTTCGACGCCGGTGAGGTCGCCAGCACTGATCGCTGTTTCCTTTACCCGTGTCAGCGATTTTCGATAGCCGGAGATGAGGGATCCGATGGTCTGTTTACGATACTGCCGGTAGGAGGAGAGGCGGGAGTGAAGATCGGGGATGTCAGGAACGATGATCTTGGTAGATTCTGGTGATTGAGTGGTGGCAGGATTGGGTGAGGTTCCGGATGAAACCCGAACCTCGAATGCGGTCACTTCAGTTGTTCCACTATTAGCTCCCACTCCCAGTGAGACGGGATGGGCGGGTGTCCACAAGTGCGGTTGGGCGACGGCTGACCAATCGGTGTTGGTCCACTCGTAAATGGCCAGACCATCGAGAGTCGCGGAGATGCCGTCGCGGCGAACGGAGACGATTAATTCCTGTTCTTCACCAAGGAGTAGGTTCGGTGGCAGAGGTTTGCGGCTCGATAGGACGGTTGCCAAATCAACATCGTTTGAATCAAACAAGCCCATATCTTTGTTGCGGTAGTTGAAACCGAAACCCATGCCGCCACTTGGTGTTGGAAGAAGAACCACGAAGCTGTTTGCCTTTTGAGATTGAAAACGAATCCGAACAGAGTATTCCGCCAACGGTGCCGAATGAATTGCCATTCCGACATTACTGCTGCCACCAATCATGGTGAGAACCTGCTCCGCGTATTGAACTTTTCCTCTGACTCCCAATTGTTCTTTCGTTTGAGACTGCAAGCCGTTGCCGATTGCAGGCAACAGATCAATCCACTCACCGTTCGCCACGAGACCGTCGACCCGTTCCCTGTTGTCTATGCGGGGATTTGGGGTGATGGGGGCTTTTGTTGTAGAATGTAAATCGGGTTGGTTGGATACCTGTTGCGGGGTGGATTCGGGTTTCGATGGCTCGGGCTGGATGGTTGGTGTTTTGGCAGGAAGGGGCGACTTGGAAGGTGTTTGGGCGGGCGCTACCACCAAAGCTGTTTTGCCAATCTCCGGAGGAGGAAAACTCTCTCGATCGAGTTTGGGTCCGAAGAAGTTCAGCGAAAATATTCCCGCCGCGATCAGAACGGCTATCGTGATACCAACGTAAATTACCGGAGATTTTTTCGCGGGGTCCTTTGTTTTCGGTGCAGTTGCCGCCCTTCCTCTGACGACGCGCCCGGAAACAGCGGGGGATACTTCTCCGGAGTCCTGTTGCGCTTCCATCTTGGTGACAGGTGCACTTTGCAGTTCGTCGAGTTTGTAGCGGAATTCGCTCGCACTTTGAAATCGGCCGTCCGGTTCGCTTTCCATCGCGAGGGCGATGATGTCGTCGAAGCGTTCATCGAGACCTGCAATCTGTTCACTGGGGAGTTTGAACATCCCCCGGGGCAGCTTGCCAGTCAGCATTTTGAAGAACATCACCCCAACGGCGTAAAGATCAGCGCGATGATCGGGATTCGAATCGGTTTCAAGTGCCTCCGGGGCAATGTAGTCCGGTGTGCCCATGGCCATGTTCGTCATGGTGAGGCCTGACAGTTCTGCGGAATCTTCTCCTCCGAATTCTTTGGCCAATCCGAAGTCGGCGATCTTGACGCGACCGACATTGTTGATGAGAACGTTGGCTGGTTTGATATCGCGGTGAACAATGCCCTGCGAGTGGGCGTAGTCCAGGGCATCCAGCACGTGAGAAACGATGGCGACGGCATGCTCGGGGTCGACCTTTCCGCCACTGGCGGTGATGTATTGCTCAATGTCCATCCCATCGATGAACTCCATCACAAAGTAGAGGTGGCCAGCTGTGGTTTGTCCGAAATCGTGGACGGAAATGATGGCTGGATGATCCAGATTTGCCATGGCCCGGGCCTCGAGCTTGAAGCGCTCGACGTACTGGTGGTCGTTGTCGCCTTCGATGAGCGTTTCCGGCAAGACTTTGATCGCGACGGGGCGCTGGAGGGCTGCCTGCTTTCCTTTGTAAACGGCTCCCATGCCGCCCTTCCCGAGAATGGACTCGATCTCGTACTGCGGCAAAAGTTGCTGCAGTTCTTCGACGGAGGGAGGCGCCCAGCCGGAGTTGTTTCCTGTTGAGCCTGTCAGGGATGACGACATGGTGTGAGGCTAGTCAGTCGATCGGATTCTGGCAAGTAGGGATGGGGTGCATGAAAGGGAAAGCCAGCCTACGAAGAGGAAAACCAAATCCGAGGTTCATTGAAGTGGTCGAATTTGAAATTCGTGGAAACGGAATTGCTTGAGGTTTGATCTGCCGTAAATCCAGAGAGCCATCTGCTTCGATGTATAATCATCCAGGACCTTGAGATCCTTTCGGTAATCTCCCTGCCAGTTCAATACTTCCTTTTCGTTAAGAAACATCTTGATCCCCTTGTCGGGCCCGGTCGTTCTCGCTTCGATCCTGACCTCGACCCGTTCGCCATTCCGAATGATGTGCTTCACGGAGGGAAGTATCTGACCGGGTTTTGCGATGAGCCGGGTCACATCTCCGTGACCGATCCAGATCATCGTCGCGCCGCCGGGAACAGGAACCTTGATGTCGATTCCCGGGGTGCCGGTGTCGCGGGTGAAGGCGAGGCGGAGTTCGAAATTTTCCATATTCTCAGTGCCAGGGAGGTAAATCTCACCCGTGGAGACAGAGTCCAGAAACAGGAGTTCACCGTTTCGTTTCTCCCATCGAATTTCATTTGGCTTCCAGCCGGCGCGTGTCGAGCGATCGCGGACGGTGTCGATGCCGGCGATGAGGTCGGTCCATTCACTATTCTCGATGTTCGCTCCTGAAATGGCTTTCCCCAAATCGAGAACACATCGGAAACCAACTGCTTCCGCTTTTCCCCCTGGCAACGGCTTTCCACCGAAGGGGCCGCGAAATTCTTTTGTTCGGATAGGGCCCCAGTTATCCCAACCATTTCCCCGAATGACTCGCGTTTGGCGTTTGTTTGGATCGAGCCAGTCGGAGCACCACTCGGAGGCATTTCCCCAGACGTCGAAGGCTCCGACAGGGGATGGAGGAAAACTTCCAATCGGTGCCGTGTTTGCGAAAGCGTCGCGGTCGATTCCCCGGAAATTGGCGAAACCGACGGGTGGCTCATCGGACATTCCCCAGGGATATGTTCCTTCGCCTTCTTCCCACTGGCTCTTCTGGATGGGCGGTTGGCTTGGATCCTCTCTGTTGCCTATCCCTGCAAGGCAACTCCACTCATGATCTGTAGGCAAGCGATAGGAGGCGGAGGCGGGAAGTGTTCCGGAGTCTTTTTCGAGTTTGGTCAGCCATCGGCAGAAAGATTCGGCGTCCTCGAAGGTGACGTTCACAGCGGGGTGATTTTCGTCCTGAGCGAATCCCGGCGGACTCCAGGAGCGCCCAGAGGCCTGGACGAAGCGCTGATAATCTCGAACACGCGTTTCCCAGATCGAGAACAATACACTTGTCTCTGGAACGGGCACGAATTGCATCCCGAGGCTGTTCACGAAAGGACGATCCTTGGTGGCCGCAGCACCTGAGAGTTGGTTGGCCTCCTCTTTAACGCGGGCCTGATTTGTGGTGGTCAGAGATGGATTCCTCAGAGCGCTCCGATAGTTCTCCACAGCTTGGGCATCTTCGATGCCATCCCTTTTGACCAAGTCGGATTGAACCCCTTTAAGAGATTGATCCAACAGGGTTAGCAAACTCGATTCGATCTTCGCGACCTGGGCGTCAAAGATGCCACGCAGTTTTTCCAGTGACTCCGGTGCGTTCGCTTCGAGTGGCGGTAAAGAGGGGAGAGGTTGAACGGTTTCATGGGTGGGGAGATCGTGGATGACTGCGGCGAATTCGTCGGCCCGTGCCATCGCCGCCTGGATGGCCTCAACGGGATCGAGTTCGCCGGAATTGATCGCTGCGTCCTCGGCGGACTTAAGGGCAGTTTGGTATTTTGAGGTCAGTTCGACGAGTTGGGTCCGGCGGGTCTGCTGGTAGTTGGTGACTCGCGAGCGGACCTCGGGAAGGTTGGGGCATGGGATCGATTGGGTTTCATGGGAAAGACCAGGAGAAGCATTTCCGGTCGGAGCATTTGGGTGATTCGATGGAATTCGAATGTCGAAAGAGTGAAATTCGACATGCCCCTTGTTGGCCCCCAAACCGAGCGCAACGGGCTGGGTTATCGGATAGCCACTCATGAACTGCGCCTTCGACCAGTCCGGCACGGCGAATTTGTAGATCTGGCTACCGTCCAACTCGGCTGAAATAGAGTTCTTGGACAATTGGATTCTCACATCATGGATCTTCCCGTCGCTAATTGGTGTCGCCTTCGCTTGGTAGCTGGCGTTTGGACGGCGTTTTCCCGCGTAGACATGAAGGCCGGATAGGTTTCCGAAGTCTTCCAGTTTTAATCCGGTTGCTCCTGTGCCAGTGGGAAGAAAAAAGCTTATATTATCAATGTCGACAGCACGAAAGCGACACCTCACTTCATAGGAGTCCAATGGCTCTGATACGATGGAAATGGAAGAGTTGAGTCCAACTTGAGTGCAATGGAGTTCATTGTTTTTGAAACTCCATGTGCCCCTTTTGGAGGGAGAGCGCGCGGCCAGGAGATGGAGGACATTTTGCCATTCCCCATTCGCTACGAGGCCGTCGACACGATTAGATGACGGGAAGTTGTCGGGAGTTTTGGTCTCGGGAACCACCGCGTCAGGTAAGGGGCCCGAGGCAGTGTCGGGCTTCGGCGGAATGACATGATCCTCCGAAACCGGAACAAACAGGTTAGTTGATGCCTGGGACGGATCCGTCTTTTCTCCGGATGGTGGTTCTTCCGCAGTCTTGGAATTGGAGTTCTCATTGGCCGCCACTTTTGTGGGCCCCGGCAATTCCTTGTCAGGGTCCCAATTCACAATCCACCAGAACGCCAGCCCTCCCACAACCACCGCTGCGGCCACCGCTCCGATCATCGGACCAGCAGAACTCTTCTTCCGCGCCGGCACGGGAGCGTGCTTACGTGCGGATGCAGATTTCCGAAGTCCCGGTTCGGTGAAGTCAAACTGCTCGCCGGCGGGGGTGACGGCGGCGGACTCCTGCTCCGGCTCGATCTTCGTCACCGGAGCGGACTGCAGGGTATCCAATTGGGATCGAAACTCGGTAGCGCTTTGGTAGCGGCTGTCCGGGTTGCTTGACAAGGCGAGCGTGATGATGTCGTCGAAGCGGGCGTCGAGCTCGGCGTTCTCTTCGCTGGGAAGTTCAAAGATGCCGCGTGGCAATTTACCGGTAAGCATTTGATAGAGCATCACCCCGACCGCGTAGAGGTCGGCGCGTCCATCGGGGGTGGCGTCGGGATCAAGGCTCTCCGGGGCGATGAAATCAGGGGTGCCCAGAGCGACGTTGGTCATGGTGAGCCCTGTGTCCTGTGGCTCTCCCTCCAGACCGATATTCTTGGCGAGGCCGAAGTCGGCGATCTTGACCTTGCCTTCGCGATTGATGAGGACATTGGCGGGTTTGATGTCCCGGTGAATGATGCCTTTGGAATGAGCGTAGTCGAGAGCATCCAGCACATGGGAAACGATGGCGACCGCGTGTTCGGGATCGACCTTGCCCCCACTCATCTGAATGTATTTGTGGATGTCCATGCCATCGATGAACTCCATGACAAAGTAGAGATGGCCCTCGCTGGTTTGACCGAAGTCGTGGACGGAAATGATGGCAGGGTGGTCGAGGCCCGCCATGGATTTGGCTTCGAGACGGAATCGTTCGACGAAATTGTGTTCGTCTTCCTCGGTGACGAGTGACTCGGGCAGGATCTTGATGGCGACGGGCCGTTCCAGGGCAGGCTGCATGCCCCGGTAGACCGATCCCATCCCATCCCGCCACGACCGATCAGGGACTCGATTTCGTATTGGGGCAGTAGAGCCTGAAGTTCCTCAATGGAGGGGGGAGTCCAACCGGAGGAATGGCCTGTGGCTCCTGTCACTGAAGAAGGCATGGTGTCAGGCTACTTTTTCAAGGTGGGATTGGCAATGCCCGATCATTTCAAGAATTGGCTTACTGGTTTTAAGAGGGCCGTGGGTTGTGAAGATGAATTTCGAAGTCTGCTGTTTTGGTCTGAATGACTCGATAACTTTTTTGTGAACCACGTCATTACGTGATGCAGAATTGAGCCAAAATGACGTATTTTTACAAAAAAGCGTGCGGTCTAGCCAATATCGATAGGCCCGACGTGTTACCTTGTGATTAGAAATTGATGAGCCTATTTCCAGAAAAGAAAACAATTTGGTCCAGATGGTTTTTCCAAGGCGCCTTAATTCTATTTGGGATGCTGGGATCTATGTTTGCCTCGGAAGAAGAAGATGGGCAAAAATTCTTTGCTGAATCTGTGTTCCCCATTTTGGAACAGCGCTGTTTCGACTGTCACGGAGGAGGAGAAAAGCTGAAGGGGCATTTTCGAATCACCAGTCGCGATGGATTACTGGAAGGGGGCGATCTCGGTTCAGGATTTGATGCGGAGAACCCGGCGGCAAGCCTCGTGCTCGAGATGTTGAGCTACCAGGATGATGAGCATCAGATGCCGCCAAAAGCAAAGCTGCCGGATTCGGAGATCTCGGTGTTAGCCAAGTGGATTGAGATGGGTGCGATCTATGATCCCTCATTAGAAATCAAGGGTGAGGCTGTCGTTCGCCGTAGTTTCACTGTCACCGAAAGCGACCGTGAGTGGTGGGCCTATCGCCCACTTTCGGCGGAGGCTCCTCCTTCAGCTGAAGATGAAGACTGGTCAGGGAACGGGATTGATGCCTTTGTCAGGGACGGGCTTGACTCCAGTAATTTGGTTCCAAATTCACTGGCAGAATCGGGCGTTTTGATACGCCGTCTCTTTTACGATCTGATTGGGCTGCCGCCGACTCCAGCTGAAGTCGATCTATTCGTCACCGCGAGTGAGAGGGACCCTGAGGGAGCGTATCGAGAGGCGGTGGAAGATTTGCTTTCCCGGCCTCAGTATGGAGAAAAATGGGGGAGACACTGGCTCGATGTAGTGCGCTATGCTGAATCGAATGGATTCGAACGGGACAATACAAAGCCCTATATCTGGAGGTATCGGGACTACGTCATTGATGCTTTCAATAGGAATAAGCCGTATGACGAGTTTTTGATCGAGCAAATCGCGGGCGACGAAATTGCCGATCCGACGATGGAGTCGATGATTGCAACTGGTTATCACCGTCTCATGCAGTGGGACGATGAGCCGGCGGATCGCCGTCAGCATGTCTATGACGTGTTGGCCGACAACGTGCAGGTAACGAGTGAAGCTTTTCTCGCGACGACACTTGGCTGTGCCCGTTGCCACGACCACAAAGTCGATCCCGTTTCTCAAAAGGACTTCTATTCGTTCATGGCGCTATTTCATGGAGTAACCCACTACAAAACAGAGGGAACGATAGTGTCCTGGGCGGCTGAGGAGGAAAAGGTGGCCTTTGAAAAGAAGCGGGCAAATCAGCTAAGTCAACTTGGCGAAAAGCGCGAAGAAGTTGATGGAAAATTGACCGCTTATCTGACGAACAATGATCTTTTTTCTGAAGGCGGTGAGGAGCCTCTCACCTTTATCGATGATGCCCGGAGCGGGGGAGTGATATGGAACTACACAACCTCCAAGCCGTCCGGCGATTGGGCTGATGTCGGGTTTGTCAATAAGGCCTGGTACAAAGGGAATAGCGGGTTTGGAGCGGGCAATCCGCCAAAGGCACTGATCAATTCAAAGTGGGATACCAAAGAGATATGGATGCGGGCTCAGTTTGGATTGAAGCTATTGCCCGATTCTCTGGCGCTGGATTTGTATCACGATGAAGCGGTGAAAATCTATCTTAACGGTGCCCTCATTTATGAGGCAAAAGGCTATACCAAAGACTATGAGGAGATTCTGTTAGGGGCCGCTGCGGTTGATTCCCTGCAAACCGGGAAAAACGTAATTGCGGTGCATTGCCAGCAGAGTAGTGGGGGACAGTATGTCGACCTTGCCTTGAGAACTGGCGCTTCGGCTCAGTCAGTTAACCAGTTTGTTTCAAGGCCCAAAGCCGAAAAAATCGGGAAGAAAATCAAGGCTGAGACGGGGCGTGATCTGATTGCTGAGTATCGAGATGTTGCGGAAGAAATCGCGACATGGAGGAAGAAGAATGTTGGAGAGCCGCTGAATGTCGTGACGGAAAAAGGGCCCAATCCGGCTCCCTTGAATATCCATTTACGGGGAAGCGCGCATGCTCTCGGCGAAGAAGTCATCGCGGCTTTCCCTGCGGTGTTAGCCAGTGCCAATTCTGAGCCCGAGCCTGCGAACGCTGTTCCTATCAAGAAAGATGATCGAACTTCTTCGGGCAGGCGGCTCGCCCTGGCGGAGTGGATGGTTGGGGGCGGTAGTGCTCTGACTGCAAGGGTCATGGTTAATCGGATCTGGCAGCACCACTTTGGTCGTGGCATCGTTTCCAGTACATCTGATTTTGGGAAGTTGGGCGAAAAACCAACTCACCCTGAGTTGTTGGATTGGCTTGCGGTGCAATTCATTGAAAGTGGTTGGGATATCAATGCGATGCACCGGCTTATTCTTTCCAGTCGGACTTACCGGCTTTCATCGGAGCCAAACAGCGCCAATATCGCGGCTGATCCTCAGAATGAGAATCTGTGGCGGTTCTCAATGAGACGGCTGACCGCCGAAGAGTTGAGGGACAGTGTATTGGCCATGTCTGGAAAACTGAATATGGATTCGCACGGGAACTGGGTATACCCACCTTTGCCCCCTGAAGTGTTGGCGACTGCCTCGAGACCTGGCAAGGGGTGGCCGATATCGAAGAACGAAGAAGATCATTTTCGTCGGTCAATTTATGTGCATGTGAAACGCAGTTTGCGGCATCAGATGCTGGCAGACTTTGATCAGGCTGCTACCGATACAGCCTGCGCGGTTCGGTTTGCCACAACTGTTCCTACTCAGGCATTGACGATGTTGAATTCAAGATTCATCAACGAACAAGCGGTGCTCTTTGCTGATCGTATGCGGGAAGCGGGAAGCCAGATTGAGGATCAGATTTCCTTCGGATTGAGCCTGGTGACACAGCGCCCTCCGAAAGCCGACGAGGTCGCTGAATTGGTCAATTTGTACCGAAACTTGCAGAGTGAAATTCAGCTGACACCTGATGAGGCTTTGAACCGAATCGCATTGGTGGCACTGAATTTGAATGAGTTTGTTTACCTGGACTGAATGATGAAAAAGAAAGCAAAGGGATCATTTTGCGGGAATGTCAATCGACGTGAGTTTCTCGGGACAGTAGGAGGCGGGTTTCCTGCCTTGGCGCTTACCGGACTGTTAGGACAGGAAGGATTCTTTAATTCGGCTCAGGGGGCAGTGTCTTCGCCGAACCCGCTTGCTCCTCAGGCCCCCATGATAAACGGCAAAGCGAAGAGCGTGATCTTCCTGTTCATGTATGGCGGGCCAAGCCATATCGATACCTTTGATTATAAGCCAGCAATGGTGGGGATGGACGGGAAGACGATCGAGGTGAAGACGTTTGGGCGGGGCGGGAAAAAGAACGAGGGCCGGATTGTCGAACCGAAATGGAAGTTCAATCAATACGGCGAGTGCGGTAAATACGTGTCAGACCTATTTCCTAATGTGGGGAGCTGTGTCGACGACATTGCCTTTGTCCATTCGATGACAGCGGATTCTCCGATTCACGGATCGGCTTTGCTAATGATGAATAGCGGATCACTCATCAGTGGTCACCCGTCGCTTGGCTCATGGGCCAATTATGGGCTGGGTTCGGTAAATGAGAATTTGCCTGGTTACGTGGTGATGCTGGATCAGAGTGGCGGGCCGATTTCAGGAGCGAAGAACTGGACATCAGGGTTCATGCCCGCGAGTTACCAGGGGACGGTATTCCGTTCGCAGGGAGACCCTATTTTGAATCTGAATCACGTTAATGGAATGGATGCGAAGGAGCAGCGCATCCTGATTGATTCATTGAATCATCTCAATTCCGGGCATCTCTCGCCGCGGTATGACAACTCGAATCTCGCGGCACGAATCTCCAGCTATGAGCTGGCCTATCGAATGCAGGCGACGGCCCCGGAAGCAATCGACCTCGATGATGAGTCAGAGGAAACGAAGGAGCTTTATGGATTGGACCGGACTGAAACGTCTGATTTTGGGCGGAAATGTCTGCTTTCACGTCGCCTTGTGGAGCGTGGGGTAAGGTTCATCCAGCTCTATTCGGGTGGCGCTCACAATGACGATAACTGGGATGCTCACGGAGATCTTGAAACGAACCACAATCATCACGCTGGGGCGACGGATAAACCGATTGCTGGTTTGCTCAAAGATCTGAAGCGCCGGGGTATGCTCGACGACACATTAGTGGTATGGGGCGGTGAGTTTGGTCGACAGCCGACGGCAGAGTATGCTCAAGGCACTGGACGCGACCACAACAGCTATGGCTTTACCATGTGGATGGCAGGAGGTGGCATCAAAGGTGGCGTCTCCACCGGGCAGACCGATGAATTAGGATCCATGGCAGTGGAGAATCGCTACGAGGTAAAAAATCTCCATGCGACCATCCTCAGTCTGATGGGCTTGGAACCTAACAATCTTAGCTACTTCTTTGGCGGATTGGACCAGAAGCTGGTCGGAGTGGAAGGCGCAGAGCCGATCCACGAAATCATGGCGTGAAGTCAGGCCGATAGCTGATTCAGCCTTCCCAGAGGAAGATGACTGGCTTTTCGATGTCAGGGTGGACCGAGAGGTGGACTGGACAATTGACGGCTACTTTTTCAATGGCCCTGCGGTGGGGATGATCTTCCGGCAGTGGCACGGTGATATGAATGGGCAGTCTACTAATCATTCTGGGAGGAGCGGGAGTCATGTGTTTTTCCACGCGAACTTTTGTTCCGGTTAGATCGATTTCATGGCGTTGTGCGTAGATGCCCATGATGGTCATCATGCAGGTGCCGAGAGCAGTCGCGACCAGATCAGTTGGTGAATAGCGCTCACCACGTCCGTGATTGTCGACCGGGGCATCCGTTTCCAAGTTGGAGCCAGAAGGTCCGTGAGTAGCAGAGCAGCGGAGAGTGCCTTCGTAGGCAGCGTTGATTTCGACCATATCGGTAGGGGTTAAGGAGTGAGCTTTATGACAATGCCTTTGCGTTCACCTTTCAAGAGGATTCCGTCGTTTGTGAACTGTTTGGTATAGAGCACTAGGTCTTTGGCAAACCGGGCGGTGGGCCTTCCGGTGATTTTGGAAGCCGTCACAGTTATTGTTTCGTGGAAGTCTCCGGCGAGAACGACATCGGTTCCAAAAATCGCGATAGGAACTTTCGTTACGGGGGCGAGATAAGAAATGTTTTGCCCAATGTAGTAGGTCGGTTCAATCGGTGCCTCGGTAATGGTTTTGTTTGTTTCATCTAGATTGACGATCTCGTAGTCGTCAAAAAGAGGGCGTCCTGGTCCAAAGCATGAGACAATCACGATCAGGGCGACCATGAGAAAGATTAAGGTTGCGGCTACAGCCAGACAACCACAAGCACCTACACAGGCCCGTCTCTTTTTGAGTGGAGGGTAGGCATCAGTTGGATGACTTCGGGTTTTCTTTTGACCAGGGCTATCAGTGACGTAGGTCGGCCCGGTCTCAGTGAGGTCTTTCAGATTGGGGGCAGGAAGCGGTGGCTTCGGAACTCCGTCAGGGAGGCTTGATTTCTCACTTGATTCGGGGTGTTGATCTAAAAAATCGTTACTGGAATCGCTCATGATCTAAGGCACTATCACATAGTTGAATGGGAGACGCATTCAAGTGGCAAGGTGAAACAATTCGAAATGGAGATTGCGGTAGTTATCCCTGTATATAACAGGAGCGAATGCATGAGGAGGGCCGTTACTTCGGTTTTGGAGCAGACGTGGTCAGCATCAAAAATCGTGATTGTGGATGACGGTTCAACTCAGGATTTGTTGGAGATACGGAAATGGGCAGAGGATCATGGCTGCCAGTGGAACACTTTGTCGGAGAACAAAGGGCCTGCAGCAGCTCGAAACTTTGGAGTGGGTCAATCAAATGCTGATTGGATTGCCTTTCTCGACTCGGACGATGTCTGGTTGCCTGATAAACTCAAATCGCAGTCGGATTGGCATCGGCAGAATCCTGACACTCGAATTTCTCAAGTGAGGGAAACTTGGATTCGCGAGGGCAAAGCGATTGGAAAGCCCGCCCATTGGGAGCCCGGGGAAGGGGATGTTTTTGAGGCTGCTTGTCAGCGATGTGTGATTGGCCCTTCCTGTGTCATGATTCGCCGTGATCTCTGGGACCTTTCGGGTGGATTTGATCCGCGTTTCCGAGTGTGTGAGGATTTCGAGTTGTGGCTTCGAATTTGTAGGAATGAGGCAGTGGGACTAGTGCCCGGTGAAGCTCAGGTTGAGAAACATGGAGGGCATTCGGATCAGCTTTCGATGCAAGTTCCGGCAATGGATCGATATCGGATTCTGGCATTGTTGAAGCTTATTTCTGGTGGTGAACTCAGTTTGGATCAAAATGAAATAGCGATTGGTGCTGTAAGAGAAAAGGCTAAGATTATTGCGAATGGGGCAGCAAAACGAGGAATGGATCGCCGGGAAGAACTCTATTCGAATCTCGCGGCGATGGACTTAGCAGGGTTGAGTGAGGAACCTAACCCTGTTGTGTCAGCACTGTGGGATGAAGTGGCCGGTGATTGAGCCAGTCCAGCCGGTCGCTTGAGACGTATCCTCCCCGAGTTTTATGGCGAAGTATCGAAGAGTTATTCATTGGTTTCGACGCGATTTGCGCCTCACTGATAATACGGCGCTATCACGAGCTGTCGCCGTGTCCGATGAGGTGATTCCGCTGTATGTGGTGAGCGACTGGAAAGGGGATCATGCCTGGACGGGCGCAGGGAGGCAGCAGTTTTTGGCTGGCTGTCTCAAGTCATTGGCGGCAAATGTGGAGCACAGTGGGGGTAGGTTGATTTTTCGGAGGGGGCAGGCGGATGAAGTGATCGACACGCTAATTAGTGAATCAGGAGCGGACGCTTTGTTCTTTAATCGTGACCCGGATCCTTTTGGCAAGTCCATGGAGGAAAAACTGGCAAAGGTTTGTCAGAAGCATGGAATCGATTGCGTCGGATCAAAAGACGCAGTGTTGCATGAAGCGGGTGAGGCCCTGACGGGATCGGGTGGACCCTACAAGGTATTCACTCCCTATTCCCGGAAGTGGTTTGGCCTGGAAAAGGAGGAACCCGTTGGAGTTGTGAGCGAATTACGGACGCCTGATGAAGTCATTGGTGACGGGATTCCATCTGCCGAAGTTTGGGGGCAGAAATTTGAAGGAGCTTTGTTGCGCGAACCGGGAGAGCGAGCTGCGCGAATTAGGCTTAAGAACGCAATTGGTGGTGCGATTGGCGAATATAGCGAGAACCGGAATGATCCCTTTGCCGACGCGACCTCCCATTTGGGCGCAGACCTCAGGTATGGAACGCTCTCGGTGAGGGAGGTATTCCATGCCGCCGAAAAAGCGAGGGAGGATGCCCGATCAGGGATTGTTCGGGAATCCATCGGTAACTTTCAGCGCCAATTGGCCTGGCGCGAATTCTTCATCGCCATTCTGAGTCATTACCCAGAGGTGTTAAAATACGAATTTAATCCCGTGTGGCGGGGCTTGGAATGGGACGATCCAGATGATGGGGACAGGTTGCAGAAGTGGAAAGAGGGGCGAACCGGATTTCCCATCGTCGACGCTGGAATGCGGCAATTGTCGGCCACGGGTTTCATGCACAACCGGGTTCGTATGATCACCGCGATGTTTTTGACTAAAGATCTCCACGTGGATTGGCGGCATGGGGAGCAGCATTTCATGCAATACCTTCTTGATGGCGAGATTGCCTGCAATAATGGCGGATGGCAGTGGTCTGCCGGGACAGGGGCCGATGCAGCGCCATATTTTCGGATTCAGAATCCCTGGTCTCAGACGAAGCGCTATGATCCGGAGGGGAGATACATCAAGCGCTGGCTGCCTGAATTGGAAAAGGTGGAGCCGCGGCGTTTTTATCAGCCTCCACCTCCAGATGAGCGATTGAGCCCTGATTATCCACTCCCGATGGCGGACCACGGAGAGGAACGGTTGAATACCTTAGAGCGTTTTAAGCGTCATCGGAGTGCTGTTGTAGCGACAAAGTGATCATTCGGCGCAAATTTCTCTGATTCTTCATTTTCCTTCTGCAATTCTTATCTACAGTGTTGCCGTGACCGCCACCTATCAGGTTTTTGCCCGCAAGTATCGACCCCGAACGTTTCAAGACATTCTGGGACAGGACCATGTCGTGAAGACTTTGCGAAATGCGATCGAGCAGAATCGTCTCGCGCACGCCTACTTGTTCGTAGGACCACGAGGAACGGGCAAGACGTCCACGGCAAGGATCTTGGCGAAGGCGTTGAACTGTCCAGGTGGCCCAAGTGCCGATTTCGATCCAGATCATCCGCTCTGCCAGGAGATTGCGGAAGGAAACAGCCTCGACGTGTTGGAAATTGATGGAGCCTCCAACAATGGGGTAGAACAGGTCAGAGAACTTCGGGATACGGTAAAATTTGCGCCCAGTTCCGGACAGTTTAAAATTTACTACATTGACGAGGTTCACATGCTGACCACAGCAGCCTTCAATGCCTTGCTGAAAACTCTGGAGGAACCACCGCCTCACGTGAAATTCATTTTCGCGACGACGGAGCCGCAGAAGATACTACCAACGATCATCAGTCGTTGTCAGCGTTTCGATCTTCGACGAATTCCGACTGACATTATCGCTACGCACCTTCAGTTTGTTGCGAAAGAAGAAGGGATTGGGATCAGCGAAGCCGCCGCATTCACGATTGCCAAAGGGGCCGAAGGGGGGATGAGGGATGCTCAGTCGATGCTGGATCAGCTGGTGGCGTTTTGTGGCGAAAAGATTGAAGAGGAGGACGTACTCGAGATTTTTGGTTTCAATTCGGGCGAAGCAATTTCTGCGCTGGCTGGTCAGCTTTTGGATGCGGATAATTCGGGAGCGCTGGAAGCTATCCACGCGCAGAGCGAAGGCGGGAAGGATCTGTCGAAACTGCTGGGTGATTTGATCGGACACTTTCGCTCGGTTCTCGTGATGAAGGTGGACCCTTCTGCTGATACCGGGGAGATGCCATCCGAGATACGGGAGTCAGTGATCAAGCAGGCGGCTGGAGTCGATACTCAGCGATTGCTAAAGGTTATTGATCTGCTTGCCGAGACTGATGCTCGAATGAAGTGGGCTCCCAATAAAAAGCTTCATTTTGAGATCGGAGCGATTAAGGCTATTCAGGCGATCGGTGAGGCTTCGATTGATGATGTGATCTCTTTGATTTCGACGGCGGCCGGAGCTGCTGGTGATTTGCCGGTTGCGAGCGTTCCGGTATCGACTCCGCGGGCGCAGGCACCCAAGCCAGCGGCGCTACCAACAATCCCAGCGGAGGTGCCAACAATCCCAGCGGAGGTGCCAACAATCCCAGCGGAGGTGCCAACAATCCCAG